>CAYLOH010000103.1:0-1619 GCA_964385255.1 uncultured Rubrivirga sp. | reverse complement strand
GCACCAACCAGCGACGTCGCCCCCGTTCAGGTCGTCGCCACCACCACCGTGCTGGGAAGCGTCGCGTCACAGATAGTCGCGTGCGCAAATCCCGAGTCCACCGTCACCACCTTGATGCCCATCGGCGCGGATCCGCACGACTTCTCACCGTCATCCGCCCAGGTCGCCGAGATGGTCTCCGCGCAGGTGGTCATCGCGAACGGACTTGGGCTGGAAGCCGGACTCGACGACGCACTACAAAACGCCGCTTCCGACGGAGCGACGGTGATCGAGATCGCCGAGCTCGTGGATCCCATTCCCTTCGGTGCCGTCGGTCACGATGATCACGGCGACGGAGGTCATGCTCACGACGAGACCAAGACCGACGATCACGGTCATGATCACAGCGATGAGGAACACGCTCACGATGAAGCCAAGACCGACGATCACGGTCATGATCACGGCAGCGAAGATCCGCACTTCTGGCTGGATATGAACCGGATGGCGAACGCCGCGCAGATCATCGGTGAAGAACTCGCCACCAGTGGCGGTCAGGCCTATGCCGACTGCGGCATGCAGATTGCAGAGGAGATCCGCGCAGCCGAGGCTGACGTCCGCGCCCTCCTGGAGTCTGTGCCGGCCGACCAGCGGGTGCTCGTAACCGACCACGAGGCACTGGGATACCTCGCGGACGTCTATGGATACGAGATTGCCGGAACCGTGATCCCGGCGGGAACCACACTTGCCGAGCCGAGCAGTGCGGATCTGGCCGAGTTGGTCGCGGTCATGCGTGAGGAGGGTGTCGACGTGATCTTCGCGAATACCGCCAACCCCACCGCCCTGGCCGAGGCCGTGGCAGGAGAGGTCGGCGGAAACACCCAGGTGGTGTCGCTCTTCGTGGAAAGCCTCGGTGAGCCCGGTTCGGGTGCGGAGGACTACATATCGATGATGCGCACAAATGCCGAACTCATCTCCGGTGCTTTGACCGCAAAGTCGTAGGGCGGTCGTAGCCCACGCGGCCTTCCCCGACAACCTGCGACACTGACGCCCGTGGAGTGGTTCACCGAGCCGTTCGCCCTCGCCTTCCAGCAGCGGGCGCTTCTCGGTGGTGTGCTCGCCGCACTAATGACTTCGGTGGTCGGCACGTGGCTGGTTCTGCGCGGAATGAGTTTCTTCGGTGATGCATTCGTGCACGGTGTGGTTCCCGGCATCGCGGCAGCGGTCGTTCTGGACATCAACCCACTGCTCGGTGCTGCCGTTGCAGCAGCCGTGATGGTTTTTGCCATCGAGGTCGTCAACCGGCAAACCGTGCTCAGTGAGGACACGTCCATCGGCCTGCTGTTCGTGGGCATGCTCGCGCTCGGTGTGGTGATCATCTCCCGACTGGACACATATTCGGGAAGCCTGACCAGCATCTTGTTCGGAGATGCACTCGGGGTGACCACCTCAGATCTCTACGGTCAAGCCATCCTGGCGGTGATCGTCATCGCTGTGGCACTCGCGCTGTATCGACCGCTCCTGGCCTTGAGTTTCAACGCCGAGAAGGCCCAGTTGTGGGGAATGAGGCCCAAGCGTGCCCACGCGGCGCTGCTCGTGCTTATCGCCGCAGCCGTAATCGGCAGTTATCAATCCGTGGGAAC
>CAYLOH010000102.1:0-1789 GCA_964385255.1 uncultured Rubrivirga sp. | reverse complement strand
GGGGTGTTCTTCTCTGGATGTCCGTCGGCTGGATCTGCCGCAAACCTGAGGATACCCACCATGCATGTCGGAATGGACGCTAAGCCGACCGATTGGCATAGTATGCCAATCACTGTCGAGGAACCTTCGATGCCCACCCGTAATGTGGTCCTGACCGACCATCAGGCTTTGCTGGTCGAGCGGTTGGTCGGCAGCGGGCGCTATCAGAACGCGAGCGAGGTGTTGCGCGAGGGCTTGCGCCTGGTGGAGCAGCGCGAAGCCGAAGATGCCTATCGCTTGAAGGCCTTGCGGGCCGCGGTCAAGGCTGGGATCACCGACATCGATGCCGGTAGGTTCCAGACCTTCGACTCGAAAGAGTCGTTGCGTGCACATCTCGCAGCGGCCAGCGCCAAAGTGACCAAGGGGGCGTGACCCGGAACTGGCGCGTCCGGTGGACGGCGCACGCTGAAGTCGACTTCATCGCCATCGCGACGTGGACCGTCGACAACTACGCCGTTTCGTGGTCTAGAGGGTCCTGGACGAGGAGACCATCGAAGTCCTGCGGCTACTCCATGACCGGATGGAGTTGCCGCGGCATCTGTTAGATCTCTAGCTGATGGTGACCGATCAGCGACGGTTGTCCGGTGCCACGATCGTCCAGCCCTGGCCGTACGGGTTGTTCGGGCTGTCCTGCCGATGGGGGCTGCCCGCGCCGTGCGGGTTATTGATGCTCTCGCTGGAGTATCGGCTGCCGTACTTGCCGTGAGGGTTCGCGATCGACTCCGGGTCATACGGGTTCGAGGAGAGCTTGCCGCGGTAGTGGCCTTGCTGGTCGTAGAGACGCGGCGTGTCGGTGGCGTACGGGTTGTTGACGCTGTTCGGACTGAACGGGCTGCCGTAGGTGCCGTGGGGGTTGTTGATGCTGCTCGGGCTGTAAGGGCTGCCGACCGACGAATGGGGATTGCTCGTCGAGTCCTGTTGGTAGGGGTTCGCCGACAGGCGGCCGATCGATTGCGCCTGCGCCGGGACGGCGAGCGCGAAGAGCGTGAGCGGTGCGAGGGTGGTGAGGATGGCGTTGGTGCGGCGTTGGCAGGTCATGGCGAGCGCTCCTCGGCGGGTGGCGGGGGGGATATGCACCGATGATGGCGATGGGCTGGCTCAAAAATTGAGCCGACGGTGCTAGGTCGTCCTGCGCCCCTGCCGTACCGCCAGCACCGCCATGACGGTGGCCGATGCCACCAACCCCACGCCCAGCGCCAACAGATGGCCGGTGGCGAGCGCCCACAGCACGCTCGTGTAGAGGATGGCCTCGAGCGGCCCGATCGCCACGTATGCGACGCCGTAGTCCGAGAGCACCCGCGAGTCGGAGCGCTTGTCGACGACGCGCAGCAGCGCGACCCCGAAGGCGATGGTCCCGGTGTTCCAGCCATAGGTGAAGATGCCGGACTCGAACCAGCGCGGCCCGAACACGCGCGGTGCGACGAGCAGCAACCAGCCGACGCAGAGCGCGACACCGAGCAGCGCGAACACGACGAGCGGCATAGCGTGCGTCAGCACGAGCTGCACATTGATCGATGCGATGCCGAAGGCGACGAGATAGTCGGTGGTCAGCGAGCCGATGCTGCCGATGGTCTTGGCGTCGATGTACTGCCCGACCTTCGCGAGGTCGAGCGCGGTCTGGACGAGCCAACCCAGCAACATCGCGATCACGAACGCCGGCAGCACGAACTTCGGCGGCAGCAGTTCGCGGATCGCGGGCATCACGGTCACCGTCGCGCCGTACACGGCGAGCACCAGCGCGACATGCCAC
>CAYLOH010000101.1:0-1793 GCA_964385255.1 uncultured Rubrivirga sp. | reverse complement strand
CCGTGAACATGAACAACAGCGGGCGAATGCCTGGAAGTAACAGCTGCAAGCCCTCGCCACATCGCCTGCGCCTCTGCGAAAGGACGCACCGACCGCTGGACGCAGCCACGCTTCCCATGCCATCCGTCACTCGCTTCCGTTCCACCGCGGGCGGCCGAGGCGTCGATGCCGGCAGGCCCGATGACAGCCACATAAGTGCCCTCCCTCCGCAGGGCCTCGGCAAGCGGCGCGACCGCCGCCATGATGCCGGTGCGCTGGTCCACCGTACTGCATGCCATCACTACGGCCGGAGGATCGCCGGGCCTGCTCACGGCCGTCGCACCCAGGCCTTCCGGCGTCAAGGTTGCCTCCGCTTAATCGCCCTCACGTAGTAGCCGAATGGCAGGTACGCAGCCCGTGAAAATCGGGCGGCCATGCAAATCCGAAGGACGCACCAAACCGGGATGAGGAAAATCCCGAACAGAAGTCGTGCTGGCAGTGGAGTGACCGCCTTGTAAAGCCGCAGCGTCTCTTGGAGAACGTTCGCAAATGCGTCTCCCGCGGCGGTCACCTCAACGACATCGCAAGCGTTGTCGGCAAAGATTTGGCGATACCAGTTCTCATGGTATCCACTTATGAAGTAGTACGGCGTCATATGCGGAATTGAGAAGAACGGGGCCGTCACAATCAGAACGCCGCCGGGCTTGGTAAGTCGAACCAACTCCCGAATGGTCTCGTTCGGGTAGGGGATGTGCTCCAACACTTCTGTGCAGAGGACCGCGTCGAAGGTCTCGTCGGCCTCCGGAATCGCCCACACATCGCACCGGTAATCAAGGTCCCCGTACTCGTAGCCCTCAATGGCTAAGCCGCGGTCGTCGCCTACCCCGTCATACCCTGCAAAGTCCTGCCCATAATAGCGCAAATGACTGCAGTACGGACGGTACTGCTGAGAGCCGCATCCCGCATCGAGAAGTTTTGCCCCTACGGGGATGCCCTGCAACGTCGCACGGACCCACGTATCGCGCAGCACTTCATTGGGGACCTTGAAGAGTGATCTCGCTATTCGCTCGAGCAAACTTCGCTTGCGACCGCCCGAAGGGCCAAGACTAGCGGCAGACATCACGAACGACCTCCCACGCCCACCGCAGGCGGCCACCAACGCTTTTGCTGTAACGGGCATCCTCGACCAATCGATCGATGTCCGCCCTCCGACTGACGCCATGCGGATGGCGCAAGGGGAAACCAAGGTCGCCGACGTCCTGTCGAAAGTACCAGGCTTTGCGACGAGTGTTGGTGGCGTCGCCACCGAAACCAACATTCTCTATCAGTGTGCGGCGTGGGAAAATCCCCAGCATCGAGTTGCACCAGCATGACAACATCCACCGATAGCCCCAGCTGTCGATCAAGCCGGACTGCGTCCGGCGCAAAAGCCAATTCCAATACCATCTCGCGCGTGCCTGCTCGAAAGTGGCTGCAAGGACCTGGGCCAAAGTCCCGTCTTCCAGCGGCGTCATCGCATCGTCGTAGAGCTGCCACGCTCGCCGCCATGTGGCCCAACCGGTGAACAGGTTGTATCGCGAAAAGAAATAGTCTGACGCAATCTCCGGGATCCGCGGAACGGAAAGTGAACCACACACGGACCCGATCCTCGTGTCGGTTCGATATCGCTCCAGGAGCTCACTTGCGTAGCTCATGAATGACGCCGTTGGCAGGCAATCGTCTTCAAGGATGATTGCTTCTTCGACGTGACTAAACACCCAGTTGAGACCAGTGGCGACCCGCCGCCGGCATCCGAGGTTTTCTGGTGAATAGTT
>CAYLOH010000100.1:0-1861 GCA_964385255.1 uncultured Rubrivirga sp. | reverse complement strand
AGCGGACGCGCACTGCCTTCGACAACGACGACGGCAACGACTCACCCTGCGGCGTCACCGCAACCACGCGGAACCGGTACTTGCCCGGCTCGAGCTTCACCCGACACTGCAGTGGCGAGGCACTCGGATCGATCGAGCACACCTGCTCGCCCTTCGCGGTGGTGACTCGGTACTCCAGCACTCCCGGATAGTCGACGGGGCTCACCCGAATACGCACCGGCTTCTTCGAAGTCTTCGCCTTCAGCACCCTCGCGCTCGGAGCCTGCGCCTGCAACATGCCCGGGTCGGGTGCGATGGCGGCATCGCCTTCGTTCTGCGCGTTCCGTGCGCGGACGGACATACCGGTCGATCCTGTTGGCGAAGTGGCAAAAGAGCACGAGGTAGTCGCCGCACTGCACACCACCGCGCCAGTAGCGTCGATCACGTCGTATCCGACAACCGTCTCCGGTGAATCGCTCGGCGGTTGCCACCACACGGTCGTCGACTGATCCACCATGGCGCTGCGGACCTCCGTGGGCGCGCTGGAGATCGTCGGCATTCCTGCAGCTGCGAGCGCACGGTTGGCTAGCGGCCGGTAGCTCATGCCGGTGAAGCCGATAACTCCTGGACCGGGCGAGCCATTGCACGAGCCTCCGGCGATGTTCCCGACCAGAAGCGGTCCGCTCGAATCGAGTACGTAACGCGGACCACCGCTGTCACCGGAACATGCGTCGATACCGAAGTTCTTCGACGACAAGATGGCAAGCCCGCTGGAACCACGGAAGTCTTCTTGCACGCGGATGATCGGCAGTGACGCTTCGCGCGGAATGTCGGTGCGCCGCTGCGTGGGGGAGGGGAAGCCGTAACCGATCGCCGCGACGGGTGTTGCCTGACCTACCCAACGCGCGAGTTCCAGCGTGGTGGCCAACCTTGCGAACGTCGTGCTCGCGATGGGCTGATCCAACGTGACGAAGGCGATGTCGTTGGCGGGCACGTCTGTTCCGCGCAATTGGAAGCCATCGACCACGTAGGTCCCGGTCACGCGGATACCCGTGGCGCCTTGCACGGCACCGCCGGCCAGAGTGAATGGACTGCCCGGGGGCACGACGACGAACGTCGCGGGATTGATGGGTCCGCCGGTAGCGTCGTCGATCACGCAGTGGGCGGCGGTCATCAACACGGTCGGCTTCCAGATGCCGGCCGTGCAGATGCCGAAAGTGTTTCCGTTGACGGAGATCAGTGCGGTCGCGTAGGGCGTGCCGATCGCGTCACCGGCGGCCATGAGTCGTGGATCGCGCACCGGGTTCGATGGCGCAGGTGCATTCGACGTCGTCGTTCCTGATGATGAAGCCGACGAAACCGACGCGCTCGATACGTACGAAGGCGCCGCTGCCGACGCCTCTGCGAGCGGAAGCTGGAGGAGAACGCTCGAAAGACCGACGGCGACGGCGCCAACGAGATGGTGCGCGCGAAGGCGCGACCTAGTTAGCGGCAGGTGCAGCGCTGAGGTTCGGGGACGTTGGCCATGACCTCGTCCACGTGCGCGCCGCAGCCACTCCACGTGACCTTTCCGCACTGGCGGCATGGAGCGGGACTGCACATAGGGCACTCCTTCACATTGGGGGTCTGCTGGAGGCTGGACCGGCAGATCCCGGGGGTTCTTGTCCGGACAAGGGTACCCCGGGGGGTATATGCCGTGCAACTCGACCCTCCCCTTTCCGTCGGTACCGGCCGTGCTCGCTGTTCTAGAACTGTACGCAGACCGTCCCCCGGCGCGAACCGGAGTGAACGCCGACCACTCGCCCTCTAGCGTGAGCGCCGTGCACTCATCCCGCAACTGCGTGGCCGTGGCCTGCCGCGCGATGCACTCCGCCGGTGGTCC
>CAYLOH010000099.1:0-1928 GCA_964385255.1 uncultured Rubrivirga sp. | reverse complement strand
GTGGTGCGCCACGACACCGATCCGTCTCGACCCTTGGGAAATCTGAGCGAGCAGCAGTTGGAGATCCTGCGCCTGCTCGCCCTCGGCTACACCAACAACGCGATCGCCGAACTCAAAGGCGCGGGCACTTCCACAGTCGAGCGCTGGATTGCCGGCATCTTGAAGACGATGGACATCGACCCGAACGGTCCGGTGAATCCGCGCGTGGAAGCAGTGCGTCGATACGTGGCGATCGTGGGTATTCCGGAGCGCGGGTGAGGCGTATCTCCGACTTCCTGCGCAAAGTCACTGCGCGGGAGGCGTTTTCGTGGCCGACGTTCTGGGTCTTCTACGCCCTCAGCCTGCTGGGCACCTTCCTGGGCCGTTTGGAGACCGACCCTTCATGGTGGCAGCGACTGATTGCGGTAACCGTGGCCCAGGTGGCTGTGTTCGCGGTCATCGCGATAGGCGCGTTTGTTGAGCGGGGAGTACGCGACCAACTGACCCGGGGTGTTCTCGCGGTCGGGTGGCTTGCGTTGGCTGGCATCGCCCGAAGCGGCGTCGTGGGCGTGGTTTTCGCCGGCATGGGAGTCACTGACTCTCCGTTCTACTGGTCTCGGTTGGCCGGCGGACTCGGTGCCGGGCTCACGGTTCTGGTTTTGATGTCGTTCGTTGTCGGCGAGGCGCGACAGTCCGCCCGCATCGCTTCAGATCTGCGTGAACGGCAGGAGCAACTGGCGTTGACCGCCGAGCGCGTCAGCGCCGAAATCGACGTCATGGAAGACGAAGCGATGACCCGCGTGCGCACTCGGATCGTCGAGGCTCTCTCGCACGCTGGCGCCGCGGGCTCGCCTCAGCAGCTGGAACGGGTCGCCACCGACATCGTCCGCCCCCTCAGCCATGAGTTGGCCCGAGAGACTCCCACCTGGCGTGTTCCCCAGTTGAATTCGGAAAGCGATCGGGTGCGCTGGCCGGAGGCCATCAAGCAGATGACGTCGGGGGCGCCATTCCTGCCGATCACCACGGTGAGCGTTATCGCCTTGTTCAGCCTGAGCAACTACATCGTCCGTCTCGGGCTGGTCGGCGCCGTGGTGTCACTGGCCGTTCTCATCGTGGTGGGGACCTTCGTTCTCCGCGGCGCCAATCGACTGCTGGCTCGGATCCTGCCAGGGCGTCCCGTCCTCCTACGGGTGATCCTCACGCTGACGACAGCACTTGCGGCTGGTCTGGTGGTGGGGTTGATCGTGGGTGTTGTCGCCTCGTCACTCTTCACACCTTCTGACAGCTTCGAGCAGCGCATCGTGACCGGCGTCGCCTTGTTTATGCCGCTGTTCGGCATACCGCTGGGATTGGGTCGAGCAGTGGTGAAGCAACTCCAAGTCAATGTCTCCGAACTTCGCGCAACCGACGCGCGGCTGTCTCGCGAAGTCTCGCGCTTGTGCATGCACCAATGGTCGACGCAACGTTCGCTCGCGCGCGCATTGCATGGACCAGTGCAAGCGCTGATCGCTGCCTCTGCCGCTCAGGTTGGTAAGGGTGGTGAACTCCACGCGGTTGTCCACGAACTGCAAGGCCAACTGAGCACGCATCTCGATCCGCTTAACGTTCGAAGTGCCGATGCCGACTGGCGCGAAACCTTGCGACGTGTGCAAGCAACGTGGCAAGGACTGTGCGAGGTCCGAACCAACATCGATGACCAGGCGAGTCGCCTGTTGGACGGCGATGTGATCGGAGCCGAGATCGCGATGGAGGTGGTTTCCGAGGCAGTTTCCAATGCTGTCCGCCACGGCAAGGCTGCAATCGTCGACGTCACCATGCGAGCCGAGGCCGGTCAGCTGGACTTGACGATCGACAATGAGGGCCTGGCCCCGGTTGGCGGTGGATCGGGCCTGGGAACACAGATCCTGCAGGACTGCGCCCTCATGTGGCGCCGGGAAACGACCGATTCA
>CAYLOH010000098.1:0-2009 GCA_964385255.1 uncultured Rubrivirga sp. | reverse complement strand
TGGTACTTGCTCACGGCTATATCGATCCGAAGGTGTACGTGAGTGGTCAAGGGTTTCGCCGAGAACAGGACTGGCTCCCGCGCAATGGTTACGGGGTCCTGCACGTCGATTACCGCAATCACGCGTGTTCGGACAAGGACCCGAGGAACGACGTCAATATGCGCCTTGGCTATGCGGAGGACGTCATCAATGCAGGCCTCGCGATCCGCACTAGCGACATTCCCTGGATCGACAACGATCGAGTGGCCGTGCTCGGACGATCGATGGGAGGGGGCGTCACGTACCAAGCGTTGGCGATAGCACCAGGCGTCTTCGATGCAGCGATCACTTACGCCTCCGTCAGTTCCAATGCCGCTGACAACTTCAACAGGTGGCAACGCAACAACTACGACATCGGCGACAAGATCCTCGCGAAGTACGGCGAACCCAAGGAGAATCCCGATGCTTGGCGCCAAATGTCCTCACGCAACTACTTCTATCGGATAACCGAACCCATCTTGTCTTTCCACGGCACGGCCGACGACACCTGCGAGATCTCCTGGGCTCGAGCTACCAAACGCGCCCTCGACGAAGCCGGCGTCGACAACGAACTTGTCGAGTACAAGGGCGCTGGCCACTACTTCTATGGTCCGTGGAACAACTCCATCAAGCGCGTGGGCACGTTCCTCGACGAACACCTGGCATAAGCCAAGTCGGCTGTGTGAATCAGTCGTATCCACCGATCACGATCTGATCCCAATCGATGATCGATCCGGTCACCACACCTGAACGTTCGGAGAGCAGGTACACGACGAAGTCCGCGATCTCGTCGGGTTGACCTAGTTTGCCCATCGGCAATTTCGCGCTTGCCTCTTCGAGCCATCCGTCCTCGGCTCCGTGCGCGCTGCGCTGGATCGCGTCTTCGCCCTCGGTGATGGTCCAGCCCATGTTGATCCCGTTGATACGGATGCGGTCGAACCGGTGGGCATGCGCGGCATTCTTCGTAAGGCCCGCCAGCCCGGCCTTACTCGCAACGTACGGCGCCAAGTACGGCTGGCCCGCGTGCGCGGAAATACTCAAGATGTTGACGATGGTTCCCGGTGCAGATCGTCGCTTCATGTCTTTGACGGCCGCCTGCATGACGAAGAAAGGACCCTTGAGGTTCACATGGAGATGCTCGTCGAACAACTCCGGGGTGGTGTCCAGAAGGGAACCTCGGCTCGTGGTCGCTGCACAATTGACCACAGCATCGACTCGACCGAATTTCCGCACAACGTCGGCGACCAGGGCGAGTGCCTGCGAGGCGTCGGCGATATCGGCCTTGACGAACGCACCCTGCGTCCCCAGTGAATCCAGTTCGCGAGCCACGGACAATCCCTTGTCCGCCCCCCGACCACTCACCACGACACCCTCGGCGCCGCACTCGGCGGCACGCCGGGCTATCCGGGCACCGAGTCCCTGTGTGCCCCCGACAACCAAGACCACCTTGCCCGCCATCAGATCGGGAACGAGTGCTGTCACCGTGAATTCCGCCTTGTCTCGATGGTCGTGATCATTTCGACAAATAGCCCAGCAGATACTGCGCGGCATTATGTCCGGGAATCCCGGAAACGCCACCACCGCGCGCTGCGCCACTTCCGCACAGGACGATGTTCGCCGTGTCCGTCTCGACCCCCCAGGTGCCTACTTCATCGGCGCTGGGGGCCCACGGCCAATCCAAGGGTGTGTGGAAGATGTTTCCGCTCGGAATGCGAAGGTCCCGCTCGAGATCGGCGGTGGTGTTCACCTCGATGCATGGGCGACCGTTCCCATCGAGCAGAAGACAGTCGGCAATCGGTTCGGCAAGGACCGAATCCAACGACGCTTGAACGGCGCTCACCACGACGTCGGGGTTCACTTGACTGGACAATGCGTGGGGGGTGTGTAATCCGAACAACGTCAAGGTGTGGACGCCTTGCTGCTGCAATTCGCTCGACAGGATGCTCGGATCACTCAAACTGTGGCAGTAGATCTCGGCCGGCAGCGGTGAA
>CAYLOH010000097.1:0-2052 GCA_964385255.1 uncultured Rubrivirga sp. | reverse complement strand
CCTTTCGGGCACACGGACCTGAACCGTGCGCGTCTGCCTATTCCGCCACTCGCGCTGAGCCCACCTGGGTGGGCAGCGCGCCAAGGGTACAGGGGTGGGGATGAGCGACTACTTACCGGACTTCGACCCGCTCCATCATGTGGCCGTGCGAAACTGGTGAAATGCGCTTCCCCCTCGTTACCGCACTCATCAGTTCCACCGCTGCCCTTTCACTCGTGGTGGGAATGTCGACGATTGCGGCAGCTGGACCCACCACACCCAAGCGCACACAATGTCTGTCACCCGATCCCACGTGGGTTGCCGATGGCAAGAAGGTGATGCAAACCCTGGGGTCGGCGTCGGATCCCGGACGTATCGATGAGACCTTCTTCGCCCTCGAGATTGCACCTGAGGTCACCGATCCCGTCGGCTTGAATCCCGGCGGATATCAGCGCATCTGGGACATGGGAGTTGACTGGGCCGACGTCAACCCCGCGCCAGGCGTCTTTGATTGGTCTGTACTTGATGTTCGCGTGAAGCAGATCGCAGATGCCGGAGCGAAGCCTCTATATGTCCTGGGTTTGACACCCCAGTGGGCTGCGGCGAATCCGGCGGCAGGTGATCCACGCTGGGGTGTCGGTACGGCGAGTAGGCCGGCGGATCTGGAGACGTGGCGCGCGTACGTCCGAGCGGTTGCCGAGCGCTACAACGGCAATAACGGGTTCGGCAAGATCTGGGCCTTCGAGACGTGGAACGAAGCCAACATCGCGACGTTCTGGGACAACGGTGGCGAAAGTGATCCCGATCCCTTCGGCATGAACACGCTCGGTTCGATGACCAAGATCGCCTACGACACCATCGAGGCAGTCAATCCAGACGCACTCTTGATCGCGGCCACCACGACCACGCGAGTTCGCGGCGCAAACGGTGTTTTCGGTGGTCCCCAGAAGCGTTACTGGTATTACCTCGAAGCACTCAAGGCCAATGGGTGGCCCTTCGATGCATGGGGCATCCACTCCTATCCGGCTGGGAATGCTGGTCCGAGCCAGCGCATGGACGATGTCGTCTGCTGGCAGGAGATCGTGGTTCGCAACATCGGCGAGTCTGCCGTGAATGCACAGGTGAAGGATCACCGAGCGGGCAAACCCACGTTATTGGGGCGACCGACGTTCGACACCGAGTTGAATTTCGGGTTCGCGGGACCCGGGACCATTCCAGGTAGCCTCTACGATGCGGAACTGTCGGAAGCTCTCATCTGGCGTGCCTACATCGACTCGGCCCGGCTCGGGATCGAGTCCACCACGTGGTACCTGTACTCGAAGGACGAATACACGATTGGTGGAACACCGATGGGTGTGCAGATGCGTGCAGGTCAAGCTAGCGTCGTCGCCTATCAGCGGGCTCGCGACCTCTTGATGAGAGGTTCACCCTTCAAGGGTTGCGGAAGCATCAGCGTCCCGGACGGACCCGAGGTCCGATCGTGCGAACTCGCGGGATACCGGGATGCAACGATCTTTGAGGGCGGCTCAATCCTGCCGTCCGGATTCATCATCTTCCCGGAGGACGCCTTCAGGATGAGCACGCCGACGATCGAATTCTCAGCCGGACTAGTGCAGCCGCTGGTTCCCGCAGGCAGCAGGATCAGCGGACGATCACAGATCTCTTCGGTGGGCAGAGCTCCGCTTTTCGTCATGGATGTCAGTGGCCTGAGTCGCTAAGTAGGTCCTGCGCCCGCGAGCGTATTCCCGAAGCCACGGCTCCAGCCAAGTAACATCAACGGGTGGGCTTGCTGCAGAAGTTCGAGGACTCCATCGACAAGGTGGTGAACGGCGCGTTCGCGAAGGCTTTCAAGGCCGAGGTGCAGCCGGTGGAGTTGGCGGCGGCACTGCAGCGTGAGGTCGATGACCGGGCCAGCGTGCTGGACCGCGACCGGACGGTTATCCCGAACGTCTTCCACATCGAGCTCTCCCACCACGACTACACCCGGTTGGCGGTCTTCAAGGACGCCCTCGGCAACGAACTGGCCACCTTGGTCACCAACTACGCCGGCGAGCAGCACTACACCCTGCTCGG
>CAYLOH010000096.1:0-2209 GCA_964385255.1 uncultured Rubrivirga sp. | reverse complement strand
CGACCAGTGAGTAGTTCCGCAGTGCTCGTTGGTCCAAGGACACGAGCGTTGCGCCGTGCTCGCGAGCGGTCTCGGCAATGAGGCAGTCGTAGATCGCTCCACCGGTAACGCCGTTTTCGGCTAGCAGTTCCATGATCCGCAGCTGCCCGGAAACACTGACTGCAAGCGGAGTTGCGTGAAAAGCTGCCGAGAGAAATGCCAGGCAACTCTTCGGTGAAAGCCGAAAGGGCTGCGGCAGGCGCGTCAAGGTCGAATACGCCTCCGTCAGCACATGCGTGATGGCCGCAGGACACTCGGCGATGACCTGCTGGAGTCGTGCGCGCTCGGCGACATCGGTTGTCGTGGTGACGCGGACGATCACACTTGTATCAACGACCTGCACGCACTGCCTTGTTTCGTCGCTCTTCGCGACCGGAGTCGATGACCTCGCGGATTTGATCCACGCTCAGATCGGGCGCGTCCTCGGGTGGAATAGGGAAGTCGATTCCGTGCCGGGTCTCCCACCGGACGTCGGTCTCCGCCACCGTGATCTCGATGTTGCCGTCGTGGAACCGAAAGTCGACGCGAGTCCCGGGAGTCAGGCCTGCCCGATCCCGTAGTGCCTTGGGGATGACGAGTCGGCCTGCAGAATCAATGGTCGCGGTCATGGCAGAAAATTACCATTTACCGGCCCACGCATCGATGGAGGCGGACGCGCTTCCACATGGTTTGGATGTGTATCACCGGTGATACCCTGACCGGATGCAGGAGGTATCCGTGAGGGAATTGCGCAACTACGGTGGCCAGATCCTGGACCGGGTAGAGGGCGGTGAATCCATGACGATCACCCGCGATGGCACGCCGGTGGCGTTGCTGTCGCCGCTTCCCACTCCTCGGCTGAGTGCCGTCGCGCTCCTCGAGCGGTGGAAGAACGTCCCGGTCATCGATGGCGATCAACTGCGCGAGGACATCGCCGAGATCATGGATCTAGATCTGTGACACCGCCACTTCCGGTACCGAAAGTCGGACTTCTGGACACAAGCGTGGTGATCGACCTGCCGAACTTGTCCGCCGACGTGCTCCCCGCATTTCCGACGATCAGTGCTATCACGCTCGCCGAACTCAGTGTTGGACCGCAGTTAGCGAAAGACGCGCGTACTCAGCAGAGTCGTCAACTGGTGCTCCAGCAGGCAGAAGCCTCGTTCGATCCGCTGCCATTCGATGATGCGTGTGCTCGCAGGTTCGCCATCGTCGCCACCGCATTAGGTGCGAAGGGACGCAAGACGCGCGCTCGGGCATTCGACGCCCTGATCGCTGCTACCTCGCTCGCTCACGATCTTCCGCTCTACACCCGCAACCCGAGTGACTTCGACGGCATCACCGGACTGGACGTACGCCCGGTCTAGCGCCGAACGCGCGAGCCGGGCCTAGCCGAGCGCAGCGCGCCAGCGATCACCCAACGAGTCGGTTAACTTGTCCGCAGTGCGAATCTGCTTGGCGGTCAGGTTCGGTGCGTTCGCCCCTTGGCTATCCACCTGGAGGACCTGCAGGTACCGCCCGATGTGCCGCACTGTGGAGTACTCATGCGACGCGAAGCCGCCCTCTCCAGTGACCACCGTCTCGGAGCGCACCCACAGGAACGAATCGCCGTCGGCGGCCTTCTTCGTACCGTTCGACAACTGCGTGGTCATGCCAGCGGGCTCTTCAGTCTCGGGATCGGCTGCCGGGGTCTGCGGCCCCTCGCACTGCTTGATCTTCTTGACGATGCCGTCGTAAGCGGCCTTCGCTTGCTTGGCGCTTGCGTAGACGTGGACCTCTTGCTGTGCGTCTGAAACCTTCTGGCTGCCGAGGGAGATGTACCCGCTAGCGACGATGGTCGCCGCACCCTTGCCCTCGAGTTCGTCGGAGTTCGACAGATCGCATAGCCACGGCGCGTCCGGCGTGCCGATATCGGACGTGGTCACCCCGAAAGTGCTCAACACGTTTCCGGTTACGCCGAGTTGGCGGGCCTCCGCCTTGGTCATTGTCACCTCGTAGGCACGAGCCACGTCCTGCGGGGACAACTCGGCGGCAGATGCCGGCGCGACCGCCCCGACAACCAAAGCACCGCACGCCACTGAGATTCCGATGATCGAACGCATTGCTGGGACCTCCATGTCCTCTCCGGGACTCCCACATTAAGGGAGGTTCGTCAGCGCGCCCGCCACATCGCGAACAGTGTCCGTGTGTT
>CAYLOH010000095.1:0-2233 GCA_964385255.1 uncultured Rubrivirga sp. | reverse complement strand
GACACGTCCTCGCCGCGGCGGCGCTGTGATTCGCGAATCCGATCGGGATCGGTGCGCAGCACGACGGGGTCGATCACCGGCTCAACTTACCGTCACAGATAGTGACCGACTCCGCTCTGGCCGTCGGACTCGTTGCCTTGCGGTGTGCGCCCGGGCGCCATCGGCATCGACGGGAGTTGTGGGTGCCCGCGCATCTGGTCGAGTTGCGCCTTCGCCGCTACCTGCTGGGCGAAGATCGCCGCCTGGATCCCGTGGAACAGCCCCTCGAGCCAGCCGACGAGTTGGGCCTGCGCGATCCGCAGTTCGGCCTCGCTCGGGGCGTGGTCCGCCGAGAAGGGCAGGGATAGCCGCTCGAGCTCGTCGACCAGTTCCGGGGACAGGCCGTCCTCGAGCTCCTTGATCGACTGGGCGTAGATCTCACTCAGCCGGACCCGGGCGGCCTCGTCGAGGGGGGCGGACTTCACCTCATCGAGCAGTTGCTTGATCATCGTTCCGATCCGCATGACCTTGGCCGGCTGTTGGACCAGGGAGGTGGGATCTCCGCCGGACTGCTGCGCAGGGCTTGGCTCCTCGACTACCTGGCCGTCCTGGTCGATGACCGGCTGTTCGCTCATGGGTCCATCGTTCCATCGGCCTCTCACGGGCGCCGGATGGGCCGGCATTGGGCCGGTCTTTGCTTTGTCACGTTTGTCTGGCACACTTTGCGGACTTTGCTCTCATGACTGCTTCCCCGGGGAGATCCGGGCCGTGAAAGGTGGCCTGATTGGACTACAACTGGTTGACGCCGAAGGCGCAGGCTCGCCCTGCCGGCGGTAAGGGATGGGGCTCGTACGTCACCGAGCCGATCGCCAAGGGCGAGACCGTTGCGGGCTTCGGAGGATGGGTCGTGGATCGTGCGACTCTCTCGGGGATGAGCGAGGATCGACAGAGCCGCTCAATCCAGGTCGACCACGACCTGTACCTGGTCTCCAGTGATGTGCGCGAACCGGGCGACATGCTCAACCACTCCTGCGAACCGAACTGCGGTGTGATCGGATCCGCCGTGCTGGTCGCCATGCGCGATATCGCTGTCGGTGAGGAACTCACCTTCGATTACGCGATGACCGACGCCTCGGACTACGACGAGTTCTCCTGCCTGTGCGGGGAACCGACGTGCCGCGGCGTGGTGACGGGCGCGGATTGGCGTGACCCGGTGCTGCAGGCCAAGTACCACGGATACTTCTCGCAGTACCTGGTGCGGCGCATCGCGGCGCTCACCGACGCGATCTAGTTTCCGGCGATAGCCCGCTCGAACACCTCGATCGACTGCGCACCCGACACCCCGCGTTCGCGATCGAAGACGAAGAACGGCACGCCGCCGGCGCCGAAGTCCCGCGCGAGTGCCTGATCTTCGGAAACTCGATCGGTGTAGTCGCGCCCCTCGAGTAGTTCGCGCGCTTGTGTTTCGTTCAAGCCGACGGCTGATGCGAAACCGACGAGATCATCGATCGCGAAGACACCCTGCCCGTGCTCGAAGTAGCCGGAGTACATCGCGTCGATCAAGTCCTGTGTCGATTCGGGGTGCGTGTCCTGCGACCACAGAATCAGTCGATGGGCGTCGCGAGTGTTGCCAGTGGTGGTCAGATCCAAGCGATACTGCAAGCCCTCACCGGCTGCCACCTCGGTGACGTCATGCATCATGGCGAGAGCTTGTTCTCGGGTGACGCCGTACTTAGCGGCCAGGTGGTCCACGGTCGGTTCGCTGTGGGTGCTCGCACGGGGATCGAGTTGGAACGCGCGGTGGATGATGGTCGCGTTCGCTGATTCACCCGTCCGTTCGAGTGCACGCTGGAGGCGTCGTTTGCCGACGTAGCACCACGGACACACCAGGTCGGCCCAGACTTCGATCTCCACGGCCGCAGTCAAGCACGCTCAGTAGGCTGCCGGCACGCTCGACGGGAAGGCATTCCCGCCACTGGGAAGAAGAGGCAGCGACATGTCCGCACGTTGGCTGGTGACCGGTGGCGCCGGCTACATCGGCGCTCATGTGGTGCGGGACATGCTCGCGGCCGGGTTCGAGGTGGACGTTCTCGATGACCTGTCCACAGGCACGATTGAGCGCCTGCCCGCCGGAGTTCCCGTGCACCAGATCGACCTACTCGATCGGGCTGCCACGTCTGCTGCTCTGGCCGAAGTGCGACCGCACGGAGTGATCCACCTCGCGGGCAAGAAGCAGGCGCGGGAGTCCTACTCG
>CAYLOH010000094.1:0-2262 GCA_964385255.1 uncultured Rubrivirga sp. | reverse complement strand
ACGTCGTCCACTGACGCAACACGCGCCCACCTTAGGTCAGAGTGCTCACGGCACGGTGGTGGTCACTGGCATGGGTCATCAGCACGGGTCATCCGGGGACGCCGCGTGCGCCCACCGAGTCGGACAGCTCGAGATAGGCAAGGATTGCCTTGACGCGACGGTCCTCGTCGACCGACACGTCCGGCACGAGCACCCGGTAGCAGACGGACAGTTCCTGTCGCAGGGCTTCGTAGGTGCAGCCCACCTGCTCGGCGATGCTCCTGGTCGAGACTCCTGAGCTCATGAGGCCCATGATCACTCGCTGCCGCGTGGTGAGCTGGTTGAGGCTGGGCTCTTGCGAGATCGATGACGCTGCATCGGGGTCGAGGAAGCCGTTGCTCATGCCCCGGGCCGTCCGCACGAGGGTGTGTACGACGGCATCGAGGGCCATGGTGGGCGACTTCGCGACGAAGGACCACCCCTCGCGCATCGCCTTCGGCACCCGGCGGGCGAGATCCACCATCGGGTACTGGGAGTAGATCACCAAGCCGATGTTGTCGTTGATATTGCGCATGGCGATGCCGAGCTCGATGCCATTGAGGTTGGTCGGGCCCAGGTCCAAGTCGAGGAGTGCCACGTCGGCTCTCTCCACGACAGCCCGATCGAGAGCGTCGCTCGCGGCCGAAAAGGAGCCGAGGATCTCGAGCTCGGCGTACAACGCGAGAGAGGCCGCCATGATGCCCAGCAGCGCGGGGTCGTTCTCGACATAGATGACCCGAGACGCCCGCACGCGTGAATTCTTGCACGCCACCTGCGTGACCCGATGCGAACTCACATATGTGAAGCGTGCGCTCGCAGGCGTGAGCAATTTGCGATTCCCTCCCCGATCGCACCTACCGTCGCTCGCAAGCAACCACCAGCCAGCGAGGAGTCAGACAATGAAGCGAGCGAGCAAGCGGGGCTTTAGGGCTCTGGTGTGCGGTGTGGCAGCGTCGATCGCCGCACTCAGCCTGGTGGGTGTTGCCCCGCCGGCATGGGCCGCCGTCACCGTCGAAGGCGATTGGGCCGGTGAGGCCCTCGATCGGGCGAGCGTCGACGCATCAGCGGCCCAAGCCGCGAATCCCACCGGAATCACCCCTCGCTCCGTGAGCATTCAGACAGCCGACCAGGCCATCGTCGGCGACAACACGGGCCTCGATCGGCCATACGCCTTCACGATGGACAGTACGGGACGGTTGTATGTTGGAAACCGCGTAGGCACGCAAGCAGGCGAGGCCGGGAGGACCCAGCTGTTCGCTAGTACAGCAGTGAGCAATGTGGCGCCGATTACTCGGGCCGCCTCTTGCATTGCGTGGCCGATTGCGGACCCGCCTGTGCCGTGTACGGGAACGGATGACACGGTTGGCTATGTCGGCACCATGTTTTCCCTGGCTGTCGACCGCTTCGATCGGCTATGGGGGGCCGACCCGACGTACAACAAAATCTATGTCTTCGACAATCTGCAGCCAGACGTGGGTGGGGTGTACGCACCATTGACGGTCATCGGAATGTTCGATGTCCCCTACCGGCCGCAGGCCATCGGAATTCGGACTCTGAGTAATGGGAATGACCAAGAGCTTGTCATCGTGAGTGAGGACCAGACCGGGAACCGTGGTCCCTCCACCGTCTCGACATACGCCCTTCCGACTCCCGCGATTCCAGCGCCACCCAACAGCTTTCCGTCGGGACAGATGATCACTCAGGACAACTGGCCTGGCACCGCCCTCCCCACTCGGCTAGGCCTGATGACCGGGGCGGGGCCCTTCAGCGCAACGCAGGTGAACTTCGACGCGGATGGAAACGTCTTGGTTGGGGGTGATGCTGGCAAGGTTTATCTTCTCCCTAGACTTGGAAGCGGCACCATCGGGATAGACGTCGAGCCCATTCGTACCTTGAGTGGCAACACTGACCCGCTTGACCCGGACACCGAGCGAGTAGGCGCCGCCTTCACCTCTGATGGTCGAATAGTGACCACGAGTTACGTCTCGAATGGCGTCGGGCTTCGTCTCTGGTCCGCTGACGCGGCGAATTCGACCCCGATCGCTACCTTCCAGGTCTCTTCAGCTACTCATACAAGTGCACCCGTTGCGGTTGCGGTCCGCGGCGCAACAGCAAAGTTCTCTGCCTTCGGATCGTCCGCGGTGGGGGTCATGGAGCTCACGGTTCCGACGCCCACCCCGACCCCGACCCCGACTCCGACCCCGGTCCCACCGCCGACCCCGGTGCCCCCGGGACCGACGCCCG
>CAYLOH010000093.1:0-2295 GCA_964385255.1 uncultured Rubrivirga sp. | reverse complement strand
CCCCTGGCCTTCTCATTGCGAACGAGACGCGCTACCAACTGCGCCACAGCCCCAGAAGGCAGCAGGGTAGCAATCCTGCTGCCTTCACCACCCCAGTGGGCCGAAGGTGGTTCAGCTCACCCAGAAGAACCGGCTGTTGACCGTGGCCGTGTACCGGGCGTCGGTCGATGGCACCGTGGGAACCCCACTGACTGATGGGAACGTCAATAGGTAGTCATAAAGGGCTTGTTCGTACGAGACGCCGAAGTTGACTTTGCCCGAGGCATTCTCGAACGTCGGGAAGTTGTCCCCACCGCCCGCCGTGAAGGAATTCGTGACGACATCGACCCTCGGCGCAGTGGCTACAGGTGCGCCGTTCTGAACGAGGGGTGTGCCGTCTTCGAGCAGGATCGTGCGAACGCGCGTTCCGGGGGACGAGATCGTCCCTGCCGTGGTGTTCCCCGTCGGGTTGCTGACGACCTGCGCGGCACCGCTTCTCGAGCAGGTGACCCGAAGCCCGGAAACCTGCAGGAATTGGCCTCCTCCGGAGGTACCCACCGCGCATGAGCGCTCGAAGATCTCCTTGAGTTGAGCCGCCGACATATCCGGGACCACCGTCAGGCGGTTGTCGAAGGGCAGCAGGCTCAGCGTCATGGCCCGCGAGATTGGGCCAGCCGTTCCTGTTTCGGGAAGCGAGTTGATACGGATTCCGCCTCCATTAGTTACCGCAACCACGCGGTTGGAGGCGCTGTTTGGTTGCAGTCCCGCGCCCGCCGCACGCTGACCGTAGGCGTTCATGAACGCGTCCGCGACGAGGTTGCCACCGTTCGTCTCCTGGGTGCGAACACCCGGGGTGGAGGCGCTGCCACGCTGGGTGTTGAAGATGACTTGCGACGCGGCGAAAGGCTGCTTCTGGGCCGCGAGGCATCCTGTCTCAAGAGGTGTCTGAACCTTCGCGACGACCTCAGGGTTAGGGATGACCGCATCCGTCACACCCAGGGCCGTCGAACCATCGTTCTTGATGACGACGCGGCGGGGGAAGGAGGTCTTCTTGTTATAGGACTCCACCCGCCCTCTAGCATCGAACGTCACATCGATGCGACCCACGTACTGGTAATTGCCCGCGGTCGTCACCATGGGCACTTCAACACCATTTCTGCTGGTCACCAGCGTTGGGTATGTCCCAACGGGATTAGGCGAGCCCGGCAACAATTGGACGCCATTGGGAATCTCGGGACTGGCGAGGAGGTCGTCGCCCCCGCCCGCTACCGCCACGTCGACACCACGGAGCCGCTGGATTAGCTGCTGATCGATCAGGAAACTCTGCAGGTGGCTGACCAGGATGATGCGATTGATCCCCTGCGCTTCGAGTGCGTTGATCTGTTTTTGGAGGGTAGCGGCGGCCGCATCAAGATCCGGTGTAGTCACCTGGACCGGCAGCGGCGACGAGATGGTTTGCAGATTCGGGGTAATGGCGGAGACCACGCCAAAACGCTGCTGCGTGCGCGGGTCGGTGTAGATCGCACTCGACCCAACTACCTTTTGATCCGCGACGCTCGCGGTGTCTACGACTCCACCCTTGACGGTAAGCGGTTTGAGGGACGGAGACGCACTGAAATTCAGATTGCCTGAGATGAAGGGCTGGTCCACCTTGTTGTCTGCGGATCGGTACGCCTTGATGTACCGGGCAAGGAAATCCGGTCCGTAGTCGAATTCATGGTTTCCCAACGCATGGACGTCATAACCGATGAGTTGCTGGGCCACCGCGTCCCACACAGGTGCCGTCGAGTTGGCCTTGGCAGGCTCCGAGCAGACAAGAATGTTGGATGCGAGGAATGAATCCCCCGCGTAGGTGCTCAAGACGCTGTTTCCGGAAATCCCCTGAGCTCGCTTGCGTTCCCTGTCCATGACGGCCTTGAATGCCGCAGCGCTTCCGGATGACAAGGTCGTGCCCGCGACGGCACTCGTTTGTGCAAGAAGCGCAGACTCGCCATCGTTGTTGTGAAGGATGGTCAAGGTGACTTTCTCCTCATTGGCGAGAGCCGGAGTAGACACGACCGAGCCAATGAGGGTTGTGGCGGCAAGGGCGACAATGCCGAGAGTGGGGCGCATCAGAATCCCTTCACATAGAGCGAGGGCGGAAGAAAATCAGAGCGTCCTTAACGGGAAATCTTCACCAGACGAACGCAACGTGAATTGTGTGCTGCGACCCGGTTGCGCAGCACGATCGAAGTTGCCCTCTATTCGTTGGCAGCGCGCTGGATCGCGGGCAATTCGGCTGTGTCGTCGCTGGCCCCAGCGGACAGGGAGCCGGAT
>CAYLOH010000092.1:0-2332 GCA_964385255.1 uncultured Rubrivirga sp. | reverse complement strand
TCAAGGGTCCGGTGGGAACAGCCCAAGACATGCTCGATCTGCTCGATGGCGACGAGTTGAAGTTGGCCACACTCGAACGTGACGTCGCAACGCACCTCGGCTTCGATAACGTGCTGACGAGCGTCGGCCAGGTGTATCCGCGGTCGTTGGACTACGACGCCCTCTCGGCGTTGGTGCAACTCGCGTCGGCTCCGTCGAACCTCGCGACCACCATCCGCTTGATGGCTGGCCAGGAACTTGCCACCGAGGGGTTCCGGCCGGGACAGGTCGGCTCCTCGGCGATGCCGCACAAGATGAACGCGCGCTCGTGCGAGCGCATCAACGGCATGCATGTCCTGCTGCGCGGCTACGCATCGATGACCGCCGACCTTGCGGGGCAGCAGTGGAACGAAGGCGACGTGTCGTGCTCGGTGGTGCGTCGTGTCGCGCTGCCCGATGCTTGCTACGCGATCGACGGCCTTCTCGAGACCTTCCTGGTCGTGCTGGATGGTTTCGGTGCCTTCGACGCGGTGATCGACGCCGAATTGCAGCGCTACCTGCCGTTCCTGGCCACCACCAAGGTGTTGATGGCCGCCGTACGCGCGGGTAAGGGACGCGAGAGCGCGCACGAAGCGATCAAGGAGCATGCGGTGGCGGCCGCATTGCGCATGCGCGAAGGCGATGATGTGGATCTTCTCGCGTTACTCGCAGCGGACGAGCGCATCGGCCTGAGCGAGGACGTCATCCGCACCGTCATTTCCGATCCCCTCGATTTCACCGGTGCGGCGAGTGCGCAGGTGCGTGCGGTGGCCGATCGCATCGAGGAGATCACCGAGGCGTACCCCGACGCTGCCGGATACCGGCCCGGAGACATCCTGTGACCGCTGTTCAATCGGTGGACTACGGATTGCCGGCGGAGTACGAGCACGTCTACAGCGGCAAGGTCCGCGATCTGTATCGCACACCCGACGATCGTCTGCTGTTCATCGCCAGCGACCGCATCTCCGCGTACGACTGGGTGCTCCCCACGCTCATCCCGGACAAGGGCACAGTGCTGACGCAGCTGTCCCTGTGGTGGTTCGAGCAACTAGCCGACATCGTGCCGAGTCACGTGTCGCGCGCTAACCCTCCCGCACAGGTTCGGGATCGGGCCATGGTGTGCGAGAGGCTCGAGATGTTCCCGGTCGAGTGCGTGGTCCGCGGCTACCTCGCCGGTTCGGGGCTCAGTGACTACCGCGCCACCCAGAAGATCTGTGGCGTCGGCTTACCGCCCGGTTTGAAGGACGGTTCGCGATTGCCCAAGCCGATCTTCACTCCGGCCACCAAAGCCGCTATCGGCGACCACGACGAGAACATCACCTTCGACGAGGCCATGACGATCGTCGGTCAGGAAGAGGCCCAACAGTTGCGCCGCATCTCGTTGGCGGTGTACGAACGAGCCGAAGCGATCGCCCACGATCGGGGATTGATCCTCGCCGACACCAAATTCGAGATCGGACTGGGACTTCGCGGTAAGCACGCCGGTGAATACGTGCTCGCCGACGAGGTGCTCACGCCGGACTCGTCGCGATATTGGCCGGCGGATCAGTGGGAACCAGGCCACGCACAACCGTCCTTCGACAAGCAGTTCGTGCGCGATTGGCTGACGTCGCCGGAATCCGGCTGGAGTAAGGACTCCGGTGAGCCGCCCCCACCACTACCCGATCGCATCGTCGAGCAAACCCGCGCCAAGTACATCGAGGCCTACGAGCGGTTGACCGGGAATCGATTCGCATGACCTGGCTGGTGACCGGTGGCGCCGGGTACATCGGCTCGCACGTGGTTCGTGCGCTGCTCGAAGCCGACATGCAGCCGGTGGTCATCGACGACCTGTCCCACGGTCTGGCACATCGAGTGCCTGAGGGCGTGCCTCTCATCGTCGCACGCATCCAGGACCGCCAGCGCTTGACCGAGGCAGTGCGAGAGCACCGAGTGCACGGCGTCATCCACCTTGCGGCGCTGAAGGCCGCCGGTGAGTCGGTTCAGATACCGCTGCAGTACTACACCGAGAACGTGGGCGCGATGATCGACCTGCTCGCCGTCATGCGTGACGAGCAGGTTCCGAATCTCGTCTACTCCTCCTCCGCTGCCGTCTACGGAACCCCGCGGGAGAACCCTGTCGCCGAGTCCGCCGCGCTGATCGCGGAGAGCCCCTACGGGGAGACGAAGGTGATCGGTGAGTGGCTGGCCCGCGATGCGGGGGCCGCGTGGGGTCTGTCGTGGGTCGCACTGCGCTACTTCAACGTTGCCGGTGCCGGCGCCGATGATCTCGGCGACAACAGCGTGAACAACCTCATCCCCATGGTGTTCGCGG
>CAYLOH010000091.1:0-2427 GCA_964385255.1 uncultured Rubrivirga sp. | reverse complement strand
TCTACACCTCCTACGAGGAGATACACACCGGCTTCGCGCGGCTTCGCGACCTCGTGGCAACCGGACGACACCTCCAGGTGTCCTCGAAACCGGGCAGCGTGACGTGACCAGTGGCACGAGCGCTCGACACGCGAACGTCCTGGCGCATACGGGCGTTGCCAACGAACTCGGGCTCATCGGTGAGTGGCTCGACGAGCGTGGGTGGACCTATCAACGCTACTGGCGCGAGGAGTTCCCGGTTATCCCCGATGCCGATGCGCTCATCGTGCTCGGGTCCTTGGACAGCGTGGCCAGCGGGCACTGCGCGGCCTGGGCGCCATCGGAGATGCAGGTCATCCGGGAATGGATCGATACCGGTCGCCCTTATCTCGGGGTGTGCTTCGGAGCGCAGATTCTCGCAAGCGTGTTGGGCGGCAAAGTCGAGCGTCGCCCTCGTTTCTACCGCAAGGTCGAGGACATTCCGTGGTTCGACGGCACTCGCAAAGGCCCGTGGGTGTTGTGGCACGAGGACAGCATCACCTCGGCCGGAACGGGCGAGGTGATCAGCGAGATGCCACATGCGATCACCGCGCTGCGCTCTGGTACGGCGTGGGGTATTCAGGCGCACATCGAACTGGACTCCGCGGGGTTGGAACGCCTGGGGCGCTCCGTCGGTGCACCTCCGGACGTGTGGTCGTCGATCGCCAACGACATGTCCACGGTAGATGCCAAGATTCGCGATGCGACCTTCGACCTCCTTGACCAAGCGTTGCCGCCGCTTCGCCCCTAGACTCCTGAGGCATGTTGAGCCGGTCGAAGGGAACGAGTACCGGAAATCATCCCACGCGTCAGCGACTGCTCGACGCCGTCGTGGACATGATGGAGACCACCCCACCGGAAGACATCCATTCCGAATACGTGTTGACGGAGACGGGGATATCCCGAGGTTCGCTCTATCACCACTACGAGGACTTCACCGAGTTGCTGGAAGATGCGATGCTCTTTCGCTTCTCTGCGGGAGTCGAGGCTTCGACTGACACGATCGGGGAGATCGTCGCTACGGCAACCAACCGCGAGGACTTCTTCTCCAGACTCAAGGAGGTCACCCGAGCGACCCAGGCTCGCAAGCGCTCGGACATCCGCTTCGATCGAGCTCGGATGCTCGCGATGGCCCAACACAACTCGCGCTTCCGCGAGAAACTGGGGCGGGTGCAAGATCGCTTGACCGACTCTCTGACCGACTGCATCGCACAGGCACAGGAGAAGGGCTGGGCAAACCGGGAAATCCAGGCCCGAACCCTTGCGGTCTTCATCCAGGCGTACACCCTGGGCAAAGTCGTCGATGACGTCAGTCGTGAACACATGGACGACGACGACTGGGACAGACTCATCACCTTGGTGGTTGACCGAGCATTGTCGAGCACGACGACCGATTAACCGCGCTTCCGTGCCACGCTGATGCGAGGAGGTGCGGTGTTCTCCGACAGACATCAAGCGGGTGTGGCGTTGGCGCGCGCCCTGTCACCTTTCGCCGACGATTCACCCACCGTGCTGGCGCTACCGCGCGGAGGCCTGCCCGTCGCCCGCGAAGTCGCCCACACACTGTCGGCTCCGCTCGATGTCCTCATAGTCCGCAAACTCGGCGCCCCGCACAACCCCGAGTTCGCGTTCGGCGCGGTCGGCGAGGGCGGAGTCGTAGTCGTCGATCACGGGACTATCGCCGGTTTGGACCTAGGCGACGTGATGCGTGATCGACTCATCACCGAAGCCACGACCGAGGTGGCACGTCGAGTCGACTCTTACCGCCATGGACGTGCACTGGCGGATGTGTCCGACCGGACTGTGATCATCGTGGACGACGGGTTGGCAACCGGAGCGACAGCCGAGGCGGCTGCGCGGGTGGTTCGAGCACTCGGCGCACGTCGGATCATCCTGGCGGTTCCCACCGGATCGAGCCAGGCAGTGAAGCGCCTGGAGTCCGTCTGTGACGAGGTCGTGTGTCTGGAAGTTCCCGATTGGTTCGGCAGTGTGGGGAGCCAGTACGGATCATTTCCGCAAGTCACCGATGACGAGGTGACGGCGATACTCAATGAGTAGCCCAACACGCTTCGATGAGGACGTCGCGATTCCCATCGGCGCTCGAACGTCCCTACCGGGCCACTGCCGCGTCCCGGAGGGCGCAAGCGGCTTGGTGGTCTTCATCCACGGCAGCGGAAGCAGTCGCCACAGTCCCCGCAACAAGCTCGTCGCCGACTATCTGAATGACCAGGGTTTGGGCACGCTGCTCTTCGATCTGTTGACGGAGGAGGAAGGGGCTCGACGCCAGAACGTCTTCGACATCGACCTGCTCGCAGACCGCGTCGGCATCACCCGCGACTGGTTGGCGCAACATTCCCAACTGGGTGACGTGCGTGTGGGCCTCTTCGGCGCCAGCACCGGAGCCGCTGC
>CAYLOH010000090.1:0-2433 GCA_964385255.1 uncultured Rubrivirga sp. | reverse complement strand
TGCCGGGTGATCCAGTCTCCGGTCAGGTTCTGGATGAGATCTTCGTCTGTCCGGCGGACGGCACCGGCGAGTATCGACTCTCCACACTCATCCGTGCCGTCGAGCCGAGGGCGGAACAAGTATTCGAGTTGACTCCGCTCACCTTCTGGGTTCGTCCGGCGATTTCGTCCATGACCACGTTGGCAGCAACGTCGATCAAGGGTGGAACCCGTATCGCGGGCACCGTGCGCGCTGGCGACGGGTTGGCGACGGGCATCGCCGAGATTCGAGTTCAGCGACCTGGAACATCGCGGTGGGTCCTGGTCAGCCGCCTACCGTTGGAGGACGGATCCTTCTCGGGCGTCATCGACACGTTCATCCCGACTGGAAGTAAGTTCAAGGCGACCTTGACCGAGTGCTCGTGGTGTTCGCGTGTGTCGAAGACGATCCGGGTGCGCTAACCAACCGACTCGCCTCTCGTACAGTGATGCAGTGCGCCATCTCCGACGTCGTCTTGTCGCTCCCGTGTTCGTTGTCGGGATCGTGTTCGGAACTGCGGCATCTCTGGCTCCCCCCGCTCTCGCCAGTGATGACGTGGTTCGAGCGTCGGTCTCCTACGCGGATGCGACAAGAGCCTTGGGTGGACAAGTGCTCCTGTGGGGTCCCACCTACACGGCTGGTCTGTCGCGGACGCGGGAGATCGATGTTCTGGCCTACCGATCGGGTTCGATGCGGGCGACGTTCGTCGGCTCCTCGTACGGAGGGCGGGTCCCGAGCTTCACGATCGCCCAGAAGGCGTCCGGGTCGCCCTGGGCCGCCGAGCCGGTGCAACGAGCCAGTGAACGGCTTGTGGCAACGGTCCCCATCAAGATCGGCCCGCCGGGTGCTCAACGGCCCGTCCGTGCGCGCGTGTACGCCAACTGCAATCAAAGAGATGGGCAACAGCTGAAGCGCTGTGAGCCCAGTGATGTCGCGCGCTTCGGTGGGGGATTGGTGCTGTTGGCCCGCGCGACTTCCGGTGGCGCTCCCCAGGCGACGGACGTGCGCATCGACAGCACTGGACTGTCGTATCAGCAGTTGCTGCGTGTTGCCCGGGGCCTGCGACCTGCGGCTTGAGCAAGGCCGTGACAAGGCTCCGGTGACGAAGGGGCCGGTTCCGTCTTGCCTGCGGCCTGCTGTCATGGGTCACCGCTAGCCTGGCGAGCGCCGGGGTTCGGGCTGTCGATGAGAGGGGTGTGCCGTGACTACTGCACTGGTGGGGCTCCTCGTGGTTCTCGCACTCGCCGTCGGGCTGGTGGTTGGTTGGCTCGTGGCCCGCAGGGCGTCTCGGCGCGAACTCGAACAGCGCGAGGCCACGGTTCGCTCCCAGGGTGAAGCAGAGACGGCGCAGGTGCGCGCCGCATTGCTCGAGGCCCAAGGGCAGATAAAGGTCTTGGAATCCGATCGAGCCTCTTTGCAGGAGAAGCAGGCAGACACTCGCACCCTGGAAGAGCGGCTCGAGCCGGTGCGCGAGGCACTCGAAGGACTTCGGCGGCAGACCCAGGCTGCTGAGGTGGAGCGAGCGAAGTCAGCTGCGGAACTGCGTACGCACATCGAAGGAGTCCAGCGCAACTACACCTCCCTCGAGACTGCAACGCGGCAACTCGTCACCGCCATGAGTTCGGGTCAGTCACGTGGGCAATGGGGGGAGATGCAGCTCGAACAGTTGCTCGAACACTCCGGTCTCGTCGAAGGTGTTCACTTCCGGCGCCAGGACACCCGAACGACCGACGCCGGTGGGGCTCGACCGGACATCGTCGTGGACATGCCCGGCGGCGGTGAGATCCTCATCGACGCGAAGTTCCCGTTTGATGCTTACTGGAAAGCCATCCAGTCCGACGAAGACGCCCAGATCGACGCACATCTGCGCAAGCACGCTGACGATCTGCTGGCTCGAGCGAAGGAACTGAGTGCCAAGCGGTATTGGGACTCGGGTACGAGTCCTGAATTCGTCGTCATGTTCCTGCCCTTGGAGTCGCTCTTGTCAGCTGCCCTGGAAAAGAACGGCCTGCTGCTCCAAGAGGTCTTCGCCCGCAACGTGGTGTTAGCCACCCCCACGACAATCTTGGGCATGTTGCGGACGATCCAGTTCGGGTACCAGCGCAAGTTGATGGCGGATAACGCCGAGGAGATTCGCGCAGCCGGGGCGGAAATGCTCATGCGACTGGAGAAGGCGGTCGATCATCTGGGCACGCTGCGCAAGGGGCTGATGGGCGCGGTGAAGGGCTACAACGACTTCGTTGGTTCTATGGACAGTCGAGTCATGGTGCAGGCGCGGCGGATGAAGGAACTCGGTGTCGTCTCAGCCACCGAATTGGACGTTCCCTCCGACATCACCGAATCGCTGCGCGATTCTCGGTGGGTTCGTGAGGATGAACGGCGCGACTTCGCCGGTGAGTTGCCTGCTTCGAACCC
>CAYLOH010000089.1:0-2480 GCA_964385255.1 uncultured Rubrivirga sp. | reverse complement strand
GCGGGACATTTCTGGGACGAATCCGCGACACCCTCGAGTCCTTCTTGAGGGCCGTCCCGGCGCTACCGCGGGGTGCGCAGCGCCACGTAGTCCAGGGCGGTTGCGGGCCGGTCCAGCAAGCGCCCGTCGGGCAGCGGCACCGCGAGCGGCGAGCCGGTTTCGTCGACCACCGACACCGTCAGGTAGCCGGCCGAGGACAGGCTCAGGACGACTTGCCCCAGCAGGAGCACCTGTTCGGCGGGGGGCAGCGAGGAGAACGTGGGCGCGACGGCGACGGTCACGTCGGCGACCGGAGGGTCGCCGGTAGCAGCGAAGGCGCGAATCAAGGGGGTTCCGGTGAGCGGGTCGATGACGATGCTGCGCAGGCCAGTCTCGATGGGCGCACCAACGGCCAACCGGTCGAGCACCACCTGCGGATCGGCGGGGGTGGGCACGTCGCTGACCAACGGCACCAACGAGTTGCCCTGGATGAAGTAGAAGTCCACCACTTCGAACGGCGGTGAGGGGCTGGGCGTCGGCTCTGGCGTGGGTTCGGGCGAGGGCGTCACCAGCACCACCGGGGGCGGGATCACCTCCGGCGGCAGCACCTGGGCCGAGTCCTGCAAAGGCACCCCGCACCCGGCTAGCAGGACACACGCGACGGCGAGGGGTCCCAGAGCCGCTCTCACGATCGAACCCCGCTGTCGACGACACCCACCGGGATCTCGATGATGAAGCGAGCGCCCCCGGATTCCCGGTTCTCCACGAGCACCTCTGCGTTGAGCAGGTTCGCCTGCTCGCGGGCGATGGCCAATCCGAGTCCCGCACCGGAGGTGTGGTGGGCGTCCTGACCACGCGAGAACGGTTCGAAGAGCTTCTCCAACTGAAGGGGGTCAATTCCCGGTCCGTGGTCCTCCACGAAGATGCGAACCACGTCCGCGCTGTGTTCGACGCGAATGCACTCGACGCCCCGACCGTGACGTTCGGCGTTGTCGACGAGGTTGCCGACGATCCTCTCGAAGCGCCGACCATCGGTGCGGATCACCGGTGCGTCGCCGATCACCAGGTCCTCGGGAAGGTTGCGTACCCGCACCACGTCCCTGCACAGCACAGACACATCGACCGTCTCGACCTGGATGGGGTCTTCGGCACCGATCCGTGAGATCTCCAGCAGATCGAGCAGCATCTGCGACATCCGATGCACCTGCTCCACCAGGACGGCGATGAGCGTGGCCTCGCGCTCGGGTAGCTCGTCGCGACGGCGATCCAACAGATCCGCGGTGCCCACCACCGTGGTCAACGGAGAGCGCAGTTCATGGCTGACGTTCGCACTGAATCGGCGTTCGCGTTGGATCCGCGATTGGACTGCTTCGGCCATGTCGTTGAAGGACGAGGCGATCGGGTCGAGATCGGCGTCCCCGGTCTCCTCGATGCGCGTGCCCAGGTCACCGGAGGCGATGCGCTGGGCGCCCGCGCCCAGTCGACGCAACGGTCGCAGGATCTGCCCGACGGTGTAGCGACCGATCAGACCACCGAGGACGCCCGCCACCAGCGTCTGTCCGATCAGCAGCCAGCCCCCGATCGTCAAGGTGTTGTCCAGATCCCCCAGCGAGAAAACCTCGACGTACATCGCATCGGACAGCTCGACCGCCACGAAGAAGTACGGCTCACCGCCGATCTCCGCGCGTTGCTGTGCGCCTCCGCTGTCGGAGGCGGCTTCGAGTAACCCCGCAGGTAGCGCATCGGGGGGCACCGAGACGCCCGGTGTGTACCAGGTATCTGCTACCCGGACCAGTGCCTGCGATGCGCCGATCGCGGGCACCTGCTCGAGTGCCTGGTTCGGGGAGGCCCCGGCAGACAGGGCTGCGCTCACCGCGCGGGAGTCCAACAAAGCCCGGGTCAACGCAGCGTCCTCGCGTTGGTTCAGCAGGTAGTAACTGGCGAAGAAGTACGTAGCGCTGGACACGACGGCCGCAATCACGAGGGACAGCACCCCGAAGGCGATGGTCACCCGGGTTCGCAGACCGAATCGCATGTCAGGCCTTCATGCGATACCCGAAGCCGCGCACTGTCAGCAGCAGTTCCGGATTGGCCGGATCGTCTTCGATCTTGTTGCGCAGCCGGTAGATCAGGTTGTCGACCACGCGTCCGTCGCCCGCGTTGCCGTACCCCCACACCTTGCGCAACAGATGATCGCGACTCAGGACACGACCCTTTGCACCGATCAGTTCAGCGAGCACGAAGAACTCGATGCGCGACACGGGCACGGGTTCGCCGTGGCGCATGACCTCTGCGGTATCCGGGCGCAACTCGATCGGCCCGCAGACTAGTTCGGATTCCGTTTCCTCCGGTTGTGTGGAGCGACGCAGCTGCGTGCGGATGCGCGCCATCAACTCCTTAGCCACGAACGGCTTCGTGACGTAATCGTCGGCACCGGCTTCCAGTCCGGCAACCACGTCATGGCTGTCCGTCTGCGCGGTCACGATGATGATCGGCACCTG
>CAYLOH010000088.1:0-2527 GCA_964385255.1 uncultured Rubrivirga sp. | reverse complement strand
TCGGCGCGAAGCACGGCACAGTGAGCCTGCAGCATCGATAATCGTCTGGCCGTGTCCTAACGACGTCGAACTTCACCAGGCACTTCGCGGTAGCCAACCGCAATCACCGTCTCGATGGGCACCGAACTCCGACCGGTAATGCGCACCGCATACGTTCCGCTCGTCGCCTCTCGCTCAACGCGGGACAGGTAGAGGTAGTTCGTTCCCCCGTATGGCTCGTAGAACTCAGTGCGTTCGTTGATCACCAAGCGAGTCGTGCGACCGTCAGGATCCGTGATCGACACACGGGGGAGTTGCGATGTAGTCACCGTGTTGCCGGGGGCCTCGTCGACGATGAGTAGTTGAACCGCGAGGGTGTCACCTTGGTCCAGTCGAAAGCGAAACCCTCGCTTATCGCCTTTGGCTATGTCCGTGCGCACAGCAAAGGACACGGTGCCGTCCACCAGGAGTGGGCCTTGCTCGGGTGTCGTGTCGCGGCTTGTGAGCTCGACCCCTTGATGAGCGTGGGCGAAGGGCGCGTAACCGAACAGCAGCACACCCATGCACATGACCCCGAGCACGAAACTGGTGAATCCGACACGTCGCATGCCGCCACTATGTCAAGGGAATGCGACGGGGGCATCTTGGCTTGCCCAGGCGGTCTACTCTTGGGACGTGCCGTCCGCGAAAGACACGTCTGATCGCACCTCGGTGTTCCCAGCCATCGAGAAGCGTTACGGAAGGCCGATGTCGTACTGGCATCGACAGATGAAGAAGGTCGCGGGGCTCAAGTACCCCGAACAGATGGCGTTCTTGCAGGAGGAGCACGGATTCAGTCGGGCCCACGCCAATGCGCTCGTCCAATACTCTCGAGGTTCGACGAGTAGCCGACGATATGCGACGGTCGATGAGTATCTCGTTGGACACGATTCAGTCAAACAGCAAACGGTGCGCGCGATCTTGGCCTCGATCGTTCAGGCCTTCCCTGACGCCGAGGTGGTGATCGCTTGGAACCAGCCGATGGTCAAGTTGTCAGGCCAGTATGTGTTCGGCCTGGGAATCTTCTCCCAGCACATCCTCATCGCTCCTTACGACGACACCGTGATCGAACAGTTCCGTGATCGCCTGTCGGGCTACACGGTGAACAAGAAGACGATCAAGGTCCCACTCGACTGGGAAGTCGATGACGCGTTACTGCGTGACATGATCTCGGCCGTCGTAGGCGGCTAGCCGGACTTACCGGACTGGGCTGCCTCGAGTTTGGCGACCATCTCCTTCAGTTGGGCGAGTTCTTGGAGTACCTCATCGACACGGTCCGTCGACTTGTGGGCGGTCTTGACGAGGGCGGCGGACAGTGATGCCGTCACGACACCCAGAACGCTGATGCCCACCAGCATGACCAACACCGCCAGCCCGCGACCAGTCCACGTGACCGGAACGAAGTCGCCATAGCCGACTGTTGTGACCGTCTCGAATCCCCACCACACCGCATCGCCCGCTGTCTTGATCTCGGCATTCGCGGCGCTGCGCTCGGCGTTGAGGACCATCAAGCTCCCCACCCACACGACGATGAGGGCAGCGAGCAGTGCCGAGGTGAGGCCTCCGCCACTGATGAGGCCCGACTTCTTGGAGATGAAGCCGCCGCCGGTGAACGCGCGCAGGGCGCGGATCGCGCGTAACTGCGGAACGAGGACGGTGATCGTGTCGACCACATTGCGCTTGAAAAAGTGCCGCTTGTCGGGGGAGACCGAAAAGCGAAAGACCAGGTCTATCACGAACAACACCCACAGGAGGTTGCCGAAGATGTTCATGTATCGGAACCACGTGGCTTCGGGGTAGTACCAGATCGCCTGGATCGAGAAGGTCGCGAGATAGACCAAGGCGAGTATCGATAACAACGGGGAGACCCGCTTCATGTAGATCTCGAGGAGGTGCTGTCGCTTGCTTTGGTCCGCCGTGAGTTGCGGGGAGGGTGCACTGTTCGGTGTGGTCATGAAGGAACATTAGGGAATCCCCGGGACCTCGAAGGGATGTTCATGACGAAGGGCGCCGACCTCGTGGCCGGCGCCCTTCGTCAGTGATGGTGGCTAGTTCACTTCTTGACGTCGAAGCGATCCAGCATCATGACCTTGTCCCAGGCCTTGACGAAGTCCGTCACGAACTTCACCTGGGCGTCGGAGGAGGCGTAGACCTCTGCCAGACCTCGCAGTTGGGAGTTGGACCCGAAGACCAAGTCCATCCGGGATGCCAGCCACTTTTGCTGTCCGGTGGTGCGGTCCTTGCCTTCGAAGACCTGCTCTGTCTCGTCCGTCGGCTCCCAGACGGTGTCGATGTCCAGGATGTTCACCAGGTAGTCATTGGTGAGTGTGCCCTTGTTGGCAGTGAGTATGCCCACGTCGGAGCCGTCGTAATTGGTTCCAATGGTTCGCATGCCGGCGACCAGCACCGTCATCTCCGGGGCGCTGAGGTTCAGCAGGTTGGCCTTGTCCACCATCAACTGCTCGGTGGGGCGCACCTGACCCTTGGCCACGTAGTTGCGCATTCCATC
>CAYLOH010000087.1:0-2562 GCA_964385255.1 uncultured Rubrivirga sp. | reverse complement strand
CGACCGATCTTCATCATCGAACGCGATTCGCGAGCCCAGATCGGCCCGCCCGGCGAGTAGCCGTGCCAGCATGACCGCATGGAGGACGCAACGGGTTCCCTCGGTCTTGACGGACTGTTGGCCTGGACGCAAGCCAGGTACGTGGCGCGCACCGCGGCCGCTCCTCTTCGCACCGTCGCCGCTCGCATCGACGAAGCCAGCGGATCGCTCCTCGCCACCGCGCTGACCAGCGCCTACGACGAACCCTTCGCCGACGCCGCGCGATACGACGGATACGCCGTCTGCGGTGAAGGTCCGTGGTCGATCCTCGACCTGGCGCCCGACGTGGCTCTGTCCCCGCACTCGGCCGCCCGCGTCCGCGCCGGGCAGATCCTTCCGGGCCACACCGACGCGGTGCTACGAATTGATCGAGCCGTGCTGCACCGCGATGACGGCATCGATCGGGTGACGGCGCGCGACCCGCTCACAAACCTGCCTGAACCCACGGCCCGTCCGGACCTGGGTGAGGGCATCGTTCGCCAGGGCGCCATTCGACGGGCCGGCGCCGTGCTGGTGCCGGCGCATACGCGCGTGAATGCCGGAACCATGGCACTCGCGGCTGCCGCTGGGCTCGATGCCATCGACGTGATCGCACCTCCCGTCGTCGGCACGCTCGTGATCGGGACGGGTCTGCTGACGAGTGGTCCGCCGCGCGGGGGTCGCGTCCGCGACGCACTCGGGTGGACGGTTCCCGCACTCATCGGATCGCTGGGTGCACGAGCCAATCCACCGGTACGAGCACCAGAGAGCCCCGCGCTGCTCATCGACGAGATCAACGACGCGAACGCGGACATGATCATCACCACGGGCTCGACCTCACCGGGCGGGGAGAACATCCTGCGGGAGGTGCTGCGGGACATGGGTGCGCATTGGCTGATCGACGGGATCATGGTGTCGCCCGGCGCGCAAACCTTGCTCGTGCGTTTACCCGATGGCCGACTCCTCCTGGGCCTACCCGGTCAGCCGGCTGCGGCGCTGGCAGGTCTTCTCACGTTGGGTGCGCCGATCATCGCCGGACTGCGTGGTGAGTTGATCGATACCGCGCGCGCACCGGCGAGCGCGGTGCCAACACGGGCGGTTCTCGCATCGACTATCGACCCCGCGGAATTCGACGAGGACACGCTGCTGCAGCCGGTGCGGCTCGAAAGGGAGTCGCCCACCGGTCACTCGATGGCACACCCCCTGTCATCCGACGGACCGGATGGACTGCACGGTTGGGCGACAGCCGACGCCATCGCGGTCATTCCGCCTGGTGGAGCAGCGACGGGAGACACGGTGGATCTCCTCGACGTGCTGGGCAGGCCCGCCACGAGGTGAGGCGCGCTCGACACCATCTATCCAACGGTGAATCCGGGACCAGGAGTAGATTTCCTTGTGCGCCCAGCGCCGCCAGGTGCTGGATACATCGTGGGAGTGGCCATCGTGAATCGCACGATTCGAGGCACCACGCATGGCTAGACCACTCGGCGGCCTGACGTCGGAGCAGGAATCTGGCTTCACCGAGGCTGGACGGCGGATGCTGCTCTTCGGCGGCCGCAAACTCGGACCCATTGCCAACATCGCGATCCGCGTCTCCGTTGCCGTGGGTGCACTGGTTGTCGCAGCTCTCCTCGTCTACTCAGAACGCGATTGCTACTCCGATCGGGGCGAGGTCGGAACGCTGACCTTGCTCGATGCCTTCTACTACGCGACGGTGTCGCTGTCCACGACTGGTTACGGGGACATCATCCCCGTCTGTCAATCCTCGCGCCTTGTCAACGTCCTAGTGATCACCCCACTGCGCTTCGTGTTCTTGATCGTCCTGATCGGCACGACGATCGAAGTGCTCACCCGTCGCACCCGGCAGGAGTGGCGGACACGAAATTGGAGGAAGCACGTGGAGAACCACACCATCGTCGTCGGGTACGGCGTGAAAGGTCGATCGGCAGCCCGGTCGCTACGGGATGCGGGCTACGACGGCAACTCGATCATCGTCGTTTCGCCGGATAGAGACTCCATCGACCTGGCGACCCGAGATGGCCTGGTGGGCATCGTGGGCGATGGTCGCAGCGAGGAAGTGCTGCGCGACGCAGCTATCGAGAAGGCCGGCCGGGTGATCGTGGCGACCGACGAAGACGACACCTCGGTCCTGGTGACCTTGACCGCACGCCGACTCGCGCGCCCGACCTGCACCATCGTCGCTGCGGTGCGCGAATCGCAGAACGCGGACATCCTGCGGCAGTCGGGCGCCAACAACGTGATCCCCACCGCGGAGTCCGCCGGCCGCCTGATGGGGCTTTCCGTGATCAGCAACACTGCGGGCGAGATCATGGAAGATCTCTTGGATTCCACGCGTGGTCTTGAAGTGGTCGAGCGGGACATCACCCGCGAGGAACTCGGGCTCTCCCCCACGCAACTGGACGCTCGCGGTCAACTGGTCCTGGCCGTCATTCGAAACGGCGTAGCCCACCGCTTCGACACCGAGACGATCCGCCAACTCGAACAAGGCGATCGACTCGTCGTCATCCAGAACAGCCACGATCA
>CAYLOH010000086.1:0-2568 GCA_964385255.1 uncultured Rubrivirga sp. | reverse complement strand
GAGCGCAGATCTACGTTCCGGATCTCACCAGATGGCATGCGCAACTGGGCGTAGGGACCATCCTTCGCAACCAACTGCACACTGGCGCCGGCAGAGCGGGCGATCTTCGCCCCGCCACCGGGCTTGATTTCGACGGCGTGGATCACGGTACCGACGGGGATGTTGCGCAGCGGAAGATTGTTGCCGGGCTTGATGTCCGCACCGGGACCGGTCTCGATGCGATCACCCTGCTTGAGCTTGTCCGGAGCGATGATGTAGCGCTTCTCGCCATCGGCGAAGTGCAGCAGCGCGATACGCGCGGTGCGGTTGGGGTCGTACTCGATGTGCGCGACCTTGGCGGGTACGCCGTCTTTGTCGGCACGCTTGAAATCGATGAGTCGGTAGGCACGCTTGTGGCCACCGCCCTTGTGGCGCGTGGTGATCTTGCCCGAGTTGTTGCGGCCGCCGGACTTGGACAGCGGACGAAGCAGGGACTTCTCCGGCTCCGATCGCGTGATCTCAACGAAATCGGCAACGCTCGAGCCGCGACGACCGGGGGTCGTGGGCTTGTACCTACGGATTGCCATGGTGTGTCCGTTCCTCTACGTCGCGTTTCTCGCCGGTCAGGAGACCGGTCCTCCGAAGATGTCGATGCGATCGCCCGCAGCCACGGTCACGATCGCGCGCTTGCTTGCCGCACGTCGACCCCATCCGTAGCGCGTGCGCACCCGCTTGCCTTCACGGTTGTTCGTGTTGACGCCGGTGACCTTCACGCCGAAGACCTGCTCGACGGCCAACTTGATCTGTGTCTTGTTGGCATCGGGCGACACGATGAAGGTGTACTTGTTCTCATCGAGCAAGCCGTAACTCTTCTCCGAGATGACCGGTGCGATCAGAACGTCACGTGGATCGGTGATCCTCATGCCGTCACCTCACTTTCGGTTGCTACGGCCTTGGCGCCCTTACCCGAAGCCGGTCCGGAGACGAATGCCGCGAAAGCGGCCTGGGTGAAGACGACACGATCGTTGACCAAGACGTCGTAGGTGTTGAGCTGATCGGGAGCGACGACCATCACGTGCGGAAGGTTCCGCAGACTGAGCCACGACGACTCCTCATCACGAGTCACCACTGCCAGCAGGTCGCCTTCGGCTCCAACGGCCGCCAGCGCGGAGATCGCCGCCTTGGTCGAAGGTGCTTCGGATGCGCAGAACGAGGTGACCACGTGGATCCGCCCATCCCGAGCCCGATCGGACAACGCCCCGCGCAAAGCGGCAGCCTTCATCTTCTTGGGCGTGCGCTGGGAGTAGTTGCGCGGCGTCGGCCCGTGGACCGTGCCACCGCCCGCGAACTGCGGAGCGCGGGTCGAACCTTGGCGTGCGCGACCGGTGCCCTTCTGCTTGTACGGCTTGCGTCCGCCACCGCTGACCTCGGCACGCGTCTTGGTGTCATGGGTGCCCTGGCGGGCGGCCGCGAGTTGTGCGACGACGACCTGGTGGATCAACGGCACGTTGACCTGGACGTCGAAGACCTCCGCCGGCAGATCCACCGAACCGGACTTCTTGCCCGTCGGATCGAGAACTTCGAGCGAACTCATGCCGAGGCCTCCTTCACCGCATCCTTGACGGCGGTCGTGACCAAAACCAGACCGCCCTTGGGCCCGGGGATCGCTCCCTTGAGCAGCAGCAGTCCCTTGTCGGTGTCCACGCCGGCGACCTTGAGGTTCTGGGTCGTCTGACGGTCGCCACCCATCCGGCCGGCCATGCGCAGACCCTTGAAGACACGGCCCGGAGTGGAGCAGCCGCCGATGGAACCCGGAGAACGGTGCTTGCGCTCGACGCCGTGGGAGGCGCGGAGCCCACCGAAACCGTGACGCTTCATGACGCCGGCGAAACCTTTGCCCTTGGTGGTGCCGGTCACGTCGACGCGCTGGCCCACCTCGAAGATGTCCGGTCCGATCTCCTGTCCGAGGGTGTACTCGGATGCATCGGCCGTCCGCAATTCCACGACGTGACGACGCGGGGTGACGCCAGCCTTGGCGAAGTGCCCGGTCATCGGCTTGTTGACCTTGCGGGGATCGATCGCACCGAAGGCCAATTGGACCGCGTTGTATCCGTCCGTGTCGGGGGTGCGGACCTGGCTGACCACGCAGGGGCCGACCTTGACGACAGTGACGGGGATGACGCGGTTGTTGTCATCCCAGATCTGCGTCATGCCGAGCTTGGAGCCCAGCACACCCTTGATCGTCTTCTCCATGGCAGATCCCCTACAGCTTGATCTCGATGTCGACGCCGGCAGGCAGATCCAGGCGCATCAGCGAATCGACGGTCTTCGGCGTGGGGTCGAGGATGTCGATCAGGCGCTTGTGCGTGCGCATCTCGAAGTGCTCGCGGCTGTCCTTGTACTTGTGCGGTGAACGGATGACGCAGTACACGTTCTTCTCGGTGGGCAACGGCACCGGACCTGCGACCTGCGCGCCCGTACGCGTGACCGTCTCGACGATCTTCTTCGCCGAGGAATCGATCACCTCGTGGTCATAGGCCTTGAGCCTGATGCGGATCTTCTGTGCCGCCATGGTGGCTTGCCGTCCTT
>CAYLOH010000085.1:0-2587 GCA_964385255.1 uncultured Rubrivirga sp. | reverse complement strand
GGACAAGCCATCCGAGAACAGGTTCAACCTTTTTTCCGGAGGCTCAAATGGCCGACAATATCGCATCCGTTTATGCCGTTCAGTACGGCACGAACATCTCGCTGCTCCTGCAGCAGAAAGGCTCCAAGCTGCGCCAAGCGGTGCAGACTGGCTCGTACAAGGGCAAGCAGTCCGAGGTCGTGACGCAGTACGGTGCCACCAGCGCCCGCGCTGTCTCGACCCGGTACCAGCCGATCGTCCCGGTCAACACCCCGAACAACCGTCGGTGGGTGTTCCCCGAGGACTACGATTGGGCTGACCTCATCGACAACTTCGACAAGCTCCGTCTCCTCGCCGACCCGCAGAGCGCCTACAGCCAGAACGGCCTGTACGCCATGGGCCGCGCGATCGACGACGTCATCATCTCGGGCATCTTCGGCACGAACAAGACCGGCGAGGCTGGCGGCACGAACACCACGTTCGACACCGCCAACCAGCAGGTCGCCGTGAACTACGCTGCCGCTGGCAACGTGGGTCTCACCGTGGACAAGCTGCGCGAGGCGCGTCGCATCCTGATGGAGAACGAGGTCGACCTCGATGCCGAGCCGGCGTACTGCGCCATCTCGGCCGAGCAGCACGACGATCTCCTCGGGCAGCTGCAGGTCACGAACGCCGACTTCAACACCGATGCTCCGGTGCTGCAGGACGGCAAGGTGACCCGCTTCCTCGGGATCAACTTCATCCACACCGAGCGTCTTCCGACGTCCTCGGGCTTCCGTCGCTGCCCCGTGTGGGTGCCGTCGGGCGTCCACCTGGGCATGTGGAACGACATCACGTCCAACGTCACGCAGCGTCGTGACCTCTCTTCGCATCCCTTCCAGGTCTACCTGATGGGAACCTTCGGCGCGACCCGCACCGAAGAGAAGAAGGTCGTCGACATCCTGTGCGCCGAGTAAGGGAGTAACACACCATGGCAGTCGAATTTCGCAAGTCCTCCCTGATCTCCAACGCTGACTCGGTCCCGGCCGTGCTCAACAACCCCCGTGTCGACGGTGGTCACGAGCGCACCAAGGTGGCCACGTCCAGCGTGGTGAACCTCGACAGCATCGCCAGCGTCATCCGGTTCTTCCGGGTGCCGTCGAACGCCGTCATGACCGATCTTCGGGTGTACTGCCCGGCGATCGCTGGCGCGGCGACGGACATCGGCCTCTACCGTACCGAGAAGGACGGTGGCGCGGTCGTGGACGCCGACCTGTTCACCTCGGCGCAGGCGCTGACCTCGGCGCTCAACGGCACCGATGTCCTGCACGAGTCGGGTGTGTTCTCGATCGCCAACGGCGGTCAGGAGCTCTGGCAGGCCCTCGGCCTCACCAGCGACCCGTCGGTGCAGTACGATGTGGCGTTCACCCTGACGGCCGCCGCCACGGCGACCGGCGCGGTGAAGCTCGTCGGTCGTTACACGGCGTGACGAACCGGGGCGGGCCGGGTTGACCGGCTCGCCCCTCTATTTGGGAGAAGACCATGCCTGACCGTTTCTACGGCATCGATCGCGGCAACCAGGGTGTCCGCAGCGTCACTGAAGCCGCTTCCACGACCGGCCTCGATGTCGAGGTTCGCGTGGACCTGATCGGCATGAGCAAGTCCGAGGTCATCTTGATGCTCGACACGCTCAAGGAAGCCATCGTTCAGGACAGCTGGCCGCCGGCTTAACGGCTGCGGGAGGCGCCCGTGGCTACGAGTGATGTCGCAATCGCGAACCTCGCGCTCACCAAGATTGGTGACCTGCGGATCACTTCGCTCACGGAGAACACGAAGCCTGCTCGTGAGCTGAACGCCATCTACGGGATGCTGCGCGACAAGCTGCAGCGGACCTACAACTGGCGCTTCTGCGTGAAGCGGGCGAATGTGGCGGCCGATGTTGCCGCTCCGACCTTCGGCTACACCTACCAGTACACGGTCCCGGCCGACTGCCTGCGTATCCTGCAGGTGAACACCTACTTCCCGGCGCCGGACCTCTCTGACCTCATCGGCAGCGGTGGGCAGGAGTACCAGCTCGAGGGCGGGAAGATCCTGACGAATGTCTCGGGGCAGATGAACCTGCGCTACCTTGGGCGCATCACTGACCCGACCAAGTTCGATTCGGCCTTCGACGAGGCGTTCGCGGCGCTGCTGTCGTACAACGTCGCGGAGGCCCTGACGCAGTCTGACGGCAAGAAGAACGCCGCGCTGCGCGACTACCGGATGTGCCTCATGGAGGCTGTCCGGGCCAATGCCATCGAGAACCCACCGGAGTCCATCGCTGACACCTCCTGGCTGTCCGTGAGGCTCTGATGCCGAACGTCAATCCAGCCATCGTCAACTTCAACGGGGGCGAGGTCGGGTCGCTGATGAGCGGCCGGACTGACTTCGAGAAGTACGCTTCCTCGGCCTACCGGATGCGTCGGTTCATCCCGACCGCGCAGGGTCCGGCCAAGCGCTGCCCGGGGACGAAGTATGTCCTGCAGGCGCGGTATCCCGACAAGCGGGTGTGGCTGCAGCGGTTCGAGTTCGCCTTCGACCAGGCGTATGTCATCGAGTTCGGCGACTACTACTGCCGGTTCTACACCGA
>CAYLOH010000084.1:0-2686 GCA_964385255.1 uncultured Rubrivirga sp. | reverse complement strand
CTCTTCGTCGCCGCGATGGTCGTGGTGCAGCGTGCACACGAACGGCGAACCAAGAAGGGCAATGCCCGCCAAGCCAATCTGGGTAAGGAATCGGTCATCGTGGCGTGGGCTGGTGCGCGTGGACCGATCTCCGGCTTGGCCGCTTTCTCCTTGCCCTTGGCGACAGTTGCGGGTGAGGCCTTCCCCTATCGAGATGTCCTGTTGGCCACCACCTTCGTCATCATCGTTCTCACCTTGCTGCTGTCTCTCACGGTCGGACCTTTGGCCAATCGCCTGGGCATCACAGGCGATGACGACGACTTCATTGCCCGGGATCTGGATGCCGCATTGGCGCGGGCCGCGCTGGATCGTCTCGACGATGCAATCCAGGAGGCAGATCGCGACGGCGAACCGATTCCATCGACTGTGGTTGCTCGCTTGGAGCACGATGTACGCCTGCGCATTGATCGGGATCGATCAGAAGCCGGTTCCATCTCCTCCCAGGAAATGGCCACACGGCGGATGATCCAGCTTGCGCGCGCGATGGTCCAGGCTGAGCAGGAGGAACTGTTGCGTCTTCGCGATGAGGAGGGACTGCCCGATTCCATCGTGCGCGCCAAACTCCGCGACCTGGATCTGCGACTCCAAGCCTTCGGATCCCCGTCATGACAAGTGACGCACCCTTGGTGGACGCATGGCGTGCTGCCAAAGCCAGAAAGTCGCAGTCGATGCAAATCCCCGGGCACAAGATGCTGTACGGACGAACCGATCGCGATGCATTCGCAGCTGACCTACTCGCGGATCTGATCGCTGATGACATTCCGCTGCAAGGCGGTGCGGACGACAACGTCTTCAGTGGACGGGTGCTGGAAAAGGCCGAAGCGCTGTGGGCCCAGGCGATCGGTGCCGATCATGCACGCTTCCTCGTCGGAGGCTCCACCCAAGGCAATATCGCCGCTCTGACCGCTGTCGTCGCACCCGATGTGACCATCTGCATCGATCGCACGTCGCATAGAAGTGCGCATGCAGGACTGGTGACCTCCGGCGCGACCCCCCGGTGGATTTTGCCGCGCATCCACCCGGACTTCGGTGTGCCGATCGGCGTTGCGGCGCAGGACGTGGACATGAAGGGCGCGTACGCGCTCTTCGTCACATCGCCGGCGTACGTGGGAACCATGACCGACATCACCGCCCTCGCCGAGTTGTGTCACGCGCAGGAATCGGTTCTTATCGTCGACCAGGCGTGGGGAGCCCATCTGGACTTCATGCCCGGCCGCGGTGCCCATGCTCAGGGAGCGGATGTGGTGACCACCAGTGTTCACAAGGCATTGACCGGCTACTCGCAGACGGCGGTCACCTCGTTGAAAGGTCCGCGAGTGCTCGCGTCCACTCTCACGCACGGCGTTGATCTAACCGCCACAACATCACCGTCGGCGACGCTGCTGGCGTCGATCGATGCCACCCGTCTGGCCATGCTGCGCGAGGGCACCGCACGATTGGAACTGATGAGCGAGGTCGTGCGCGACGCACGGGTGGAACTGTCGAAGATCCCTGGTGTGATCGCCCTGACAGACGAACTTCTCGGCTGTGACATCGATCCACTCAAGCTCACCATTTTCGTTCCCGAGACCGGCACCACGGGCGCGCGCATCGCCGCCGAACTCTGGGAGGCGGGTATCGGCGTGGAGGCCGCCGACGCGGACACCGTCATCATGACGGTGACAGTCGCCGATGAACCCGCGGATATCCAGTCCGTCGTCGCTGCGATCGCGTCGATCGTCGAGCGCCAACGCGAAGCTCCACGAGCGCCGGCGCCCGCGGCCACCTGGCGCATCCAGCCCGAGGTGGTTCTCACCCCGCGCGATGCGTACTTCGCCCATCGACGTCGCCTGCCGCTGCGTGAAGCGATCGGAGAAGTCAGTACCGAGCAGTTCTGTCCGTACCCTCCGGGCGTGCCGTTGCTGGCGCCGGGAGAGCGCATCACCGAGGAAGTGGTCGAAGCCATCGATGTAGCGGGCCGCTCCACTCGCATGGCCTATTGCAGTGATCCGACAGCGAAGACGGTGGAAGTGGTCGCACAGATCACTACTCGCTGATGCGTGTTCGGGCGAGGACGTGTTCGATTTCGAATTGATTATCAAGCCGCGCAGAGCGTTGCCAGCACCGCGAGGTCGGGGTCTTCGTCTGGGTCGACGTCAACCCCGCTGAGCAACTTGGTCACCGTGCCGTCCACATCCGCCTCGACCCAACCGGCCCGGTGGTTCAACCCCAAGTGCGGAACGCCGGGAAGCAAGATCGCTCCCGATGCCACGCCGTCGTTCTCCGGGGTGGAGGGAACGGTCTCCGACGGTGGGTGCAGAACGAATACCGCGGGCGGCAACGGATTCGCCAGAGACCCGGGGGCAGGGGCGTCGGCGCCGATGACCGGCCCGGCCCACGCGACCAAACCAACGGTTCCTGGATAGGGGTCCTCGGGTAGGTCGACCGTGGCGCGAAAGACGGTGGTGGTGGTCAAGAACCCGGGTTGGGCAGCGACCTGGACGGTGACCGCGAGTAATTGCGTCCACTCGCGGGTGGTCTCGGGCCAGCGCCCGGACATGACGAAGCCAGCGAGCGTTCGATCCTTGCGATGGAAGGGCGAAACCTCGATACGTGACACCCGACCGCCTCCCTCATAACCGACTCACGAATGACACCGGTGTGCTTC
>CAYLOH010000083.1:0-2702 GCA_964385255.1 uncultured Rubrivirga sp. | reverse complement strand
TCGACGCTGGGGGTGAGGTCCTCAACCGCCTGTCCCCGAGCACGACCCGCTGTGAGTGCCGTTAGGTCAGCAGGCAGGAAGTCGGGCGCCCAACCACGCGATCAAGCCATCGATTCCCACACGTTCTTGGCCCATCGAGTCGCGTTCACGAATCGTGACGGCCTGGTCCTCGAGGGAGTCGAAGTCGACGGTGATGCAGAACGGGGTGCCGATCTCATCCTGACGCCGATAGCGACGGCCGATAGCGCCGGCATCGTCGAATTCGACGTTCCAATGCTTACGAAGACTGGCCGCGACGTCCTTCGCCTTGGGCGATAGATCGGCGTTACGCGACAACGGCAGCACCGCAGCCTTCACCGGGGCAAGTCTCGCGTCCAGGCGCAGCACCGTGCGCTTGTCCACTCCGCCCTTGGAGTTCGGGGCCTCGTCCTCGTCGTAGGCGTCGAGCATGAAGGCCAGCACCGCGCGGGTCAGACCCGCCGCGGGCTCGATCACATACGGCGTCCAGCGCTCGTCGATCTCCTGATCGAAGTAGGACAGGTCGACGCCTGACTTCTCGGCATGCGTCTTGAGGTCGTAATCGGTGCGGTTGGCGATGCCCTCGAGTTCGGCCCACTCGCTGCCAGCGAAGCGGAAGCGATACTCGATGTCCACAGTGCGCTTGGAATAGTGCGAGAGTTTCTCTTTGGGGTGCTCGAAGAAGCGCATGTTCTCAGGGTTCATTCCCAGATCCACGTACCAGTCCCAGCGGTTCTTCAGCCAGTACTCGTGCCATTCCTCATCGGTGCCGGGCTTGACGAAGAATTCCATCTCCATTTGCTCGAATTCGCGGGTTCGGAAGATGAAGTTGCCCGGGGTGATCTCATTGCGGAAGCTCTTGCCGGTCTGACCGATGCCGAACGGTGGCTTCTTGCGCGATGCGTTCATCACGTTCAGGTAATTCACGAAGATGCCTTGCGCGGTCTCCGGGCGCAGGTAGTGCAGCGCGCCTTCGTCTTCGACGGGACCGACCATCGTTCGCAGCATCCCATTGAAGTTCTGCGGCTCGGTGAAGTTGCCCTTGGTGCCACAGTTCGTGCACACCACATCGAGTAAGCCTTGAGGTGGCTCGTGCCCGTGCTTCTCGGCAAATGCCTCGATCAGTTGATCGGCCCGCCACCGCTTGTGGCACTGCTTGCATTCGGTGAGCGGGTCCACGAAGGCATCCACATGCCCCGACGACACCCACACCTGCGGGGCCAAGATCACCGAGGAGTCGATGCCCACGACATCGTCGCGCCCGCGCACCATGTGCTGCCACCACTGCCGGCGCACGTTCTCCTTGAGTTCAACGCCGTGCGGGCCGTAATCCCACGCCGACCGCGTGCCTCCATAGATTTCGGATGACGGAAACACGAAACCGCGTCGCTTGGACAGATTGACGACGGCATCAACACGATCGGCCACGAGACGCTCCATTTCCGAAGCGCCCTGCGCGCTTCCACTCCGGCTGGCTGTCGGCGGATTGACACAATTCTACGAGCTCGCGATCACTCAGCGTCTTCGTGGGCGTCGTTGATCAGCAAGATGATCTCATCGGGATTCATCCTCGGGCTCTGGTCGGCTGGCCGGTGCACCCGAATCAGACTTCTAGCCAGTACTGCCAGCCACCGCCTCGGAGCCATCCGCCTTCGGCACGCACTCGGTCACCCACCCGCGCTTCCACGCCTGTCGCTCGAGGATGAATCGACCCATCTCGTCGTCGATCGGTTCGAACTCCTCGTAGTGCCAGGCCAAGGAGCGCCGCGCCATCGGTCGGTTGATCGCGATGATCTGATCGACCATCAGGTCTAGCCAGGCTTCGACCTCTTTGGGCACCACCGGCATCGCAACGATCACCCGCGCCGCACCGGCATCGCGCACGGCCTGCACCACCGCTCGCGCTGCGGTTCCGGTCTCGATGCCGTCATCCACGACCACCACGGTTCGTCCTTCGACCGGTGGTAGTTCCGTGACGCGCACGCCCTCCTCGTCGCGCTCGAGGAACGCCGCTCCTACATCCATGCGCGTTCGCTTGGCGATGCGGCAGGCGACGGCGATGCCGCTGGGCATGATCGCGATCAGCAACGATTCGCGAGGCAGATCGGCCAGCAACGGTGCGAGACGATCCCCCGCATCGGCCAGGTTCGCGAACTTCATCGCTCACCACCACTGATCGATCCGCTAATGGACGTCACCGATGCCGCAGCGGCAGAACCAAGACTCACATCACCGTGATCGGCGGCCAATCCACTGGAGAAAAGGTGTTCACCCGTCTCATCGAGAACGACGACAGCCTCGAATGTGCTCGGTTCGTCGATGGCCGAAGACAGCAAGGGGATTACCTGTGCCTTCACTTCGAAACGGCTCAAGGCCTTGCGATACGCGCCCACATTCGTCCATGAGGTGGAGACCACCATGAGGGCGCCGTCGTCGGTGGCTTGAGCGATCTGACCGCGAAGGAAACCCGTCGATTCGCCCAAGACGGCCAGCGCCGCGCGCATCTGCGCCAGCCACTGGGTGCGGTCGGTTTCCACCCGGTACCGGGAGACCACCAGCACCGGTGCGGCTTCACCCATCGCACTAGGCTCGAAACCGACGAGCTCACTACGACCGGACGCGTCCATACCCGCGACGCTAATGCACCCCGAAGGATCCGCAATGGCTGGAAAGAAGCGCCCGAA
>CAYLOH010000082.1:0-2743 GCA_964385255.1 uncultured Rubrivirga sp. | reverse complement strand
TCGCTCACGTTCTCAGCCAACGTCGTCAACGTGCCGGTGAGGTACTGACCATCCGCGGCCTTGCCGTCTACGGCGATCGGGATGAAGAACGTCCGCACCATTCCGATGCCGCTACCGCTGGTGGCGATCGGAGTGACGGCCTGGTGGTAGACCCGCACCACTTCTCGGTCGGTCGCAGCCTGCGCCGGGGTGCCGGCCGCGATCAGGCCGATGATCAACAGGGGAACGGCGACGACGCTGCGAATTCTCATGCGCAGGACCCTACGCTCACGTTGTGGAGATTCCCCGCTGGCTCGACCTTTCCGGCCGTGTGGCCATCGTTACCGGCTGCGGCTCGGCCTCGGGGATCGGCGTAGCGACGGCACGGGCGTTGGGTCAACTCAGAGCAAAGGTCGTCATCACCGCGACGGGTGACCACGTTCACGACCGAGTCGCGGAACTCGAAGGTGAAGGCCTCGATGTCCGCGGGATTGTCACCGATCTGACGTCGATGTCCGGTGCGCAATCTGTGGTCGACTTCGCCCTCGGCCGAGTCGGCGCCCCCACGATCTTGGTGAACAACGCGGGCATGACGAGTCAGGGAAGCGTGGTCGAATCGGGCTCGGTCGTGGACATCAGCGAAGAGCAGTGGCACCGCGGGCTACAACGCAACCTCTATACCGCTTTCCTCATGTCTCGGGCTGTCCTCCCATTCATGCGCGAAGGGTCTTTCGGTCGCATCGTGTTCGTCTCAAGCGTGACGGGTCCGGTCATGGCGATGCGTGGCGAGGCTGCGTACGCAGCAGCGAAGGCCGGCATGGTCGGCTTGATGCGTTCGATCGCCGTCGACGAGGCGCCGCATGGCATCACCGCGAATGCCGTGGCGCCCGGGTGGATCGCGACAGGCGCTCTGACCGACGCGGAGAGAAGTGAAGGGCTTCGCGTTCCCATCGGTCGAACCGCCGATCCCGCGGAAGTCGCCGCATTAGTCGCGATGCTGTGCATTCCGGGAAACGCCTATACGACAGGTCAGGTCATTGCGGTCGACGGCGGCAACTCCATCGGGGAGGAGCGTGCCCGCTAGGTGCGTTCGCGTTATCTAGCTGGCCGCTAGGTGGTGGAGAGTCGCTCCCCGCGCGTAGCCGCACTCGTTGCAGAGCACCACGAAGCCGAACTTGTCGCTTCGGAGCACTTCGAAATCGTCCGTGTGGCATACCGGACACGTGAGCGTCGGATCCATGTACATGTTCCCTCCCTGGCCGAAGCAGCGGTGCGCGTGGCAGGTGCAACCGGGGAAGTGCTTTCACCTTCGCGAATGCCCGTGACGGGTCGGCGAACTCATGAACCGAGCTGAGTGAACGAGTCATGAACACACAGGGCCGATCGACAATCCGTTTCTCGATCCGTTCCGTCACCCCTGCCGCCCGCGCGGACTAGATTCCGCCCATGACCTTGTGGCTTGGCATCGGAGCCATCGTGGTGGCCATGGTGGCTGGCGCCCTCATAATCTGGTTCGTCAGCCGGCGTAGCCCGGAAGGTTCCCTGGCGGATCGAATCCCGACCAACGTTTACGCGGTGACCGCGGGTGCCATGACCCTGCTGATGTCCTTCACCTTCGCCGCCGCCTTCGCTCAGTACACGAACGCTCAGCAAGCCGTTCGAGAAGAGGCGTCTGCGCTCTTGCAGATGTATCGAGCGACGTCCTTCATCGGGGAACCACTTCAAACCGAACTGAGGAACGACCTGTTGTGCTACGCAACATTGGTCAGTACCCAGGAGTGGGAGGAGCTCAGTCGCGGCAAGGTCGACCTGCTGGGTCCGGTTCAGCAGACGATGATCGCCATGGACAACGCGATATCCACTCCGGAGGGCCAGAAGCTCGCGGGTAGTGGGTTATCCATCTGGGAGACAGGCAACACGAATCTGGCTACGGCACGCGAGCAACGGTTCGCCGTCGTCGACTGGAGTGTTCCGCCGATTATTTATTTCGTCTTGATCGTGGGGTCCTTGCTCACGTTGGCATCGCTCTTCGCGTATGCCGATCGAACCAAGCCCGGTTGGGGCCACGCGGCACTCATCGTCGGACCGATCTTCGTTGCTGTCGCTGCCCTGGTGGTGATCATCTTCCTCGACAGTCCGTTCATCCAAACGCCCGGTGCGGTGACACCCGAAGCGATCGAGCAAACGGTGGAATACATCCAAAGCGATCTGGAAAGCCGCGGGCTGAGCAGCCAGCCCGTGTGCCCGACGGACACGGCGGAGCAAGCCGTCTTCGGATGAGCCTGTACTAGATGTGAAGGTCGAGACGTCTACTGGGGATTGACCTTCATGTTGTGACCTGTGGCGAATTCATTGCCCAGGCCCTCCAGCCCAACCTCGATGATGCGCCACACCGGAGCGTTCGGTGGTGTCACGAAGCTATCCAGTAGGACCGCCGGTCCAGGGCCCGGATTCACATTGCTCATGGGGGTCATCGCAGGCATGTTGACGCATTCGCCCGGACCAGTGGACTTCGGCTCGGATCCATCGAGGTAGAGCACGGCTTGGCCGCTCACCACGCACGTCCAACCTCCGAACGGATGGATGTGAATGGGTGCCCGCGTGCCAGCTTCCCGTACGTCTCGATACACACGGACCTGTTGGCCATCGCGCATCACGTTGAGGATTTCCTTCGAGGTGTGCACCAAAGTGGGTTGCTCGGGAGGGACTTCACCGTTGATGGTCGAAACGAGCGGGTAGGCGTTCACCTCATCGATGACCTTCT
>CAYLOH010000081.1:0-2765 GCA_964385255.1 uncultured Rubrivirga sp. | reverse complement strand
GGTCCAGCGGCTGGCGCTGGAAGCGCACGCCCGTGATCTCACTGCCTACGACACCAGCTATCTCCTGCTCGCCAAAGATCGTGGGCTGCCGCTGGCGACCCTGGATCGGCAGTTGGCTAAAGCGGCCCATTCGGCTGGGGTCACGCTCGCTCTGTGAGTGTGAACATGTGCGTCCATTGGGGTGAGTGACGGGACTTGAACCCGCGACTTCCTGGACCACAACCAGGTGCTCTACCAGCTGAGCTACACCCACCGCGGCTCCCTTTCGAGAGCGCTGGGGGAGTCTACCCGTGGTCGACGACGTGGTTGTTCCCCAGTTCCCTGGCTTCCGAGGTGCTCGGTCCGGGCAGCGGAACCATCACCGCATCTCGGTAGTAGCGGAGCTCGGCGATGGACTCGCGGATGTCGGCAAGAGCGCGGTGGTTGCCGGTCTTCTCGGGGGTGTTGAAGTAGGCCTTGGGGTACCAGCGCTTGGTGAGTTCCTTGATGGAGGAGACGTCGACGAGCCGGTAGTGCAGGTGGGCGTCCAGCTCGGGCATGTAGTTCGCGAGGAACATCCGGTCCACGTACACACTCGAGCCGGCCAGAGGCGCCTTACGCGCTTCGGGTACGTGCGACTTGACGTAGTCCAGGACACGCGTTTGAGCGTCTTGGAGAGTGGTGCCGTTCGGAATCTCGTGGATAAGGCCGGATTCGTTGTGCATTTTCACGACCACCTCGTCCATGTTGGCGAGGGGTTCGTCGTCGGGTTTGATCACGATGGTGATGCCGTCGTCGATCTCCGTCAGGTCCGGTTCGGTGACGATGCAGGCGATTTCGACGATCTGGTCCTTCTGCGGGCTCAGCCCGGTCATCTCGCAGTCGATCCACACCAGGCGTGAGCCCTGGACGTCTTCCTTCGCATCAGCCACTCGTCAACCCTAGAGGGGCGGTGGACGTCGTCGTTTTCGGCGTCAGTCGCGCTTGTTAATCCCCGAGCCAGCGCACCAGATCGGATTCGGTGACGATGCCTACGAGGCGACCGTCCTCGTCGACGACGGGCACTGCCTCGCTGGTAGCCCTGGCCATCACCGCTGCGGCTGCGCGCGGATCGGCCTCGGGCCCGATCATCACGACGGGTACGCGCGCCAGGACGTCCGAGACTCGCTTCGACGACAGGTGTTCGGCAGTCGCGGGCACCTCGGCGAGGATGTTGCGATCGCTCAGCACCCCCACTGTTTGCCCGTACTTGTCGATGACCACGAGATGGCGCAACCCGGAGACGAACAGCAACTGCCAGGCATCCCACAGCGTCTCGTTCGTCTCGACGGTGAGAACCGGCTGGGACATGATGTCGCGCACGAGGACGTGGCTAGGTGTCGAAGCGGTAGCGGTCATTGTTCTACCTTCCTTTCTCGGGGGGAAGGGGAACGACGAGCACGGGGATGTCGGCCTTGTGAAGCACGGTGTTGCTCACGGACCCGAGGACGGTGGAGAGGAACTGACCGCGGCCACGAGTCCCGACGACGAGAAGTGCTGCGTCCACGGATTGATCGATGAGAGCCTGAGCGGCAGGTCCGCGAACGAGGTGCTCGCGGACCGCAACGTCGGGGTAGTCGTCACGATGCCCGGCCAGCAACTCGGCGGCTAGGCGAATTTCGTCATCCGCCACTTCGGCGATGGGCAAGGCCACGGCGCCTTGCGGGATCTCGATCAGGTCGTACGCAGGAATGTCCCACGCGTGCACCACGGTGAGACCGAAGCCGTGGAAACTCGCGAACTCGAAGGCAGCCCCCAGCGCCGCCTCGGAGTTCGGTGAGCCGTCGATGCCGACCACCACGGTGTGTGCGTCTTGGCGGGGGGCTCCGCGCCAGACCACGACCGGGCACTCGGCCGCAGCCGCCACCTGGGAACCCACCGAGCCGAGGAGCAGTCCGGTGAAGCCACCGGTGCCGCGTGAGCCGAGCACGAGCATGTGGGCGTCTGACGATGCTTCGACCAGTAGGGCTCCCGGGCTTGCTACCTCCACAACCACGTCGATGTCGTCGCCGGGCAGGTCGGCCGCAAGGGAGGCCAGGATCCCTATGGCCTCAGCGTGCAGTGCATCGAGGAAATCGAGTGCCGGAGGGATCCCCAAACCGCCGATCGTGGTCGGCGGGAGCACCGCGGTGGTGAGCGTCAAACCCCGTCCTCGGGTCACGGCCTCCTGAGCGGCCCACCGGGCTGCGGCGTGCGCTGACTCCGACGCATCGACCCCGGCGACGATGCGCCCAGCCCACTTCCCGTTCCGCTGATCGGCCATGCGTTCCAGCATCCAGGGTGGGCAGGGGTCGATCTACAGGAGTGCGACCCAGTGGGCGGGGACTTTGGTCCTTACTTTCCCCGGCGGGCTAGTCGAACGCGCTGCCCGAGGCGATCCAGGCGGCGCTGGTGAACAGGTAGATAAGCGTGACGATGCCCACGGTGTTCCAGATGACCGCCTCGGACCCCCGAACTCCCGTGATGACCTTCCAGAAGGCGATCACACAGAAGACGGTGGCCACGATCGCCCCCTGGATGGGCAGGACCTCGGGCATGCCATCCCACATGCGGACCCCCTCCCCTCGAGGACTCGCGCGCCACGCGTCACCGACGTACGGTCAGCAGGTGACCACATTCGCGCCCACTCCGCCACCCGACCTGCCTCGCACGAGGGGAGACCTGCTGGCTCGGGGCTACGTCCCCCGCTCGGTCAAGGCCGAGATGCAGGAGAACCTGCTGGGTCGTCTGCGCGACGGCGCGCCCAC
>CAYLOH010000080.1:0-2788 GCA_964385255.1 uncultured Rubrivirga sp. | reverse complement strand
ATCTGATCTTCATCGAACGCGACGGCCTGCTGCATCGAACCGAACTTCGCTTCATTGACGAGGAACACCTGAGACGAACCATCGACAGGATCGTCTCCGCGGTTGGACGCAGGGTGGACGAATCCAGTCCCATGGTCGATGCACGCTTACCCGATGGCAGTCGCGTGAACGCGGTGATTCCACCTGTGGCAATCGATGGTTGCTCACTGACGATTCGCAAGTTCTCGGTTGAGCCTTACACGGCACGCGATCTCATCTCGATGGGGACCATCACACCCGAGGCGATGGACCTCATCAATGCCTGCGTGCGCGGTCGACTCAGCATTCTGATAAGCGGAGGAACCGGTTCGGGCAAGACGACCACGCTGAACGTCCTGTCCAGTTTCATTCCCGCTGGCGAACGGATCGTCACGATCGAAGATGCTGCGGAGTTGCAGCTGCACCAACCTCACGTGGTGCGCCTGGAGTCACGTCCGCCCAATGTCGAGGGTAAGGGCGCGGTGACTATCCGGGATCTGGTTCGCAACTCACTGCGCATGCGCCCCGATCGAATCGTGGTTGGCGAGGTGCGCGACGCGGCTGCTGTGGACATGCTCCAAGCGATGAACACCGGCCACGACGGCTCCCTCACCACTGTGCACGCGAACAGTCCACGCGATGCGCTGTCACGAATCGAAACGATGGTGATGATGGCCGATCTCGACCTTCCCGTTCGCGTGATTCGGGAGCAGATCGCAGGAGCGATACACCTCCTGGTGCATCAGGCACGTCTGCGTGATGGATCGCGCCACGTGACCAGCATCTCCGAGATCACCGGCTTGGATGGGGAGACGATCGTCACCCAGGACCTCTTTCGATTCGAATACAACCCCGTCACTCCCAATGGTCACCTCGGTCAACTCGTTGCGACCGGGTTCCAACCGGGCTTCACGGACGATCTGCGCGATCGAGGCGTCACGCTGTCATGAGGTACCCCCATCGCCTCCTACCACTGTCTGCACTGGTCGTCGCGCCACTGTTCGCGATCGCCGCGCTCGCTCAGTCGTCGAACGCCACGGAGAGTTCTTCCTCCATGGAGGTCACCGCTCGTGAACAGGCCGACGGGTCGGTCGGGCTGCTCGTCACGATGCCACCGGAAGCACTCATCTCGCCGGATCAGCCCGGGCAGGTTGCTGTGACGGTGGGAACCGATCCGGTGCCATCACGCGTGCTCGAGGTGACCAGCAACATCGGCGACGACCGAGTACTCCTCTTGACCGACGCCAGTGGCTCGATGCAGGGGGCCCGCCTTCGACAGGTCCGCCAAGCCGTCGACGAATTGCTGGCGACCTTGGACCCCTCGATTCCGGTGGGCCTGGGTGCGTTCGCCGATGACGCCCGCATCCTCGTTCCGCCCACCACGGATCGGCAGGAACTCACGAACGCCCTCGAGGCCGTTCGAGGCGACGGTGACACCGCCGTGTTCAACGCTCTACTCGCGGCGCTTGAGGATTCGGCAGCCGAGCGGATCGTCGTGCTGACCGACGGAGAGGACACCGCAAGTTCGGTCGATGCCGACGACATCATCCAAACGCTCGCCATCGAGCGGATCCCGATCGACGTGATCGCTCTCGACGTACTCGGCAAGCCCAGTGAGGCACTTGCACGAGTGGTCGATGCCAGTGGCGGGGCTACCGCAGTTACCCCTGAGGACCTGGCGGCGACGTTGCGGGCGTCGGTCACACGTTCGGCAACGATGTTGACCATCGGTACGGACGTTCCGTGGGCACAGGAAGTCGACGGCCAGCGCGTCGACGTCCGAGTCACCGATGCGGCCGGACGAACATTCGTTGCGGGAACGACCGTGTTGCTGCCCACTCCGGTTCAGTCGCCCGCACAGGTCGAGGCTCCCCCGCCGGCGGATTCGTCGTCTGACTGGTGGGCGTCTTACCTGCTCGCTCTCGGAGCGTTCGCGGTGGTGAGCATCAGCGCGCTTACCGCGGCTCGCCTCATCCAGGACTACCGCAACCGGGCACAGGTCAGCCGCGTCCTGTCGCACTACTCCAGGTCGAACCCCGGGCTGCCCCAGAACGCCCATCCGACCGGCAGCTCGGCGGGGAGCACGTCGGAGAGGGTTCTGCGGCTCCTTCCTCGAACGTGGGCGGACGGCCTTCGTCAGCAGGTGGACAACGCCGGATTGCCGCTGACGCCTACAACATGGCTCCTCGTCCAGGCGACGATCATGGTCGCAGCGTTCGGCCTACTGAGTCTCGCGGGACTTCCGGTGGTCGTCGCACTCCTCGGCATGCTCCTGTGCGGCGTCATCATCCAGGCGATCATTCGCTCGCGGATCGAGGCCGCACGACGACAGTTCGACGGAGAACTGGCCGATTTCTTCACGATCGTGGCAAGCGGATTGCGTTCAGGACTATCTCTCGCCCAGGCGGTTGCCGGCGCGGCACAAGGTGGCGGCGACGTGCTGGCCCGTCAGATGAGGCGAGTGACCACCGAGGTGGCGCTCGGCATGGATCTCGCCGATGCGCTCGACGGAGTTGCTGCGCGAATGTCGAGCGAGGATCTCGCCTTGGCGGTCCAGGCCGTGCGTATCCAAAGGGAGACCGGAGGTTCCCTCTCGAACATCCTCGATATAGCTGCGACCACCGTTCGTCAGCGTGCGCAATTGCAGCGCGAGGTGCGCGCCCTGTCTGCGGAGGGACGCATCTCCGCGCTCATCTTGATGGTTCTGCCGATTGGGATCTTCGCGTTCTTCTTCATGACCAGGCGCGAGTACGTGGAGGTCTTCTGGACC
>CAYLOH010000079.1:0-2824 GCA_964385255.1 uncultured Rubrivirga sp. | reverse complement strand
TCGGTCATGAGTGCTCGCAGATCGGCCTTCACCGCGTTCAGGTCGAGTGATGCGAATTCCTTGGCGTAGTCGAAGTCTTCGCCCATCGGATTCGCCGCTGGAGGGTTCTGCTCGAGGACCCTCAAATTGAGCTGGTTGGGCCACCAGTCTTCATTCTGGGTACCGACGCCCACCGAACCGTGGTCGACCGGGCACTTGCTGTCGTTTGCCATCCGTATCTCCTATGTGAGGTGGTGCCTGTGCGTGCGCTGAACTACGCGGTTGTATGAAGTTGTTCTGTGCACTGTGGGCATGTGCCCCAGTACACGACCTCGGCCTCATCGATGACGAAGCCTTGATCACTTGCTGCGGTCAAGCACGGGGTATCACCGACGGCGCAATCGACGTCGGCGAGACTTCCGCACTTACGGCAGACCACGTGGTGGTGGTTGTCCCCAACCCGGGTCTCGTAGCGAGCGGGTGAGCCCGCGGGCTCGATCCGGCGCAGAATCCCTGCGTCCACGAGCGCGGACAAGGAGTCGTAGACGGCTTGCCGCGAGATGGTTCCGATGCTCGAGCGGACGAGTTCCAGCACCCCATCTGCGGTGGCGTGCTGGTGGGAGGAGACGGCATCGAGGACCGCCAGACGCTGCGGCGTGACGTGCAATCCGTGCTCGCGCAGGGTCTGCGCGACTGGCAGAGGGGCGTTAGGTGCCGACACGGGCTCAGACTATGTCCAAATCTGGACCTGATCAAGTCGGGAATGGCCGGTTTCCAATGCCGGTGAATGCCGTGGGCGTTCCCTAGCCTGTGACGCGTCCTCGCACACTCGTGCGCACTTCCCGGGAGGAACCCATGTCCGACACCATGAATCCGGTTCGCGAATATCCGGCAACGCTGGAGATCGACTACCAAGACCGGCTCAGCCGCGTCACCACGATCTTCCGCCTCATCCTGGTGATCCCGATCGCCATCGTCCTCGGCATCCTCACCTCCGGCGGCGAGTCGGTGATCATGACCGTCAACGAAGCCGGCGACGTCGTCGGCGATGTGACGACCGGTGGGCTTGGCATCCTCGGCTCACTGTTCTTCGCGACGCTGCTGCTGCTGCTCTTCCGCAAGAAGTACCCCAAGTGGTGGTTCGACTTCAACCTCGCTCTGCACCAGTTCGCGGCCCGCATTTCCGCGTATGTCTTGCTGATCACCGACCGCTACCCCTCCACCGATGAGCAGCAGAACGTGCATCTGGAGGTCGCTTACCCCAATGCGCAGACCGACCTGAACCGCGGCCTGCCCCTGGTGAAGTGGTTCCTCGCGATACCGCACTACTTCATTTTGTTTTTCCTATCGATCGCGTCGTTCTTCGTCGTGGTCATCGGATGGTTCGCGATCATCTTCGTCGGCCGATTCCCACGCGGAATGTTCGACTTCGTGGTCGGTGTCATGCGCTGGTGGTGGCGAGTGCAGGCATATGCGTTCGTATTGGCGACGGACAAGTACCCGCCGTTTAGCTTGAAGTAGTTCGCTACTACCGAGGGTCCTGGTGATGGCCCGGTGATCAGTCCAGGGGACGATTCACCGGGTCATCACGACTTTGCCGCGCAATTCCCCTTCGATCATCGCGGCGAATCCTTCGCGTGCGTTCTGCATCGACAGTGTTCGATCGATAATCGGTGACACGTGCGCCTCGGTCATGAGCGAGATGAGGCGTCGGAACTCCTCGGTGGTGCCCATCGTCGAACCGACCACCTGAAGTTGCAGGAAGAAGACCCGGTTCAAGTCGGCGGCTGGCATGGCCCCCGATGTGGCGCCGGAGACCACCACCACCCCGCCGGGTCGAAGTGACTTCAGGGAATGACCCCAGGTGGCCTCGCCCACGGTTTCGACGACCGCATCAACGCGATCAGGGAGTCGTGCGCCGATCTCGAAGGCTTCGTCGGCGCCGATACTGAGAGCCCATTCCCTCTTGTCGACGTCTCGGCTGGTCACCCACACGCGCAGGCCCATCGCTTTGGCGAGCACGATGGCGGCCGTGGCCACGCCACCGCCCGCGCCTTGGACGAGAACGGTGTCCCCTGGCGTGGTTTGCGACTTCGTCGCGAGCATCCGGTACGCGGTGAGGTATGCGGTGGGCAGACATGCCGCTTCCGTGAAACTCATGCCGTCGGGGAGCGGAATGAGATTTCGACGCGGCACGCGAACATACTCGGCGAAGGTTCCCGGGTAGACCTCGCTGAGCAGGGAGCGTTTCGGGTCCAGCGTCTCGTCGCCGCCTGATGGGTCCCCGATCACCGCATGCACCACAACCGGTGTCCCGTCGGGCCCGATGCCGGCGGCATCCGTGCCGAGGATCATGGGAACCTGCTCCTCGCGCAGTGCCTGGCCCTTCAGCGCCCAAACATCATGATGATTCAGGCTCATCGCCTTGACCTCGACGTCCACCCAATCATCGGGCGTCACTGCAGGATCGACGTCGCCGATCGCGAGAACCGACAGTGGATCGTCCTTGTCGATGCCGTTGGCATAGATCGCGTACATGAATGCACGCTAATGCAGGACGAGTCGTGGGTGGGCGCGCTTAGCCCATCGCCTTCAACTGCTGTGCCCGCTTGGGCAAGGCTCGAGCGACGAGCTCGATCAGGTCGTCGGCGTTGACAGGGGAGTCGACGTACTTCGAGGCCTTCTCGAGCACCTTGGCCTTGGATTCCTCGCGCTTGTCCGCTGGTTTGGCCAACGCGGCTGCCCAGTCACGGAACAATTCCCACGCCAACTCGCGCTGCCGAAGCACCTCGTTCATCGTGTCCATCTGCTTCTCGGTGGCCGGGAGGTGCCAGGTTTCGCTGAT
>CAYLOH010000078.1:0-2824 GCA_964385255.1 uncultured Rubrivirga sp. | reverse complement strand
AGACACCGATGGAACCTTCAGGGCTGACCACGCTCATGTATTCAGGCTAGGTTCTAGCCAGAATTGAGTCAAGGTGTTGCTGGGCTGACTAGGCCCCTGCGGCCTCGTTCACAGCCTCGGATGAGGATCCCCTGACCATCTTGCGACCGATGATCGTCGTGGTCGCCATGACCGCAAGGGATAAGGCGATCGCGACAAGCGTGGCTTCCAACCGGTACTCGGCCAACTGGGTGAGTGATGAGGAAAGGCCTTCGAGGATCACGATTCCCGGGGTGAGGAACAACGCGAAGAAGAAGTAATTCCAGTTCTTGAGCTTGGCGTACAGCGCAGCCGTGAATGCGATCGCGCCGACGGCGGAGAGAATCGCGTGCGAGGTGGTGAGGTCCGAGAGGGCGATGACGATGAGGAAGCCGCCAATGGTTCCCGCGGCTCGTCTCAGCGACTTCACGAAGCCGTCGTGGATGTGGGGCAAAATCACCAGGAACGGCGTCATGACGAGCCAACCGCCCACATGTCCAAGATCCAGTCCAATGGCCAGGCTCTGGGTGATGAACGTGACGATGACCAGCATGGACACGTAGCCCAGAACCGTCCGTGGGGACTCCGGCTTGGCGGGAAACACCGGTCTGCGGAAGAACAGGTACGTGATGCCCGCGACGATCGCTCCCCACACGATGAATCCGATGCTCAACACGGCAGCAGCTCGACCAAGCGGCTCGACTACTGCGGCACCGTCGGAGGCGATGAAGCTCAAGGCGATGACCATCGTCACCAAGCCGCCTTGCCAGCCTTTTCGGGCGGTGAGCCCGAAACCCAGCGCCACGAGCGACATGACGATGGCCGCCGACCACCAGGTCACGGACGCCAATGTCAGTGCGGCGGCAGCCACACCCCCCGCCAGCGTGAACAACAAACCGAAACGCAAACCGACCGCGAGTACCGCGATGACCGAGCCCACCCCGGCCAGCCCGATGAAGGACCCGGCAGCACCGAATCCCAGAGCGGAGACAAGAGGTGCGGGCACGAGCACCGCGAAGAAGATCAGCCCGAGGACCTTCGCGACGGCCACGCGCATCTGCGCGCGAGTCGGTGCAGTTTGCTGACTCACGGAGCTGAGTCTGTCAGCAGGTGTGGGACATCGCGGCGTGCGGCAGGTCCTGGTGCTCGGAGGGGTCGATCGCTTGAATCTGCGTGACGAACGCATTCGTGTCGACCTTCTTGCCCGCCATCCAGGTGCCCTGGACACTCACTTGCTGGGTGAGCTGATCAACGTCCGCGGTGTAGGGGTCGGCGGACAGTTGCACCAGATCGGCGAGTTTGCCCACCGTGATGGATCCGAGATCGTGATCACGGAACATCTGGCGCGCCGCGTTGATGGTGTGCGCACGGAAGGCGTCGTTCAGGCTCACTTGCTGTTCGGGGCCGTGCAGATTGCCCGACGCGCAACGACGGGTCACCATCGCCTGGATGTTCATCAGCGGGATGGGCGGAGTCACGAAACCGTCGTTGTGGAAGGTCACGAGTGCTCCGGAGCGGAAGGCATCGCCCGCACGCATCCACTGGCTACCGATCTCGGTTGGGAACATCTGGCCGTCCAGTAGATCACCCCAGTAGATGAATTGCCCCGGCAGCATCGAGATGGTGACTCCCAGAGCTGCTGCACGATCGAACTGATCACCTCTGCAGGCACCGACGTGCTCCACTCGCCAGCGATGATCGGTGCCCATCAGGTTGTTCGTCACCAGGGCGTGTTCGTAGGCATCCAACACGATGTCCAGACCAACATCCCCGTTGACGTGGAAAGCGAACTGCCACCCCTCACCCGCATGGGCGGCCAAGATCTGATCCAGTTCGGCGCGGGTGTAGTTCATCATTCCCTCACCGCCCGGGCCCAACGGAATCTGAGCATGCTGGACGACAGGAGTGTCGAGGTAGGGGAAGGACGCGGCGATGGTTCCCACCCATGGAGAACCATCCGCCCACAACTTGATGCCGACCTTCCACAACTTGTCGGGGGCCGGTGACGCCACTTTCTCCCCGCAATCCGCTTCGATCGACATGTGATACAAACCGATGCGCACCGGGCTGTCCGGCGCCGATACGCATGCCGCGTACGCCTTGAACATATGGTCTTGGTAGGTGTGCTCGGAGGTCATCGTCACGCCGTTGCGCGACATCTCGGCGAGCCAGCGCGCGACCGACAACAAGGGATGTGGGATCGCCAGGCCGAGGACCTTGTTCACTGCCATCAAGGCTGCTGCGGTCTCGTACGCACGTCCGTTGGAGGTGCCGTCAGCGTTACGTCCGAAGCGCGATCCCACTGGGTCGGCGGGCGGCTTGTTGTCTGCCCAGCCGTTCAAAGTGATGACGGCTGAATTGAAATAGACCTCGTGACCTGAGTTGTCGACGACGACCACCGGACGTGAAGCGAAGAACTCGTCGAGGTCGGTGTTCGTCAACTCCGGTGCGCCCTGCAGGAGGCGATCCAAGCCGGTGAAGATGAGAGCTTGACCTGCGGGCGCGGATGCGTCGACCTTCTTCCACAAGGCCTGAACGTCGGCGTAGGTCGGATAGCCCACGTACGGTGCGATCCAGTAGGCCGGCTCCTGGGTCACCAACCCACTCAAAGCGGGATGGTTATGCGGATCAATGAATCCCGGCATGAGGACCGACGTACCCAGGTCGGTCACCGCGACACCTGGCGCCGCCGCCTGAACCTCGGCAAGTGACCCCACCGCGGTGATCTGACCGGTCGAGGTATCGACTCCGATCGCTTCTGCACGAGAGAGGTCGTCTTCCATCGTGATGATGGTGGAGGCCTTCA
>CAYLOH010000077.1:0-2993 GCA_964385255.1 uncultured Rubrivirga sp. | reverse complement strand
GCGACTTCCTTCACCATCTGCGCGCCCATGTTCTCGATCGGATCGGCGAGCTCGACTTCCTTCGCGACCGTCACGCCGTCCTTGGTGACCGTCGGGGCGCCGAACTTCTTGTCGATGACGACATTGCGACCCTTGGGGCCGAGGGTGACCTTCACCGCCTCGGCGAGCTGATCAACACCACGCTTGAGGGCCGCGCGGGCCTCAACGTTGAAATGCAGTTCCTTAGAAGCCATGTGACAGAATCCTGTGGATTAGTTGTTCACGATCGCGAGGATATCGCTCTCGCGGAGGATGAGGAGCTGCTCGCCGTCGATGGTGACTTCGGTGCCGCTGTACTTGCCGTAGAGCACCTTGTCGCCGGCCTTCACTTCCATCGGGACGCGCTTGCCGTCCTCGGTGCGGCCCGGGCCAACCGCGATCACTTCACCCTGCTGCGGCTTTTCCTTGGCCGTGTCCGGGATGTAGAGCCCGCCACGCATCGTCTCGGTCTCCTCGGTGGCCTTGACGACCACACGATCGGAGAGGGGCGCGACCTTCTGGGCGGCTGCAGTCTTTGCTGCCATGGGTATCCGTCCTCCTGATACTGGTGATGAGGTGAGTTGCTACTGAGGTTGATTCACGCTGGCACTCGCGTGACCAGAGTGCTAACAACACAGAATACTAGCAGCAAGTCACATGCCAGTCAATTCACCGGAAAAGATGCACAAACTCCACCAAACCGTTGCACGATAACGTCTTAACTCAGCGCACTCCGTCATAATGACCGAGATTTATTAACGTTTTCGGCGGACCACTGCTGTCTAATTGACAGACGAACACAATCGCGCAGAATCTCCGCGTCCCAACCAAGATTGCGCCTCAAGGGTACTCTTCCATCCTATGCGATTTCACCCGCGCGCCAGTTCCCCAACCGTCATGAGGGTCGCGGTGGCCCTCCTATTTCTGGCCGCACTCGCCCCGGTGGCGCAGGCCCAACTGATCTCGGGACGTGTTGTGGATAGCGCCACCACCATGCCCATCCCTGGCGCGGTCGTTCAGGCGACGGCGATAGACGGCCGCCTCCTCACGCGCGTACTCACCGATGCCAGGGGAGCCTTCGCGCTGAGACTCCCGGATACCGCTACCGTGCAGCTCCGGGTGCAACGCATCGGATTTCGGCCGCGCGTGATCAGCCGCTCGGCGACCGGCGCAACCGGAGTGGAGATCGCCCTCACTCGGATTCCCGCGCTACTCGATCCCGTGCGCGTGGTGTCGGCACAATGCCGGCGCCAGGGTCGCACTTCCCCGATTGGACTGATCGAACAAGCACGGGCGGGCCTGCTGGCGGCCGTGGTCGCGCGCGAGGCCAGTCCGGCCACGATGATTCGCTTCATCTATGAGCGCCGTCTGGCGCCCGACGAGACAAGCATTGCGAGCCAACGTGTGCGCGTGGATTCCTCCGTAGCGGGCCCCAACTCGTTCACCGCGGTACTCGACGCCGCAGGCTTTGTGCGCCGAGGATTCCTCGAGGATCGCGCTGATGGCCAGACCTACTTCGCGCCAGACGCGGAAACCCTGCTCGACGATGGGTTCGCCGCAGGCTACTGCTTCCGCGTCATGCCGGGTGAACGCCGACGCCCGAACCTTGTGGGACTCGGATTTGAAGCGTCCGACCGCCGCCGAGGTCGCGTGGATGTTGCCGGAGCGTTGTGGATCGATACCGTGACCCGAGAGCTCCGCGATATCGAATTCCGCTATGTCGGACTCCCGGAGGGCATTCAGGCACGGGATCCAGGGGGCCGAATCGAGTTCACGAGCCTCCCGAATGGCATCACCCTCGTGACCCGCTGGCAACTCGACCTCGTTGGTCTCGAGCGCGATACTCTCGCCCTGCGGCGCCTCGGGCGACGGGACCGGGAGTTCAGCTATTTCCGTCATACCAGTGGCGGCGAACTCGCACACGCTGCTTGGACTGATGGGACAACTTGGCGCGCACAACTCGGAACCCTCGATGGTCGCGCGACATGGAGCGATGGGCAGCCCGCATCGGGCGTAACCTTCGCCCTCCGGGGTTCCCCGTACCGTGCCACCAGCGATAGCGCCGGCCACGTACTTATGCACGACATCGTTCCGGGCAGCTACGACCTGCTCGTCCTTGATACCGCCCTGCTGGCTCTCGGCCTCGGCATCGAAGCAGGCATCGTGATTGAGTCCAATCGCGACCGCATCGTACGGCGATTCACTGGACTCACCGCGGATGATTACGTCGCCAGCTACTGCCGTCGCATTGGGCGCGAGGACCCCAATCATCCGACACGACTGCTCGCGCGAGCACTCTGGGACGATGGAATTCCCATCGAGGGAGCCGTGTGGACCGCCAGCCTCATTCAGAGAGACGTGCGCACGGAGGTGGAGATCGACGGCCGCACCGGCGCGGATGGACTAATTGCCGTCTGCCGTGGACTCGAGCTGGACGCGGAAGTCGAGCTCAAGGTCAGCATCCCTAGTGGCGAGCGGCACCTGCTCAGACGACCGCTCAGGGGGAAGACCACTCTGCTGCCCGTGGTGTTCCTGCGGCCGTGAGTTCCGTTAGGCGGTCAGCATCTCGTATGCCATCCGCAGCCCCTGCAGCGTGAGATCCGGCTCCACCAGCTCAATCACCGGGCAGTGCGGCTGAATCACCGTCGCCAGCCCGCCTGTGGCAATCACCTTGGGCCGCCCGCCCCCGGGCCACGACGCCATGATCCGCCCGACAATCCCCGTCACCGAATCCGCCGCGCCAAAGACCACCCCCGCGCGAATGCACTCCTCGGTGCGCGTGCCGATCACCTTCTCGGGGGCCTGTAGCTCGGTAGCCGTGAGCTTCGCCGTCCGCCGGAACAACGTCTCCGCCGAGGTCCGCACGCCGGGCTGGATGACGCCACCCAGAAAGACGCCATCCTTGGTAATGCAGTCGTACGTCGTCGCGGTGCCGAGGTCCACCACGATGCAGTCGCTGCGGTACATCCGGCTCG
>CAYLOH010000076.1:0-3003 GCA_964385255.1 uncultured Rubrivirga sp. | reverse complement strand
CCGAATCTCCGCACGGTGTCCACGATCAACACGATCGTCGCGAGCATCGCCAGCAGATTCACCCCGAGCAGGAACGCGTGGGTCGTGGGGGTGAGTGCGAGATCCAGGGCGAACAACGCGTTCATTCCGGGCGGTTGTATGTGCAGCACCCGCAGGGTCGCGAACGGATCGGCACTCAGGTAATCACGTCCGGCCGATTGCCACAGGGCATCCATCTCCTGCTGGACGTAGTCACCGGCGCGCCAGCGAAGGACGGTGATAACCCACAGGACCAGCGCGACGACTACACCGGGAGTCGCCTGTCGGATGAGTGGGGATCGCATCACCGCTGCTGCACTCCGCGCTTGTCCGTGAGGAATCCCACGCCTACGGCGTACATCACCACGGTCGCCGCGACGGTCACGCAGACGACGGCGATCCACGGCAGGCTCGTCAGCCCGCTCCACCCGATGACCAGGTCCAGGTCGAATAGACCCTGGGTGGATCCCGCGGCGTACCGATGGGCGGTGAACCAGTAGGACAGCATCGCGCTGCCCGCGAGCAGGGGTGTCATCACCAGTGCTGCCGGCCGGGGCCACGGGTATCCGCGTCGGATGCTCACGTGAAGCCCGGCGGTCGCCACGAAGACAACCATGAGCGGTAAGAAGTAGCGCGGCTGCACCAACTCCCCGACAACCAAGCCGCCTAGTTGCAAGAAGGCGACGGGGACCGCAATCACCCCCACGAAGGCGAGGGCACTCGCGGCCAGCACACGACTCGGTCCCTGGGCGAGCTGCCGGTACATCACCATCGCCACGAACAGGATGCCGGTGATGGGAACCCAGGTGGGCAGGTTGATGTCATACCAACCCAGTGGTCCGCCGAGGACCTGTTGCAGATAGACCGGCGCATTCACCGTGTTCGTCAACAACAGGCCGATGCCAGGCTCGGCCGTGCCCAGAGCCTCTCCCCCGGGTGACACCGGTGGCTCGGTGGTGAGGAACACCCCAAGTCCAGCTAGGGACAGCCCGGCGAGGACGGCTGCTCCCTTCCACTGCCGCCGAATACCGCGCCAGCCGACGATCACCCCGATCACCACGGCGGTGAAGCCCACGTACACCGCGGCATCCACGCGCGCGGACATCGCCATCAGCGCACCCACGATGGCTCCGCCCGCAAGCAACCAGGTGCGCTTGCGGCGCCAGGTGTCCATGCACATCAACGACAACCCGTAGACCCACACGCTGGCGATTCCGGTGATCGCCCAACTACTGGGATTGGTCGAGGGGACGATGTACAACCCCATCGGGACGTACACGATCATCGTGGCGACGGCAAGGCTTCGAGCGATTCCTCGAGGTGCGAGCACGAGGGCGCCCATCAGAAGCACGATCGCCAAGCCGGCGTTGAAGACGCGCATTGCCAGGACCGAGCGCTCCGCGTCCGATCCGACGAATACGCCCATAACCTCGTAGAAGCCGCCCGGGTACAGCCCGGCGGTCTGGTTCACCCGGGTGGTGGACACCATCCGGATATTCGTGAGCCGATCGGCGCACGATGCGTCGTTCTCACCGCGGAAGGCGTAGCAAGCGCTCGCTTCGAAGACGTCCTCCGGCAACAGCCGTGACCGGGGATCCGCCGGGTCGAGTTCGCACACCCCGTCACGTTCTCCCGGGGCGCACCACGTCGAGGCCAAGTGATAGTCGTCGTCGGGGGCCGAACCCACCGGTGTACTGATGGCCCAACCCACGAAGACCACCAGGAGCGAGAGGGAGAACGCGAGCACGCGCGCCGACCAGGAGAGCGCGCGAGCCTTCGACACACGGACATTGTGGTGCGACCCCGGGTCCGACGGCGTAAGCACTCGCCTGCTTACCATGACCACGCAGCCGTTACGTACCCAGGAAAGGCAGACATGCGTCGCTTCCCCCGCACCGCGATCACCGCAGCGCTGGCGCTCACCGGTGGCCTGCTCGTGTCTGTTCCCGCGCAAGCGAGCCCGTGGGACAGCATTCGAGTCTGGGAGACCGCGAAGGTCGAGCGCGTCGTGGACGGCGACACCCTCATGGTGCGCGATGCCGTCACCAATGAGCGTTCACGCATCCGTCTCCTCGGCATCAACTCACCCGAGAAGCCCACGAAGTTGCACCCTGGTTGGTGCGGTGGCTGGCAGGCCATGGACGCGCTCACGGAACTCATCCCGCCCGGGACCACGGTGCGCCTGCTGTCCGCCGATCAAACGTCGAGGGGGAAGGGCCGGCCGCAACGGGTGGTGCTCGCCGAGAACAAGGCAACCGGTGATTTCGACCTGGACGTTGCCTGGGCGATGGCCGAGCGCGGGTGGGGACACTGGTTCACCCAACGCAAGGAAGCGAACATGAGCTCGCTGTACCGCGCGGTGATCGAGGGCGCGCAGAAGCGCCGTGTGGGCATGTGGAACCCGAACATGTGTGGGGAACTCGAGCAACCCGAAGCTCAGATCGAAATGCGGATCTCCCGGTCGTCGAACCCGCGACTGTTGAACGACGAGTGGGTGGAGATCCAGAACGTCGGGCCGACACCGGTCGACCTCAGTGGTTGGACTTTGCGCGACGCGGGCAATCAGGCCTGGTACACGTTGCCGCCGGGTTCTGTGCTGACCCCCGGGGACTACAGAGTCGTCCACACCGGTTTCGGTACCCCCGGCGTCCCGAACGGCCAGGACGTCTACCGCGGCTACAACAAACTGCTCTACCCCAGCCCCGGTAAGGAGCCGAACCTGATCGGCGACGGCGCCTACCTGCTGGATCGCTTCGGCAACTACCGCTTCTGGCGCGAGTACCCCTGCACTGAGCGCTGCACTCCCGATCCGGCAACCGGCTCCATCGTCATCCAGGACTTCTCCCTCGGTAAGGGCAAAGGCCAACGCCGCAGCGCCACGCAGTACGTCCGCTTGGTCAACCAAGGCCCGGTGCGGGTCTGCCTGGACGCCTTTCAACTGCGGTCGGACGCGATGACCTACAACTTCCCGCCCGGCACCTGCCT
>CAYLOH010000075.1:0-3084 GCA_964385255.1 uncultured Rubrivirga sp. | reverse complement strand
CTGGATGAATTCGTCTACCCGGCTGAGCCCGTCTACGCCGAACAGCGTCGCCAACTCACCGCCGATGGCAAACCGCACGTTCTACCGCCCGTCGTCGAGGAGTTGAAGGCGGCGGCACGTGAACGTGGTTTGTGGAATCTGTTCCTGCCCGACTCCACCGACCCGGCACACGGCCTAAGCGTCCTGGACTACGCGCACGTAGCAGAGTGGACGGGACGATCGCTGGAGATCGCACCCGAAGCCTTCAACTGCTCTGCCCCCGATACCGGGAACATGGAAGTCCTTCACATGTTCGGCACCCCCGAACAGCAACAACGGTGGTTACAACCTCTGCTGGATGGTCGTATTCGCTCGGCGTTCGCGATGACCGAACCCGATGTCGCTTCCTCCGACGCCACCAACATCGCCACCCGGATCGAGCGCGATGGTGACGCCTACGTGATCAACGGCCGCAAGTGGTGGACAACGGGCGCGATGGATCCGCGGTGCGAGATCTTGATCGTGATGGGCAAGACGGATCCGGACGCGCCGACCCATCGTCAGCAGTCGATGGTGCTTGTTCCGATGGACACCCCCGGTGTGATCGTGCACCGATCGCTCCCGGTGTTCGGCTACCACGATCAACACGGGCACGCCGAGATCGAGTTCCGTGACGTCCGCGTTCCCGCCGCCAACCTGATCAGCGAGGAGGGCGCCGGATTCGCCATCGCGCAAGCGCGACTGGGACCGGGTCGCATCCACCACTGCATGCGGATGATCGGCGTCGCCGAGCGCGCGCTGGACTTGATGGTGGCCCGCGCGAAGGAGCGGGTGGCGTTCGGCAAGACCCTGGCCGAGCAAGGGGTGGTGCAGGAGGCGATCGCGTTGTCACGCATCGAGATCGAGCAGGCTCGACTGCTCACCTTGAAAGCCGCCGCGATGATCGACGAGGTCGGAGCCAAGGGCGCTCGCACGGAGATCGCCGCCATCAAGGTCGTGGCGCCCCGCGTTGCCTGCGACGTCCTGGATCGCGCGATACAGATCTACGGCGGTGCGGGTGTGAGCGATGACGTTCCGCTGGCGTCGATGTATTCGTGGGCTCGGGCTCTGCGCCTGGCCGACGGGCCGGACGAGGTCCATCTGCGCGACATCGCTCGGGTCGAGCTCAAGCGCACATGAGCGATCGCTCGACGGTCCGCGACGAGGATGCCTTCGATGTCGCCTCGATGGACTCGTGGCTACGGTCTCACCTCACCGACCTGCCCGCCGGACCGCCTGCAGTCGAGCAGTTCACCCGCGGTGCCTCCAATCTGACCTACCGCCTCACCTACGCAGATCGCGAGTTGGTTCTTCGTCGCCCACCCACCGGGACCAAGGCTGCGTCCGCCCACGACATGGGTCGTGAGGTGCACGTCCTTCGTCATCTGGCCGAGCCGTACCCCTACGTGCCAACGGTTCGGGCCTACTGCACCGACGAGTCGGTGATCGGTTCGCCGTTCTACGTCATGGACTATCTGGCCGGAACGATCCTGCGCCCGGACAACGCGGATGTCCTGACCCCCGATCAGGCGCGCAGAGTCGGCGAGGTCTACGTGGATCGGTGGGCCGATCTGCACAGCATCGACGCGCAGGCCGCAGGCTTGGCGGACTGGGGAAAGGGACCCGGGTACGTGGATCGCCAGGTACTCGGATGGTCCGATCGGTACCGACGTGCGCGCACCGACGACGTGCCCGACGCCGAGGACATCATGAACTGGCTCGAAGTAAACCGACCCGGCGACGTCGCCGCATGCGTCATTCACGGTGATTGGCGTCTGGACAACATGGTGATGGACACAGCTTCGCTCACGGAAGAGGATCGACCGCGCGTTCTGGGTGTCTTGGACTGGGAGATGGCGACCATCGGGGATCCCTTGATGGACGTGGGTGCCGCGCTCGCCTACTGGATCGATTCGACCGATGCCGACGTCGATCCGGCATTCGCTGCGCTCAAGCGCCAGCCCAGCGATCTGCCCGGCATGCCCACGCGGGCAGAGATCATGCAGCGCTACAGCCAGCGCATGGGTTGGGGCGATGTGGACTGGAACTTCTACGAGGTCTACGGGCTGTTCCGTCTCGCCGTGATCTTGCAGCAGATCTGGGCTCGTTACCGCGCCGGTCAGACCACCAACCCGGCGTTCGCGCCATTCGGCGATGCCGTGCGCGTACTAATTGCCCGGGCAGCCCGGTCCCGATAGCGACGGCGACGGCGATGCCAACGTCGCCGCGACCAACGCCTGCTCTTCTAGTGCCTCGAAACCACGACCGAGCGAGATGTCCACGCGCGGGCCCGCGCGGCCGTCGTCCACCAGGACCGCGCCGGGAAAGTGGAACTGCAGGAGTCGTGCGTTGTCCGCGCCGTTGGGTCCGTACCGGATCTCACCGATTCCGCGCAGCGAGACGCCCAGAGGATCGTTCTCCACCTTGTTGATGCGAAAGCCGCGCTGGCTGAGTTGTTGCGCAGTGGTTCCGGCCAAGCCACCTCGTTCGGTGGAATTGAAGACGTTGACGACGACCGTATCCGGACGGGGCAGAACCTCGGCGGCAGCGACGAGCGTCGTCTCGCATGGCTCGGGTTCGGCCAGCGTTCCGCCTGTGGTTGCTTGCGTCGAGTCATCGGTCCCCGCAACGAGCGTGGATTGCCGCTGATCCCCGAGCAACAGCGCCGCGGCGAAACCCACGGCGAACAGCACGAGCATCGCAACGACCACGAGCACGACCACCAGCCAGCGCGGGCGTCGTGCTGGCGTGCGGCGAACCGGACTCAAGGTGCTCATCGGCCCCACTCTAGGCGGGTCCAGTGGCGCCACCGTCCCGCTGCTCGGCGAGGAAATCCTTCAGCAGATCAGCGCATTCGCGTTCGCGGACGCCGCTGACGACTTCGACGGAATGGTTCAAGCGTCGGTCGCGCACCAGGTCCCAGCGCGAGCCCGCGGCGCCGTAGTCGTCGTTCCACGCGCCCAACACCAGGGTCTGCACACGCGACAACACGATCGCTCCCGCGCACATCGGACACGGTTCGATCGTTACCACCAAGGTGCAGCCGGTCAGCCGCCAATCGCCTCG
>CAYLOH010000074.1:0-3180 GCA_964385255.1 uncultured Rubrivirga sp. | reverse complement strand
TGCCGGTTCGGCACGTCGAAAACTGACCGTTCGACGGTGTCAGTTGCAAGGCATTTGCAACTAGATGGGTAGGGAATGCGGCGGGGCTCGCCGTCGTTAACCTTGTTGAACCATCAAGTAGCCATAACGCACCACCTGGAACCCCGCTGGTCAGCAAGGAGACACCGTGAGCCTGCCGCCTTTGGTTGAGCCCGCCGAGGACCTGTCCATCGACGAAGTCCGTCGTTATAGCCGGCACCTGATCATTCCCGACGTGGGGATGACCGGGCAGAAGCGACTGAAGAACGCCAAGGTGCTGTGTGTGGGCGCGGGCGGCCTGGGATCACCGGCGCTCATGTACCTCGCGGCCGCGGGTGTGGGCACGCTCGGCATCGTCGAGTTCGACGTAGTCGACGAATCGAATCTGCAACGACAGATCATCCACGGACAAAGCGACGTCGGTCGCTCGAAGGCCGAGAGCGCGCGCGATTCGGTGAAGGAGATCAATCCGTTCGTCAACGTGAATCTGCATACCGAGCGCCTGGACTCCTCGAACGTCATGGAACTGTTCGCCCAGTACGACCTCATCGTGGATGGCACCGACAACTTCGCCACGCGCTACTTGGTCAACGACGCCTGCGTGCTGCTCGGCAAGCCGTACGTGTGGGGATCGATCTACCGCTTCGACGGGCAGGCATCGGTCTTCTGGGCCGAGCACGGCCCGTGCTACCGGTGTCTGTATCCCGAGCCCCCGCCGCCGGGCATGGTGCCCAGCTGCGCCGAGGGCGGCGTGCTCGGCGTGCTGTGTGCGTCGATCGGTTCTATCCAAGTTACCGAAGCGATCAAGCTCATCACCGGTATTGGCGATTCCCTCCTTGGTCGCCTGATGGTCTATGACGCTCTGGAGATGGATTACCGCCAGGTGAAGATCCGCAAGGACCCGAACTGTGCGGTGTGTGGCGTGAATGCGACTGTCACCGAGCTGATCGACTATGAAGCCTTCTGCGGTGTTATCTCCGACGAAGCTGCAGCGGCCGCGCGTGACTCGACGATCTCGGTCCAGGACTTGAAGAAGATGTTGGACGAGCGCGAGGCAGGGGAGCGAGACTTCGTTTTGGTGGACGTTCGCGAACCCATTGAGTGGGAGATCGTGACGATCGACGGCTCGGAGTTCATCCCGAAGGGCGAGTTCCTCACCGGCGAAGCGCTCGAGAAGCTGCCACAGGACAAGCAGGTGGTGCTGTTCTGCAAGGTGGGCGGTCGGTCGGCCGAGGCACTGGCTGCCGCCAAGGGCGCCGGTTTCGACGCCATCCATGTGGGCGGTGGCATCAACGCTTGGGTCTCGCAGATTGAGCCGGATAAGCCGAACTACTAGGTCACAATGGTGGGCATGAATCCTCGCCGCACTCTCGGTGCCCTTGCCGTCGTCGCCTCGGTCGCCTCGGTTGGACTGGCTCCCGCGGCCGCCATGGGATCAGGGGATGCCTATCAGGATTTCCAGGTGGGCGTGACCTACACGGTGTACGAGCCGTCGTTCACTGCTGGGCTGAAGGCGCAGCACGTCGGGGGCAACGACTTGTGTCCTCCTGGCACCGAGCAGAACCTGCTTGCCACCTACGGCAAGCGCAGCGGGCGTCAGTTCACCATCTGGGAAGGCAACCCGATGTGTTCGGACATAGGTGTGGGTCGAGTGGTGCAGACGACCACCGTGAACGGCGCCAAGGCTCAGGTGGTGGCGTACTGCGATCCTGCTTCCAAGGATCCGTGCAACCGCGGTTCGGTCAGCAAGTTCGGAGGTCACCTGGAGGTGACCTTGCCTGCTGCTGGCCCAGGGCTGCGGGACACGCGCGTATGGATCGAGACGTACGGTGCCAAGAATCTGTCCGCCCAGCAGTTGGTGCAGATCGCCAAGAGCCTCAGGGCCGTTCAGTAGCCCGCGCTCGTCTATAGCGGGATGTTGCCGTGCACCCCGCGAACCCCAGGGGTGTCCCACAGGATTTTCGCAACGGTGCGCTTGGTGGCGATGGGTTCGACAACCTCGTCCACAACGCCCAGTTCGATCGCACGCTTGATGCCACCGGAAATCACTTCGTGCTCGGCGGCGAGTTCGAGTTCCACCTGCTCGCGTGACTCCGGCGGGACTTCGGCCAGTCGCTTGCGGTGCAGGATGCGGATCGCTGCCACCGCACCCATGACTGCTACCTCGGCGTCGGGCCAGGCGTAGACCTTGGTCGCGCCGAGCGATGCGGAGTTCATCGCGACGTAGGCACCGCCGTAGGCCTTGCGTGTCACGACAGTGACGCGGGGAACGACGCATTCGGCAAACGCGTGCAGTAGCTTCGCGCCACGACGCACCACGCCCTCCCACTCCTGACCAAGGCCCGGGAGATAGCCGGGGACGTCGACGAGCACGACGAGCGGTACGGCGAACGCGTCGCACATCCGCACGAAGCGTGCGGCCTTCTCAGCGCTCGTCGAATCCAGGCAACCCCCCAGGCGAAGTGGGTTGTTGGCGACGACCCCAACCGTCCTACCTCCGAGACGACCGAGGCCGACCACGATGTTCGGCGCCCATTTGGCGTGCAGTTCGGTGAAGGTGCCTTCGTCGACGAATCCTTCGACGAGGGGGTGGACGTCGTAGGCGCGTCGGGAGGACTCGGGCATGAACTGGCCGAGGTCGGTGTCCTCGATCGCATCGACATTCAAGGACCCTTGCTGGCCGAGAAGGCACACGAGAGTGCGGGCTTGGGCGAAGGCTTCGTCGTCGGTGTCGGTGGTGATGTGAACGACGCCGCTACGGCGGCCGTGCGGTTCGTGTCCGCCGAGGATGTCCATATCGACCGCCTCGCCGGTCACCGACTTCACCACTTCGGGACCGGTCACGAAGATGCGTCCGTTCGGGCCCATGATCACCAGGTCGGTGAGCGCGGGACCATAGGCGGCACCCCCGGCTGCGGGTCCGAGGACCACAGAGATCTGCGGCACCTTGCCTGACGCGCGGGTCATTGCGGCAAAGACCCTGCCCACTGCATCGAGGCTGAGTACCCCTTCGCGTAGGCGTGCACCGCCGGAGTGCCAGATGCCGACGACCGGAACCGAATCGGCGAACGCGCGGTCGTAGGCGGTGACGATCGCCCGGCACCCGTCGTTGCCCATCGCGCCGCCTTGCACGGTGGGGTCGGTGGCGAAGGCAACGCACGG
>CAYLOH010000073.1:0-3360 GCA_964385255.1 uncultured Rubrivirga sp. | reverse complement strand
CGGCCGCTGCCGCGCGGATGCTCACGTGGGCACGCCAGCAACGGTTACCCGTCGTACTCACCAACGCCGTCCGTTACGCCCGTCCGCAGGATGCGCCGGTGGCGCAGGTTCTCGACGCCTCCCGATTGCTCGTTCCGCTCAGCTCTCCGCGGATCGAACGCAACACCGAACCGAATGCCTATCTGAAGTCGGCCGCCGAAATGACCCAGATCGCCGCGGAGATCGCCGATGCCGCGGTAGCCGGTGGTCGAGACGAACGCGGGGGCAGGCGATTGCTCGATGACACCTGGCACTTGGCCCAGTACTGCGCACTGGATCCGGAGAGGGATCTGGGTCTGGGGCAGGTGTTCGTCCCCGAACTCGACGTGCTGCTCGGGCGAGATATGCCCGACCCGGTCCGTGAAGCCGATGCGCTCTTGCTGCAGCGCTGCCGCACGGCGATACCGGAGAGATACGTAGGTGCCGAGCAGCGTGAGGCCAGCGAGCGCCTGGAACGTGAGATGCGGACCATCGTCGATCTGGGTTTCTCCGGGTACTTCCTCACCGTCGCCGAGGTCGTGGACATGGTCAAGGCCGAAGGCATCCGCGTTGCCGCGCGTGGCTCGGGGGCAGGGAGCTTGGTCACGCACCTGTTGGGTATCAGCGGGGTCGATCCGATCCGGCATGGATTGTTGATGGAGCGGTTCCTTTCACCACTGCGCCGGGTGTTACCGGATATCGATATCGACGTGGAGTCCGCACGCCGGTTGGAGGTCTACGACCTCATCCGCGAACGCTTCGGCGACGACCGGGTGGCGAGCGTGTCGATGATGGAGACCTATCGAGTGCGTCACGCGGTCCGCGACGTCGGTGCCGCCCTCGGCCTGGACGCCTCCGAAGTCGACGCCTTCGCCAAGGCCTTCCCGCATGTGCGAGCCCGGCATGCTCGTAGCGCTTTGGAGGACCTGCCCGAATTGCGCGACTCCCACATCGGGCGATTGGCTCGTGAGGGTCAGCTCGAACACTTCCTCGACCTCGTCGAAGGCCTCGACGGTCTACCGCGCGATATCGCCATGCATCCGTGCGGGGTGGTGCTTTCCGATGCCACGTTGCTCGATCGCACTCCTGTCGAATCCAGCGCTGCCGGGTATCGCATGAGTCATTTCGACAAGCACGACGTCGAGCACATGGGTCTGCTCAAACTCGATGTACTCGGTGTGCGGATGCAATCGTCCATCGCCCATGCGATCACCGAGATAGAGCGCGATACCGGAATGAGTATCGATATCGATCGGAACTCTCTCGATGACCCGCGTACCTTCGAGTTGATCCGATCCACCAAGACCCTCGGGTGCTTCCAGATCGAATCACCAGGTCAGCGCGAGTTACTGGGCAAGTTCGCACCCACCGAGTTCTCCGACCTCATCATCGACATCTCGCTCTTTCGCCCAGGGCCGGTGAAGTCCGACATGGTCACGCCCTTCCTGATGGCCCGGCAGGGATGGCGGGAGCCGGAGTATCCGCACCCCGATCTCGAGCCGATCCTGCGCGAGACCTACGGAGTGGTGGTCTTCCACGAACAGGTGCTGCGGATCATCGCGCGCATGACCGGCTGCTCGCTCGCCGAGGCCGATGAATGTCGCCGCAGTATGGGTTCGACCGAAGGCCAGGACGAAGTACGCGCCTGGTTCTATCCGACCGCCATCACCCAGGGATACGACCTCCCCACGGTAGACCGGGTCTGGGAGATCCTGCGCGCCTTCGCATCCTTCGGTTTCTGCAAGGCACACGCGGCGGCCTTCGCGCTGCCGACCTACCAGTCGGCCTGGTTGAAGACGCACCATCCGGCGGCGTTCTACGCCGGGATCCTGACCCACGATCCGGGGATGTATCCCAAGCGGCTGCTACTCGACGATGCCCGCATCCACGGCATCGACGTCCGCGGTGTGGACGTGAACGCCTCCGACGATGTCTACCGGGTGGAAAGGTCACGTGGATCCGAGCAGTCCGGTGCAGGTGCGATCCGGATCCCACTCACCGAGGTTGCGGGTATCAGCGAAGAGGAGGTGCAGGCGTTGATACGTCATCGTCCTTTCTCGTCTTTGGCGGATGCGTATCGACGTGCACGCCTATCGCGACCCACAGCGGAGAACCTGATCGCGGTCGGTGCATTCGATTCCCTGCACCCTGCACCCACCACCAGACGCGACCTGCTGTTGCAGGTAGCAGATGTCGATCGACACATCGGGCGCGCGGACGCACAGTTGTCCTTGGATCTACTCGGTGCGCAGGTGGAGCAGGTACCGGCCACCGGTTTGCCCGATATGAGCGTGGCCGAGCGGGTGCGGGCGGAGATGTCCGTCCTGAGTCTGGATGTCAGCGCTCATGTGGTGGATTTCTACAAGGACCTACTCAGTGAGATCCGGGCGATCGCCGCTAAGGATCTGCTCACCCAGCGTTCGGGGAGTCAGGTCTGGGTCGCCGGGGTGAAGGTCGCGATCCAAAGTCCACCGATGCGCAGTGGTCGACGGGTGATCTTCGTGACCCTCGACGATTCCACCGGACCGATCGACGCGGCGTTCTTCGACGACGTGCAAGAGCACTACGCACCGACGTTGTTCGGATCGTGGTTGCTGATCGTGCGCGGACACCTGAGGCGATCCGGGCCACGCGGAATATCGATGCGTGCCACGGGGTGTTGGGATCTCGGTGAGGTTCGGCGCTTGTGGAAGGACGAGGGTCTGGATGCGGTTCGCGACTTGCTGACCGAGGAGCGGTCCGGCGTCGACAAGGTCCAGCCGGACAAGGTCCTGGTGCATGCGAGCGGGTTCCGGCAATCGCCCTATGCGGATATCGCTCCCGCGGGCGCCTCGGGTCCGGCGCTGGGTCGACCGGGAGCAAGTACCGCACCGAGCAAGTTGTGGCACTCCAGTCCGGGTGCCTCCGGCTGGTGAAGGTGAAGTGAGGGGAGGATGAGGGTATGAGCCGAAGCCAGGTTCGTCGTCCGCGAGGGCCGGTGAATCTCGGTGACGACGACACCGGTTGCACGATCCTGCACGTCGACATGGATGCGTTCTACGCATCGGTCGAACTACTCGAACACCCCGAACTCGTCGGTACGCCGGTGATAGTCGGTGCGAGCACCGGCAACCGTGGTGTTGTGCTGTCCGCGACCTATGAGGCTCGAGCGCTCGGCGTGCATTCGGCGATGCCGATCTCACGGGCACGACGGCTAGCGCCGCACGCGACGTTCATCTCACCCCACCACGCGCGGTACTCGGAGATCTCCCGCACCGTCATGGACATCTTCGGGTCCATAACCCCGCTGGTGGAGCCGCTGTCCTTGGACGAGGCCTTCTTGGACGTCTCGGGTGCGCTACG
>CAYLOH010000072.1:0-3393 GCA_964385255.1 uncultured Rubrivirga sp. | reverse complement strand
CCGCGGTGGGTGCCCACGCCGAGACGATGCTCGCTGGGACGGTGAGGATCATGCCAAGGCTCAGCATCATCTTGCGGCCGTAACGATCGCCCAGGGCGCCGAGGTAGAGCACGCTCATGGCCAGGCCGAGGGTGCATCCGACGGCGATGAGGTTGAGTTGCGTCTGGCTGGCATCCAGCGACGAGCCGATGTCGGGCAGCGCGACGTTGGCAACACTGAGGTTGATGTTCGCGACGATCGCGCCGAGAATCAATGCGGTGAGGATGAGACCCGCGCGTTTGGGTGCTGCTTGGCTTGCCGCATTGCCACCTTGAGGTGCAGCGGATTGCTGGCTCACACAACCTCCGATGGGCAGCCGATCTAGCTGGCTGGAGCCTACTCACAATTGGTAGCGTCCACCGATGAACGCGGACCGAGCATTCGCTCAGGTGGATGTCTTCTCGTCGCGGCCGCTGTTGGGCAATCCGGTGGCGGTGGTTCTCGATGACTCCGGATTGACGACCGAGCAGATGCAGTCCTTCACACACTGGACGAACCTGTCCGAAGCGACATTCATCGGTGCACCGACATCACCCGAGGCCGACTACTCGGTGCGGATTTTCTGCCCCGGTCGGGAACTGCCCTTCGCTGGACATCCCACGCTGGGCACGTGTCATGCGTGGCTGGAGGCCGGTGGCGAACCGCGAGGTGATGTCGTCGTCCAAGAATGCGGTGCAGGACTCGTGAGGATCCGCCGAAGCGGGAAGGGTCGTTTGTCCTTCGCCTCGCCACCCCGTATCCGATCAGGACCATTGGCTGATGACGAAGTCGCGGTGCTCGTCGCTGGACTTGGACTTTCCACGACCGATGTGGTGGCGCATCAATGGTGCGACAACGGTCCCGGGTGGCGGGCGCTGCTGCTGTCGTCCACAGACGCGCTCTACGGGGTGAAGCTCGACCCGGCACTGATCGGAGATCTAGACATCGGACTGGTCGCACCGAGTTCGGGTGACGTCGACTTCGAGGTACGCGCGCTGTTCCCGGGGAACAACGGCATCACTGAAGATCCGGTCACCGGCTCGTTGAACGCGGCAATCGGTCAGTGGTTCGCAGAAGCGGGCATCGTGACGTCGTCGTATACGGCACTGCAGGGAACCGCGCTGGGTCGCAGAGGCATAGTCCGAATCGATTACGAGGACGGGGATGTCTGGGTGGGCGGAGAGTGCGTGACGGTGATCAGCGGCTCGGTTCGGTTGTGACGGCCGATGAGCGTCGGAGCCACCACAGGCCGACGAAAGGCAACACCAACGGGATGAACAAATAGCCCATTCCGAAGTAGGACCACACGGATGCGCGAGGGAAAGCCTCGGGGAACAACAGGCTGATAGCACCCACGACGAGCACGCCTACCAGTTCGATGACGATCGCCACGTATGCGATACGACGCGACTTCTCGTGGCCACGGGCCAAGGCGATGGTCGCGATCACGTAGACGATCGCGGCAAAGGTGGACAGCGAATAAGCGACCGGCGCCTCGTCGAAGCGCGTCGAGACCTGCAGGATCGACCGCGAAGTCGCACCGATAGCGAAGATTGCGTAGACGACTACGAGGACGCGACCGAAGCCCTGGTTCGTCACGGTGGGGCTGCCTTCAGACACCGGCCCACACCTGCTGGATTCGAACGACAAGAACAGGCATCACGAGTCCAACGACCAGGACCACACCCGAGCCAGCGCGACTCTTGTCGTTCTTCGACCACCACCACGCCCCGAGCGGGATCAGCGGGGAGAGCAACAGGTAGCCGACGAACTCGGCGCGTGCGAACTCGCGGTCGGTGCCGATCATCTGCGCGATACCACCAATGGCCAGGACGACGAACATCGCGGTGAGCAGCAGTACCGCCCCTTGGAGATAGCGGCCCACAGGACGGTTGATGATCAGCAGCACGGCGGCCCACACGGCGACAACTAAGCCGACGACGATGGTCGCGGTGGAGAAGGCGCCTGTCACACGCGGATTCTGTCAGGCACAGAGAGATCGGAGTGCGAGTGCCATAGGCTCATGTTCGTGAACAACGACAAGCCGGACCAGCCGAGTTGGACCCCCTGGGCGTACGTCGGAACCGGGATCATCGGGCTCCTCGTGATCGCCTTCGCGCTGCTGAGTGGTCAGGCGGGGTTCATCGAGGCGCTGATCCTGGGTGTGTCCATCGCAGTGATCATCGTCGGCGTCAAGCAGCTGCGAGAGCGCCGATCTGGAGGCTCCTGACTCGGTCAGGCCTCTTCCTCTTTTTCCACCGTGTGATGCGCGGACACCGTCTCGATTCCATCCGCCGCGCCCTTGACCGAGCCGGAAACCACATGGCCGGCCACCTCCGCGACGTCCCCCAGGCCGTGCAGGGTGGCCTTGGCGCCCTTCTTCAATTCTTCCTTGGTCTTTTCATCCATGGGCGAACCTCCTGACGGTCAGAGCACTGTCGACTCGGGGTTACCGTAGACGAAGTATGAAGAACACCGTCGTCAGACTCGGGGTGACGGCCCTGGTCACGTGCGTCGCGCTCGCGTCGACTCCGTCCACGAACGCGGTGTCGGCTTATCCGTTTCCCTTTTCCGACTTCTCGAGCGTCGACTACACCCAGGTGCCCATTCAGGAGACCGGCGTAGTCGACGTGGTCGCGGACGGAGATACGTTCCGATTCATCGAAGCGGGTGCCTCCGAGTACACGACGGTTCGACTCCTGGGCATCAACACTCCCGAGGTCCGCGGCTTCTACAACAAGAACCGAGACGAGGACATGTGCGGCGCGGTCGAAGCGACCGACGTGTTGTCATCGCTTCTGCCTCCCGGGTGGCCGGTTCAACTCCGATCGCTACGAAAGGAATCCGTTGGCTTCGATGGACGCATCCAGCGATACGCCTTCGCTTGGAACCCACTGACCCAGGCCTACGACGTGGATGTCCAAGCCGCGCTCGCCGGTGCGGGGCTGGCGATGTGGTTCACCCTGGGCGACGAGGCTGCACTTTCCTATCGCTATCGCGTGCTCACCGAGCAGGCCCAACTGGAGCGTCGTGGGATCTGGAACCCGGAGTTCTGTGGACCGGTCGAGCAACCGACTGCGAACGTGAGCGTCATTGCGCATTGGAATGCCGGCGGAAACGACAACGCCGATCCCAATGGTGAGTACGTGATCGTCCGCAACGTGGCACGGGAATCCGTAGACATCAGCGGCTGGCTACTGCGGGACTCGAGTCTCACGAGTTGGTTCACCTTTCCCGATGGATCCGTTCTGGCGCCGAATGACTACCGCGTGGTTCACGCCGGTTCGGGTTCACCTGGTCAACCGAATCCACGCGATCTCTACATGGGATCACCCACAGCGCTCTTGGCGAATACCGCACCCGACCGCTTCGTGG
>CAYLOH010000071.1:0-3400 GCA_964385255.1 uncultured Rubrivirga sp. | reverse complement strand
TCACCGTGCTCGAGGGTCTCGATGCGGTGCGCAAGCGCCCGGGCATGTACATCGGATCCACGGGTGAGCGGGGCCTGCACCACCTGGTTTACGAGGTAGTCGACAACTCCGTCGACGAGGCGATGGCCGGGTACGCGACCACCATCACCGTGACGATCCAGGCCGATGGGGGTGTGCGCGTCACCGACGACGGTCGAGGCATCCCGGTCGACGAGCACCCGGTGGAGAAGCGCCCCGCGGTGGAAGTCGTTCTCACCGTGTTGCACGCCGGCGGCAAGTTCGGCGGCGGTGGTTACCAGGTGTCTGGCGGCCTGCATGGCGTGGGCGTGTCCGTCGTGAACGCCCTGTCCACGCGACTGGACGTCGAAGTCCATCGCGACGGCTTCGTCTACCGACAGACGTACGAGCACGGCGTTCCCACAGCGCCTCTGGCCAAGGGTGAGAAGACCGACCGCACCGGCACCACCGTCACCTTCTGGGCCGATCCGAACATCTTCGAGACGACCCATTACGACTTCACCACGTTGTCACGGCGTTTCCAGGAGATGGCGTTCCTCAACAGGGGCATGACCATCGAACTGATCGACGAGCGGACCACGGCAATCCGTGATGCGGACGACGTATCCGAGATCGTGGACGACGTCCGTGCCGTCAGGTATCACTACGACGGTGGCATCGCCGATTTCGTCCGCCACATCAACGCCAGCAAGGGCGTGTCGAACCCGACCATCATCGAGATCGGTGCGGAGAACGACAAGGACGGCCTCAGCGCAGATATCGCGATGCAGTGGAACAACACGTACGCCGAATCTGTCTACACCTTCGCCAACACCATCAACACGACCGAGGGTGGAACGCACGAAGAAGGTTTCCGCACCGCGCTCACCAGCTTGGTCAATAAGTTCGCGCGCGAGTGGGGTGTGTTGAAGGAGAAGGAAACCAACCTCACCGGTGAGGACGTCCGCGAAGGGCTCACCGCGATCGTGTCGGTCAAGCTTCGCGAACCACAGTTCGAGGGGCAAACCAAAACTAAGCTCGGTAACACCGAGATGAAGACGTTCGTACAGAAGATCGTCAACGATCAACTCGGTGCCTGGTTCGAGGCGAATCCGAGTGAAGGCAAGGACATCGCGCGCAGATCAGTCAACGCGGCAGCAGCACGCATCGCCGCGCGTAAAGCACGCGATCTCGCACGTAACCGCAAGGGACTACTCGGCGGTGCAGGGATGCCGGGCAAGTTGATCGACTGCTCGAGCCGCGAACCCGAAGAGTGCGAAGTGTTCATCGTCGAGGGCGATTCCGCCGGTGGTTCGGCGCGTCAGGGTCGTGATCCACGTGTGCAGGCGATCTTGCCCATCCGCGGAAAGATCTTGAACGTCGAGAAGGCGCGCATCGACAAGGTTCTGCAGAACAACGAGGTGCAAGCGCTGGTCTCTGCGCTCGGAACCGGTGTGCAGGACGAATTCGACATCAACCGGCTGCGCTATCACAAGATCGTGCTGATGGCCGATGCGGACGTCGATGGCCAACACATCCGCACACTTCTCCTCACACTCTTGTTCCGCTTCATGCGACCACTCGTCGAGCTCGGTTACGTCTACCTCGCACAGCCACCGCTGTACAAGATCAAGTGGCAGCGTGAGGAACCGGAGTTCGCATACTCCGACCGCGAACGTGACGCGCTGATAGCAGCCGGTCAGGAGGCTGGTCGCAAGCTCCCTAAGGAGGAAGCGGTGCAGCGCTACAAGGGTCTCGGTGAGATGAACGCCGATGAGCTGTGGGAGACCACCATGGATCCAGAACAACGCGTCCTGCTGCAGGTGACCTTGGACGACGCCGCGCAGGCCGACGAGATGTTCAGCGTCCTGATGGGGGAGGACGTCGAATCCCGTCGCAACTTCATCCAGCAGAACGCCAAGGACGTCCGCTTCCTGGACATCTGACATCCACGACCGTGTACCCCACCCACCACTAGACGGAGATCCACGTGCCTGACGAGATCGACATCATTGAAAGCGCAGGGCCGTCTGGCTCGCGCGTCGAGCCTGTCGACCTGCAGACCGAGATGCAGCGGTCCTACCTGGACTACTCCATGTCGGTCATCGTGTCCCGCGCGCTACCGGACGTGCGCGACGGTCTGAAGCCCGTCCACCGGCGTGTGCTGTACGCGATGTACGACGGCGGCTACCGACCCGACCGCAACTTCTCCAAGAGCGCCCGCGTGGTGGGCGATGTGATGGGCAACTACCACCCGCACGGCGACTCCGCGATCTACGACGCACTGGTACGCCTGGCCCAACCCTGGAGCCTGCGGTATCCACTGGTACAGGGTCAGGGCAACTTCGGCTCCCCGGGTAACGATCCGCCGGCCGCCCAGCGCTACACCGAGTGCCGGATGGCCCAACTGGCCATGGAGATGGTGCGCGACATCGACGAAGAGACCGTCGATTTCGTGCCCAATTACGACGGCCGCACCCTCGAGCCAGCCGTCCTTCCCAGCCGCTTTCCGAACCTGCTGGTCAACGGCAGCGCCGGCATCGCGGTGGGCATGGCAACGAACATCCCGCCGCACAACCTCGGTGAGGTCGCCGCGGCCGCCACGTGGTTGTTGGAGAACCCGGAGTCCAGCACCGAGGAGCGCATGGCCGCGCTGATGGACATCGTGCAGGGCCCGGACTTCCCGACTGGCGCGACGATCATCGGTCGTCGCGGCATCGAAGACGCCTACCGCACGGGACGCGGGTCGATCACCATGCGCGCGGTCGTGGAAGTGGACGAGGACGCCAAGGGTCGTCAGCGTCTGGTCGTCACCGAGCTGCCGTACCAGGTCAACCCGGACAACCTGCTCTTGCGCATTGCCGAGCTCGTGGGTGACGGCAAGCTCACCGGTATCTCCGACGTACGTGACGATTCGTCGTCACGTACCGGTATGCGCTTGATCATCGAACTCAAGCGCGATGCGGTCGCCCAGGTGGTGCTCAACCAGCTGTACAAGCACACGCAGTTGCAGGACAACTTCGGTGCGAACATGCTGGCCCTCGTCGACGGTGTTCCGCGCACGTTGACCCTCGAGCAGTTCCTGCGTCATTGGATCTCCCACCAGATCGAGGTCATCCAACGTCGTACCCGTTACCGGTTGCGCAAGGCCGAGGAGCGCGCGCACATCCTGCGTGGCTACCTCAAGGCGTTGGATGCACTCGACGAGGTCATCGCGTTGATCCGCGCGAGTGCCACCGTCGAGGATGCGCGCACCGGCTTGATGGATCTGCTGGAGATCGACGAACTCCAAGCCACCGCGATCCTCGACATGCAGCTACGACGTCTCGCTGCGATGGAACGCCAGAAGATCATCGACGAGTTCGAGGATTTGATGGCCAAGATCGCGGACTACAACGACATC
>CAYLOH010000070.1:0-3745 GCA_964385255.1 uncultured Rubrivirga sp. | reverse complement strand
CGCTCGACGGATCGACTTCCGGGGAAGTTGCTTCCGATACTGCCCAGATCGCGTTCGGCGATCATGATCCAGTTCTTCTTCGGCTGGGTGCAGGGGTAGGCGGCCTTGGTCCGTGATCCGGGAACCGAGGGCGTGCAGAAGTCGAACTGCGCGCGCGGAGTGGAGGCGACCAGCTGCCCTGCGGGGCCGGCGAAACTCGTGTAATTGCGCCCGCCCCGGAGAACCACGTCGCAGCGCACCCAGCGCTCGCCGGCGTTCCACTGCCCGGGCGTGGGAAACACGGCGACGATCTGGAACCGCGACGGAATGGTCGTGTTGGTCAGTCCGAGGTAGGTGTTCATGGCCTCCGTGGTGCAGGCCCGGGTCGCCCGAACACGCGCCTGGGCGCTGGCCTTGTCGGGCACGCCGAAGGAATCGGGAAGGGCACCGACGTAGAACGTCTGGGCCGTGTGCGGTCCATCGCAGGAGATGGCCGGCGCCGTCGCGGCTTGGGCCTTGGTGCCGGTCGCCTTGTAGTCGTAGCAGGCGTCCTGGGTAGCCGGTGCCTGGGGCTGCGTGGCCGCAGCGGGGGGAACGGTCCCGAGGGATGCCACCGTCAGGCCGAACACGACCAGTGCCGTCGGGACGAGCCGCATGGGGAACCTCCACAGCGCGATCGGGGTGCGCACCTGACGCCGAGCACGATAACCGCCCGGTCGATGAGCGCAGGTCACAAGGTGGGCGAGCCCGGCAAAGCGGTTGTGTCCTGCTGCCGGCCCCGACAGACTGACCGGCATGGCAGTCGTGAGTGTGCTGAGTCTCAAAGGTGGTGTCGGAAAGACGTCGGTCGTTCTGGGGTTGGCGGGGGCCGCGACGGTCCGGGGGATGGCCACCCTCGTGGTCGACCTCGACCCCCAAGGCAACGCGACGTCCCTGCTGAAGTCCCACAAGCCCAAGACCACGGTCGCGGACGTCCTCGGGCACCCCACCCGGGAGAGCGTCGAAGCCGCACTCACGCCCTGCGACTGGGAGGTAGCTCCCGGTGAGGTGGACGTCCTCCCCGGGCATGCGAACACCATCCGATTCGACGCGTGGACCGGTGGCCCGTGGCGACCGAAGTTGGCGCGGGCGCTGTCGCACCTGGACGGCTACGACCTGGTGTTGATCGACTGCCCGCCCTCGCTGGGTGCACTCACGCGCGAGGCGCTGGCGGCATCGGACCTCGCTCTGGTGGTCACCACGCCGTCGTACTTCGGCGCGCAGGGAGTGGAGCGGGCGATGGCCGAGATCGACGAAGTCCGCAAGGCCCACAACCCCGACCTGACCTTGGCCGGCATCGTGGTCAACCGTGTTCGCTCGGTTGCCGAAGAGCACCAGTACCGGGAGAACGAATTGATCGAGATCTACGGCCGGACCACCGTGATGAAGCCACTCATGCCCGAGCGGATCGCGGTGCAGCAGGCCGAGGGTTACGGACAGCCGGTGCAATTGGTCAAGACGGCCGGCGGCCGCGAAGTGGCGGAGATTTACGACGCGTACTTGACCAAGCTTTTGAAGATGGCGCGTTAGTCGTTCTGCTCCTCGCGCATCGTCGGCGGCACATGCGGGAGAAGCTTGCGATCGAGGACGATCGCCGCGGCGATGGCGAACGCGAGCATCCCGATCGACAGCACGATCAACCAGCCGGGAATGTCGCCCGCACCGGTGATGTTCTGCGGGTCGTCCGGACACATGCCGAGACCGCACTCGGGGATCACGCTGATGCCGATCACCAGAAGATCGAGGAATACCCAGATGATCGCCGTCAACGCGAAGATCCGGAACCAGCGGCGCTCGTGCCGGATGCCTTCGTCGTGCGCATCGAACGGTGCACTCCACAGCAACATGGCGGCACATCCGACGATCGCGATGACGAACGTCACGAGGGCCCACGTATACAGGTGCAGACCGAGGACCGCAGGGCCGTAACCGGGATCGCCCGGCTCGATGTGAAGGAGGATCTGGCGGATGCTGCCCGCCGAGCCGACGACGGCGGCGAGGATGCTGAGCGCGTAATGCGCCGGTCGCATCCCCCACAGCAGGTTCATGATGGGGCCGACGGCCAGGCCGATCATCGCGCTGCGCTGCACCAGACATAGCGGACACGGTTGCTCACCCACCCCCAGTTGCAGGTGCAGCGATCCGGCCAGCACACCGATCAGGGCGAACAGCGCGAGGACGTTGATGATGCGTGAGATGCGTGTCGCGTCGGCTTCGACGCGGTACTCCAGTTCCTTGATGCTCATCAGAAGCTCAAGGGGATCGGGTCGGTCATGTGGAGCCGCAGGATGATCGCGGTCCACACGAGAGCGGCGACGGTGAGCGGAACCACCCACTGTCGACGGAAGAACACGCCGAGGAACACGACGATCCACAAGATGAACATCGAAAGCATCACGCGGGCAGGTTATCGGGAGTAGCCGTGGATGGTGGCCGCTTCGCGTTTGCGCGGTGGTGAATGTTCGTTTCCCCGCTAGGCTCGGCAAGGCACCCGGCCGAAGGCCCACGTCCGTCCAGGTCAGGCGCTACCCGGTGCGTGAAAGCGAGGCCCCAGAGTGAAGATCGTCGTCCCTGCAGAGACGAAACCGGGTGAGCGCCGCGTCGCGATGATGCCGTCGGTGGTGCGCAAGTTCACCCAGCTCGGTTTCGAGGTTGCGGTCCAGTCCGGTGCCGGCGCGGAGGCATTCGCCAACGACGACGCCTACCGAGAAGCAGGAGCATCGGTCTTCGACGAAGCCTCGTTGATGGACCAGATCGCCAGCGCCGACGTCGTGGCCAGCGTTCGCCCGCTGGATTACGGCCGGGCTTCCCGGCTGCGCAAGGGCGGCGTTGCGATCTCCTTCCTATCGCCCGCCCAGGACCTCGACACCGTGAAGGCGCTACGCGATGCGGGGGCGACGGGTCTGTCGTTCGACACCCTGCCGCGAATCTCCCGCGCGCAGTCGATGGACGCATTGACCTCCCAAGCCCTGGTGGCCGGTTACCGCGCGGCCCTGGTCGGTGCGGACAGGCTGCCGTCGTTCTTCCCGTTGTTCATGACCGCCGCGGGAACGATCCAGCCAGCCAAGGTGCTCGTCCTAGGCGCCGGCGTCGCGGGTCTGCAGGCGATCGCCACCGCCAAGCGCATCGGAGCGAAGGTGTCCGCCTACGACGTCCGCCCCGCCAGCGCGGACGAGGTGAAGTCGATGGGCGCCACCTTCATCACCTTGGACCTGGAAGCCCTCGAAGGTTCCGGCGGTTACGCCCGGGAGATGAGCGAGGATCGTGCCGCGCGGCAACGCGAACTGCTCACCCCGCACATCGCCGACTCCGATGTGGTGATCACCACGGCCGCGGTCCCCGGTCGACAAGCACCACTGCTCGTCACTCGCGCGATGGTCGAGCAGATGAAACCCGGCTCGATCGTGGTCGACCTGGCCAGTGAGACCGGCGGCAACGTCGAAGGCTCCAGGCCCGGGGAAGAGGTAGCCGTAGGCCAGGTCACGGTGTGGGGCGCCAAGGACGTTGCCAGCCAGATGCCCGTGCACGCCTCGCAGTTGTACGCGATGAACGTGGCGGCCCTCGCCGCCCTGCTGGTCAAAGACGGTGAATTCGTCGTCGACCTCGAGGACGAGATCCTCGATGGTTGCGCGATCGTCTACAACGGGGAAGTCCGGAATGAGGCGGCGCAGCAAGCGCTGCAGGGAGGTGCGTGAGCATGGATGGCATCGCACTGCTGACGATCTTC
>CAYLOH010000069.1:0-3756 GCA_964385255.1 uncultured Rubrivirga sp. | reverse complement strand
GCAAGGCAGCCAAGAAGGCAACCAAGCGCACGGCCAAGAAGGCCACCAAGCGCACTGCCAAGAAGGCAACCAAGCGGACAGCCAAGAAGGCTGCACCCCGCAAGGCAGCCAAGAAGGCCACCAAGCGCACTGCGAAGAAGGCAGCCAAGAAGGCTGCTCCTCGCAAGGCAGCCAAGAAGGCCACCAAGCGCACTGCGAAGAAGGCAGCCAAGAAGGCTGCTCCTCGCAAGGCAGCCAAGCGTCCAGCCCGCAAGGCTGCACGCCGCAAGTAGTCGATCGAACCGTTACTCACGGCTCGACGAAAGGGCCCGCACCTTCCGGTGCGGGCCCTTTCGCGTGAGTACTGAGTTACGTGTGTACGGAGTCAGTCGTCCTCGTCATCCTCGTCGTAAGCCGCGTTGCGTTCGGCCGCACGTTCCAACGCATGGTGTGCTGCTTCCTCGGTCGGATACGGCCCCATGCGCTCGGCGTTCGGACAGCCCTCTTCCGGCTCCACACGCTGATGTTCAAGGCAGTAGTACCAACTCATGAGGTTTCCTTCCACGGGACCGAAAGCGTCGGCCAACAATCTACTGCGCCTTACACTCGACATCGTGAGCACGGCCACCCGAGTGCCCCTGTCAGCGGGGCACGTCTCTCCTCGACGCTCGGTGCCTGCCGCGATCGCTCGTCCGGAGTACGTGGATCGTCCCGCGCCCACGCCCTTTACCGGATCCGACGTCCAATCCGCCGAGACCATCGAGGCGATGCGCCGTGCCGGCCGACTGGCGGCCGATGCCCTGTATGAGGTGGGTCGCCACATTCGCCCCGGCATCACGACCGACGAACTCGATCGGATCGGGCACGAGTTCTTGTGCGATCACGGGGCGTACCCCTCCACCTTGGGATACCGGGGATTCCCCAAATCATTGTGCTCGAGTCTCAACGAGGTGATCTGCCACGGAATTCCGGACTCCACCGAGTTGCTCGAGGGAGACATCTGCAACATCGACATCACGGCATTCATCGGAGGGGTCCACGGAGACACCAACGCGACTTTCCTCGTCGGGGAAGTACGCGACGAGGTCAGACTCCTCGTCGAGCGCACGCATGAAGCCACAATGCGAGCGATCAACGCCGTTCAGCCGGGTCGACCCCTGAACGTGGTGGGTCGAGTGATCGAGAGCTACGCCAAGCGATTCGGATACGGGGTGGTCCGGGACTTCACCGGGCACGGCATCAGCACGTCCTTCCACAGCGGACTTGTGGTGCCCCACTACGACGATCCGAACCTGGTGGTCGACCTGCAGGAAGGCATGACCTTCACCATCGAGCCGATGCTCACCCTCGGCACCCACGAGTACGACATCTGGGACGACGGTTGGACGGTCGTCACGAAGGATCGCAGTTGGACCGCGCAGTTCGAGCACACGATCGTCGTCACAGCGACCGGTGCTGAGATCTTGACGCTGCCGGGTACTGCCGGGTGAGCGTGACGCGCGAACACGATGCTCCGGCGTGGCCCCGGGACGTCCGCACTCTCGCCGTGGACGTCGGTGGTAGCGGCATCAAGGCCGCCGTACTGGACTCCGAGGGTGATCTACTGGTCGACCGCGTGCGGATGGACACGCCTTACCCCTGTCCGCCCGAGCGGCTCGTCGCCAGCATCGATGAATTGACGACCGGCTTGCCGAGCGCGCATCGCGCGTCGATCGGATACCCCGGACTGGTGCGCGATGGTCGGGTCATCGAAGTCCCGTCGCTGTCACGCGCCACCTACGACGGGGAGGCCGACCCCGCACTAGCCGCGCAGTGGCACGGTTTCGATCTCGGTCGAGCATTGGCGCAGGTCCTGGACGTTCCGACACTGGTCGTCAACGACGCAGATATGCAAGCGTGCGCCGTGGTCGAGGGTGAGGGCATGGAATTCGTGCTGACACTGGGCACGGGAGTAGGCACTGCTCTGTTCAACGACGGACACTTGCTGCCCCACTTGGAGTTATCCCACGGACCATTCCGGGACGGCCAGAGCTTCGACATCGCGCTGGGCAACGTCGAGCGCAAGAAGATCGGGAAGAAGACGTGGGTGGCCCGCGTACGCGAGGCCATCCACCATTTCGACGAGATGATCGTCTTCGATCGAATCTATGTCGGGGGCGGGAACGCCAAGCACCTCGAGCCCGGCGATATCGGCCCGAAGGGGCGCATCGTGCCCAATTCAGCGGGCGTGGTCGGAGGCGTCCGATTGTGGGACATCGTCTCGGCGAGCGTGCACCACCGCATGTGACGGTCCCACCGCAAACAGTTGAGCACTAAACTATCTCTGTGACCCGGTGGTTGAGCGAGGACGAACAGCGTTCGTGGCGTGCGTGGATCGCGGCTTCGAGCACCCTCAACCATCAACTCAGCGCAGACCTCCAGGTCCAGCACGACATCACACTCGCCGACTACGAGATCCTCGTCCAACTGTCCGAGCACCCCGAGCGACGCATGCGCATGAGTGAGCTTGCCGAGGCCACCTTGGCCTCGCGCAGTCGCCTGAGTCACCAAGTTGATCGGCTCGTGCGGCGCGGTCTGGTCGAACGCCAAGAGTGCGAGCTCGATCGTCGAGGGGCGTTCGCCGCACTCACCGATCGAGGCTGGAAGGCCATCGTCGCGGCGGCGCCTGATCACGTGGAGAGCGTGCGTACGTACCTCGTAGACGTCCTGACGCCGCAGGAGTTCGAAGCGCTCGGGAAGGCGTGTCGGAAGATCTCCGACCACATCGCCGCCGAGGGCCAGGGCTAACCGCGGTCGAAATCGGTCGTCTTATACGGCTGACCCTGGGCGTCATACGTGGTCCAGGTCCCCACCTGCTGGCCGGCTGCGAACCGACCTGACCTCTTCAAAGTGCCATCGCGTCGGAACCACTCCCACTTTCCGTGCATGTCACCGGACTTCACGGAGCCCGCGGCCTTCAGAAAGCCGTTCGCGTAGAACTCCTTGAACCGCCCGTTTCCCCGCGGGTAGGAGTTGTTGATCTCATCGATGCGCGCCTCGACGATCGCCTTGACGATCGATCGCTTCATCGGGGCGTCACGATCGAAATGGATCGTGCCCTTGGTCGTCGTCAGACCGGCGAGCACCGGGCCCAGCGTTTCGATGACCCCCGGTCCGGGGAAGACGCTGTTGTGATCGTTGAAGCCCAACAAGGACAGCACCAGGTCCCCGTCGATTCGCAGCGATGGCATCTTCCAGGCGATGCACTGCTCGGCGGCCGGCAGCAGGCCCGTTGCGGTCTGCCACGTCGTGATCAAGGCGGTGCGCTGAGCTGGTGGGAATCCTGCGAAGACGTCGGCCACCTGCTGGGGCATACCTGGACTGGGGCCACTCATGCGGAGAACTGTGCCACTAGCGGGGCCCGGGTCTCCAGGCCTAGAGTTCGCCGGTGATTTTCACAACCGACGACTACGGCGCCGACTACTTCGCGAACGTCTACGGCGCAGCCTCGAAGACCGGTGAGCCTTCCCAGACCTGGATCGACCGGGCCCGCGATCAACTGCTGGTCACGATCGCGAAGGAATACTCACCGCGCCCGCTCGCGCAATCCGAAATCGTGGACGTCGGCTGCGGGTATGGCTGGTTGCTGGACTACTTCGCGGCGGCCAAGCGGCTGTGCGGGTCGGACATCTCCGAACATGCGATCGCGATGGCGAAGAAGCGCCACCCGGACCGCGAGTATCGGCAGGCCGACCTGTTGGCCGGACCACCCTTCGAGGGGACCTTCGACATCGTGCT
>CAYLOH010000068.1:0-4193 GCA_964385255.1 uncultured Rubrivirga sp. | reverse complement strand
CAGCGGATCACCCGACTCACGGATGCCGTCTAGGAGAGATGAGCCAGCGCATGAACACGACGCCACTGCTGTCCATCAAGCATGTCTCGAAGGCATACGACGCCACCGTCGCACTCGACGACGTCAGCATCGATATCCAGCCCAATGAGTTCTTCGCTCTCCTGGGTCCATCCGGTTGCGGGAAGACCACTCTCCTGCGATCCATCGCCGGCTTCGAGGCTCCCGACACCGGCACCATCACGATCGACGACAACGCCGGGAGCACCAACCTGCTGGCTTTGCCCCCCAACAAGCGTCCGGTCAATTTGATGTTCCAGTCCTACGCCCTGTTCCCGCATATGAACGTGCGCAAGAACATCGCGTACGGCCTGGAGCGCGAAGGCATGGCCAAGGACGAGATCAACGTGCGAGTGGACGAGGTGCTGGAGACCGTTGGGCTCACCGACAAGGCGAAGGCCCGCCCGAATCAACTCTCCGGGGGTCAGCGTCAGCGCGTGGCTCTCGCCCGTGCGATCGTCAAGCGCCCGAAGCTCTTATTGCTTGACGAGCCGTTGTCGGCCCTGGACCGCAAGGTGCGCGCGGAGATGCAGTTGGAGTTGAAGCGCCTGCAGCACGAGGTGGGCATCACCTTCGTGGTCGTCACGCACGATCAAGAGGAAGCGATGAGCATGGCCGACCGCATTGCCGTGATGCACGAGGGTCGTGTCCAGCAGGTCGCGGACCCGGTGACCCTCTACACGCGCCCGGCGAACGTCTTCGTCGCCGATTTCATCGGCTCGGGCACTCTCATTCCCGGTATTGCTCGTGGGGACGGCGCACGCACCGCATTCACCGCGGACGTCGCGGGCAACCCCGAACTGCCATCGATCAACCCGAACAACGTGACCGGGGCATCCACTCTCATGCTGCGCCCGGAGCACGTGCACGTCCACACCGACACAGGTGCGGCCGCGCTCGCCGGGACGGTCGTCGAGACGCACTTCTACGGCGGGTCCTCGGTCACCGCGGTCCAAGTCGCCGGCCTGGATACCCCCGTCATCACCCGGCAACCCGGCGCCCCGAGTCACCACGTGGGCGAGGCCGTTGCCCTGTCGTGGAACGCCGACGACGCCATCATCCTCACCGACGAATCCGCGAAGCCATCATGAGCAACGAAGCCACGACGAGCCGCACCGTCAATGCGATGGCGAACCCGCCCATCACCCCCGCGGTGCTGGCGTCGTTCAAGGACGTCCAGCACGCCGTCTCGTGGCTCGACCAACCGGGAGCCCCCGAGGCCGAAGCCCCGTTGATCTCCGATACCGATGCCGACCTACTGATCATCGGTGGCGGCTTCACCGGTTTGTGGACTGCGATCTGCGCCAAGGATCGCGACCCGAACCGGGACGTCGTGGTGATCGACGCGAAGACCATCGCGTTCGGTGGCAGTGGCCGTAACGGTGGGTTCATCTCCGCGTCGCTCACCCATGGTCTGGCGCACGGTGAGCACATCTGGCCGAAGGAGATGCCCTCCCTCGTGCACCAGGGCCGGGAGAACCTGCGGGCGATCGCCGAGTTCGTCGAGACCGAGGGCATAGATGCAGACCTACGCATGGTCGGCAAGACCGCGATTGCGCTCACCCCCCACACCAAGGCGCAACTGCCCGCCATGCTCGAGATCCATCAACGCTGGGGCGAAGACGTGGAACTACTCGACCAGGACAAGGTTCAAGCCGACGTTCACTCACCGACCTACCTGGGCGGACTTCGGGTGCGTTCGGGAGGCGGCCTGATGGATCCCGCCAAGCTCAGCTGGGGACTCAAGGCCGCGGCGCTGCGGCGCGGCGTACGAATCTACGAGAACACCAAGGCGATTGCGTTGACCAAGTCTCGTGCGGGCATCACGGTCCACACCCCCGTCGCTTCCATCGACGCACACAACGTTGCGCTCGCCACCAACGGATTCACCCCGCTCCTGAAGCGCCTACGACTTCGCATCCTGCCGATCTTCGACCACGTGCTCGTCACCGAGCCGCTCACGCAATCCCAGATCGATTCGATCGGCTGGAGCGAGAACCAGGGCTTGACCGATATCGGCAATCAGTTCCACTACTACCGGCGCACTCCCGATGATCGCATCTTGTGGGGCGGTTACGACGCGATCTACCACCGAGGCAACAACACCGACCCACGCCTCGAACACCGCGACCAAAGCCACCGATTGCTCGCGGCGCAGTTCTTCATGACTTTTCCACAACTCGAGGGGCTGCGCTTCACGCACAAGTGGGCCGGGATCATCGACTCCACGTCGCGTTTCACCCCCGCGTTCGGGACAGCCATGGGCGGGAACCTCGCCTACGCCGTCGGCTACACCGGTCTGGGCACAGCATCCTCGCGCTTCGGTGCGCTGACCATGCTCGATCTGCTGGCTAGGCAATCCACCGAGCGCACACAACTCACGATCGTGTCGCGTAAGCCGTTTCCGTTCCCGCCCGAGCCGCTGCGCTACCCGATAGTGCAGTTCACTCGGTCCCGGCTGGCACGCGAGGACCGCACCGGCAAGCGTGGTCTGTGGTTGCGAACGCTCGACTTCTTCGGCCTCGGCTTCAACAGTTAACGATCACGAGCTACGGATCACGACGTAAGGATCACGCATTCACCATGACTACGACCAACGGCGTCCACATCAATGGCACCACCATCGCTGGCAACGGTATGCGCCAGGTGATCGTCGACCCGTCCACCGGCGAGCAGGTGGACGAGGTCACGACCGCCACGCGAGAGCAAGTCTCCGAGGCAACCGCCAACGCCCAGCACGCCCAGGCCGCCTGGGCGGCGAAGACACCTGGAGAGCGCGCGAAGGTGCTGCTGGACCTGGCCGACGCGATCGAAGCGGACGCCCGGAACCTGACCGAACTCGAAGTGCGCGAGACAGGGAAGCCCCGCGCGGTGTTCCAGGACGGTGAGTTGCCGTTCGCCGCGGACAACCTTCGCTTCTTCGCCGGTTCTGCTCGTTCCCTCGAGGGAACGGGGGCGGCATCGCTCTCCCATGGCTTCACGTCCTTGTTGATGCGTCAGCCCGTGGGCGTGGTCGGCTCGATCGCACCGTGGAACTTCCCGTTCATCATGGCGATCTGGAAGATCGGGCCGGCGCTGGCGACCGGGAACGCGGTCGTCCTCAAGCCAGCACCCACCACACCGCGCAGCAGCATCCGGCTCGCCGAACTCGCGATCGATGCCGGTCTGCCCGCCGGTCTGCTGAACGTGGTGACCGGCGGCAACGAGATCGGCGAAGCACTGGTCACCGATGCGAACACTTCGATGATCTCCCTAACCGGATCCACGACCGCCGGGCAGGCGGTAATGGCCGCCGCGGCTCCCTACGTCAAGCGCCTGCACCTCGAACTCGGCGGTAAGGCGCCAGCGCTGGTCTTCCCCGACGCCGACATCCAGTCGATGGCCCACGCACTCACCCTCGGCGCCACCTACAACTCCGGCCAGGACTGCACCGCCGCAACCCGCGTCTACGCACACACCGACGTCTACCAGGACGTGGTGGACGCCATCACGAGCACGATGCGACAGGTCACGGTCGGTGACCCGTGGGACCCGGCCACGGACATCGGCCCCTTGATCACAAGGGCGCATCGCGACAAGGTGCACGGCTTCGTCACCCGCGCCAAGGACACCGGAGCGAGAGTCACCACCGGCGGTGAACCACTCGAGGGACCGGGCACCTACTACCCACCCACGCTGATCACGAATGCTCCGCAGGACTCGGAGATCGTCCAAGGCGAGATCTTCGGACCGGTACTCGTGGTGGTGCCCTTCGACGACGAACAGCACGCGATCCACCTAGCGAACGACTCCCGCTACGGCCTCGCCAGCAGTGTGTGGACCAACGACGTTGCCCGGGCACTACGCGTCAGCCAGCAGATCGACGCCGGCGTGACCTGGGTGAACGATCACCTACCCATAGCGAGCGAAGCCCCACACGGAGGCGTCAAAGGCAGCGGCTTCGGCAAGGACATGAGCCACGAATCGCTACTCGAATACACCGTGACCCACCACATCATGGTCAAACACGCACAACCCGTGGTGCACGATTCATTCAGGCCGGCGTGATCACTGGCCATAAGTGGAGCTGAGGGGATTCGAACCCCTGGCCTTCTCATTGCGAACGAGACGCGCTACCAACTGCGCCACAGCCCCAG
>CAYLOH010000067.1:0-4428 GCA_964385255.1 uncultured Rubrivirga sp. | reverse complement strand
GCGCGATGCCGTCCTTGTGGAGCGCCGGCTTACCTACCGGCCGTGAGAAGTGGGGGTGCCGGGCGATCGCCGGTTCGGCCTGGCGGAGGGGTATCCCAGCTTCTCGCGCAAGGTCCCCTCGCGGTACTCCTTCTTGAATCGTCCGCGTCGTTGCAGTTCCGGGATAAGCAGTTCCGCCACCTGCTCCCAGGCCTCGGGAACCGCCGTGGCAGCGAGGTTGAAGCCGTCGACACCCGTCTCGTCGACCCAGGCCTCCAACTCGTCGGCCACGCGCTCGGCGGAACCGACGATCACGGGCCCATCACCGCCCAGTCGCGCATAGTCGGCGATCTCACGGATCGTCCACTCGCGGTCCGGGTCAGATGCCGTGAACGCCTTGACAACCGACTGCATGGAGTTGGTGTCCTGATCGCGCAGCACCTCGTCGGGGTCGAACTGCGCGAAATCGATGCCAGTCCACCCGGACATCAGCACCAGCGCACCCGTGGCCGAGGCGGCCTGCAGGTACCCCTCGAAGAGCCGCTGCGCCTGCGCATCGGTTTCCGCGACGACGACCGTTTGCTGGTTGAGGATCGTCACCTCGTTCGCATCGCGACCAGAGGCACCGAGCGCAGCTCGCATTCCCGCCACCTGCCGCGTGAGCACCGCCTTGCTCGGCGCTGCCACGAACACGCCCTCTGCGTGCTTGGCCGCGAACTGCACACCGCGCGGCGACGCCCCTGCCTGATAGATCACCGGTGTGCGCTGGGGTGATGGCTCGCACAGGTGGATGCCCGGCACCTGGAAGAACTCACCGCGGAAGTCGAGTGGGTGCACCTTCGCGGGATCGATGTAGACGCCGCGCTCCTTGTCCGCGATGACGGCGTCGTCCTCCCAGCTCTGCTCCCACAGCCGGTAGCAGACCTCGAGGTACTCGTCCGCGATGTCGTAGCGACGGTCGTGCGCCTCCTGTGCGCTCACCCCGAAGTTCACCGCGCCGCTGTTCAGGTAGCCCGTCACCACATTCCAGCCGACCCGGCCGTTGGTGAGGTGATCCAGGGTGCTCATCCTGCGCGCGAACGGATAGGGATGCTCATAGGAGACTGCAGCGGTCATCGCGAGACCCAGATGCTCGGTGACGCTGGCCATCGCAGGGATCAGGGCGAGCGGATCGTTCACCGGGATCTGCACTCCTCCGGCGAGAGCAGCGTCGCGCGAACCCTGGTAAACGTCGTAGACGCCCAGTACGTCCGCGAGGAACACGGCGTCGAACAGTCCTCGCTCCAGCGTGCGCGCCAACTCCACCCAGTAGTCCAGATCGATGTATCGAGGGGTCTGGTCGGTGTCGTGACGCCACAGACCGGGTGAGAGGTGGCCCAGCGTGTTCATCGTGAAGGCGTTGAGCGCGATCTCCTGACGGGCCATCACTGTTCCTTCGGCTTTCCCACACCAATCGACCATTCATAGGGAGGCTCGGTGCCGTTGACGACGAAGTCGCCGAGGATGCGGGCCTTGAAGGGCACAGGGTTGTGCGAGCTGACGGTACGCGCATTGCGCCAGTGCCGGTCCAGCGCCGCAGACACCAGCACCGCCGATGCACCCAGGCCCTCGAACAGCAGCGTCGAAGACTCCAGGGCGAGTCGAGTGGCCACGATCTGCGCTTCGATGGATCGCAGTTCGGCATTCCGGCGGCACTCGGCGATCACGTCTGTCGCGGCACCTCGTGCCTCGTAAGCCCGTTGCAACGCCTCAGCAGCACGCACGGTAACTGCCTCCACCGCAGCAGCGTTGGCCGCCATCCTGCCCACGTTCTCCAGCACCTGAGGGTCGTCGCGGGTCTGATCCGTGTTGCCGTGACTGAAGGTGCGCGCGCGGTGGGCTACCTGATAGGCCGCATCGTCGGCGGCGCTGCGCGCTATGCCGCCCAGAACGGCCACGAGCACGAGTTGGTAGAACGCCGTTTGGTAGGGGAAGCGGTCCGCGAAGGGATAGACATGGTCGCCACGCACGGGCGTGGCGCTGAACACCGCCGCGCCCGAGCCGGTGAGCCTTTGGCCGAAACCCATCCAGTCATCGGACACCTCGACGCCATCGGCCACGCGCACGAGGGCTGCGACCTCCACCCCATCGGGATCAAGCGCAGTGGCGTCGATCCACTCCGCAAAGATGCTCCCCGTCGTGTAGAACTTGCTCCCCGTGATCGTGTAGCCGTCGCCCGCAGAAGAAAGACGAGTGCGCACGTCGCCGAGCTTCACGTTTCCGATCTCCGTGACGGCGTTCCCGACCATTGCGCCGGCGGCGAAGGCGCGCAGCCATTCATCGCGCGTCGGGTCCTCGGGGCGGTACAGCTGATCCTCGACGAAGGCCACGTGGCCGCGAAACGCCTGCGGCACATGCGGGTCAGCGGCCGCGAGCTCGACCAGCAGCGCGAAGAGCTGGGGGAGGCTGGCCCCGTCTCCCCCGAACTCGACCGGAACCCGGACACCGGTGAACCCGGCCTCCTTGAGCCACGTGATCTGTTCGAATGGCAGCGTCCGGTCCAGCTCTCGCTGCACCGAGCCTTCGGCGATCGCTGCGAACACCGGGCGGTACTTCGCCGCGAGCTCGTCGTACGACGGCATCAGGTGTAGAGCGAGATCGGCTGGACGGCGCCTGTGAGGTAGTTCGCCCCCACCTCGATCTTCTTGTAGTCAACGGGATCGTGGAGCGAGTGCGTGCGGATGTTGCGCCAGTACACGTCGAGGCCGTAGCTCAGCTTGGTCGCGCTCGCTCCAGTCACCTCGAAGACGCGGTTGGCTACGTCGACCCCGACGTCGGAGGAGATGACCTTGAGCTGCGCCACGGCAATCTCGATACGAGCCCGGTCCTCATCCGTCGTCGCGCCCGCGAGCGCAACTGCGGCGTCGTACTGGCGGTTCACCCGATCGGCAAGGGCCTCCACCGCAACGGTCTTGGCCACGAGCTCGCCGAACACACGGTGCGTGATGGGATCCTCCGAGTAGCGATCGACACCACTGAGGAACCACGCATTGGGCCGGGCGAGCGTCAATCGCTTAGCGAGTTCCAGCGCTCCCTCTGCGATGCCCAGATAGATGTTGCCGAAGAGCAGCTGAACCCCGGGGGTCACCACGGACGAGAACGGCTCTCCCGCGTCCGTGCCGAAGATGTCATCCGCCGTGACGAGCACATCCGTGAACTTCACGGACCCACTGTCAGAGGAGCGCTGACCGAGGTGATTCCAGTCATCCATGTGCTCCACGCCATCACGATGCGAATCGAGCGCGAACACGATCACCTGCCCGTCGAACCTCCCGCCCACGGCGACGCCACCGGAGATGATGATGTCGGAGACCTGGGATCCAGTGGCGAAGCGCTTGAGACCCGTGAGTCGGTAGGCATCACCATCGGCCACGATGTCCAGGTCAGGGCTCACCGGGTTGAAGGCGTCGCTCCAGATCCAGTTGTTCGCCGCGCTGCGACGCAGCCATTCCTGCTGGGCAGCCACGTCGGGTCCGTAGAAGACGACGCACGCCTGATTCACATAGTGATAGCCCAGCAGTTGGGCCACGGATGCATCGGTCCGGGCGATGATCCGCGTCATCAAGAATGCTGTCTCCCAGTGCCCTCCTGCACCACCGAGTTCCACGGGAACCAGGAGGTTCGCCAGGCCCGACTCGCGGATCAGCTGCATGGCGGCATAGGGCGGGAGGCTGCCCTGATCACGTTCCAGGGCGTCGACGCCGACCTTGTCGGCTACTTCGTGGGCCACTGCCGACCAGTGGGCGATCTCAGCGGCATCGGCGTGGCCATGCCACGGGCTTCTCACGTACATGGCAACGAAGTACACCACAGCGGTGCATAGCCGAATGCAGCATCCCTCAGCAGGTCCCCTGTGGCACTACCGCAAGGGTGAGTGACTGCCGCAGGCGCGATTTCTGGATTTGGCGGGTGAGACGGCCGCGTTTCCACGCGGGCTAGGGAGACTCGTCCCCGGCACAGTGCCCCGAAACAGATCGAAGTCGACGTCACCACTCGGCCAGGAAGTGCAAGAAGATGCTGACAAACCGGAACACTTCAGAGCACTAGGAAACCCAAACACGATTTCCTACACCCTGTAGCGGAGGTTCGAATCCTCTCGGGGCCACCACCTGCACGACCTGCCCCGCGCTCCTGCGCCTGCCCGGCACGGCCCGGAGGCACCGCCGGACACCTGCTACGCCTCCGGGGAGAACTCGTACGGCTGATCCACAGCAACGAAGTCGGCCGAGGACTCTCCCGCACGAACGGGGCCTTCGTCGATCTCCAGCCTCATGACCGATGACCCAGGTTCCAGCGACAGGTTGTCGAGGTCGATCCAGTAAACGTTCGGTGTGTCCGTGAGCTCGACGAAGAATCGTCTGCGTCCTTGATCACTGACGACCCTGAGGAGAGTGGGAGAGATGTTGGGAT
>CAYLOH010000066.1:0-4630 GCA_964385255.1 uncultured Rubrivirga sp. | reverse complement strand
CTCTCGGTCTCGTGATGAATAGGTAACTCATGTCTTTCGATGAATTGGGCATCAACCCTGCCCTCAGCAAGGTCCTGGCACGCCAGGGCATCACCTCTCCTTTCCCCATCCAGGTGGCCACGCTGCCCGACGCGGTCTCCGGACGCGACGTTCTCGGCCGTGGTCAAACCGGCTCGGGCAAGACACTCGCGTTCGGGCTGGCGATGTTGACCCGCCTCGCGGGCCGGCGCGCGAAGCCCCACAAGCCGCTGGGCTTGGTGCTCGCACCCACGCGCGAGCTCGCGATGCAGATTCAAGATTCGCTCAAACCCTTGATGGATGCGGTGGATCTGAAGTCACGCCTGATCGCCGGCGGCATGCCCTACGGCAAACAGATCGACGCGCTGCGTTCGGGTGTGCCGATCCTGATCGCTACTCCCGGTCGCTTGATCGACTTGATGGAGCGCGGGGATGTCGACCTCTCAGCGACCGAGATCGTGGTCCTCGACGAAGCCGACCAGATGGCCGATATGGGCTTCCTACCCGCCATGAAGCAGATTCTCGATACCTGCAAGCCCGGCGGACAGCGGCTGCTGTTCAGCGCGACTTTGGATAAGGGCGTGGATCGACTCGTCCGTTCCTATCTGCACGATCCCGTCGAGCATTCGGTGGACACCGGTCAGGCATCGGTCACGACGATGGACCATCACGTGTTGGTGGTGCATCCGGAGGATCGCGACGCGGTGATCGCGCAGATCGCCTCGCGCGAGGGTCGCACCATCATCTTCACCCGCACCAAGCACGGGGCCGACAAACTCGCCAAGAAGCTTGCTGCCGAGGGCGTACCCGTAGGAGTGCTGCACGGCGACAAGACCCAAGCGGTGCGCACGCGCACACTGGGTGACTTCCGCGACGGGCGAGTGAATGTGTTGGTGGCGACGAACGTTGCCGCCCGCGGCATCCACGTGGACGGCATCTCCCTGGTGGTGCACTTCGATGCACCGACAGACCCGAAGGACTATCTGCACCGGGCAGGACGCACTGCGCGCGCAGGCGAGTCTGGGACCGTGGTGACCATGACGGCACCGCGCCAACAGCGCACCGTCAAGCACATGACGGACAGTTGCGGTGTGCAACCCGTCGTGACGCGCGTGCGGCCCCTGAGCTCGGAACTGGTGAGCATCACCGGTGCGCAGGCGCCCAGTGGCAACCCGTGGCATCCGGCCAAGGTCAAGCAGTCGCACGGATCGAACGGCGGACGGCGTCACTCGGGTGGTCCTCGCAACCCCCGTCAGGGTGGCTCGCGTTCGGCTCGCCCCGGCGCATCCCGTCGTCGTCGTTCCACTTCACCTGGAGTTCGCGGCTAAGACAATGCCCGTATGAGCGAGGTTCTCAATCCGGGAGCGAAGGCTGCGGGCGATCTGGGACTGACGCACCAGGTAATCCAGTACGGGAAGGTCTCCTCGGTGGAGGAGGCGGCGCAGGCTCGAGGAGTGTCCGTCGCGGCGGTGGTGAAGTCACTGCTGGTCAGACGCAGTGAGGACGACTACCTACTCGTGCTGGTGCCCGGCGATCGATCGATCTCCTGGCCCAAGTTGCGGGCGTTGCTGGGTGTGTCACGACTGTCCATGCCCGATGCCGAGGTCGCGTATTCCGTGACCGGCTACCGGCGCGGCACGATCACTCCCCTGGGACTGTCCCTGCCGGTTGTCGTAGATGAACGTCTGGTGGGAACGTCGATCACGTTGGGTTCAGGGGAACACGGGGTGGCGATCGGGCTTTCCGCCGATGACCTCATTGCGGCGTATGGGGCAACCGTCGCCGATGTTTCCGACTAGCTGCTAACCGACGGCGATCGACGCCTGCGTCAACAACCCGGAGATCACCAGGATCACCAAGACCAAAAGCATGCTGGGCAGCAGCGATCGACGAAGGTCCCGCAGGTGGGATCGCTCGAGTTTGTGCACATTGTCGCCGTTGTCCCGCTGAACCTGCGCGTACTCGATCTCCGGAATCGCGTTGAAGTGGATGCGCGCTCCCACGACGGCGAGCGCAGCAACGAGCGCGATCTTGATGAGCAGCAAGATGCCCCACGGAGTGGAAACCAAAGCGCCGAAGCTAGGCAGGATGAAGAACGCCATCACGATGCCGGTGATCGCCACACCGAAGACCGAGTAGGTGGCGAAACGTGAGAACCGAACAGCCAGTTCGCTGCCATCGGGAACCAGGACGTCACGCTCGTCCCGCCGTCGGATCACCAAGGCGAGGGCAATGGCGAGCGCGATGATCCCGCCGCCCCAGATGGCGGCGAAGGTCACGTGCGAGGCATCCGCGAGTGCCATCAACCACAGCGGCCCCTCGGATGTTGTGTGACCGTCCAGAACGTAAGCAACGATCGCGACGGCACTGAGCACCCAGATGAACGGCGATCCGTTGACCATGCCGGGCGCAGCGAACAAGGCCGCCCCGACACCCAACCGCAGCAGCGCCGCGATGAGCACATTCGCGCCACCAGCCCCGAACAGCCCGGCGGCCAACTCGATCACCGCACCGACCATCGCGATGACACCGGCCATTCGCATCAACTGAAGCAGGTACTTGCCAACCCAGGTCATCCGCGGGGTGGTGACGAAGGCGACGAAGAGCGCGACACCCCAGCCGACGATCACGCCCATGTTCGCCAGCGCCGTGCCGATGGATGCGAAGAAGCCACCGCCATCGTCGGTTCCGTCACCTTGCGCCAGGGGTTGTTGTGCGTCCGCCAGTTGGTTGTCCAGGGACCCTTGCTCGGGTGTGGCCGCCGGATCCTCGAGGACCACGTCGCCCACCCCGAAGCGGATGACACCGCGAATGGTGGTGTCGTCGGCGGTATCGGCCTGCCAGATGACCCCGTACACCCCGTTGTCCAGGGAAAGCGCCGGCTCGATGAGCCAGGTGTTGCCGTCGCCAACCGCCTCGAAGATCAAGTCGGTGCCCGCGGCGTCGAGAAGTCGGGTCTCGGTCTCGTTCAGGCTGACCGGCTCGGTGAAGACGAGTGCGATCTCGGTGACCGGTTCGGGGACGGTCTCACCCGATACGGGGACCGACCCCTCCAACCTCGCCTCCGCGCGGGCCTGCGGGGCGGCCGCGAGGACGGCGAAGGCCAGGGCGACCAGTAGTGCCCAGAACACGGCCACTCGGGAAACACGCGGCAGGGCGAACACCCCCGCACTGTAATGGCGACGGCTGTGGGGGGTCCTAGCGAGCCGAACGGCGCAGGGCAACCGCGGTGAGGGCCTCGCTGATGGCCCCGGATAGGGCGAACAGCCCCATCCCCCACCCTCGAGCCGGGGTGATGGCGCCCCGCCGGGCGACCATGGCGAAGGCCACCGCGTCGGATCCGTCGCTGATCGCCTGCGCCGCCACCCAGCCGGCGGTCGGCGCACCCGAGCGCCAGGCGGCCAAGGTCCCCAGACCGATGCCGATCTCTCGGGCTCCGGCCAGTCGGGCGAGCCACCCCGCTTCCCGGGCACGTTCCTCGCTCAACCCCAGCGCCTTACCCAGCCCCGCCGGGTTGACGATCATCCCCGCGCCGATCACCACTCGGGTGATGCCGAGGGCGGGAACGACGGACGAGGGAACCGGGCGCATGTTCGGACGGTAACGCCGATGGACGGTGGCGACCAGCGGGGGCAGCGAGTTGCGCGACAGTTAGTTGAACGCTAAACTAAATGCAACGATCTATTCAGGAGGTCCCCATGCCCGCAGTAACCGCCGACACCATGACCTTGCCCCGACTGACCGTGGCACCGCAGGCGACGATGCGCATGGTCAAGACCGTGACCAGCGCACCCCAGGGATACGAGGGCGAGGGCTTCCCGGTCCGCCGTGCATTCGCCGGCATCGACCCATTCGACCTCGATCCGTTCATCCACATGGATCAGATGGGCGAGGTGGAGTACGCACCGGGCGAGCCCAAGGGAACTCCGTGGCACCCGCATCGCGGGTTCGAGACATTCACCTATCTCATCGACGGACAGTTCCTGCACCAGGACAACCATGGCGGTGGTGGAACGATCCTCGAGGGCGGTACGCAGTACATGACCGCGGGCGATGGCATCTTGCACATCGAGACGCCCCCCGAGCACCTGGTGGAGTCCGGTGGTCTGTTCCATGGCCTGCAGCTGTGGATCAACCTGCCCAAGGAGAAGAAGCGCATCGCTCCGCAGTATCAGGACCTGCAGGGTGAAGATGTTTCGATGGTCACCAGCGCCGACGGTGGTGCGGTGCTGCGTGTCCTCGCCGGAGACATAGCCGGATACAAGGGCCCGGGTATCTCGCACACTCCCCTAGCCATCGCGCACTTGACGCTGGCACCCGGCGCACAGATCGATATTCCCTGGCGCAGCGACTTCAATGCCCTCGCGTACACCCTCGCTGGCTTCGGTTCGGTTGGCGTGGAGCAACGTCCGGTGCAGACCGGTCAGATGGCGGTGCTGGTGAACGGCGATGCGCTGCGCATCTCCGCCTCGCCTCAACAAGAGTCGCGATCACCGAACCTGGAGATGTTCATCATCGGTGGCGTTCCGCTGCGCCAACCCACGTTCCAATACGGGCCGTTCGTGATGAGCACCAAGGCCGAGGTCATCGAGGCCTTCGAGGATTTCCAGGC
>CAYLOH010000065.1:2012-4814 GCA_964385255.1 uncultured Rubrivirga sp. | reverse complement strand
GTTGGCGACGCTGTTCGGCGTAGACGGGCTCAGCCGGGTAGACGAATTCATCCAGGAAGGCTCGCGTGCGAGAGACGTACTCCTGCGCCCGAGTACTCGGTCCCAGGTCCACGGTCAGCTATCCCCGTCCGTTGAGTCACCGTCGGTGATGCCCACCGTTTCCTGTTCCTCTCGCAGTTCATCGATCAATTCGTAACGGTGCCCGTAGATGTCCAGTAGAGACAGCAACATCGCCGTGACGGGAATCGCGAGGAACGCGCCCGCAACACCGAACAAGGAAGCACCGAGCAGGACCGACCCGAATGCGACCGCGGGATTGACGTTGACGGCCTTCGCGCTGATGCGCGGTTCGATCGTGAGGTTCTCGACCTGCTGATAGATGATCGCCCAACCCAGCGCGAGCAGTCCGACGAGTGGGTTGTCGCTGAGCAGTCCGACTAGGACGGGGAGGGCGATCGCAATATAGGTACCGATGGTCGGGACAAACTGGGCGACGATGCCGGTCCAAAGCGCCAATGGCAGCCAGTAGGGCATGTCGATGAGCAGGAACACGACCGCGGTGGTGGTCGAGTTGATCGTCGCCAGGATCACCCGAGCCCCGATGTAACCGCCGGTCTTCTCCGAGGTGAGTCGCCACACAGTCATCACGAATTCCTGCGTGCGCTCGGGGAACAAGCCGGCGACCCAGCGCTGGAACTGCGGCAGGCGTGCGGAGAAGTAGAACAGGAACAGACCAAACGTGAAGATGCTGAAGATGCTGCCCACCAGCGAGGTGACGAAGCCGAGGATGCTCAGGGCGATCTCGCCGGCGTACAGCGCCAGATCGGCCGTCTGGACATCGAGCATCGCGAAGAAATCGCTGAACTCGTAAGCAGTGCCCAACTGCTCATTGGCCAGCGCGAGTGCCTGGTTGATGACCGCGGGCACCGCCATCGCCAATTCGACGAGTTGATCCACCAACAGACTGCCGAACGCGAACAAGAAGAACGCCGCGAACAACAAGAACGCAAACATCACCAGGATGGTCGCCAAACCGCGCTTCATGTGTCGGGACAGCCGGTTCACTACCGGGGCCATCGCGATGGCCGCGAACCATGCCATCAAGATGGTGAACAAGATCCCGCCACCGTCTTCGAGCAGGAACTGCACGAACAGCGCGAGGCCGATCAGGGCGAGAACGACCAGCCCGACCTTCCAGACGTTCCGGGGGCTGAAGCGCACATCGCGGATGGACGGGGACGGGAGCTGGGGATCGGCCATACCGACGATCCAACCGCATGAGCGGTGAGCGAGTGATCCGCTCGCGTCAAATCGATCAAGGCTTGTGGCGGTGGCGGTGGGATTTGAACCCACGGTGAGGTTGCCCCCACACGCGCTTTCGAGGCGCGCTCCTTTGGCCGCTCGGACACGCCACCGCGGAGGAGATTACAAGGACTGCGCATGCACGAAGGGGGCGGCATCTGCCGCCCCCTTCGAACTGGCGGAGGATAGGGGATTTGAACCCCTGAGGGCTATTAACCCAACCCGCTTTCCAAGCGAGCGCCATAGGCCACTAGGCGAATCCTCCGCGGGGGACATTACCCGTCAGTGGCGCGTTGCCTCGCACGCCCCGTACCCTGGTAACCGACCCCCCGTGCGGTGTCAACTCGCTCAACCCCCCCAGGGCCGGAAGGCAGCAAGGGTAGGCGGGCTCTGTCAGGTGCGCGGGGGGTCCCGTCTTCTGGGAATTAGGGTTCGGTTGTGTCACTGGCCCTCTATCGCACCTACCGGCCTACCCGGTTGGCAGATGTGGTCGGCCAAGAACACATCACAGCCCCGCTCACCCGTGCCCTCGAGAACGACCGTGTGCACCATGCCTACCTGTTCTCCGGGCCGCGCGGGTGCGGCAAGACCTCCACCGCGCGCATCATGGCCCGGTCCCTGAACTGCGAACAGGGACCCACGCCCGAACCGTGCGGCGTCTGCCAAAGCTGCAAGGATCTGTCCGCCAGCGGACCCGGATCGATAGACGTGATCGAACTCGATGCGGCAAGCCACGGCGGTGTGGACGACACCCGTGATCTGCGTGAACGCGCGATGTTCGCACCGGCCTCGTCCCGCTACAAGATCTACATCATCGACGAGGCGCACATGGTGTCCACGGCCGGCTTCAACGCGCTGCTGAAGCTGGTCGAAGAGCCCCCGGAGCACGTTCGTTTCATCTTCGCCACGACCGACCCCGACAAGGTCCTCCCGACGATCCGTTCCAGGACCCACAACTACGCCTTCCGCCTTGTGGGCACCCGGGAATTGCAGGATCACCTAGCGTCGATTTGTGCGGCGGAGAACGTTGCCGCCGATCCAGCAGCCTTGGGCTTGGTGGCGCGGGCTGGCGCCGGCAGCGTTCGTGATTCGCTGTCCATCCTCGGGCAAGTCATCGCGGGTTCCGGCCCTGATGGCATCACCTATAGCGAGGTTGCCGATCAACTGGGCCTCACCGACGCTGCGCTGCTCGATGCGACCGTCGATGCGGTTGCCGAGCGTGACGGTGCCGGCTTATTCGCCGTCATCGAAAAGGTGGTCGAAGCCGGGCACGAGCCGCGGCGCTTCGTCACCGACCTGCTCGAGCGCCTGCGCGATGTGATCGTCGTGCAAAGCGTTCCCGACGCAGCCGAGCGCGGGCTGGTCGACGCCCCGGAGGCGGAGATCAACCAGATCGTGGCCCAGGCGCAGCGGCTCGGCCCCGCGGAAGCCAGCCGAGCGGCGGAGATCGTCAGCGAAGTGCTCGGTGAGATGAAGGGTGCGACCGCTCCGCGACTGCGC
>CAYLOH010000065.1:0-1912 GCA_964385255.1 uncultured Rubrivirga sp. | reverse complement strand
GAGGGCGTGCTCGCGGTCGGGTTGGACAGTCAGGGCAAGGCGACGAACGTGGTCAAGGGCGGACACGACGAGAGTCTGCGCGGGGCCATCAAGGACGTTCTCAAGGTTGACGCTCGTATCGACGTCGTCCTGGCGCCGAGTGGAGGAAGTGCCGGCGCTGGAACGCAGGCGATGGTGGAACCCGATGCGCCTAGCCCGGACGACGCCAACGTGGACGACGTATCGGGCGTCGAACTGTTGGTCCGTGAGCTTGGCGCAACTCAGATCGGCGAGATCGAGCACTGATGTACGAAGGCGCGGTTCAAGATCTCATCGATGAGTTGGGTCGACTGCCCGGCGTTGGTCCCAAGAGTGCGCAACGCATCGCGTTCTATCTCCTGGCTGCCGATCAAACCGACGTTCAGCGACTTGTCGACTCGCTGGTGCACGTCAAGGAACGAGTGCGGTTCTGTCAGACCTGCGGCAACGTTGCTGAAGCCGAGCAATGTCGAATCTGCACGGATCCGAAACGCGATGCGTCCGTGTTGTGCGTGGTGGAAGAGCCGAAGGATGTCGTCGCCATCGAACGCACACGCGAGTTTCGTGGTCGTTATCACGTGCTGGGTGGATCCATCAATCCGATAGAAGGCATCGGGCCGGAAGATCTCCGCATTCGTGAACTACTCGGTCGGTTGGCCGATGGTTCGATCTCGGAGGTCATCTTGGCGACCGATCCGAATCTTGAGGGTGAGGCAACTGCCACCTACCTGGCACGGACTATCGCGCCGCTGGGCGTAGCTGTCTCCAGACTCGCGAGTGGATTACCTGTGGGCGGTGACCTCGAGTACGCCGACGAAGTGACGCTCGGGCGCGCCTTCGAAGGCCGTCGACGCATCGAATCGACATGACACGGCACCTAAGGTCGAAGTCGTGACCGACGAACTGTTCGGGTTTGCTGTCGGAGGCGTCATCTCGCTGTCCCTTGCGGTCTTCTTTCGGCAACGCGGCTGGGGTATCGCGCTCCCGTTGATCTTCGTGGGCGCGATCGTCGGTTTCCTTCCGATCGGACCCGATGCACCACCGGATCCAGAGGTCATCCTGATCCTGATCCTCGCCCCGCTGGTGTTCGGTGAGGCGCTGGGTTCGTCCTATCTGGATTTGCGCAAGGTCAGTCGGCCGGTATTGACGCTCGCGGTGGGACTGGTCCTAGCCACGACGCTCGTCGTAGGCGGTCTCGTCAGCGTCCTCTTCGCGATGCCGTTGGCGATCGCGATTGCGCTGGGAGCGATCCTCGCCCCCACCGACGCCGTTGCGGTGAGCACCATCGCCAAGCGCGCATCCATCCCGCGGCGTTTGGTCTCGGTGCTCGAAGGCGAGAGCCTGGTCAATGACGGAACTGGTTTGACGGCACTTCGCGTTGCAGTGATCGCGGCTATCGCAGGCAGTGTCACCTTGATCGACGCAGCGGGCTTATTCGTCCTCGCGGTGGGTGTGGGTCTGATCGTGGGCGCCGCTGCGGGATTCGTCATGTCCTGGGTACTTCGACGCAGCCGCGACCTGGTCGCCGCGAATTCCCTGATCGTCGTGGCGCCATTCCTCATTTATCTGTTGGCCGAGCAGTTCGAAGGTTCGGGGATCCTGGCGATCGTCGTCGCCGCCTTGTGGGTGGCGAGTTCCCAGCACGCGGACCCGGGGTGGTCGGGTCGCCTGCAAGGCACGACGGTCTGGCGGCATCTGACATTCATCTTGCAGACCTTCGCCTTCTTCCTTGTGGGTTTGGAATTGCCCGAGGTCTTGCAGCGACTGAACAGTGAGCAACTGCGCCTCGTCGCCGTGCTGGTGCCTGTAGTCCTCGTCGCACTCATCGCCACGCGTGCACTCTTCGTCGCCGCGATGGTCGTGGTGCAGCGTGCACACGAACGGCGAACCAAGA
>CAYLOH010000064.1:0-5121 GCA_964385255.1 uncultured Rubrivirga sp. | reverse complement strand
ACTCATAATCCCTTGGTCGTGTGTTCGAATCACACCGGGCCTACTTCGATTTGGTTCCGTGATTTCCTTTGCGGATTGCTCCTCCGGGGGTGCGGCGTCGGCGCCCCCAGAGGTGGCACTGTTAGCAAAACTGTGAGCAAACGGCCCGGAGAGCACCCGCTGGAGGGCGTCGAATGCCGCCCAGGCCGCCTCGGCCGTCCGCTGGTCGTCGGTGCCCACGTAAATCTGCAGGCATTTCGGCCCGCGGGCGTAAGCGTTTCCTCACGTAGCTGAACGACCAAAATTCGGACGTCTTCTTCGTCGACGCCTGCAACGACGCTTCGAAGTTGCCTTCGGAGTTCACCCGGGCTGAACGCTTCGACGGCGTGTTCTTCGTGCACTTGCCCGGGTGTGACGAGAGGGATGCGATCTGGGCCATCGCAAAACGGCACTATGGGCTGGATGCGAAGCAGGCCCGCTCGGACGACACCAACTGGACCGGCGCCGAGATCAAGTCGTGCTGCAGGCTGGCGTCGCTCTTGGACGTGCCGCTGGTTCAAGCCGCTCAGAACGTGATCCCCGTGGCTGTCCCTGCGGGCGACACGATCGAGGGGTTACGACAGTGGGCCTCCGGTCGGTGCCTGTCGGCTGACCGGGTGGGCGTGTATTCGCGGTCGTAAGTAGGTGGAATGAGGGTTCGGTGATACGGGCTGATTGAGTTGAGCGGCCTTGGGGCCCACCAGAAGCTTTCGCATCGCCGCAGCCTTGACGCGGCATAGAACTCCGGAGCGGCGCGAACCCCTGCGGCTGACCGCTGCGAGCGCGAGGCCCCCACCGACGAGCATCGCCGCGCTCGAGGGTTCCGGCACCGCCACGGGCGACAACGCGACGCCGCGGAACAGGTAGTTGCTCGGTGCGGTCGCCAGCACTGTATAACTCGGTGCCGCTGTACCGCCGAGGGTGTCGACCAGCCGCACGAGTTGGTTCTCCACGCCGCTCGCCGCCGCCGTCACTCCGTAGAGCTCGACCGTGCCGCTGCCGACGTCGGTCACGCCCGCCAGGCCTCGCATACCCGTGGCCCCGGCCGGCAGCGCCATCCACTGCCTGGTCCACGTCGAACCGCTGAGCGACCACTTGGAAATTCCGTCGAGCGTTCCCGAAACGGTCGTGTCGTCATCCGCGACATAGAGCGTCGAGGCGTCGGCAAAGTAGAAGTCAAACGTACTGCTCACACCGCTGCCGACGAGCAGCGATCCGAACTGATTGGCCGTGGTTGGCAGACCTACACCGACATTGAATACGCCGCTCAAGCTGACGGCGGTGGTGCCCGAGCCGACCGTCTGATTCGACGAGCCGTACAGTTGGTTGTCGTGGATGTTGAGTACCCGGGAGTTGGAGGGAACCGGGGCGGGCGCGCCCACCGTGGTCGCGCTGTCCCTATTTCCCTGCGCCAGCGCCACGCCGCTGGTCGTGCTGCCGAGCGTCAGATAACGAATGCCGCCCATGGTGCCCCCGCTGCCGTCATCGCCGCTCCACCAGATATCGGTGCCATTCGTGGTGATCGCCGATCGGGGGGTGGTGCCTGCTGCGTCAAAGCGAGTCGACGAGTCGATGACTCCACCCGCGTCGACACGGGCGATCGCCCGATTTGGATAGGCGCTGTTGCCGAAGACACTGCCCTGTGTGCCCGCAGGGACATTGACGCCGGCGATCGTGAGGTACCGGCCGTCGACCGAACGCTTCAGGAAGCCGAAGATCGAGGACATATTTCCGGCGACGGCATAGTTGGCACCGGAATCCACCGTGGGCAGCGTCACCGATCCACCCGTCGGCAAACCGGCCGTCGTGTATTCCGTCAGCGTGATCGGAACGGCGACAGTCCCGGTCGTGATCGATGTGGTGCCGTCTCCTACAAGCGACACCACCACGCCACCGACGAACGGAGCCGAATGAGCCGACGGCACGAGCATCGCCACGACGGTTGCAACGAAAGCGAACTCAAGCAGGCGTGGCCGGGAAATGCTCATCAGGCTCGGCTCTATCGGAGGTTTTTCCCACACAGATGAAGGATATCTTAGCTGATGGCACTCCCGCAACGATCTCCCGGCAGCCGAGCAACTCGTGAGCCACGGGAGGCACTGGACGTCCGGAGGCGGTTCCTCGAAACGCCACACACACCCCACGATGGAGTTTCTCTCGCCTCGGCGCAGACCGGATTCCAGTCCGCTGGTCCCGGGGCTTCGGTGCCTTGCGTCCAACACGGGCCTCGAGCTGTGGATGTCTGTCACGGGCCGTTCGGCCGGTGATGTTTGAAAGACGTTGCGGTCGTCATGGGCCTGAACGAGCTCGGCACATTTGGCGGGCGTGCTCGCGCAAGTGAAAGCGGAGGCGGCTCGAGCGGTTCGCCGAGGTGTGTCAGCATCACTCGGACTGGCCCCGGCTCGCCGACAGGAAGTCTGTAGCAACCGGGGGTTGCCAAAAGTGCGAAGGCCAGAGATGGAGTCGTAATGGTAAAAGAGTTGGATCAGCATCGGCCGAAGGTCACTGGCACCACTCGGGCACTGCCGCGGAAACTCCTTCCCCGCCCGCGCCAGAAGCTTGGCCCACGCAATCCGCGAAGTGACGTGCGAGCGGGGCTTTTGCTTCGTGTCACAGCAGCTGCCCGTGGCGCAGCCGTCGCTCGCGTGCCTGCCCGTCGCGGCATCGCCCCGCTTGCAGATTTTCTCTTTTGTCCAGTGCCTTCACGGCCCGCCTGCGCTTGTCGTTGGGTGCATACAACCCGTGATACCGATACCGGTGCTTGCGCGGAGGCGGCACGAGATCCGCGAGCCTGTCGAGAAACTCAAACAGCGAGCGCTCGACGACTCCGTTGGCCCCTGGTCGCATGGAGTCTCGACCATAACCCCGGCCGACCCAGTTGGCCGCCTTGCGTCGGGGTAGCACGCAGTGGACGCAGGCGGAAGATCGTTGAGAGTAAGGTCTTCCGGAAGTGCTCACTGAAAAATAGAACGTCTGTCCGTCACGCTCAGTGCGAAGTCATGTCGCTTTTGCCACCGTCATACCGCAGATGGCATCTTTGGTTTTGGACGTCGGGTCGTTTATCGTCAGGTTTCCTTCTTCGTGATCTGGGCGAGGCGTTCTATCGCGGCGTCGAGTCCGTCGCGGTCCCGAGGCGCGGGGACGGTTCGGTTGGCGACCTCGGCGATCAGGTCCGCCTGCCGCCACAACGCCTGCCGCCGATGGGCGTCCTGCGTCCGCATGGCGATGACCTCCAGGGCCTGAAGCAAGGACAGCAGGACCGTAACGTTGCCTGCGGCGTTCCGGCGGATTTGATCGAACGCCTTCGCCACCATGTCCGGAAACGTGGCGCCTCGGGCGATGACCCGTAGTTCGCCCCCATCCATTCGATGCAGTGACTCGAAGTGACGCGTGGCGAGTCGTGCGAGGACGGCCGTCAGGTAGTCCACACAGGTCACGGCGGTCGTTGTGTCGTTGATGCCGGGCGAAAGTGCCTTGATGGCCACATCCACAATCTGCCGAATCCCGAAGGCCGCGTCCTGGACCATGGTGCGCTGGTAACCGATAGAGTAGTGGGCGTCCAATTGAGCGGCTGTTTCAATGTCCGGCTGCTTACTTCCAGCGATGGAGACGAGTGGTGCCCCCTCAACGACGAAATCACCGATGCCGCGCTCCATGCGGACGATGGTGTTCTGCGCGGCCGCGAAGCTGAGCAGGCCGCCGCTATCGACAGCCTGGATGTAACCGGTTCGACGTGCCGGGATCGATTGCCAGACCTGCACACCCGTGGGTGGCTCCGATCCAGGGCTGATGTCTGTGCCGGGCGCTTCGACCCTCTCGGCGGGGAACAGGCGGTCGATGGCGTCGATTGTCTCTATGGCCGCAGACTGAATGATGCTTTCCGCTTGGATGGACGAGGCAATGTGATGGATGAAAAAGATCAGACAGCCAATACCGACAAACGCCAACGCCACAGCGAACAAGACCGCTAGCGAAGGAACAAACGCTCCTCCATCCCCACCCCGGATGCTGCGCAGAACCATCAGGCAGTACACGAAAATACCCACGAACGTGCCGAGCACCATCTGGCTGGCGCGGTCACGCATGAAGTTGCGCAAGATGCGCGACGTATACTGACTCGACGCCATCGCCAGGGCGACAATAGTGATCGAGAAAGCGACGCCGGCCACGGTGATCATCGAACTGGCGATGGCGGTAAGAATGCCGCGCGACCCAGCCTCGTCGGCTCCAAACAGCCGCGGCCACTGCTCTCGTAGGTTGGTCCGGTCGATGTGTCTGTCGATCTCGATCAAGCCCTGCGCGAGGACGACGGCGCCCAACACGAGGATCGTAGGCACAAACCAGAGGCTGGAACGCCAGGACTCCCAAAGCATTCGCATTTTGGCCATCGGTTAACGACTCCTCCGGCGACTTTGGTCACGAGGGTTCATGCGTGTCTCCCATCATGTGTCGGGCTCTTTTTCGTGAGCGCTGTGGTTCTTCAACATTTCATCCGCTGGCGGAGTGCCGGAAGGAGCCTGCAAGTGGTTCTTTCCGTCGTCCATCGGCCGGACATGCCGGGCCTGTTCCTCTGACCCCTCCCCTGTTTTGTACCAGTGCTCATGAGAAAGTTGGGGAACAGTCCGCGTGGTGCGTCGGGGGAAGGGTGCAGCGCTCATGGGTGGGGGTGTATTCGCGGTCTGAAGGTGGTGGCGGCAGCGGACGGGTGCGAAGAGTGGTGCGGGCAGATTGCGGCTAGCCGCGTAAACGCAAAGCCGAGCAGGCCCTCGATGACGCCCTGCTCCGCTCGCATTGGAATCACGTTGGCGGGAACGCGTCAGCCCCGCTCCCGTCGCCGCCGCATCGAGTACCCGACACAGGCTAGACCGGCGAGAGCCATGGCGCAGGTGGAAGGCTCGGGGACGGGGGCGACGGTCGTCGTCAGAGCTGGCGAGCAAAAGTTCGTTCGGCCGAAGTTCACGACCGAAAGCACGCCGCCACGATGCCGTTTTCGACCGCCGTCAACATGACTCGCAAACGCCGCACACGTGAGGCCGCCGGGCGGTGCACCGAGCCGGTGCTCTCCTGATCCGAATCGGATCTAGCCGCGAGCCTCGAGCCATG
>CAYLOH010000063.1:0-5157 GCA_964385255.1 uncultured Rubrivirga sp. | reverse complement strand
GCTAAGCCGAGTTCGTTACACGCACGCTGCATCTGACGGTCGTGTGTCAGCACGATGTCGGCTCGGAGAAGCAAGGCGCTGGCCAGGTGAATCGCGTCGAGTGATCGTAGAAACCGAACAGGCAAGGAAGCTGCAGCGTCTAGGACGACAGAGGAGAGGCTGAGGAGATCGATGCCGGTCAGCAATTCCGATGGGGAAGGAGCCAGATCACTGTCCTTGAGATCCCGGCGAAGAGTTCGAGAGATCTCAAGCGAAGTGATCTGGGAAGTCGCTACCTCCGCACGATGCACAAGTTCCGGCAGGACGGGCCGGTCCTCCAGGATGTCGACGAGGACGACACTCGCATCAACGTAGGCGAGCATCACACTCTGTCCGACCGCACCTCATCGAGGCCTTCGAGCAGGCGGTCTCTGCCGATGGTGCGCAGGATCGCCATGGCTTCGGGGTCCAGGGGTGTGCGTGGTCGCGCCCCGGGAGTGACGAGGTGACGCACATCCTTGGGGTAGCCGCGCAGTCGGTAGTCGCGCACGTACTCCTCGAGGGCTTCTCGGGCGAGTGCCTGCTGGGATCGCCCGGTCTCCTCGGACAGTTGTCGCAGCGCGGCTACTAGCCCCTCCGGCAACCGAAGGTTCATCGCCATGGCGAAACGGTACCGCTTTCGGTACCACTACCCAGCGCAGGCCGTCGTCGTCATTCCTTCACCCTTCCCGCCAAGGGAATCGACCGACCTGCCCCGATTTCCTGGCTGGGGATAGGGGCCGCTAACCTTCACGGGCCGCTGGGAAACCGGCGGCTCGCAGATAGCCCTCCTGCTCCGGAAGAGATCCGGGGCCGCTTAGTCCAAAGGAGGTGGGCAGTTCATGCGTCATTACGAGGTCATGATCATCCTCGACCCCGATCTGGAAGAGAAGACCATCCAGCCCAGCCTGGAGGCGTTTCTCAACGTCATCCGCGGCGACGGTGGGACCGTCAACAACGTGGACATCTGGGGTCGTCGCCGGATGGCATACGAGATCAACCACAAGGGTGAAGGCATCTACGTCGTGCTCGACCTGACGGCATCGCCCGCAGCGGTCGCCGAACTCGATCGCCAGTTGAACCTCAACGAGGCGATCATGCGCACCAAGGTCACCCGCCCGGTCGTCAAGACGGCCAAGGCCAAGGCCGAAGCGAAACTCGGAGCCTGACATGGCGATGGGAGACATCAACGTCACGGTCGTCGGCAATCTGACCAACGATCCGGAGTTGCGCTTCACCCCTAGCGGTGCGGCCGTCGCATCGTTCACCGTCGCGTCCAGTTCGCGTTACATGGACAAGCAGACGAACGAGTGGAAGGACACCGATCCGACCTACCTGCGCTGCAGCGTGTGGCGCCAGTACGCGGAGAACGTCGCGGAGACCTTGACCAAGGGAACGCGCGTGATCGTCACGGGTCGCTTGAAGCAGCGCAACTATGAAACCCGCGAGGGTGAGAAGCGCACCTCATTCGAGATCGAGGTCGACGACGTAGGCCCCGCGCTGCGCTACGCAACGGCCAAGGTCAACCGCGTGCAGCGCGGTGGCGGCGGTTTCGGTGGCGACAGCGGAGGTGGCGCACCAGCCGAGGATCCGTGGACCACGGGTTCTGGCGGTGGCGACGACAACTTCGACGAACCCCCCTTCTAACGACCAACGTCCCAGCAATCAACGACGAACTTTCAATTTCAGGAGACACATATGGCACGCGATTCACGACGCGAAAGCAAGAACCAAGCGCAGCAGCGCATGGTCAAGGCGAAGGCCTGTCCTTTCTGCAAGGAAGGCGTGAAAGGCATCGACTACAAGGACATCGCCTTGCTGCGCAAGTTCATTTCCGACCGCGGCAAGATCCGCGCGCGTCGGGTGACCGGAACCTGCACCCAGCACCAGCGCGACATCGCGATGGCGGTCAAGAACGCCCGCGAGGTTGCCCTTCTCCCCTACACCTCGACCGCTCGCTAAGGAGGCCGACCATGAAGCTCATCCTCACCCAGGAAGTCAGTGGACTCGGCGATGCCGGCGACATCGTGGAAGTCAAGGACGGATACGGCCGCAACTACCTGCTGCCCCGCGGTTTGGCGATCGGTTGGACCAAGGGCGGCGAAAAGCAGGTCACGCAGATCAAGCGTGCCCGCAAGTCGCGCGAGATCCGCAATCTCGATCATGCCAAGGAGGTAAAGGCCGAGATCGAGGCGCTGAACGTGAAGGTTCTCGCGAAGGCGGGCGAGAGCGGCAAGCTGTTCGGTTCGGTGACCAACGCCGACGTCATGTCCGCGATCAAGGCCGCCGGAGGTCCGTTGGTGGAAAAGCGCAGCGTCCGCATCGCTGCGCCGATCAAGAAGACCGGCAAGCACAAGGTGTCGGTGGATCTGCACCCGGATGTGGTTGCGAATGTGACGATCGAGGTCGTCACGGAGTAGCGAAAGACATTCACTCTCGAGGGGCTCGGCCGTTGAGGCCGGGCCCCTCGTGCTTGCCCAGTCACGGATCCGTGAATCCGCTGGATATCCGAGGGTCCACGCGAAAGGATGAAGCATCCGTGTGAGGAGCGGATGGAAACTCGGTTCGAGGAGGAGACATGAGTTTCGGTCAATCTGTATCGACGTGCTTTTCGAACTACGCCAACTTCACGGGCCGCGCTCGACGCTCGGAGTTCTGGTGGTTCTACCTGTTCGTCGTGATCGTTTCGGTGGCAGTCCAGGCGATTCTCGCGCTCATCTTCGGCGGCGATTCCGGTGCATACTTCCTATTGTCGATCGCTGTGAGCGTTGCTCTGGCCATCCCGCTCTACGCCGCCGGCGCTCGTCGGTTGCACGACACCGGCAAGAGCGGCTGGCTTCAGTTGCTCGTGCTCATCCCCTGCGTTGGCATCATCGTCCTGATAGTGCTGTGGGCGAAGGAAGGTCAGCCGGTCGACAATCAGTACGGCCCGCCCGTCGCCTGAGGTCGAAACGGGGAGGAAGGGGACTACTGGCCGATGCGGGTCGGCAGTTGGACCATCAAGCCGTCTGCTGCCTGCTCGATCATGCGCAGGACATCGGTGAAACCGTCGACCCCCCCGTAGTAGGGATCGGGTACGTCCAAGTCCGGATGCGGCTGCGGCAAGTGCGCGAGGGTGGGGTCGAACACCCGCAGCATGTGCAGGTCGGGTTCGATTCCCGCCTGGTCGGCCAGCGCCTGCAGGTTCTGGAAGTTCGACGAATCCATGGCCAGCACGAGATCCAGGGAGTCGAACCAGTCGTGGGTGATCTGGCGTGCCACGTGGCCGTCGAGGACGTAGTCGTTCGCCAGCAGTGTCGAGATGGAACGTGGATCGGCGTCGCCTCCGCGATGCCAGTCCCCGGTGCCTGCCGAATCGACGACGACGACGTCACCGAGTCCGGCGGCGACCACTCGGTCTCGGATCACCGCTTCGGCAATCGGAGACCGACAGATGTTGCCCAGACATACGGCGGTTATTCGATAGGGCTGGCTGCGCACCGCGTCATGCTAACCGCGCCCGAACGGAAATCGTCGAACGAACTATTTCGTATCCACAGCCTTGGGACGACGATCGAGAGGCAGGTCGGGCGTTTCATCCCCCGTTTCACCGGCTATCCCCAGGTCGTCCACAGCCGGTAGGCAGGCCCACGAGGGGTTGTGCCCAGGTAATCCACAGTTCCATCGACAGGCCTCGTGGACACCAGGGCCGCTGATCCGTAGCGTCCGGTCGTTGTCACACCCTCGAGGTGCAATGAGGGTTAGTGCCTCGAGACTCGCATGAGTCGAGGCAGGAAAAGGAGTACCAGGTGAGCGTCGCGGAGTTCCCCATTCAGGAGGAGCCGCAGGGCCATCCCGATCGCACTCCACCCAACGATCCAGCGGCCGAGCAGTCCGTCATCGGCGCGATGCTGTTGAGCAAGGACGCCATCGCCGACGTCGTCGAGTTGGTGCGGGATTCCGACTTCTACCGACCCGCGCATCAGACCATCTACTCCACGATCTTGGACCTTTACGGCCGCGGCGAACCCGTCGACGCCGTCACCGTCGCCTCCGAGTTGACCAAGAACGGGGAGATCGGGCGCGTTGGCGGCGCGAGCTACCTGCACACCCTCGTGTCCCTCGTCCCCACTGCGGCGAACGCGAACTTCTATGGACGCATCGTTCGCGAGCAGGCGATCTTGCGACGGCTCGTCGAAGCTGGAACGCGCATCGTGTCCATGGGGTACGCGGGCACCGGCGACGTCGACGACGTCGTCGATCGCGCCCAGGCCGAGGTCTATGACATCACCGAACGTCGAACCAGCGAGGACTACTTGCCACTCAGTGCGATCATGGGCGACGCGCTCACCGAGATCGAAGCTATCTCGAATCGTGATGGCGAGATGGTGGGCGTGCCCACCGGATTCGCGGATCTGGATTCACTCACGAATGGTCTGCACCCCGGTCAGTTGATCATGATCGCCGCACGCCCCTCGATTGGTAAGAGCACGCTGGGCGTGGACTTCTGCCGCGCAGCATCCATCAAGCACGGTTTGACGAGCGCGATCTTCTCGCTGGAAATGAGCCGGAACGAAATTGTCATGCGTCTGCTGTCTGCCGAAGCGCAGGTACCACTGCAACACATGCGTTCGGGCAATATGACCGAGAGTGATTGGTCGAAACTTGCCAGCAAGATGGGGACGGTGAGTGATGCACCACTGTTCATCGACGACTCGCCGAACATGAACCTGATGGAGATCCGCGCGAAGTGTCGTCGACTCAAGCAGCGCCATGATCTTCGCCTCGTCGTCGTCGATTACCTCCAGCTGATGACCAGCGGCAAGCGTGTGGAGAGCCGGCAACAGGAAGTCTCGGAGTTCTCACGTTCACTCAAATTGCTGGCCAAGGAACTGGACGTACCCGTCGTTGCGATCAGCCAGTTGAACCGTGGTCCTGAACAACGCCAGGACAAGCGCCCGATGCTTGCCGACCTTCGCGAATCGGGCTCGCTCGAACAAGATGCGGACATGGTGGTGCTCTTGCACCGCGAGGACTTCTACGAACGAGAGTCACCGCGTGCAGGTGAAGCGGACTTCATCGTCGCCAAGCATCGCAACGGGCCCACCGCAACGATCACCGTTGCTTTCCAAGGGCATTACTCTCGGTTCGTCGATATGG
>CAYLOH010000062.1:0-5800 GCA_964385255.1 uncultured Rubrivirga sp. | reverse complement strand
ACGTACTCCCCGCTGCGTGAATGGGGCGCCGGCCCGGGAAAGAAGGTCGGCATCATGGGTCTGGGAGGCCTAGGCCACATGGGCGTCAAGCATGCCCACGCCATGGGGGCCGAGGTGACGTTGATTTCGCACTCTCCCAGCAAGGAGGAGGACGCCAAGCGTCTGGGCGCCGATCACTTCCTGCTGCTGTCCGACAAGAAGGCGATGAAAGACCAGGCGATGACATTCGACCTGATCGTCAACACCGTCTCGGCACCCATCGATCTGGATCCGGCGATCAACCTGCTGAAGACCGACGGCACCATGGCGTATGTCGGGCTTCCCGACAAGCCACTGCAGATGAATGTCTTCGGCTTGAACAGTCAACGACGTCGCATCGCCGGCTCGAACATCGGCGGCATCCGCGAGACCCAGGAGATGCTGGATTTTTGCGCCGAGCACGGCTACGCCTCGGACGTCGAGGTGATCAGTGCCGATCAGATCAATGAGGCGTGGGAGCGGGTAGTCGCCAGCGACGTCCGGTACCGCTTCGTGATCGACGCATCGACGTTCTGACGACTTCGCTCGAGAACCGAACGTCTAGCGTCGAAGGATCGGGCGGGTCAAGCAGGTCGGTCCGCCTTCGCCCTTGCTGATCTCGCTCGCCTGGTACACGTGAACGTCCACGCCGTGATCGCGCAGGAGCTGTGCCGTGGCGTCATTCCCCGATGCGATGATCACTACGCCCGGACGAACGGTGAGCACATTGCACCCCAGCGATGCGTAGTCCGATTCCGGCAGCGGCAACAACTCCACCCCCCGCGAACGCAGCGCTTCCAGCAACCGAATGGGTGCCAAACGTTCGTAGACGACCGCGAGGTCGTCACGAATGGGCGAGACGACACTCATCAGGTGCAGGCAGTACTCCGGTCCCAGATCGTGCGGGAGATCGAAGGCTTCGATTCTCACCTGCGGTTCGAGGATGCTCCGCAGTTGGTCGACAGCGTCGTCGTTGGTCCGATAGGAGCGTCCTACGGCGAGCGTGTGGTCGTCCAACCAGAACATGTCTCCGCCGTCGGCGGTCGCCGCACCGGTAAGTCGTCCGATCAGTGGGACACCCAGATCCTGAAGTTCGCTCGACAGCAGAGGTGGCTCACCGGCGCGCACGGCCTTGGCACCCTGGAGCTCGATGAATCCGTCACCCACCACGAAGCATGGGTCGTAGGTGAAGATCGCATCCGGCATATCGTCGGTGGGGGTCAACTCGACGACGCCGCAGCCGAGGTGCTGGAGCAGCGCGACGAAGGCGGCGTGTTGCTCGACCAGGAGGTCGAGGTCGAGGGGGTGCGCCCAGTGAGCACGCTGGTAGTCACCGCGCGTGGACGGCGGCCGCACCGCCACCGACGACAACTCACCGGTCATCGACGTCACCCCGAACTGCATCACTGCGGCTCCTGTTCTCGCGTACGTAGAGAGGCGACCATACGAGACAGCCGTGCGTTGTTATCCCGGAGGATGACCAGGAACGGAAGGTTCACCACAACCGCGATAACCGCGCCGGCCAGTGTCAGCCACCATGGGTTGAACAACGCCAGCGGCAGCCAGGTCAGCATCGACAGCGCGTGCACCCAGATCGCGCGGCGCACTTCCACCAGATATCCCTCGATGGCAGCGCGGTCGCGCCCGGGAACGTCGCGCTTGCTGCGTCCCCCGAACGCCGCCCCCCATTCCGGGAGGCGACCGGCCCAGCGGCGTGCCCCGAGCCGGCGATAGAAGGCAGTCGTCTCCCACCCGCGCGGACGGGTCAGCCACGAGTCGGCGGTGAACCACCGGTCGGGCCAGCGCGGTGCGCTCGCCCCGATCAGCGTGGACAGGCCCGCGATGACGACGATGTCGATGACCCCGAGCAGCACGAAGCCACCCAGTGATCCACCCACGCGGCGAGGGAGGGATTTGAACCCCCGGAGGGTTTCCCCTCGGGCGCTTTCAAGGCGCCTGCATTCGGCCGCTCTGCCACCTCGCCTGAGGGGTCAACGGTAGTACGCGCAGAACCGACCTCGAAGGCCGGCGACGGCAGCTAACGTCAGGCCGCGGCCGGCAGACCGGGCACTTCGACTTCCACATCATCGATCCACACGTGCAACCGGCCGCGGGTCACCGTGAAGTCGTGGCAATGGCCACCACTGGCGTGATCGCGCGCGATGCCGTGCAGGTGCAGCCCGGGGATGACGATGTCGTCGGATACGTCGGGGAAGCGGAAGCCAGCGAGTGTTCCCGTCCACGGCGCGAGGTCGAAGCGAACCTCTCCGGTGACCGAACCGGGGCTCCCGAGCGGCTGATACGGAGGCGTTTGTCCGTGCTCGCTACGCAAAAGCACGTGCGAGAAGTCACCCACGACCTTCACGGCTGCCACGAGGTAATCGTGGTGCAGGTTCTGCGCGGTGAGTACCTCATCGACCAGCGCCGTGATGTCGGCCATGCCCGCACCCTGGGGGACATCGCACGTGGTCGCCGACCCTCCGAAGGCGGCCACCGCGAAGGGCATCCCCAAATCCGCAGGTGCGACGTGGGGCACTCCGTCGGCCGGGATGCGCCAGGTGGTTCCATCCACGTGGACGATTTCTCCGTCCACACCTTCGGCTACGCCCAAACCCACGACGGCTCCCGCGAAAGCCTCGCCGACGGTCGTCACCGAGTCGTATCGGCCGGCGAAAAGGTCGTGCATGGTTTCGATCTGCCGGATATGCCCGACGTGATCGTCCGGTGTGTGTCGACGCTTGCGATGGTGCACCGCGGTTGCGAGCGACAGGTTGATCATCTATTCCGCCGATTCGATCGGTATCTCGAACTTGGTCGACCCTCGGTTGTCGAGGAAAAGCCCGACCACCGCGAGCACCAAGGAGACGCCCACCACCGTCGTGACGATCTGCACGAGTGAGTCGTTGCGCCACAGAGCAACGATGGAGACCAGCGCCACCAAGGACACCCACACGGCGACGACGGCGCGAGTATCTTGCGACGCCAGCCGGGAATACAGCAGCACCTGGATCAAGGCGAATGCCGAACCTTCAAGGGCGAACAGCCACATCACGTCGCCCATCGAGACGAAGTCCGGACCACCCAGGATGCGCACCACAAGTCCACCGAACAGCCATGCGAATACGGTGACGCCCGCGCCGACGATCGCGGTCAGCGCCGTCGCGACGAGCACCGGTCGACGTGAACCTCCGGCGGACATCTTCGGGAAGAGCACGATGATGATGGCGTTGGGCAGGAAGAACGCGATCTTGGCCAGCAACACACCGACCGAGTACTCGCTCGATCCGGTCTCGGTCAAGAAGATGCGTGCGAGCAGGACGTCCACGTTGGTCAGCGAGAACAACACCATGAGTGCGTGCACGATGTGGCCGAGTTCGGCGCCCATGCCCTTCGGGATCGCAGCCGACCATGCGCCCGGGCATACCCGGCGGTAGGCGACGAGCGCACCGACCAGGCAACCGATCAAGACGCCGATGCCCACGCCCACGACGGATCCCAGCAGAACGACACCGAGGATGCCGCCGGCCGCCCGGCTGCCGTTGAGCACGATGAAGGCCACCGAGAACACGATGCGCTCCTCGCGACCTTGAGCGATACCCATAGCGGCGGATCCGAAGATCACGAAGCCGAGCGAGGCGATGCCGGTAGCGACGGCCACGGCCGGGATGGTGAAGACGACGCCCAGGGGCCAGGCGGCGGCGATACCCAGCACGATCATCGCTGCACCGACGATGGTCGCCAATCGAATGAGTTGGCCTTCGACTTCGGCGCGGTCCACCCCCGCGGTCGCCACCCGACGCGCGGCGAGAGCCTGCGTCGCGATGCCGACGGTCGCCAGGATCAGCAGGATGCCGATGAGTGCGCCGAAGGCCCCGAAGTCCGCCGGCCCGAGCACGCGGGCCGCGACCATGCTGAGCAGGAAGGCCGCGCCGTTGCCGACCATGGTGGCGGCGCCAACCAGGACGAGTCCTTTGGCGAGTGATTTCCTCGACTCCGGACCCACGCGACGAGAGCCTAGCCGCCCGTAGGTCCCACCTAAGGACGACTGAGTGCAATCACGCGGGCTGGACTTCGGGCAACGTCGACAGTGCTGCCGCCAACCGCTCGTCGGTGACGTCCTCGTCGACCATCGAGCCGGCGAGGTAGGCCTCGTACGCCGCCAGATCGAAGTGTCCGTGCCCGCACAGGGCGGTGAGGATGACGGTTTCCTCGCCCGTCTCCTTTGCCTTGAGCGCTTCACGGATCGCCAAGGCGATCGCGTGCGTGGGTTCGGGTGCCGGGACGATGCCTTCGGTGCGGGCGAACTGCACCGCCGCTGCAAAGCATTCGGTCTGCGGCACCGACTCCGCATCCATCAACCCCTCCTCGTACATATGCGAGATGAGGGGAGCCATGCCGTGGTAGCGAAGCCCACCCGCGTGGATCGGATCGGGGATGAAGTCGTGTCCGAGGGTGTGCATCTTCATCAGCGGGGTCATGCCCGCGGTGTCGCCGAAGTCGTAGGCGTAGACGCCTCGCGTGAGCGACGGGCACGACGCCGGCTCCGCCGCCAGGATGCGCGGGTTGATCTTGCCGGCGAGCTTCTCCTTGATGAAGGGGAAGGACAGCCCGGCGAAGTTCGATCCACCGCCGGTGCAGCCGACGATCAATGTGGGGGTGTCACCCGCCATCTCCAACTGCAGCAGGGCCTCTTGGCCGATGACCGTCTGGTGCAACAGCACGTGGTTGAGCACCGAGCCGAGGGCATACCGGGTGTTCGGATCCATGGCCGCGACCTCGACCGCCTCGGAGATCGCAATGCCCAGTGATCCGCTGTGGTTCTTCGGATCGGCTCCCAGCATTCGACCCACTTCGGTGATCTGGGAGGGAGACCGGTGGATCGTCGCGCCGAACGTTTCGATCATCAACCGCCGGTAGGGCTTGGCGTCGTACGACGCGCCCACCTGCCACACCTCGCACTCGAGACCGTAGAGCGCGCACGCGAAGGCCAGGGCGGTTCCCCACTGCCCCGCCCCGGTCTCGGTGGTCAGTCGGGTCGTGCCTTCCTTCTTGTTGTAGTACGCCTGGGGCACCGAGGTGTTGGGCTTGTGCGATCCGGCCGGGGAGACTCCCTCGTACTTGTAGTAGATGCGCGCCGGAGTACCGAGCGCTTGTTCGAGACGGTGCGCACGGAACAGCGGCGAGGGTCGCCATTGACGGTAGACGTCGAGCACCCCGCCGGGGATGTCGATGTACCGCTCGGTGGACACCTCTTGCAGGATCAGGTCCATCGGGAACAGCGGAGCGAGGTCGTCCGGCCCCACCGGGTCCATCCGGCCCGGGTGCAGCGGCGGCGGCGGTGGCGTCGGAAGGTCCGCCAAGATGTTGTACCAAACGGTCGGCATCTGGTCCTCGGATAGCACGTACTTGTGCTGACGGACGGTGTCATCCATGGCTGCCTCCTGCATTCGTCCAGAGGGCCGACGGTAACCGCAGTCGCGGCTTCTCTCAGCGAAAGTGCCGAAATCGCGATGAGCTCCCCGAGGCGGTGAGGAGTATCAAGCAGGAAGGATGCGCCCCATGCCGGTGTAACTGCGGCTCCACCACGAGCCGGAGATCGGGTTGACCTTCACCTTTTCCCCCGCCTGCGGTGCATCGATCATCTTCCCGTTGCCGATGTAGATCCCCACGTGCTGCGCGCCGTTCTCGAAGAAGAACACGAGGTCGCCGGGGCGGGCGTCCTTCCTCGCGATCCGCTCCACGCGCTGGAATTGGTTCACCGACGAGCGACCGATGTCGATGC
>CAYLOH010000061.1:0-5845 GCA_964385255.1 uncultured Rubrivirga sp. | reverse complement strand
ACATCTCGCCCTACTTCGTCACCGACGCCGAGCGCATGGAGACCGAACTCGAGGATCCGTATGTCCTCATCGTCAACTCCAAGATCTCTGCAGTGAAGGACCTGGTTCCCGTCCTGGAGAAGGTCATGCAGTCCGGCAAGCCGCTGGCGATCATCGCCGAGGATGTTGAGGGTGAAGCCCTCGCAACCCTCGTGGTGAACAAGATTCGCGGCACTTTCCGCTCCGTTGCCGTCAAGGCACCGGGCTTCGGCGATCGCCGCAAGGCGATGCTGCAGGACATCGCGATCCTCACGGGTGGACAGGTCATCTCCGAAGAGGTCGGCCTCAAGCTCGAGAACGCGACGCTCGACCTGCTCGGTCGTGCCCGCAAGGTCGTGGTGACCAAGGACGAGACAACGATCGTCGAGGGTGCTGGAGATGCGGATCAGATTCAGGGTCGCGTCAACCAGATCCGCACCGAGATCGACAATTCCGATAGCGACTATGACCGCGAGAAGCTGCAGGAGCGCCTGGCCAAGCTGGCCGGTGGCGTTGCTGTCATCAAGGTCGGCGCTGCTACCGAGGTCGAGCTCAAGGAGCGCAAGCACCGCATCGAGGACGCCGTTCGTAACGCGAAGGCGGCCGTCGAGGAGGGCATCGTGCCCGGCGGAGGCGTAGCGCTCATCCAGGCGATGAAGGCAGCTGGCCCGAAGATCGATGCACTCGGTCTCACGGACGAGCAGGCCGTCGGCGCGAACATCGTTCGCGTGTCGGTCTCCGCTCCGCTGAAGCAGATCGCCGAGAACGCTGGCCTCGAAGGCGGCGTGGTGGTCGAGAAGGTGCGCGAGCTCCCCGCGGGCGAAGGCCTCAACGCGGCCACTGGCGAGTACGTGGACATGGTCAAGGCCGGCATCATCGACCCAGCCAAGGTCACTCGCTCGGCGCTGCAGAACGCAGCATCGATCGCCGGTCTGTTCCTCACCACCGAGGCGGTCGTTGCCGAAAAGCCGGAGAAGGCTCCGGCCATGCCGGCAGGCGGCGGCGACATGGGTGGCATGGACTTCTGAGTCCGTTCAGTTTCATCCGTTCCAAACGAAGGGCGACCCCGCCAGGGGTCGCCCTTCGGCATTTCTTGACGCTATTCCTCTTCGGTTCCCGTCGTGACGAGGATGACGATCACGGCGATGCTCTCGATTCCCCAGATCAGCAATGTCCACACCGGACTGACGGAGGCGATCACCACCGTCACGGCAGCCAGGATCGGGACCACGGCAAGGTGGTGCACCACGCGCTTGGACCATCCGGTGGCGGCGCCGTTGTCCTTTTCCGCGCTCCAGACGAACCAACCGAGAACCAGAGCGTTGATTCCCACGAGGATCCCGAAGAGCTGAAGGGCCAAGGGCTCGTCGAGTTCGTAAACACCGACGAGGTGGGCGGTGAACGGGACCAGAGAGATGGTCGCGAGGAAGATGAAGTTGATCAAGACGGTGCGCGACGAGCAACGGGTGATTGACGCGGCCGTATCGTGCTGGATGATCCACAGCCTGGCCAAGACGATGAAACTGATCACCCAGCCGAAGAACGGATGCCAGTCGGTGATCAGGAGCTCTTGAAGGGTCAGGTTCGCGGGGATCGGTTCGGGGAGCTTGAGCTCCAGAACCAACAAGGTCAACGCGATCGCGAAGACGCCGTCGGTCAGTGCCCCGAGACGCTCGGGGGCGTACATTCTCCGCGCTTTGGTCATGCCGGACATTCTGCCGGGGTCCAGGACTGCCGGGACGTTTGGCACAGTACGGCTATGGAACAGATCTGGTCGATCGGGCAGATGGATGGCGGGGACGTCCGCCTATGCAACGCGCAAGGCTCGGGCCTCATGAACCTGAATGTGTCGGCGCCCGTTCGGGCGGGACAGTTGCGGTTGCAGTCGACGCACCTGTCTTTGGACCTGACGATCGCCCTGGATCAGATCAAGACTGGAAATTTCCTGACCGAGCACGCGGCTCGGGCGTTCATCGCTGGGTACCGCGCGCACGATCTCGTCTACGCGGGTTCTGGTACCCGTAGCGCCGACCCAGTCATCGTTCGGGGACCCGCCACAGCCGGGCAGCTCGATGTGGAGATCGAACTGAGCGTGAGTCCCGTTGCGGTGGACTGGGATGCGATGTCCGAAATCGAGATCGTTGGAACAGCGGGTTTCGGAAGAGTTCACATTCCGCTACCCGGTGTAGGCACCGTCGACAACCTCGTAGTCGATATTGATGCTCGGCTGCGAGTGAGTCGCCAATAGTCATGAGTCGGTCCCACGGCTACCAGAGGGTGCGTCCCCCGCTGGCGTCAGCGGGGGACGCACCGGCCGGGAGTCCTATCAGTCTTGACGACTGATCGGGATCGTGTGTGCTTTCGCGCTGGGCTCGCGCATCGGGATCGATACCTCGAGAATTCCGTCTCGATACGAGGCCTTGATATTTTTCTCGTCGGCCCCTGAGGGCAAGGTGAGCGTTCGCATGAACCGGCCGTAGAAGAACTCCGACCGATGATCTGACTCGATGTTCTCCTCGCGCTTACCTTCGATAATGAGCATGCCATCGCGGACATTGATCTGGACATCTTTGTCCGGATCAATGCCAGGCAACTCGGCGCGAACCATGAAGTTACCGTTCTTGGAGAATTCCTCGATCCGGATCGAATGTGGGAAACCGGTTCGCCAACTGATGTCGCTGGGCACAAGCGTGTCCAACCAGTCGGTGAATCGGGGCCACACATCACGGCTTCGGGTGAGTGGCGATTCCATTGCTGTCGATGGGCTCATGAAGGGTCCTCCTTGGTTGTCACGTACTGTGCCAAGAAACATCGTCACCCCTCGTTAAGCCATCAGGCCATGACCTTGTGAACCTTGACTGGGCAGTGAGTGAACAGACTCAACGGCTGGCGAGCAGCCGCTCGAGATTCAAAGTGCCTTGTCCGCATTTGCCATCGCCAGCATCACACTGACCGGGCGCGAAGGGATCAGTGTTTGCGAATAGCTGTGCTGTCAGCTCGTCGGAAGTCGCATCAGGATCAGCAGCAGTGATCGCTGCCAATGCACCACTCACCCGAGCTGCAGCTGCACTGGAACCTTGGTAGTAGCCGTACTCCTGCTGGCGTGGGCGGAAAGCGCCCATATTGCTAGTCGTGCGGATGCCATCTCGCGTGCCGGTGGACATGTCGCCTCCGAGGGCCGACACCGTGACCTCTGCACCGAAATTCGAGGTGGGTGCGCGCTTTCCGAACTTGTCCGTCGCTCCGACGACCAGTACGCCGGCGCAGTTGGCGGGCGTGGTCCCTGCGGTATCGCGCCCGGCGCTGCCGGCGGCCACGACGACGATCGCACCACGTTCACGCGCAACGTCGATGGCGGTTTGCAAGGCCCGCGGACAGCGGTCTGCCGGGCCGCTGAGGGAAACATTGATGATTCGAGCAGGATGCGGGTTATCGGGAACTCCGGGCACCGTCTCACCGACCGCCCAAAGCATCCCAGCGGCCACGTCCGCCGTGTTACCTCCGCAGCGCCCCATGATCCGGACGGGGAGGATTCTCGACGTCGGGGCGATGCCGAGTTTGAGCGGCCACTTCGATCCCTGCGCCGCGATGGTTCCCGCAACATTCGTTCCGTGCCAGGAACTTTCTCTAACCCGGCAACTAGGTCGTCCCTCCGCTTCTCGCGGCTTCACCCCGTCGCCACGGTCTGTCGGATCGGGATCCCATCCATCGCCGTCTGCTGCAGACCACGGATCAGCGACGAAGTCGTAGCCCGGAAGCACCACTCCGTTGATGTCGAGCGCAGAGTGCGCAGTGATGCCGGTATCTAGGACAGCGACAGTCACGCGCGGCGTGGAACTGGCCTGCGGAAGACTGTGCGGTGCGGTGGCAGCGAAAGCCGGCGACCCGGAAAGCACCATGGTCGCTGCGGTCATTGCTGCCAATGACAGGCGCATGGCAACAGGTTAAAACAGTCATTTTGGAACGTGAAATCTGTTCGCTATCCGCTTACTTGAGTGAGACTCACCCCAGTGTGAGGGTGACGGTGTCGGCTTCAGCCCATTCGATAAGCGGACACTGGCCGATTTGAGCGGCGATGGCTCGAGCGAGAAAGGCTGACGTCGGTGGCTGAATTCGGACCACCCTCATGCGGGCGCCGATTCCCCGGTCCACGAATAGTTTCTGCCGGTGGGCAGTAGACACGCATTGACTGCCCCATGGTCGTCCTTCAGAGGTGGTTGGGGGCGCGCCCTGCTCGTACCGGACAACGATCTGAGTCACGTCGGCTGTGTCGATCAGCTCGTCTCGCGCTGATGTTTCCGTACTCGATGAAGCTGGCACACATGCGGCTGAGATCAGTACGCAGACACCGACGAGTGCGAAACCTTGCCATCGCGATCTTTTCGTCACTCTGCAAGGTTGGAGCGTGCAGTACGACCTCGGAGCTTCGCTGAGCGGTCATTGTCAACAACCTGTGAGCATGTAGAGAGCCGGCAGTCATTCAGGTGACCTAGTTTGGCGTGACCGCTAGTTGAATGGAGTCAACATGTCGCAACAAACTGCACAACAAACCGATCGGATGATCACCTTGCTGTCCTATCTTGCCAGCAAGCCAACCTTGGACGATGTGGCTCAGTTTCTCGTTCTCGACGTGTTTCGTGAGCACAAGCCGCGCGCCGCACTGATCAGCGTGTTCGACTCGAGCGGAGATGTCACTGCGGCTGGCTCCTTCGGGTTGCCCCCGGACGTTATCCGCGCTTTGCGCCGCATGTCTCTATGGGATCGGTCACCGGCCGTAGATGTGATCCGGGATGGCGAGCCGTTGATCTTCAACACCCGCGATTCTCTGGTGACTCAGTACCCGTGGTTGGAGAATCACGAAGGCCTTCTCAATCCGACGATGGTGTGGCCCTTGACCCTCGCAACGCAGCGGCTCGGCTCGCTCCAGATGCAGTTCGCCGAGTCAGTGGATCCCGACGCAGTTGAACCGATATTCGCTGCGTGTGCACCGATCCTGGGACTGTATGTGAGCCTGCGAACGGCAACGGTTCAGCCAGCGGAGCCCGAACGTGTGCAGGCAGGTTCTCGCTCGGGAAGCGACCACGTGGAGACGGAATTGTCGTCTCGTCAGCTGAGAATCCTGCACCTGCTGGCGGAAGGTTTGACCAACCCGCAGATTGCCGCGCGTATCGGCTTCTCCGATTCGACTGTTCGTCAGGAGACCATGGCCATCTATCGATTCCTCGGCGCGAACGGACGACGGGAAGCAGTCCACATCGCCGGATTACGCGGTCTACTGAACGAGCAATCACCCGCGATGTCACTCGCTGGAGCATCCCGGCAGTCTGTCTTGACCGGGCAGGGCCAACACCCGTCGGTCTGGAGCTCAACCACTGAGCCATCCATCAGGTGAGGGTCGAGGTTGGGGTGGAGCGTCCATCCCACCGACCCGAAGGATGAACATGAGCAGAGCGAGACAGTCGATTGCCAAGAAGAGTGTCATGGCAGTCGCCCTGGGGGGAGGTGCGGTAGCACTGGCCTTCGCAGGCATTCAGGTGGCGACCGCTCAACCACCTGAGGATGAACAGGTATGTCCTCCGCTGGACTCGGGGAAGATCAACACGACCGGTAATCCCATGACCGTGACTATTCCTAACGACAATACCCCGGCGCTCCCCGAAGGAACTTTGATCGTCGAGTACTGCGTCAAGGCTGGTTCGGTAAATCAAGGCTTGGGTCCGAAGTTCGTCACGGTGAATCCGGGACAGGAGTCCGTCACCTTCTCGTATCCGGCGGCGGACTTGGCGATAAGCCACTACTCGTTCTCTTGGAGTGCTGCACCGACACC
>CAYLOH010000060.1:0-5903 GCA_964385255.1 uncultured Rubrivirga sp. | reverse complement strand
TGGTGGAGAAGAGTTCCGGTCACATCAAGCACCGCGACCACGGCAGCGTCGACGCGCGCTCGGCTCACCGCAAGGGCCATGGCCTGGATCAGGAAGTGAAGTCCCTCGCGCACATCTACACGCCGTGGGCGAACGTGCGAGCCAACGGCTCGGGCATCGTCGCCATCGCGGCGTGGTCCAAGCGTCTGGCCGAGGAGAGCAAGTCCGCTGCCAAGGACAAGGCGACGAAGGTCGGGGAGTTCACCCGCGGTCTGACGCATCGCTGAGGCACCCATGCCCGACCTCGACGCGCTACCTGGCGTAGCAGCACTGCGTGCCCTCACCCGCGGCGATTCGCGGGTGATCGTGGCCGTTCTCGACGGCCTGGTGGCCGATCACCCGGCGCTGGAGAACGAGAACGTCAACGTGATCCGCGGCTACTGGCTGGACGAGGAGCGGGAGAATCAGAGTTGGTCCACCGCGCACGCGACTCACATCGCTTCGGTGATCTTGGGTGAGGACGACTCCGAGGCGCCCGGCTTCGCGCCGCGGTGCCGCGGGCTGTTGATCGCGGCGGGAATCGACGAGGAGACCGCGGAATCGGAGATCGGCATGGCGCGGGCGATCGAATACGCGCTATCCCAAGGCGCACAGATCATCCATTGCGCTTTCTGTCACCCGAACCAAACCGGACTCGCGCAGGACTGGCTCGAGCGCGCGGTTCGCAAGGCCGAACAGATGGGCGCGGTGATCGTCGCACCCGCGGGAAACGACTACGGCGAGAACTGGTGCGTGCCCTCGTCCCTACCGACGGTGCTGGCAGTGGGTGCGTTGGCCGACGATGGCGCTCCGATGCACTTCACCAACTTCGGTGAGTTGTACGCCGGTCACTCGATCATGGGGCCGGGGGAGAACGTGCACGGCGCAGACGCCGGCGGTGGAACCGTGCTGCAGAAGGGCACGTCCGTCGCGGCCCCGGTGCTCACCGGCATCATCGCGGCGTTGACGAGCGCCTGCCTGCAAGCCGGCCAACCGATCGCGCCGCAGCGGGTGCGCGACGTGCTGATCGCCACGGCGCGGCCGTGCACCGGCGCGGGAGCCGATCGATGCATAGGGGGAGAGGTTGCCGTCGATCGCGCGATGGCCGTTCTGCTGCAGGGCATGAGCATCGAGCAGGCGCGCCGGGAATTCCCCGACGGTCCGATCGCCCCCGATGCGCCGCCGGCGCTGGCTGTTCCACCGCGGGTCGCGCATGCTCCGCTGCCCCCACATTCGATCGCGCGGCACGCGCCGCAGCCTGTTCCCGATCCGCGCGAGGTCTACAAGCGCGAGGAGCGAGTGGTGGACGGCGTTGCCGTAGTGCCGTCCGCGGTGCAACCGTCGCTGCGCTATCCGTCGATGGCCTTCGCCATCGGTCAGGTGTCATACGAGTTCCCCGACGAGTTGACGCGGGATTCCTTCGCGCAGGCGATGGGTTCGCGGCTCTCACCCGGTGACGGCAGCCCGGAGAACGTGGAAGCGCTCATCGCCTACCTGGACGACAATCCGGCCGAGGCCCGGCGACTCCGATGGCTGGTCAGCATCAACGGTGAACGCCGCTACGCGGCCACGCCGGTGGGTGCGTTCGCTTCGCAGATCTACGACATGCTGGCCGCGCTGGTGCTGGGCGAGGCGCGCGGGGACATCACCGTCGCCTCGCTCCCCGGGTGGACCACGCAGACCACGATCGAGTTGATGGACGGCACCGTGGTCCGCGAACTGCGAATGAACTCACTGCGTGGTGTGTACGGCTGGCATTCCGCGCAGATCGCCCGGCAGTCCGCCGACGCCGTGCACCGCGACGCCCTCGCCGGCCAGGTGGGGCGCATGACCGACCGCTCGCAACCAGGGGACACCACCACGATCATCGCCGGTGACGGCACGGAGAACGCGGTGCTCGGGCTATCCGAATCCCCCGTCGTCTCGTGGCCTCGACTGCGCGAAGCGCCGTCGGACGCCGTGGTGGAATCCATCGATCAGTTCTTCCACCAGGTCTACTTCCGTGATCGACAGGAGCCGGAGATATCCCGCGACCGCGCGGTGAACTTCGCGGCCACCAACGGCTACCAGGTGGCAGCCGCCTTCATGGATGCGATGGCCGACGGATTCCACTACGCGAACTACCGAACGCAATACAGCCCCTTCGCTCGGGTCAGTGGTTTGTGCTGGGACGTCGTCGTCCAATTCATCGACCCGAGCGAAGACCAACGCGCGATGCGCGAATACCGGCTCACCGTGGACATCGCCGACGTCATGCCGGTGACCGTCGGTCGACTGCGCCGCTGGAGCGCGGCCCCGGGGAGTCAGCCATGAGCGTGGAATCCGAGGACGCTCCCTCGGGCGTGACGCCGAGCGGGCGCGGTGTCTTCGCTGGATTGGCCGATGTGGCGAACCGAACCTCCGATGGCGGATACCAGGCCCCCACCGTCTACGCCGGAAGTGCTCCGCTGGCGACCCTCGTGCCGTATCAAGAACCGGTTGTGTGGCAGCCGGTCGCCGCCGATGTGATGGTGCGGCTGTCGCGCTTCGCCTACCTGCGCCGCGTCGGCCACGACATTCGCGTGGAAACCCCGCTATCGGTCATGTACCTGGACGTGCACGATCCGCGCGCCGCCGCGATCGTGTCGGCTCTCGCCTTCGATCGAACCGCTGCCGACGTCGCCGACATGGTCGGGCTTCCGGTAGATGCGGTCCAGGGAGTGCTGGGTTTGTTGCGTGCGATGAACGGCGTCGACACCGTGGTCGAGCAACGCGACCCGAGTGCGCCGGTTGCTGCCACTTTGCAGTGGGCGGCTTCCGGTGGCGTGCCTGGTGCGTGGTGGACACCGCAGGTGCAACGGGCGTTGGCAGGACTTCCGTGGGACCAATTGGGCGATCGCTTCGAGATCTTGTGGGAACTGCATCATCTGCCGGCTGAGCGGCAGGTGGACGTGTCCGTGTCGATCCCGAGCGACGCGGCCACCGGAGCGCAACGAATGGTGTTTCGAGAGTTCGACCTCCGCGAGGACGGTTCGGTCTTGATGGGGGAGTTCTTCGTTCCTGAGCCTCTGGTCGCCGAATCCGCTGCCGATCGAGTCCGTGAGCTCGCCCAGCAACTTCGTGCGCGTGGGCACGCCGTGGACTGGTCGGACTCGGGGGCGGTTGCGCAGTTGCTGGAAGCGCTCGGAACGCCAGCCTGGGTGGGCATCACACCCGAGCGCGAGGGCGTGCGCCTGGTCATGCCGGTCGTCGATGCAACGGCGCTCGCGAGTGTCGAAGCGATCCTCACCTCGCACGGCGTATCGCCGGATGTGGTCGCGCGGCTTGGGCTCTTCGCCTCGGTGGTGGGTGGTCCGGGAACTCGCCTTGCTGTGGATGCGGTCGGTGATTCCATCGGGCCCCGGATCGGCTTCGAAATCACCACTCCACGTGCCGTGCGTCTGGTTCCTGGACTATTGGATGCCCTCGGGATCGATCCCGAAGTTGTGGCCGAGGTGGAAGCCGTGGCATTGGATCCCCAGATGACGCTGCGACTCGAACACATCCCCGGCGTGCAAACCGATGAACACGCCAGAGTCATCTCGCATGTGAAAGTCACATTCGAAGCCGACGGCGATGTGAGCGTCAAGACGTATATCTCCTTGCGCAACCTCCCGTTGGCGGTCGGTGGGCGGAGCGTCGAAGACGTGGACGTCCCACCCACGTGGGAGTTCCATGACCTGCTCTTCCACGCGCGTACGCGCAATGGACGGGTGCGCGACAGGCTCGGTGGAACAGCACGCTTCTCGATCGTTCCGGAGATGGCGACGTTCAGCGCCCAACCAATGCCCGGCGACATCATGCTTCCGGCAATCGATGTCCCCGGGAGAGTGGTGGCGGATCTGCCGTTCGGTGAGGTGATTCGAGCACGCGAATCCGATCGTGATTGGACCGGCCCGGAGATCCCCGTGGATCGGTTATCTGAGCTTCTCGCGCGGGTGATGGAAGTGATCCCACGCGAGATGGATCTCGGTGAGTTGTCCGTGGAGTTCGATGGCCAGCCTTATCCCTCCGGTGGTGGCCTCTACGAAGTGGACGTCGTCGTCATCGCCCATCGAGTGAGCGGGCTGGAACCCGGGGCGTACCTGTATCGACGCGGTGCACACTCACTCGAGCCCCTAGAAGGTGACCTCGCCGACGTCGATCTCCTACTCTTCGGGGCTGCCGAAGCGACGGGCAATGGTGTGACGCGACCCCAGGCACTCCTCGTCCTCGCCGCGCGATTCCCGGACTTGGCGGTGAAGTACCAAGGCATCGCTTATGCCCTCATGCTCAAGCATGTAGGTGTGCTGCAAGCGACCATCGCCTACACCGCCACGGCGATGGGACTGGGCGCGGTGCCGCTCGGTACAGGCGACAGTGATGCGTTCGCTCGAGCGACCGGACTCGACTACTACACCCAAGGTTCCATCGGCGAAATCGCCGTTTCCGAGCCCCCGCTTTCGTAAAGCGGCGACTCTGGGCGCATGTAAAGGTCGGTTGCGTCGGACTGGTCATGGGCGGAGCATCCACCTACTCTGTGCCTATCCGGGCACTCCTCGTGCACGGTGACACTCGCCAGGAGATTCCCATGCCCGATGTGAACGTTGTGACACCCGTCGCGGTAGTGCCTTCTGACCGACTGGCACTGGGGACCTGCTCGGCGCGATGGACCGATACCACCATGTCCGCATTCTGCAGTCCCGCCCACGTTTCGGGCGCTTGCTACTGCACGGCAGAGGAGTAATCCAGACGGTCTGCCCCTTTGGACTGGTGGTCCACGCGCTAACGCAGACCACATGAAGCGTTGATTGCTATCGAGGCGCTGCGCGACGTATGGTGTCCTCGTCCCGGCACACCCCATGCCTTCGTTACGGAAGGCCGCGTTTTCGAGGGGTGGGGCGCGTGGTTTGTTGGTGCCGGAGCACGTTGGGTGCCTGGTTACTGCGATTGGAGTGTGTGATGCCTGATGTGATTGTGGTGTCCCCGGCTGCGGTGGTGCCGGCGGATCGGTTGACCTTGGGCGCCACCGACGCACGTGGACTCTCCACCGTATCCACTGTCTCTGCTACTCAAGGCTATGCGTGTTTCTGCATGGCGGAGGAATAGGCGCGAGGGAGTGACCCGCGGGGCGGGGATGGTGCACGTGCACTGTCCCCTTTTCGTTTGTGTGCCCGCGGGTGCGGGGTGGTGGGCGCTGGGTAGCGTGATGTGAAGCAGGTGATGTGTTGCCGTCGTTCACATCCGCGGGGCGGCCAGCGCGCATGAGACGGTGGAGGGAGTGCTTTCGACGGGTGGGGGGCGTAGTGTCAGGGCACCAGGTGCGTTGGGTGCCCGGTGACTATGGACGGGAAGCGTCTGATGCCTAATGTGACTGTTGTAACCCCAGCCGCGGTGGTGCCGGCGGACCGGTTGACCCTCGATGCAACGAACCCCCGAGGAGGCGCGCTAGACCGGCTGGCCGTCCCCCTAGGCGGGATGCTGGTTCCATTGTGCATGGCGGACGAATAGGCGTCACCATCTAATCGGCGTGGCTGGGACGGTGCAGGTGCATCGTCCCCGTTTCGTTTGTTCCCCCAAGACGCGTGTGGCGTTGATTACTTGGTGGCGTGCCATGCGCTCGATTGCTCTAGACGATTACCAGTACTGATCAATCGGTTAGTCGTCGTCCCATTCCGCACATGGGCACTGGCAGCCTGGGCAGCCACCGCACGTCATGCTCATTTGTGCACCACGGACCGGAGACTCCGTCAGGTTCAGTCGGTCGACGCTGACCTTTGGTATCGGCGTTTGCATCGATGCGTCGGGCATTAAATCTCTTACGTAGTTAGCCAGGCTACTCGCTCACCAGAAGATCGGCGTCTCGTTCAGTTCGTCTTCGGTGAGGG
>CAYLOH010000059.1:0-6414 GCA_964385255.1 uncultured Rubrivirga sp. | reverse complement strand
AACAGTTACGACAACGGTGCCATCAACATGGCCGGCGCCTTCGTCCTCGAAGCCCTACTGACTGCAGCCTTCGTCCTCGTCATCCTGCTCGTCACCGAGAAGATCGCCGCACCCGGCTTCGCGGGCATCGCGATCGGCCTCACTTTGACCCTTGTGCACCTGGTGGGCATCCCGCTCACCGGGACCTCGGTGAACCCGGCCCGCTCGTTCGGCCCCGCACTGTTCGAAGGAGGCGTGGCCATGCAGCAGGTGTGGTTGTTCATCGTGGCACCCCTCGTCGGTGCGCTCATCGCCGTCCTGGTGTGGAAGTTGACCAGGACTGATGAGGAGGAAGCACGTCGCCTCGTCGCGGGTGACGAAGCCTGACGTTCTCATTTCCCAAGGCGGGGTGGGCTCTTGCCCGCCCCGCCTTGTCATGGACCAACTCATTCCTGCTACAAGTCGCCAACCAAAGCGACAAGCACCGCGGCGCTACCCGTCAGGTAGATCCCAACAAGGAGGAACACCACACCCAGAATCGTGAAGTTGTGGCGCAGTACGAAGTCCGACGTCTTCGCCAAGGCTGTACTGCCACGCTTGCCCAGCATGAAGGCGAGCATCACCGGTACCCACAACGTGATGAATACCAAGACGTACAGCAACAACAGCGTCAGCAGCTGATCGGCGAGGCTTTGTCTGTACGTGGCAATGTCATGCAGTGCAGGCAACAAAAGCGCATAGCTCGTGATCGACTTGCCATTCATGACGAGGCCGAGAATGAAGAAGTCCCGCGGCGAACTCCCAGCTGCCTTCTGCTTCAAAAATGTTGCCGACTTCTCCTCCAGCGAGGGGTGGGAGATCAACAGCCAGACCGCTGCGGCGATGAATGCCAGACCGATGATGGTTCTCAGGCTCAAGCCCAGGATGTCCAGTTGCCCGGCTGCCGGCGCGGGCAGCTGATTGAATCCAGCGAAGACCAGGACTCCGAAGGCCACGAGCGGGAGGGCGGCACCGATCGCGAAAGCTCGCGCACGTGGCCACCAGTGCGGCTGACCGACGATGAGCAACTGCAATGCGAACAGACCAGGTCGAACAGCGGCAGCCAGGCCCAGCGGAATGACGGTTGCGAGAAGTGGGATCACGGCCGACCCTCACCTGCGCGGCAGGCACGCCCAACGGGACTGCGCCTGAACCCGGGTCTTGCCGTCCGACGTCAGCGTTGCGGACACGAGCATCGAGGTGTCCGTCCGCTCCGTTATACGTGCATGCAATTCACATGGATGGTCCAGGAACGTCGGCAGCCGGTAACGCAATTCGAGACCTGCTGTCACCCATAGCTGCGTCAATTCCCCGGCATCGCCCGCAGCATCGAGCAATACGGCCGCACCGGAATGACAGTCCAGGATCGTGGCGATGATGCCGCCATTGAGCGAGCCCATGCCATTGCTATGGGATGGCAACGGCATGAATGTGCAGAAGACTCCTTCGTCAACCGGGTAGCTCTTCAGTTGTAGACCGTTGGGATTGGCGTGACCACAACCGAAACATGTTGATTCCGGGTACAACCGCTCTTGAATGCTGACAATCGAAGCGGACACGCGACGGGAGCCTAGTCGATGTCTGCGCGCTTGAAAACGCAGTCGGAGTCGAGCGCATTCGCCATAACCAAGCGCAATCGCTGCCGACAATTCACCAAAGTCACGGTAGAACCATCTTTGGAGATCAGCGCTCGCAGCGCACCCGAACCCCGATCGAAGGTGCCACTCGTGGCACGCATCGTTAGTCGATCACCCGCCGCGTTGGCAATGAACGGCATCCTCGGACCCTTACGTCCGTCCCTGTACTGGAAGCGAAGAATTCCCGAGTAGTCCGAATCGACGCCCGCGTTTGGTGAGAGCGTCAGGTAATACCCGATGCCGTTGTCCCGCAGAGAGTTCGAGTTCCAACGACCGCCCATTTCGGGCGACGCGTGTGCAGGCAACGCCATTGCCACGATCAACACGAGACCTATGACCAGCCCCGTCCTCCGCAGTACGACCACGCGGAAGTCTTGCACGTCTGCCCGACCTCGCCATCCCAAGGTGTTGAACCCGCGCGCAACGGGCAACTGTGAGCGGATGAACCTTGACGAACTTCGGGTAGCTGTGGATGCTGGGTTCAGTAATTTACTCGCCAAGGAAGGAAGCTCTATGCCCCGTTCACCATCCACCCCGCAGCCGAGTGCAACGATCGACCGGCTCACCTTGACAGCCGAGGCAGTCCGCGGTGCGGCTCCCCAGGGCAGTTTTCAGGCTCCGTTCTGCCACTGTTGGTGCTTGCAGAGCGAACCGTCGGATACCGAGTAGGGCCGTCGGAAGACGGATCCGTCGCGGCGGCGCGTCGCAGTGCTTCCCCCAGACCTAGGCATGACGAATTCACCGATGAGAACTATCGCAGAGGCGAGGGTCCACCCGGTGAGTAGTTGCAAGAGCGATCACCTAAGGGCAGTTCACGGGTCAGCAAATACCGCGTCACCGGCTCATTAATGCACGTTGATGGCACGACGAGGTACGCCACGTGCTGGGTTCCTTCGTAAGTGATGGTGCGGGAACCGACGAAGGTATTCGCAAGGCTTCGTCCCCACACCCACGGGGTCGCTGCATCCCCCGAGGACAGGACGAATACGGGAGGAGTCCTGAGGCTGATCATGCGAGAACCACCGCTGAGAGCCGGTGAGAGATCTTCCGGGGGTAATCCGAAGCACGCGGCGGAATTGCCCATGAATGCTGGAAGGGTCGGGCCGTAATTCCGGCTTACAGGTTCCGAGGCGACCGCAAGCTGCTCCACGGTGGGACGATCGTGGAAGTCCGAGCAATTCACGAGCACCTGAACGGGCGCGGACTTCTTGGACTCGTCGAGGATCACGCGCAGCGAAGCCGCAATAGCCGCGACCACCTCCAACCCGGCTGCGCGTTCATCGGCCGTCGACGCAGTGATGCCTGCGTAGAGATTGTTGATGAGGGCCCGAGCGCCGGGATACTGGCTCTGGGACGTCAGTAGGAATCGGAGCTGTTCAGCAAAATCCCAGCGAGTGAACTCAGTGCCATCAGGTAGGGCCACCACAGTGCTATCGAGATACTCGTTGATCGCGGTCATCTTGCGAGCAGATGATGGAGCAGCAAGTGCGGGAAACATCTGTAGGGAGATCCAGTAGTTCGCAGGGAACGATGTGCCGAACCCGTAAGCGGTCTCGTTCGCCATGACGCTGCCATCCATGACCAATGTCCGCAGTCTGTCGGGGAAGGTGCTCGCGTAAGTGTGCCCGATCCGAGTGCCATAGCTCATGCCCCAGTAATTCCATGCCGAATAGCCCAATGCCGCACGGAGCGCATCGAGATCGCGGACTACCTGCCAAGTGCCGACGTACGGAGCGGCATCGGGGTTGGCCGCCACACATGCCGCGTTGCTCGCCGCGAAACTGTCTGCACTCTCCTGCCAGAACGCCTTCCAGTCCACGGGGCCGGTGGACGGTGGGTAGGGCTCGGGAACTTCGCACCCGGTGATCTTCGGCCCGCTACCCCCAACGCCACGCGGATCCCATGCAACGAAGTCCATCTGGGACACGACCTCGTCCGGCAGCAACGAGTAGAAGGCGGGCAAGGCTTCGATCCCAGAGGCGCCAGGGCCTCCAGGGTTGAAGGTCAACCCTCCCTCTCCCTTCGGAGAACGCATGATTCGAACATTGATCGTGGTCGTTCGACCGTCTTTGGGGCTCCGCCAATCCAGCGGCACGGTCAACTTGGCGCAGCGAACACCAGACGGCTTCGACTTCGGTGGGCACGTGTGGAACGCCAATACCGGCGTGAAGGCCGAGTCAGCCATCGTCGCAGCCATGGCCACAGGGGCCGCAAAAACTCCACTTGCGATGAGCGTGGTCGCACACGCGATGGTGGAGATTCTCGCCATGTGTCCCATGATGTTCATCGTTGCTCCCCATCGGATTGTCGATCGCTTACGACCACACACGTTGACCGCCAGCAAGCAACGGCAAAGACGGTCGAAGCCTAGTGCGCCGCGAGCTGGGAATCCCGTGGCTGGTGCCGCCTCGAGACCCGTCGCTTCGCTTCTACCCGCCCCGGACCTACGCATGACGAGTGCGTTGCTCTACCCCTGAGCTAAGGCGGCGCGCTCGCTAGGCGAGCCCGGTAATGCTACCCAGGACTGCTACGTCGTCCGCGTAGCCTTGGTGACTGGTAACCCGATGCTCCCGACAGTGCCGTGCATGCCCACCCCTCATGCGTTCTGAAAACTAGGCTTCGGTGCCAATGGACCTCGAACCTAATCCCTCATACGACCGCGTCTCCTCGTTATCGCACGAGAACCCCTACCCCGCATACGAGCGGCTTCGCGAGGACTTCCCCTCTACTACATCGCGCGTCACGACGTTTGGGCGTTGTCGAGGTATGCGGACGTCAAGCAGGGGCTACGTGATTGGACGACCTTTTCCCACGAATCCGCACGCGAGTTGGTTCGAAACCTCACCGATGCCGGACACGTTGACCTGGGCTACGCGTTCACTCAACGTTTGCCCATCATGACCATCTTCCGAATCCTGGGCATTCCGGAATCGGATATCTCGTGGACGATGGAAACCGGGCTCGAGATGCTGAACAGGCCTCCGGGTGAATCGGGACCATCCCCGCGCGCCCATGAGTGTGGCGACGGATGCCGCGGCGGACCTCACTGAAGAACTAGGCGGCAGCAGCCTGCGCCCACTTCTTCTCGAAGGTTGCGAACCGCGCGTCTAATTGTTTGAGAAGCCGCTTGCGATCCAGGTTCGACACGAAGGCTGATTCGATCGACTGATACGACAGCTCCTTCAAATCCTCGTAGGTCAGATCGAACCAGCGGTATGCCTTCGCATACTCGTGCGTCAGGTCAACGCGCTCAATTCCCGCATCATCCGTGGAAAGCACCACAGGGACACCCGCTTGCCGGTAAATCGGGAACTGGCTGGTCGAGGCATTGACGCCAAGGATCTGCTCGTTGGAGGTTAGAGATATCTCCACCGTTACGCCTCGCTTGCGCATCTCCCTGAGGAGATTCTGAGCATTTCGTGCGCTGCGGATACTGACCCCGTGACCTATGCGATCTGCTCCCGCACGCAGCACGGCCCCATTTATGTGCGACTGCATTGCAGCAGGAGGAACCGTCCCTGGAACAAACTCTCCGGCATGCAAGGTGACATTGACTTGGGGATACAGACCACGGAAGAAGCGCACCATTTCCATGTGCAGGGCGTAATCATTCAGAGCCCGAAGGCCGTCTTCCGGCGAGACTAGATCCACGGCAACCCAGCGCGGGTCGATCGCGGCGGTGGCGAAGCCGGTGGCCAGGCCAGCGAAGACATTGGCCGGACTACCGTTTCGGTTCACCTGAGCAACCAGACCCAAGTTGACTGCACATCCGGGCGAAGCTGCTCCCGTGCGGCAGGCCAAAACGGCATTGCTTCGATTCACCATCTCGTCTGTTTGGCGCACAGCTTCGCGGGCGACAGCTCCCAATCCAGCGGCTTGCAGGACCGCCATCGCTTCGGGAAATCGGGTCGGGTCCATGTACGAGCCAGACCCTGACGAGACAAGGGACTGGGCGAGTCCCGAAGCTCCCGAGGAATTGGCGGTGATTTTGGTCTCGATGCGCAAGACGGAGTTCAAAGCTGCCTGGTCGAGGATCTCAGCCAGTCCGTCACCCATTCGACCGGGCACCTTGAAGACGTAGTCGAACTTGCTGAAGGCGTCAAAGAAGTGGTCGTGCCCGCTGAACGTGCCAGTGGGAACGAACATCCGCATCGACCAATGCGCGATGACCTGGCTCTGACTGACGGGGTTGCTGATGAGGCTTGCTGCAGGTACTTGGCTTGTTGTACAGGGCGGTGCGGAAGCCACATAGGTCACTGAATCGATGCACAAGCCATCTTCCATCGCCCAGCGGAGCATGGACTCGGCATAGACGGTGCCCGATAAGTGCTGATGCAAATCGGCTCCCTTAGGCAGCTCCGATAGAAACTCCTGAAGGGCCACCTCATCTGACGAGATCCGGGAGAGGGTCTTCTCGACCCGCACCTCCCGTGCCGACATCGAAGCCTGGTCATTGGTGTTCTCGGGTTTCGCCACAACAGGCTGGGCAATGACGAGACTCAAGACCAGACCACCAACGAGAGCTCGCGCTGCTCTACTCAGTAGGGGGCGGTGGACGACGGTAGCGCTGGTAGTCACGTTGGTGATCCTCTTTCTTGCCTGTGTGATGATTGGCAGACCTTAACGCACCAATTGCCTTCACCAAGAGCCGCGCTAATTCGACTTATGCGACCGAGGTAGCAGGCATCGTAAGTCGCTCCTTCATGGAGCCGCCTCGGGGATTTGAACCCCGGACCTACGCATTACGAGTGCGTTGCTC
>CAYLOH010000058.1:0-6842 GCA_964385255.1 uncultured Rubrivirga sp. | reverse complement strand
AACGTCGTCGAGAACGGCACGGGAACCAACGCACGCATCCCCGACGTCCGAGTGGCGGGCAAGACCGGAACCGCGCAGACGAGCGAAGACCGGCCGAATGTGGCCTGGTTCGTCGCCTTCGCCCCGGCCGCGGCCCCGCAGGTGGCGGTGGCGGTGCTGGTGGAGGACGCCGGGCTCGAGGAGGTCAGTGGGAACGGCCTCGGGGCGCCGATCGCCAAGGACGTTATCGAGGCGGTCCTCAAACGGCGCTAGTTGCTGAACCGGGGTCGATACCGGACCTGAGACAATGACGGGTCCGTGACGGAGAGGGATAGTTCGTGAGCCAGGCTGAGCCCAGCAAGATGCTCGGCGACCGTTATCAGGTCGGCGAGGTCATCGGGCGTGGCGGCATGGCCGAGGTGCACGAGGGCCGCGACCTGCGCCTGGGGCGCCGGGTGGCAATCAAGATCCTGCGCCCGGACCTGGCCAAGGACCCCACCTTCCAGGCCCGCTTCCGACGTGAGGCGCAAAGCGCCGCCGCTTTGAACCACCCGAACATCGTCGCCGTCTACGACACCGGTGAGGACGTGCTCACCGACCCGGAGGGTCAGGACGTCGTCGTCCCCTACATCGTCATGGAATACGTGGACGGCATGACGCTGCGCCAACTCCTCGCCAGTGGTCGGCGTCTGCTTCCCGAGCGCGCACTCGAGATCGCCGCGGGCGTGTTGACCGCGCTCGACTATGCACACCGGCACGGCATCGTGCACCGCGACATCAAGCCGGCCAACGTCATGCTGACCCGCACCGGCGACGTCAAGGTGATGGACTTCGGCATCGCGCGTGCGATCAACGAGGCCGGGCAGACGATGACGTCCGCATCCGCGGTGATGGGCACCGCGCAGTACCTGTCACCGGAGCAAGCGCGCGGAGAAGTGGTCGACGCACGCAGTGACCTGTACTCCACCGGTGTATTGCTCTACGAGCTGCTCGTCGGTCGTCCACCGTTCACCGGGGACAGCGCGGTGTCGATCGCGTACCAGCATGTGAGTGAGATGCCTACGCCACCGTCGCAGGTGGACCCGGGCGTTTCGCCGGAGATCGATGCTGTCGTGCTGCGATCACTCGCCAAGCGCGCCGACGATCGCTACCAGAGCGCGGTGGAGTTCCGCGCCGACGTGGAGCGGGCCATCGCCGGGGCTCCCGTGACCGCGGCCGTGCCGACGATCGTCGCCGACGCCACCCGCCAGATGGCACCGGTGCAGGCCGCGGGGGCACGCGGATACGACGAGGACTACACCGACCCGATCTACGACACGTCGCGTCCGCGGCGCGGTCGAGCCGGACGCAGCACCCTGTTCTGGATCATCAGCTTGTCCGCGGTGGCGATCGCGGTGCTCGGTGCACTCGCCATCGGGCGTTTCGTCTTCGGGGGAACGTCGGCGTCGTTGGTGACGGTGCCCAACCTCGACGGGTTAACTCTCGAGGAAGCGACCGCAACACTCGCGGAGTTCGAACTTCGATTGGGTGCGCAGACGCCGGAGATCTCCGACCGCGAGCCCGGGACGGTGATAGCGCAACAGCCGGCCGCTGGGGAGAGCATCGAACAAGGTCAAGCGGTCAACGTCACGATCAGCACCGGACGCGAACAAGCGACGGTGCCACAGTTGATCGGGTTGACGTCGTTGGAGGCGGTGAGAACCGCCTTGAGTGATGCGAATTTGCAGCTCGGGGAGGTCACCGAGGAGGACTCCAACCAGCCGGCCGGGTACGTGCTGGCTCAAGACCCGGCCGAGGGTGCGCAGTTGGCAGCCGGCAGCCCCGTATCCGTCGTGGTGTCCTCCGGTCTGGTCGAGGTTCCCGACGTACAACGTCTCTCGCAGGCACAAGCACTCAGTGACCTGGCGCAGGCGGGCTTCGAGGTTCAGGTGGTCGAGCAGGAGACGTCGGTCGATTCCCCCGGCCTCGTGTTGGCGCAATCGCCGCAGCCGGGAACGGCTTTGGTGCGTGGTTCGGTGGTCACGATCACGGTGTCGGTTTCTGGTGCGCCCGTCGGACCGACGCCGACACCCACCACCGCGCCGACCGGACCGGTGCAGCCCACCGATGCACCGGTGGATCCGAATCAGCCGACCGGGCAGCCGGAGCCCGACCCCGCGGTGCCCGAGCCGATTCCCGCACCCACCGTCCCCGTCGGCTAACACGCGAACTGCCAACTTTCGGGGCTCGAACTGCCAAGTTCACGGCGTCGAACTGCCAACTCTCGGGTTGCGACTTGCCAGTCGAACTCGACAACACGAGACACTGGCAATTCGCCTGCCGATTTCCGTCGTTTCGACACCTCAAATTTGGCAGTTCGCGGGTTAGTCGTCGGGGTCGTCTTCTACTTTCCCGATCACCGGTTGCAGCGTCTTCGCTCGATCACGCGCTTGCGGGTAACCGCACTCGGCCAACCAATTCGCGAGCATCTCGTGACCACCTTCGGTGAGCACCGACTCCGGGTGGAACTGCACGCCTTCGACCTTCGCCGAGGTGTGCCGAAGCGCCATGATCACTCCGGTGTCGGTGGTTCCGGTCACCTCGAGTTCCGGCGGCATCGTCGTCGGATCCACCGCGAGTGAGTGATAGCGCGTCGCGGTGAAATGCTGCGGCAAACCCGCAAGTACGCCGACGTCCTGATGCACCACCTCCGACGTCTTACCGTGCAACAGCTCCGGCGCCTGCGTGACGGTTGCACCGAACGCCGCAGCGATCGCCTGGTGGCCCAGGCACACACCGAATATCGGTACGTCGCCCGTGCACTCACGCACGATGCGCATGCACGCGCCCGCGTCCTCCGGGGTTCCCGGACCCGGCGAGAGCAGCACCCCGTCGTAGTCACGGCATTGCTCCGGGGTGACGTCGTCGTTCCTCACGACTGTCACGTCCGCGCCGAGCTGGGCTAGGTATTGGACGAGGTTGAACACGAAGGAGTCGTAGTTGTCGACCACCAGGATCCGGGGCCCGCTCACGGAGTCATTCTGCGGCACCTGATTCACACGGGTGTGGCAGGCTAGGCGGACTTCCACCGAGAGCCGTGCGAGCGCCAGAACGCCTGCCCGCACACCAAGCAAGGGAGAGACCAGTGCCGGAGTCCAAGGGACGCAAGAAGGACCCCTTCACCCCGCCGCCGTCCAAGGGCGAGCGCAAAGTCGCCAAGATCGGCTCCCCCGGCTGGCTGGCCCCGGTCATGGTGGCGTGCTTCGTGATCGGCCTGACCTACATCGTGGTCTTCTACATCGCCGGATCCCAGATTCCGATCATGAACTCGATCGGGGGGCAGGCCAACGGCTTGGTGAACGTAGGCATCGGCTTCGGATTCATCATCGTGGGCTTCATCTTGTCCACGAAGTGGAAGTAGGACGAGGGCGCGCCCTGACCGAGAATCCCGTTGGGTTTTCCACATGACGGGATGCCCTGCGGGCCCTTCGACTTTGCGAATTCGTGAGGGAATTCGACTTACACCGCTGTAGTTCATCCCCAGCTGTGGAAACCCTGGGGATAAACAGAGAGCACTGGGTCTTGTGTGACTACAGCAACTCCAGAATCGTCGCGTTGGCCATCCCGCCGCCCTCGCACATGGTCTGCAAGCCATAGCGGATCCGCTCACGCTTCATCCGATGTACGAGGGTCGTCATCAACCGCGCGCCCGATGCACCCAGCGGGTGACCGAGAGCGATCGCCCCACCTTGCGGGTTGGTGAGCGCCGGGTCGGCCCCCGTGTCGGCGTACCAGGCACCGAGCACCGCGGCAAACGCCTCGTTCACCTCGAAAGTGCCGATGTCGCTCAGGTCCAAACCCGACCTGTCCAGCACTCTCGCGGTGGCCGGGATCGGCGCGGTCAGCATGATCACCGGATCCACGCCGGCCATCGCGAAGGAATGCAGTCGGGCGACGGGGGTGAGTCCGAGTTCGCGGGCCTTGTCGCTGCTGGTGATGAGCAGCGCCGCCGAGCCGTCGGAGATCTGCGAGGCATTGCCGGCGGTGACCACTCCGTCTTCCCGGAATGCCGGCTTGAGCGCAGACAGGGATTCGGAGGTGGTGTCGGGTCGGATTCCCTGATCACTCGCGACGCTTCCACTCTCAGTACCGACGACGATCTCGGCATCGAACAGCCCGTCCTTCGCGGCACGCGCCGCACGCTGCTGGGATTCCGCCGCGATCTCATCGAGGTACTCGCGCGACAGGTTCCAACGCTCGGCAATCATCTCGGCGCTGATGCCCTGATTCACCAGGTCTGGATAGCGCCGCAGCATGCGCGGGCCGAAAGGCCCGTCCCCACCGGCCATGTTCGAGAACATCGGAACGCGCGACATCGATTCCACCCCGCCCGCGATCACCACGTCCATCTGCCCGGACATCACGGCTGCAGCGGCGAAATGGACTGCCTGCTGACTTGATCCGCACTGGCGATCAATGGTCACGCCCGTGACGGATTCGGGTAGGCCCGCAGCAAGGGCTGCGTTGCGCGCAACGTTCCCGCTTTGCTCGCCCACCTGGCTGACGCAACCCCATAGGACGTCGTCGATGGCGTTGACGTCGATACCTGATCGCTCCACGAGTGCGTCGATCACGGTGGCCGACAGATCGACAGGGTGGATGCCCGACAGCTCCCCCTTGCCCGGCTTGCCGATTCCCACGGGTGTGCGGACTGCTTCGACGATAACTGCGTCCTTCATGCTGCTCCCCTCTTCGCGGGCAACGCTACGCGTGCTGGCGCGTGTGCGTCCGACATTCAGGTTGTGATGACACCCAAAGGCGCGAGCAATTCCTGAATCTGCATGGTGCGCATCATGGCGAGACCCATCAGCACCAGGAATACCCCACCCACGCCCGCGATCTGAATCACTGTTCGCCCTCGTTTAGGAGCATGCACCAAGATCGCTGCGACGGCAGCGCCCACCACAAGTCCACCCAGGTGCGCACGCCAGTCGATGCCGGGGGCGATGAACCCGATCACAACATTGATGCCGAGGAGTATCAGCACCTGCGTGACGTCGTAGCGCAGGCGTCTGCCCGCAACGACGAGGGCGCCCATCAGGCCGAAGATCGCACCGCTCGCACCGACAGACACGGTGCGGATATCGGAGAAGTAGTACGACGCCACCGCGCCACCGAGTGCTGCGGCGACGTACAGAGCAATGAAACGGCCGTGACCGAGGATCCGCTCGAGTGTTGGCCCGAGCGCGAACAACACATACATGTTGAAAGCGATATGCAGGAACGATCCATGCAAGAAAGCGCTACTCAGGAGCCGGTACCACTCACCTCCGGCGGCGATACCCACCGGCCACATACCGAACTCGGCCGCCACCGCGTTGATGCCTGCGGAGTACTGGATGGCGAACACGATCACGTTGATCACGATGAGTGTGTATGTGACGTACGGCTTCATGATGGCGGTGGCACCAGCGACGGTGACCGGCTGCACGGGCTGCTCAGCGCGGACGCAGTCGGGGCAGCGGAAACCGACGGGCGCGGCAATCATGCATTGCGGGCAGATCGGGTTGTCACATCGTGAACAGCGGATCCATGTTTCGCTGTCGGGGTGTCGGTAGCAACGCGGTGCCCCCGGAGCAGGAGGTTCTGCTGAGCCGAACGGTGGTTGTTCGGTCACGAGTTTCTAGTCACGGGAGTTCAGTCGCGACTGATCGTGATCGACTCGATCACCACATCCTGCTTGGGGCGGTCTTGCGCGCCCGTCTCGACCGCCGCGATCGCATCGACAACGTCGCGCGACGGCTGATCGGCCACCTCACCGAAGATCGTGTGCTTGAAGTTCAGCCACGTGGTGGGCGCGACGGTGATGAAGAACTGTGAGCCGTTGGTGTTCGGGCCGGCGTTCGCCATCGCAAGTAGGTAGGGCTTGTCGAAGGTGAGCTCGGGGTGCGGCTCGTCGTCGAAGCGGTAGCCCGGACCGCCGGTACCCGTTCCGAGTGGATCGCCACCTTGAATCATGAAGCCAGGGATCACCCGGTGGAAGATCGTGCCGTTGTACAGCGGCGCAGTCGACTTGGCCTTCACCTTCGGGTCCGTCCACTCCTGGGTTCCCTCGGCCAGCCCGGTGAAGTTGCGCACCGTCTTGGGTGCGTGGTCCGGGAAGAGGTTGACGTTGATGTCGCCGAGATTGGTGTGGATGGTCGCTGTGGTTGACATAGGTGGATCCTTCCATGTCCTGTGATTGACGAGGAATGGGGTCGAGCAACCTGTCCCATGGGGTCAAGTACCGCTAGGCCCACAGCCTTCGATGCATCTGCCACTGGCGCATCCAGGGTGACAAGGGCTGCGCAACTACTTGCCACCGCTGTCGCCGCGCGAAGTGCAACCAGACCTCGCGGACCCGAACCTCCAACGGTGCCCGCCAGCTCGAAACGTGCGGGTGTCTACTCCGAGTGGTCGATGACTATCGGCTCGATGTCAGCCAAGGGACGTCGAGGGGAATCTCGGCGATCAGTCGTAACGGGGACTCACGTGACCAACTGTTCGAGCACCTAACGGACCTTGGCTTCGGTGGAACGCCCGTTGGACTGTGATCGCGGCGTCAGACGAGGACGCCCTGGCGGCGCAAGAGTGGAGGCTAGGGGACTCGAACCCCTGACTTCTGCCTTGCAAAGGCAGCGCTCTACCAACTGAGCTAAGCCCCCGGACGGGACGTCTTGCGGGAGCCCGAAGGATAGCCGAGGCGCGTCGAGGCCCTCGGGGAACGGGTACTAGCGGAGGTCGGGTGCGGCGGTTGCCTCGGCCCACAGGTCCTGCTCGGCCTGGCTGGCCACGTACTGGCGGTAGACCAGGTAGCCGATGCCACCGAGGATGGCCAGGAGGAG
>CAYLOH010000057.1:0-7205 GCA_964385255.1 uncultured Rubrivirga sp. | reverse complement strand
CGACGTTTGGGCGTTGTCGAGGTATGCGGACGTCAAGCAGGGGCTACGTGATTGGGAGACCTTTTCCAGTGCTCAAGGTGTCGAGTTGGGCACCTATGTTCAGTTCTTCGGCCCCGGCAGCATCCAGGAACTCGATCCTCCGCGTCACGACGTGCTCCGCAAAGTCCTTGCTCCACGATTCATGAACAAACGGGTGAAGGAGTACGAGACCCTAGTTCGCGAATCCGCACGCGAGTTGGTTCGAAACCTCACCGATGCCGGACACGTTGACCTGGGCTACGCGTTCACTCAACGTTTGCCCATCATGACCATCTTCCGAATCCTGGGCATTCCGGAATCGGATATCTCGTGGACGATGGAAACCGGGCTCGAGATGCTGAACAGGCCTCCGGGTGAATCGGGACCATCCCCACGCGCCCATGAGTTGCGTGCCCAACTGGTCGACTTCCTGGAAGCGCAGGTCGGCGAGCGACGAGGCGGCGACTACACCGACGACGTCTTCGGCGACATCGCTCGCGCGATCGACAGCGGCGACATGGAATTCGAGGAGATTCAAGGGCTCACCCTGCTTCTCATCGCCGCTGGCATGGAGACCACAACCAGCCTGATGGGCAACATCGTTCACGCCCTCGCAACTGGGCACGTGAGTCGTGCCGATGTCCAAACCCACGGTGGCGAACTCTCGAGCGAGGCGATCGATGAATTCCTTCGATACGACGCACCCGCCCAGTGGCTCGCACGTGTCACTACGCGCGAAGTCGAGATTCATGGAAGGACGCTGCCCGAGGGCTCACGTGTCTTGATGATCTTCGCATCCGGCAATCGAGATCCCCGCGAGTATGACCGCGCCGACGAACTGATACTCACGCGAGACGGCAGCCGAAACCTCGCTTTCGGCGAGGGGATCCACTTCTGCATCGGAATGCCGCTTGCGCGGCTGGAAGCCAAAGTCGGTATCGCCGAGCTGCTGGCCGGTGTCGAGCGATTCGAACTCGACGGTGATCCCGTCCGGTATCCATCACACGTGATCAGGGGTTACGAAAGCATCCCCGTGAAAGTCGGCACCTAACCGCCTTTGCTACTGCTGGTGAATGTGCGAAGCCGCAGGCTGTTCGTCACCACGAATACCGAGGAAAACGCCATGGCCGCGCCGGCGATCATCGGGTTCAAGAGCCCGGCGACAGCCAGCGGAATCGCTGCGACGTTGTAGGCGAAGGCCCAGAAAAGGTTGCCCTTGATGGTCGCCAGGGTCTTTCGGGACAGTCGAATGGCGTCGACGATGCTGCGCGGATCCGAGCGCATGAGAGTGATGTCGCTGGCTTCGATCGCGACGTCGGTACCCGAACCCATCGCCATACCAAGGTCGGCCTGCGCTAGCGCGGCGGCATCGTTGACCCCATCCCCCACCATCGCAACACGTCGACCGCCCGCCTGAAGTTCCTTGACGATCGCGATCTTGTCTTCGGGTAGAACGTCAGCCCAGACCTTGTCGATACCGAGTTGCCGCGCGACTGCATGCGCTACTGCTTCGTTATCGCCGGAAACGAGGACTGGATCCAGGCCGAGCGATTTGAGGTCTTCGATGGCCTGCTTGCTGGTGGGTTTTATCGCATCCGCGACGGCAATCGCACCGAGGAATGCTCCGTCCGAGGCCGCAGCGACAACCGTCTGCCCGAGCTCTTGATGTTCGTGCATCCAGGCGGTGGCATCGGAGGGAATCTCGACCGACCAATCGTCGGTCACCCACTGCGGTCGACCGGCGACGATCGCCCGACCGTTCACTACACCCTGGACTCCACGGCCCTGGGTGCTGCTGAAGGACTCCACCGGTTCAGGTGAGTCGACCGCGGCTGCGATCGCCTGCCCGATGGGGTGCTCGGATGCCGCCTCGACCGCAGCGACCAGTGCGATGACAGCGTCACCGCTGTTGTTACCCGCTGGCATCACCTCGGTCACCGTCATACGGCCTTCGGTGAGCGTTCCCGTCTTGTCCAGCGCAATGGCCTCGATGCGTCTCGTCGCTTCGAGTATCTGGGGACCGCGGATAACGATGCCCATCTGCGCACCGCGTCCTGTGCCCACCAACAGAGCAGTGGGAGTTGCCAGACCGAGTGCACATGGGCAAGCGATGATGAGAACTGCCACAGCAGCGGTGAAGGCGAACGTGACGCCGGCGCCTGCGATGACCCATCCGAGGACGGTCGCCAACGCGATGACGATGACGATCGGGACGAAGACTGCGGAGATTCGATCGGCGAGCCGCTGCACCGGTGCCTTCTGAGTCTGGGCTTGCTCGACGAGTGAAGCGATGCGCGCCAGGTGCGTGTCCGCTCCAACGCGGGTGGCGCGCACTATGAGTCGACCAGCCGTGTTGATACCGGCACCCACAACATCGTCGCCCGGGCCCACCTCGACCGGAATCGGCTCCCCGGTAAGCAAGGACATGTCGACAGCCGAGCGGCCATCGATCACCTCTCCGTCCGTTGCGATCTTCTCTCCCGGACGAACGACGAATTGATCACCCACCGTGAGTTGATCGATGGCAATTCGTTCCTCACGACCACCACGAAGGATCGTGACGTCCTTGGCACCCATGGACATGAGTGCGGTGAGCGCTTGACTGCTGCGCTGCTTGGCCCGCGCTTCGAAATAGCGGCCCAGCAAGATGAAGGTCGTGACGGCTGCAGCCACTTCCAGGTAGATCTCGCTGGTTCCATCGCCATGGGTGGGCAATAGATGAAACTGCATCCGCATGCCGGTTTCCCCTGCACCACCGAAGAACAGTGCATAGAGCGACCACACGAAGGCCGCCCCCACGCCCATGGACACCAGCGTGTCCATAGTTGCGGCACCGTGCCGAAGGTTCAGCCACGCAGCGCGATGGAAGGGAAGGGCACCCCACACGACTACGGGGGCGGCCAGGGTCAGGCTCAGCCATTGCCAGTAGTCGAACTGCAGTGGCGGGATCATCGCCATCAGCACGACGGGGATGGTCAAGGTCGCGCTTACTACAACCCGCTTTCGGAGTTCCGCAACCTCGGAATCCTCGGCTTGATCCTCCTGCTCCAGCGTCTGCTTCACCGGCTCGGACGCGGTATAGCCCGTCGCCTCGACGGTCGTGATCGCGTCGGCGACGGTCATGCCTTCGGGAAGCACCACGTGCGCGCGCTCAGTCGCGTAGTTGACCGTCGCCACGACCCCGGGCAATTTGTTGAGCTTCTTTTCCACCCGCGCAGCGCACGACGCACACGTCATACCCCCGATATCGAGGTCGACTTCGGTCGCATGGTCCGCACGGGTGTTCATCTCGCAGACTCGCCTAAAGGATCAGTTCGTAGCCGGCTTCATCCACCGCAGCCTTCACTAGCTCGATGTCGAGTGGATTCGTGCTAGTGACAATGACGGTCGAGTTCCCACCCTCCACGAGGTCGATCGCCACATGCGTCACTCCCTCGATGGACTGCAATTCCTCGGTGACCGCGTTAACGCAGTGACCACAGGTCATGCCACGGACGATGTAGGTGGTTGTTGCCATCGTGGTTCCTCTCCGTTGCCATCAACTCTTCACAAGGCGAGCAACCGCCTCGGATGCCTCTTTGATCTTGTCGTCGGCGACGTCCCCGCCCTCGATGAGTGCGTGAGCCACACAGTGACCGAGATGGTCCTCCAGCAACAGCAATGCGACCGACTGCAGAGCCTTCGTCGTCGCCGAGACCTGGGTGATGACGTCGATGCAATACGTGTCGTCCTCGACCATGCGCTGCAGCCCCCGGACCTGCCCCTCGATCCGCCTCAGCCTCGTGACGAGTGCTTGCTTGTCTGCGGTGTAGCCCGGCATGGAACCTCCTGGGTCGTTCCTTATACCCCCCCAGGGTATCAGTCGCCTACGGGCAGATCAGCCCCGGTGCCGGGAGTTCGCCGGCTAGCAGGTAGGAGTCCACGGCGCCGTCCACGCAGGTGGACCCTTCGCGGTAGGCGGTGTGGTTGAACGCGTCCCACGTGACCAAGTGGCCGTTGGCGAGCGATTCGGCCAGTTCGACTCCCCACTCGTGTGGTGTTGCGGTGTCCCCGGCCGTCGAGACCACCAAGATCGGCGCCGAGCCGTCCGCCCGGACACTCGTGAAACGCTCACCAGTGGTAACCGGCCAATTTGCGCACACCAACATTCCCCACGCGAGGGCCGGTCCGAACGTCGGCGCTGCGCTGCTCCATTCTTTCGCCAGCCGGGCTACATCCTCGGCCGTTCCGTTATAGGGCATGTCCGCGCATGTCACGGCGTAAAAGGCGTCCGTCGAATTGTCGAGATAACGACCGTCTTGTCCTCGGTTGACTCGCTCATCGACGAGCCCGATGAGCGCGGTGCCATCACGATTGGTCACCGCTTCGTTCAGCGCCTGCTCCAACCGCGGGTAGTCGCTATCGGGGAAGTACAGGAAAGACAGCACTGCGTAACTGCCGAGCGATTCGGTCAGTTCACGACCATCCGCCGTCGGCAGGGGTTGCGAGTCGAGGTCACGCAGGAACGTTCGGATCTGTTCTGCCACCTCGTCGGTGCTTCCCGCGAAGGGGCATGCATCCGACTGCGCGCAATACTCGGCGAAGTTGACGAACGCCGCCTCGAATGCCACCGCTTGCTCGTAGGTGACGTCCTCTTGACTCATGTCGATGGGAAGCACGCCATCGAGAATCATGCGACCCACTCGGTGCGGGAAGAGCTCCGCGTAGGTTGCACCGATTGCGGTTCCGTAAGACTTGCCGAGGTAGTTCAAAACCGGCTGATCGAGAACCGCTCGGACGATGTCCATGTCTCGTGCCGTCGTGACCGTGTCCATATGCCGCCAGACGTCGCTGGCGTTCTCAGCACACGATTGCGCGATGCTCGATGAATCATCGATCACGCTTCGGACTTCCTGCGGAGTGTCCGGCGTGCCGTCGGCAGCGAAGATCGCATCGATCTGACCGTCCGTCAGACACTCCACTGGTTCACTCCCCCCCACTCCGCGTGGATCGACTCCGACGATGTCGAAGGAGTCACGAATGATCGGAGAGACGATGAAGTCGGCGGCCTTCGCGTATTCGAAGGCACTTCCACCAGGGCCGCCAGGGTTCACGAGCAGCGCACCGATGGACTCCTCTCGCGCTGGCACTCGTGTCACCGACAACTCGATGGTGGCGCCTTGCGGGTCCCGGTAGTCCAACGGGACCTCGATCCGCGCGCACTCGGCGTTTCCGCAGTTGCGCCACTGGACGTCCTGCTCATAGAAGGCCGCCAGGGGCTCCTCGAGCGCTGACTCGAGATCGATCGCCCCGGGTGCGGGGGGCGGCGTCGGTTCGGGGGCTCGCGAGCAGCCCCCCAGTGCAAGGCCCGCGATCAGGACCCCGGCAACCACGGGGGCGGATCGGGCGCGCATAACGGACACGGTAAGACGTAACCTCTTCTCGTGGCTCGATCGGGCAAGGATGGCTCTCAGGCAAGTCTTGAATTGGCCGCCGCCGTGGAGGCGGGCCTTCGCAAGGGCTTGGACCTGGTCGATGCCTTCATGGGCACACCCGCCGGTCGCCGTGAGTTGGCGCGGGAGTCCAAGCGGACGGAGGTCGAGGCCCGCAAGGCCAAAAACGCCCATGCCCTTCGCCGCGTGCAGGCGCAGGTCATGACGATCGGTGGAACCGCGGTGGGTGCATCGGCCGGAACCATCGGAGTGATCGATGTCGTAGCCACGGGTCCTGGCGGGATCGGGTGGTTCATCGTCTCCGGGCTCGGGGCGATCGCCGCGGTGATGGGTGGTCGGCGGTGGCGCCGGCTGGCGCCGTTCACCGCACTTCCCACCATTCCCTCCCCGCCAGCGCTGGTTCGCCGCGGGGCAATCGGACACGACGCCGTGGCCCGATACACGGCCGTTCGGGTGCAGACCGTCCAGGTGATCAGAGCAATCGAGCCGCTACACGCCGATGCGGCAGTCGAGATCCGGTCGGCCGATGCCCAGGTTGCGCCGACACTCAATGCACTCGCCGACCGTTTGCGGGTGCTCGATGAGATGGCACGTCAGATGCCCGGCTCTCAAGCAGCAGCACAGGCACAGCAAGCAGCGCAATCCGTGAGCAGGCAACTGGACCAAGGATCGGCCGGGTACGACGTTCTTCTCGCCGCTGCGGCGCGCCTGCTCGCCGAACCCGACCTGGGCACACCGGTGAGCCAGGTGCTGGAACCTGCATCGTCGGCACTCATCGCCTACGCGCACGGGCTGCGAGTGGCGTCTCGTATCTGACGTACGCCCCTAGATTGCCAATGCCGAGCGCACGCTCGGATTCTTGATTTGCACCATCGCCGCTTCCACCACAGTTCGAGGGCTTCCCCCCGCGAACAGCACTCTGCGTTCATGTTCGAGTGCCGCCAAGCGACGGACCGTCTGCTCACGCGTGGATGCCGTCGCCATCTGTTCGACTTGCGCACGAAGCTCCTCGTTGATCAACGCCACGGGCGCATCCGTCTGCACGATGAGCACGTCACGGAACAGCCCGATCAAGTCGACCAGGGCTCGATCCACCTCATCGACGACGAGTCGTTTCCGTCTGCGCTTTTGGTCCTTCGCCAACTCCCTGGCTTCGGAATCATGTGACCGCTTCATGACACCCGTGAGTCTGGTCACGCCATCGGCGTAGAAGCGAGATCGCAGGAGTTCATCTTCCTTGGCATCGAGTCGATCGGCACGAGCGTCAGCAACGGCAGACGCCGCCTCGAAGACTTCGTCGGCGACCAGGACGCACGACGGTAGATCGCGCAGGTTGAGCGGGGCTCGCAAGCATTGCTGTCGGCGATCGCGCGTTGCCGTATCCGTGGCCAATGCCCGGGCCCGCCCAATGTGGCCTTGGGATGCACGTGCGCAAAACCGTGCGGTCGTCTCGTCTACTCCACAATCGTCGATGAGCATGCGGACGATGTCATCGACTTCCGGAGTGCGCAGCCCTACGTGGCGTGTGCGGGACACGATCGTGGGAAGAACATCGTCTCTGCTCGGTGCACACAGAATCCACACGGTGTGAGGAGTCGGCTCCTCCAGGGACTTCAGCAAGTGGTTGGCAGCGTGATCATTGAGTCGATCCGCATCCTCGATGACGATGACGCGCCACATCGCGCTCATCGGCGACTGCGCAGCCATCTGCGTCATTGTTCGAGCGTCATCGAGTGGAATGACGGTGCCTTCCGG
>CAYLOH010000056.1:0-7582 GCA_964385255.1 uncultured Rubrivirga sp. | reverse complement strand
CCGTGCGCAGCAGGATGTGCCCGGGGCCGGGCACGAAGAGGAACAGTACCCGGTGGCCCCCAGGGGGTCAAAACCGGGGGTACCTTAGACCAGCGCCCCGCCGACAACGGCCACGATGAGCACCAACACGCCGATGGCGATGAGGGCGCCGTACAGGCCGATGTTGATCCACGCCACGATCTTGGCCGCGGTCACCAGGCCCCCGCCGGTCACCCAGCCATTGCTGACCGCGATCTCCTTGTCGGCTTTGCTCGCGAAGACCAGAGCGATGATCGCCGGGATGATCGGACAGATGAGCCACGCCACGATGGACAGCACCAAGGCGGCGATCGCGTTGGTCGAGGTCTGCGGCACCGGACCGTACGGAGGTGGGGTGCCGACCACGCCCATCACAGTCTCGCCCGCTGGCTGGGACGGCCACTGAGGAGTCACGGAAGGTTGTTCGTGAGGAGCACCGTGGGCTGCATCGGGGGTGCGATCGTCGGCTGGCTCGGTCGGTTGGGTCATGGCCACTAGCCTGCCACGGACCGCCGCCGAGCGAACTCACCAGGAGCAGGGGTTGGTCGACCGGGAGATCGGAGGAAGCGAATCGTGACGACGTGGCCGGGTGCGGTGCTGTTCGACATGGACGGAACGCTGCTGGAGTCCCACGCCAACGTGGAACGTGCGTGGACCACGTGGGCCCGGGTGCGAGGTATTCCCCCCGAGGAGTTGCTGGCGCATGCACATGGCCTGCCCGCCGAGGCGACTGTCGCCCGCTGGTATCCCGAGGCCAGCCACGAAGAGATCGCCCGCGCGGCTGACGAGCAACTCGCGTTGCAGTACGACGACGTGGCCGGGATCGAGGCGATCGATGGGGTGCACGAACTCCTCGGCTTCCTGACGGGCGCGAGCATCCCGTGGGCCGTCCACACCAGTGCCGATGATCGCTTGGCTCGCGTGCGACTCCAGAAGGCAGGCATCTCGCCGCCGGTACTCGTCACGCGAGATCAACTGCAACGCGGCAAGCCCGCGCCGGACGGCTACCTGCGTGCGGCCGAGCTCCTAGGCGTGTCGACAACCGACTGCATCGTGATCGAGGACACGGCCGTCGGCATCGAGTCCGGTAGGGCGGCTGGCATGCAGACCGTCGGAGTGCGCGGCGCGATAGGCGATCTTCCGATCCGCTCGATTCCCGATCTGCACTTGTGGTTGACCATCGCCTATCGAGGCGAGTCCGACTCCCCCGCGTTCCCCTTCATGTTCGGATAAGGAAAACCCCACTCTTCGTTCGTTTCACCGCGAGCGGCGCAGGCATCGTGATAGCAACGATCATGCGCCTGAACACGACCTTCGCCATCGCTGTGGCAGCCGGGTCGCTGCTCGCCGGCTCCCTGGCCCTTCCCGCCGTGGCCGATACCGACGCGAACCCCGCGCCCGATCCGAACACGATCATCACCTTCCTGGCCGAACTGCCACATAAGCAGCGGGCGCTCGAGCAGGCGGCCACCGTCATCAGCGATCCGAGTTCCCGTTCCTTCCGCGACTACCGAAGCGTTGCCCGTGCGGCGCGAGATTTCGGTGCGAGCGACGAGCAGGTGCGCAAGGTCCGACGGGCCGCCACCCGGCTCGGCCTCACCGCGTCGATCGACCCCACGCGATTGATCGCGCGCATCAGCGGCCCGGTGAGTGCGTGGGAAACCGCCATGGGAACACCGATCACCTACCAACCGTCGCAACCGGGCAGTCCCTACAACGTCTACACATTCCCCGGGCCAGATGTGCCACCGCCGACGGCGAACGATCCGAACTTCTGGGCTCAGCAATTCGCAACCCAGGGTTACGCCACCCTCGGTGCTCCCGCGCGACTCGAGGGCGCCGTGACCCGCTTCGTCGCCCAGTACGCGCACTACGTGCCCGCCGACGACGTTCCGGCACACGAGGCGACATCCGCGAGCCTCGAGTCGACCCACGCACCCAGCGAACGTGCGCTCTACTTCCCGGGCTCCACGGATCAAGCTCCGCCCACCAACCCTGCCTACACGCTGATGGACTCGTGCATCAACGAACCGGGTGCTCCGCTGGGAACGAGTCAGCGAACCGGCAACCCCTTCACGCCACCGATGTTCGTCGGTCACGAACAGGTCTTCGGTGCCTACGGACTCACCCGGTTGCAGCAGCAGATGGGCGCGGCCGCGAGTAATCGGGTCACCATCATCAGCTTCGGTGGTGGATTCTCCGATCAGGACTTGACCCAGGCTGCCGAATGTTTCGGCTACAACAAGCCGAACGTCCAGATCACGCTCGGAACCGGGGTACCCTCACCCTTCGTCAACGTGGACGACGAGACCACGCTCGATGTTCAAACCGTCGCATCCACACTGAAGAACGCGACATCGATCCAGATGGTGCAGGCCTCCGGGTATCTCGTGGGGGACGCGGGAATGGCCGACGCTTACACCAAGGCTCTCACCACGTGGCCGCGCCCGAACGCCATCACGCTTTCCTACGGCGACTGCGAACCCACCGTCGCCGGTCGAGGCATGTACCCCACGCTGGAATCGATCTTCCAGTTCGCAGCCGTCGTCGGAACCACGATCGCGATCGCTGCCGGGGATGGCGGCTCGTCCGTGTGCCAGGAACTTGCCGCGGAGCAGCTGCTACCAGCGCAGGAGCAACTGCAACAAGCGCAGCAACCACAACAGACCATCGACGAATTGAACGAGGTGATCGCCACCTTCCTCCCCATCGCCGCGTATCCGCGACCGACCGTGTCCTATCCCGGCTCCTCACCGTGGGCACTGGCGGTCGGCGGCACGCAGATCGTCATGAACCCCGATGGCACCCGCGCCGGCGAAGTTCCGTGGAACGACACTCCCTACTTCGGCGGCGTGGTCGGCAACCTCCTGGGGACCGGTGGACCGAGTGCGTCGTTCAATGCCCCCGCCTACCAATCACCGCTCACCCGAAACAACACCCGATCGGTGCCCGACATCTCGGCGATGGGCGGCCCGTTTCCCTCACTGCCGGTGATGCAGAACGGACTGATCCAGCCCGACGGGGGTACTAGTCAAAGTTCACCGATGATGGCGGCCGCCCTCGCCCTTCTCTCCGCCGCCGAACGCGAGGCGGGACGACCGGTACTTGGCTTCCCGAATCCATGGTTGTACGACGTGGTCCGCCGTCAACCGCAGACGGTCTACGACGTGACCATCGGCGACAACCAGTTCGCGATCCCCTTCGATGCCACCGGCGACTCGGTCAACATTCCCGCGTGTTGTCAGTCCGAACTCGGCTACGACCAGACCACCGGCCTCGGGGTGCCGAACTTCACCGAACTTCGCAAACACACACGCGTGCGTCGATGAGCGCGAAACGACGGTTCCACAACGAAGGAGGGGAGCCCATCGGGCTCCCCTCCTTCGTTGAACGCTGGCTCTAATAGCCGCGGTAGTCGAACTCCTCGAGCGGCACCGCCGCACCGGAGCCCGCACCGAATGCGGCGTAGTCCATCTCGTCGTACCCGGTGAAGGAGGCGTACATCGCGGCCTTCGCCTCCTCGGTCGGCTCGACCCGGATGTTGCGGTACTGCGGCATGCCGGTACCGGCCGGGATGAGCTTGCCGAGGATCACGTTCTCCTTCAGGCCGAGCAACGGATCGCTCTTGGCGTGGATCGCGGCGTCGGTCAACACACGCGTGGTCTCCTGGAAGGAGGCAGCCGACAGCCACGACTCGGTCGCGAGGCTCGCCTTGGTGATGCCCATGAGTTCGGGGCGACCAGAAGCCGGGGTGCCACCTTCAGCGACCACCCGACGGTTCTGAGCCTCGAAGACGCTTCGCTCCACCAATTCGCCGGCCAGGAACGGAGAGTCGGCGGACTCGATGATGGTGATGCGCTTGAGCATCTGTCGGACGATCACCTCGATGTGCTTGTCGTGGATCGACACACCCTGCGAGCGGTACACCTCCTGAACCTGATCGACCAAGTGCAGTTGCACCTGGCGGGGACCGAGGATGCGCAGCACCTGCTTGGGATCGACGGCACCGACGACCAGTTGCTGGCCGACCTCAACGTGCGCACCGTCTTCGACCAGCAGGCGTGCGCGCTTGCTGACCTGCTCGGCGATCTCCTCGGAGCCGTCATCAGGAACGATGATGATCTTGCGGGTCTTCTCCGCATCTTCGATGCGAATACGACCGCTCACCTCGGCGATCGGCGCAACACCCTTGGGGGTGCGCGCCTCGAACAACTCGACCACGCGAGGTAGACCGTGCGTGATGTCCTCGCCTGCCACACCGCCGGTATGGAACGTGCGCATCGTGAGCTGGGTTCCCGGCTCACCGATCGACTGCGCAGCGATGATGCCGACTGCTTCGCCGACGTCGACGAGCTTGCCGGTGGCCATCGAGCGGCCGTAACACATCGCGCAGGTACCGACCGGCGACTCGCAATTGAGCACGGTGCGGACACGGATCTTCTCCGCACCGGCGGCGACTAGCTCCTCCAGGCGCGGCACATCGAGTTGCTCACCCGCGGTGCCGACGACCTTGCCATCGACTTCAACGTCTCGCGCGAGTACGCGACTCGAGGCCGAGGTATCCAGGTTGTCCACCGGGCGGAGCGTTCCGTCGACCTTCTCACCGATCACGATCTCGCTGCCGCGCTCGGTTCCACAGTCGACCTCGCGAATGATCACGTCCTGCGAGACGTCGACGAGACGTCGGGTCAGGTAGCCGGAGTCCGCGGTGCGAAGGGCGGTATCGGCCAGACCCTTGCGGGCGCCGTGGGTGGAGATGAAGTACTCCAGCACGGACAGACCTTCACGGAAGTTCGACTTGATCGGTCGAGGGATGATCTCGCCCTTCGGGTTGGCCACCAAGCCGCGCATACCGGCGATCTGACGGACCTGCATGTAGTTACCGCGGGCACCGGAGTCGACCATCATGTGGACGGGATTCGTCTCCGGGAAGTTGTCCTGCATCGCACGAGCAACCTCGTCCGTGGCGCGAGTCCAGATCTCGATGAGTTCTTGACGTCGCTCGGAGTCGGTGATCAGACCGCGCTCGTACTGCTGCTGGACCTTGGTCGCCTTCTCTTCGGCTCCGGCCAGCAGTTCAGCCTTGGCCGGAGGTGCGACCACGTCGGAGAAGGAGATGGTCACACCGGAACGCGATGCCCAGTGGAAGCCGAGTGCCTTGAGCTGATCCAAGGTCTCGGCGACCTTCACCTTGGAGTAGCGCTCGGCGAGCCGGTTGACCGTGGCGCCGAGGACCTTCTTGTCCACCTGCACGTTCACGTACGGGTAGTCCTCCGGCAAGGCCTCGTTGAACAGCGCACGTCCCAGCGTGGTGACGAGCGTGAACGGCTGCCCGGGTTCCCAACCTTCGGGAATCTGCCAACCCTCGGGCGGGACGGTTCCGGTGATGCGGATACGCGCGCGCTCCTGCAACTCCAGGGCACCGGCGTCGAAGGCCATGACGGCTTCCGCGGTGCTCGCGAAACTCGGCAGTTCCGCGTCCTTGGTGTTCGCGTTCTTGCCGTTCTCCGTGGTCAGGTAGTAGATGCCGAGAACCATGTCCTGCGTGGGCGTGGCGATCGGACGACCGTTCGCCGGGGACAGGATGTTGTTCGTCGACAGCATCAGGATGCGGGCCTCGGCCTGGGCCTCGGCCGACAGCGGCAGGTGCACCGCCATCTGATCGCCGTCGAAGTCCGCATTGAACGCGGTGCATACGAGCGGATGGATCTGGATGGCCTTGCCCTCGATCAACTGTGGCTCGAAGGCCTGGATGCCCAGACGGTGCAGGGTCGGCGCGCGGTTCAACAGCACCGGGTGCTCGGCGATGACCTCCTCGAGGACGTCCCACACGACCGGGCGCGAGCGTTCCACCATGCGCTTGGCGCTCTTGATGTTCTGCGCGTGGTTCAAGTCGACCAGTCGCTTCATGACGAATGGCTTGAACAGTTCCAATGCCATCTGCTTCGGCAGACCACATTGATGCAACTTCAACTGCGGACCAACGACGATCACCGAACGACCGGAGTAGTCCACGCGCTTGCCCAACAGGTTCTGGCGGAAGCGACCCTGCTTGCCCTTGAGCATGTCGGACAACGACTTCAGTGCCCGGTTACCGGGGCCGGTAACCGGTCGTCCGCGACGGCCGTTGTCGAACAGCGCATCGACCGACTCCTGAAGCATGCGCTTCTCGTTATTGACGATGATCTCCGGCGCACCGAGGTCCAAGAGTCGCTTGAGTCGGTTATTGCGGTTGATCACGCGTCGGTAGAGATCGTTGAGGTCGGATGTGGCGAAACGGCCACCGTCAAGCTGGACCATCGGACGCAAGTCCGGTGGGATGACCGGAACGGCGTCGAGCACCATGCCGAGCGGGGAATTGGTGGTGTTCAAGAACGCCGTGACGACCTTCAGCCGCTTGAGCGCGCGGGTCTTCTTCTGGCCCTTGCCCGTGGCGACGATCTCCTTCAGCGCCGCGGCCTCGGCCTCGAGGTCGAAGGATTCCAGGCGCTTTTGGATGGCCTCGGCGCCCATGCCGCCGTCGAACCAGCGCCCGTAACGATCGCGCATCTCGCGGAACAGCATCTCGTCGCCTTCGAGGTCTTGGACCTTGAGAGTGCGGAAGCGATCGAAGATGCGATCCAGTCGATCTATCTCTTGATCCGCGCGACGACGAATGGCCGCCATTTCGCGCTCTCCGGACTCGCGCACCTTGCGACGGATGTCGGACTTCGCACCTTCGGCTTCCAGCTCGGCCAGGTCGGCTTCCAACTTCTGCTGCCGCGATTCGATATCGGAGTCACGGCGTGCGGCGATCTGCTTCTTCTCCACACCCAGCTGCTTCTCGAGGTTGGGCAACGCCTCGTGGCGGCCCTCCTCGTCGACCCAGGTGATCATGTACGCGGCGAAGTAGATGACCTTCTCCAGATCCTTCGGAGCAAGGTCGAGCAGGTAGCCCAGGCGGCTGGGAACACCCTTGAAGTACCAGATGTGCGTGACGGGTGCGGCCAACTCGATGTGACCCATCCGCTCGCGGCGCACCTTCGCGCGCGTGACCTCGACGCCGCACCGTTCGCAGATGATGCCCTTGAAGCGCACGCGCTTGTACTTGCCGCAGTAGCACTCCCAGTCGCGGGTGGGGCCGAAGATCTTCTCGCAGAACAGACCATCCTTCTCCGGCTTGAGCGTCCGGTAGTTGATGGTCTCCGGCTTCTTGACCTCGCCGTACGACCAGGTGCGGATGTCGTCCGCAGTCGCCAGGCCGATGCGCAGATCATCGAAGAAGTTGACGTCCAGCACGTGGGTTTCCTTCGTTAGTTCCGGTCAGTTGTCGCGGTTGTCAGGGGTTAGAGCTCCTCGACGCTGCTCGGCTCACGCCGGGACAGGTCGATACCGAGCTCTTCGGCGGCGCGGAAGACGTCGTCGTCGGAGTCCTTCATCTCGATGGCGACGCCGTCGCTCGACAGCACCTCGACATTCAGGCACAAGGACTGCATCTCCTTGACGAGCACCTTGAACGATTCAGGGATACCCGGCTCGGGGATGTTCTCGCCCTTGACGATGGCCTCGTAGACCTTCACGCGAC
>CAYLOH010000055.1:0-8073 GCA_964385255.1 uncultured Rubrivirga sp. | reverse complement strand
GACGAGGCCGTTGATTCCCGCTGCGAGCAGGGCTTGCACCGTCGCGTCTAAACGCACGGTGTCGATGCGACCGGAGGTATCGAAGGGCGTGACGACGGGCACGAAGACGCCGGTCAATTCCATAGGACCTGTTCCTACCACCGCGTTAGGACTGCTCGGACGCCAGCACGCCCAGGACCGTCTCTTCCAGCGTTCCGAGGACGATCGGACCGACGATGCGCACCGCGACGCGGCCCTGTCGATCCAAGATCACCGTGACCGGAAGTGAGCGTGGCGGAACGTCGGGAATCTGCGCGACCAACGAGCCGTCCTCATCCACGATGCTGGGGTAGGGGGTGTCGGTCGTGTACTCACGTGCCCCCGCCAAGTCGTCTTGCAGGTTGATCCCGACGAACGACACCCCCTGGCCCGCGAGCTTCTCGGCGACGTCGGCGAACTCGGGCATCTCGGTGCGGCACGGAGGACACCAGGTGGCCCAGGAGTTGACCACGGTCACGTCACCTCGTGAATCGCTCAACGCCAGCGGCTCGCCATCCAAATCGAAGCCCCTAATGTCGAGTGGCTCCCCGCGCTCTGCCTCGGGGATCACGGTGAGCCCGATGCCCGGGTCGGACGTCAGTTCCCCGGCTTGCACCGGGATGAGGAGCTCCTCCTCGGGAGATAGCAGGCCGCAACCGGAGACGGCGAGGAGTGCTAACGCGGCAACGGTGATGAAGCGCTTCACTGTCGCGCTGCCTCTGTGCGTTCGCGTTCGTCTGTGCGTTCGCGTTCGTCTGTGCGTTCGCGTTCCTCCTGGCGCTCCAAGCGAGCGGTCTCCTTCTCCTGATCACGCCACCACTCGATGGCTGCGACCATCATCCAGATTCCGTCCAGCACCATCGCCAACGCCCACATGAGTGCTCCGGCGAACTTCTGGTCGGCCATCACGTCGATGCCGTACGCCGAGGCGGCGATCTCGTACGGCCAATACAGGGGAACGGGTGCGAAGTGGATGACCATGCCCAGAGTCGTCTCCGGGATCATCATCAAACCCAGCGAGACCAGTCGAATGCTGGGAGCGGGGCGTCTGGCTATCAGATCGCATCCGATCAAGGGGTAGTAGAAGATCAGTGCCGCCACGAGATACAGCGGGCGCATGACGAACTCCATGCCGTCATGGCTCACGAGCGCCCAGTTCATGACCACCTGGGTATGCGAACCGAGCAGCACGGTCGCGAAGAGGATCCAGCCGACGATCGGATTGGTGAGGATCTCTACCGGCCGACTGCGAAGCACGCGGATCAGACGTCGACGTCCGGTCTTGCCAAGGTTCAGGAAAGTCAAACGCACGGGGGAGGAGAGCACGATGAGTGGTCCGGCGATCATCAGCACAAGGAGGTGCTGACCCATGTGAGCCCAGAAGGCGTCATGCGCCCATGCCCCGAAAGGGCCGAGGTACGCCAGAGCCAGCGCAGCCATGGCGCCCAGGAAGGCGATAGTGCTCCCGGAAGACCACCGTTCCGGTGCACGTCGTGCGGCCCACAGATACAGCGCAGTCGCGGCCACCAGATTGACGAGCACGAATACGTTCACGTCGATGGCTCCACTGGCCGGAGTCACCGTCATCACCGGTTCAGACTAAGGGGATCGGTGGCAAGCGAGACCCCTCAGTGGGAGCTCCTTGTGATTGCGTTCACGACCGGCTGGCGAAACACGCAGGAAACTTCGGCCCGTGTTGGTTGACAGACGGATCGTCTACTGGGACTGTGGCCTCAATTGTGCCGGCAAACAGGCGCCTTATCTGTCCCTTAAGGAGACTCGAAGTCTGTGAAGCGGTTCTTGATCACCATGGTGACAGTGATCCTGGGCGTGGGAATCGTGGCTGGCGTCGGCGCCTTCAATTGGTGGAACGAGCGCGAACCGGCGACCTTGAAGGCCGAAGTCGCGGGCACCATGCAGACACCGCAGGGTGAGTTGCCGCACGCCACTCTCGAACTCGCCATCTACCCGAATCCCTCGGACAAGGTTCCCGGTCCCCGTACGTCGTCATCTTTCGAGGAGAACCTGCTGTCCGAGCAGCCCTTCTTCTGGCCGTCGACCAGCATTCAAGTCCCGGCTAACTCCGCGGTGACCATCACCTTCCTGCAGTACGGCGGACCCATGGGTCAGATCTACAACGATTACTTCGCGGAAGTCCATGGCTCGATGGACGGCACCATGCTGTGGAACGGCAAGAGCGTGAGCAAGATGAAGGCCACGGAAGTCACGCATACCTTCACCGTGCATCAGTACACCGAAGACAATCAACCGGAGTTCTTCTTGAACGTGCCGCTTCCCATCAACGACGCCAAGGCCAAGATGAACAAGGCTGGTTACGCCGAAGATCCTCAGAAGGTTGAAGTCACATTCATCACGGGAGACCCGGGAACGTACGTGTGGAATTGCCAGTTCCCCTGCGGCGACATGTACCAGGAGTTCGGTGGGGCCATGCAAAGCCGAGGCTGGATGGGTGGGACGTTTGAGGTGGTGGCCTCGTGACGACTATCGACGAACGCCCGGTGAATCAACCCGACGAGCCCGAGCCGCCCACTAATCGACCACCGTCGATGCATCGTGTGCGCATGTGGTTGCGCCGCCCTTACGCCAAGGGCATCGTGATCTTGACGATCGTCATCGGTGTGATCTTGTTGCCGGTCGCTTGGCTCATCCTCATTCCGATGAACGCCACTGGCGCTCCGGCCTCGGCGATCATGAGGGATATCCAGACGACCGTCTTCGTCTTCACGCTCGTGTCTGTTCCGATTGTCGCGTTCGTCTGCGCGGTTCTCGTCTACAGCCTCATCAAGTGGCGCGGACACAAGGGCAACACGATCCCGGAAGACCAGAGCCCCGCCATTCGTTCCAACACGATCGGCGTGGTGCTATGGACGGCCGTCACCAGTGGATTGGCCTTCTTCCTGGTCGTGTGGGGGCTGGTCGCGCTGGCGCAGATCACTCAGAATGCCTACGGAACGATCTCCGCGGACCAACAGCCGGGGGATGAGAAGTCGGTCATTGTGAACGTGACAGGCCAGCAATGGGTCTGGACGTTCCAGTACCCGCAGCACGACAACGTCACCACCGATGTCCTGTACTTGCCGAAGGATCGTCCCGTCTACTTCAACGTCACATCCAAAGACGTGATCCATAATTTCTGGCTCGTCGAGCTTGGAGTGAAGATCGACGCCAACCCGGGCGCTATCACCCAGACGGGCGTAACGCCCAACAAACTCGGATCCTTCAATCTGCGGTGCGCAGAGTTGTGCGGAATGCATCACGCCTACATGCAAACCTCTATCGAAGTCGTGGAAGGTGAGACTTTCGAGTCCTTGATGCGCGAGTTGGGCGGAGGCAGGACCTGATGAGCGCGACGACAACCGCGGTGGTGTTCGGGACGGAGGTTCCCCAGCCCGTGCAGCACGGCAAGCCCGGCGGTGTCATGCGCCGACTCAACTTCGTCACCGGCCTCATCGGCGGAGTCGGGCTGGCGGTGGTCGCGGGTGTGGTCGCGAACGCTCTCGTGCCCTCGGGCGCCTCGACCGCCACTTTCGCTCCGGTCGCACCTGATGTCGTCTACCTTGCGGTTCTCGTCGGTTGGACCATCGGCTTCTCGGTGGGCATCGGTGCCTTCGTTGGCCCGATCCGCTGGCTCCTGGGTCGCGACCTGACGCATGCTGACGCGGAGTACATGGCAGGGAAGGACCTGGGCTGGGTCCGCTACTTCAAGTTCACGACCGACCACAAGGTCGTGGGCGTCCAGTACTTGGTGATGTTCGGCATCGTGCTCGGTCTGGGCGGCCTTCTGGCCATGCTCATCCGCACCGAACTGGGTGTCACGTGGACGGAAGTCTTCTCCCCAGGCTTCTACAACTCACTCATCGGCACCCACGGCATCGCGATGATCATCGCGATGATCATCTCGGTCATGGGACCGATCGCGAACTTCATCATGCCGATCATGATCGGGGCGCGAGACATGGCGTTCCCGCGCCTGAATGCCCTGAGCCTGTGGCTTCTCGTCGTCGCCACGGTCATGTTGATCAGCACGCTGTTCACCGGGGGTATCCAGGACGGATGGTCTGTCTACCAACCCCTGGCCTCGCAGGGTCCGCCAGCCATGCTCGGCTACCAGATGACCATCATCGTGTTCGCGATCTCCACCGGTGTTGCCAGTGTGAACCTCATGGTCACGGCACTCACCATGCGCGCGAAGGGCATGACGTGGTCGCGAACCCCGATCTTCGTCTACGGCGTTTTCGGCGCTGCGCTCATGGGCCTGTATGCCTTCCCCTTCTTCCAGTACTCGCAGATCATGGGGTTGACCGACAGGATTTTCGACACGTCCTTCTTCAACCCGCTCCAAGGTGGCAGCGTCTGGTTGTACGAGAACCTTTTCTGGTTGCTCGGTCACCCCGAGGTGTACGTCATTTTGATCCCGGGCACTGCTCTGTTGTTGGAGTTGATGCCGGTCTTCCTGCGCAAGCCCTTGTTCTCCTTCAATTTCGCGATCGCGGGCATTGTTGGAGTGGTCGCTCTGAGTGGACTTGTGTGGGCGCACCACATGTACATGACCGGCTGGGCGCCCGCTGCCAACTATCCGTTCATGTTGTCGACCGAGATGATCTCGATTCCGGTCGGCTTCCTGGTGCTCGTCGTCATCGGCACCATGTGGCGCGGACTCGTGTGGACACGCCTACCGATCATGGCCGTGTACGCAGTCGTCTTCAACAAGATGATCGGTGGAGTCACGGGCATCTACTTGTCCGATGTGCCGGCCAATCAGTACTTCCACGGCAGTATGTTCGTCGTCGCCCACTTCCATTACATGCTGATGGGAGCCGGCCTGTTTGCCGCGATGGCCGGTCTGGCCTTCTACTTCCCCAAGATGACGGGCCGAGTATTGGACGAGCGAACGGCCTCGATCGGCTTCTGGACGGCCTTCGCCGGCTTCCAGGTCACGTTCATGGCGATGTTCGTCGCTGGCCTCCAGGGCATGCCACGACGCGTCCTGCAATTCGACAGTTTGTTCAACGCTTCCAACTGGATCTCCACCATCGGCGCGTACATCATCGGACTGGGCATGCTGGTATTCGCCGGCGCCGTGATCTCCTCGTGGATCAGCGGCGACAAAGCACCGTCCAATCCCTTCGGCTCGAAGTCCCTGGAGTGGCAGACGCCCACGCCGGTGCCCTTGGAGAACTTCCAAGTGTTGCCCGTTGTCACGCAACGTCCATACAACTACGGCGTACCGGATCCCTACCAAAAGGAACTCGATGCCATCGACGGTGATCGTGATGTGCAGAAGGTGGGAAGCCGATGAGCGCGACGCAGACGCAACCGGATCAGCCTCTCTCACCCACCACAGGTGAGCCGATCTCCACCATCGGCCGTCGCGCTCGCGCTGGCCTATGGACATTGATCGTCATGGATGCCGCCGGCACCATCGCGATCATCATCGCCTATTCCTACCTGTGGGCGCTGAACGTGAATGGTGGCTGGGCACCGCCCGGCGCGGCACTCACCGGCGCCGAGACAGACGAGAACCTGCCGTCCAGTCCGCCCAAGGCGAGCTTCGCCGTCGAGTGGCCGTTCTGGGCGATCCTTGGACTAGTCGTGCTGTCAACGCTGGCGATGTGGTTCGGGTACAAGGAGCTCAAGCGGGGTAACCGCGCCGGCATGCTCGTGGGAACGGGAGCAGCGCTCGTTATCGCCGCTGCCGCACTCGTTGCTCAGTGGATGCAGATCACCACGTTCCCCTTCGGCGCGAGTGATGGTGCCTACGCCTCTGCCGTGCTGCTGTTGTGTGCGAGCAACATCTTCAATCTGTTGATCCTGATCTTCCTACTCCTGGGAATGCTCCTGCGTACCCGCAAGGGGTTGGTGACGACCGCGGTCTTCTACCAACCACAGCTGTTGAGCTATTGGATGGTCTGGATCTCCATCGCGTTCCTGCTCGGCGCGATCTGCACCACGTTCATGGTCGAAAGCCCCAACGTCGACCCGGCGATCTTCGGGACGTTCCAGCAGCAAAGCTGATGGTCGACACCACCCACGCCACCGGGACGGCAGTCCACCGACGCAATCTCGTCGCGCCCCTTCTGGCCGGTCTGCCCGTTCTACTGCTGGTGCTGTGGGGTTTGGGTGCCCTCACGGAGACATCGATCCCGGGACTGCCGGTCGTCCCGGTGGCGACGCTGTGGGCGCTGCCGATCGATCTCTGGGTGCGCGATGTCGCAACGGCCCTGACGGTAGGTTTCGCTCTCGTCGGGGGTGTTCTCGCACCCAGACCAGATGCTCGTTCGGGGCGCAATGCCTCGCTGGCCGCGCTGGTGTGGCTCGCTGCCTTGGCCATCCAAGCGGTGTTCACAGTGTCCGAAGTGCTGGCACTGCCCGTGAGGGAGTCACTCAATCCCACGATCCTGTGGTCACTACTGACCCAGACCACGCTGGGCCGGGTCGTGCTCATTCAATTCGCGCTCGTTGCATTCATCGCACTTTTGGCCTGGGTGGTCCTGGGTCGGGTGACGGGGCTCATCATCGCCGCAGCAGCGATGGTCGCAACATTCCTGCCCGGCTTCAACGGGCACTCGGGTATTGATCATGGCCATTCCTCGGCAACCATCAGCCTCGGTTTACACATCATCGCAGCATCTGTGTGGATCGGTGGACTCGTTGCGACGATCGACTACGTGCGACGTTCGGCGCCAGATGCCTCCCTCGTTGTCCGACGCTTCAGCGTCGTGGCGTTGGTCAGTGTGGTGGTTTTGGCTGAGAGCGGTCTGGTCAATGCGTCTTTGCGGCTATATGGATGGACGTCGCTGGTGACCAGCACCTATGGCGCCGTGATCCTTGCCAAGACTGCGGTTCTCATCGTGCTCATCGGATACGGCTGGCGACAACGCCGAGCGCTCGCCACGGCGATCGAAAGTGGAATCGATGGCACCCGAGCAGTGGTGCGGCTGAGCGTGGTCGAGGTCGCCTGGATGGGGGTCGCGCTGGGGTTGGCCGTCGCCCTGTCGCGAACGGCACCCCCGGCCATTCCGCTTGGTGCCGAGCCTTTCACCATCACCGCCGTGGGCATGCTCGCGATCGCCATTCCCCTCGCCGCGTTGACGACGTTCGGGAAGGGCCCGTGGCTTGAAGGTCCCAGGTTTCTGAGGGATTACCCGGAGGCGGTCGCAGTCGTCCTGGTAGTCAGCATGGTTGTGGCTTCGTCGCTCGCCATTTCAGGGGTCGGCAATCAGCAGGTGTTGATGCTGCTCTTGTCTGGATGGCTATTGGTCGCCGGCCTACTGTTCTGGAGTGTGGTTCTGGAAAGACGGTCTCTTGTATCGCTGATCATCGTGGGAGCTGGCATCGTCTTCACCGCATGGTGGATCGAGCGAGGTGTCGATGGCGGTCTCGGCGTTGCCACGTGGCTGGTCGTCGCGCTTTTTCTCGGCGTGCTCGCCGCAAGTACACGGCGTCCTCGTGAGGTGGTGGTCGGATGAGTCAGAACTCGAGTGACGACTCACAGCAGAGTGTTGACGCAGGCGTTAGTGAGGGTCGGCGCCGGTGGAAGGATTTGTGGACCTTGCACGTGCCGCTCGTGGTATTCGTGGCTTTGTCGATCTACGCCACTATCAACCAGTATCACCGGTGGCAATCCGGTGTGGATCACTCGTTCGCTTACATGATCCAGTGGCCCATCATCGGAATCTTCGCCGTCATCGTGTGGAACCGTTATCGCAAGCACGGCAGTTTCAGTAACTGGATCGGTCGCTACTACCGCGAGCGGGCTGCGAGGTTCGAAGCCGAAGCGGAGGCCAAGGAACGTGCTCAGGTTGCGATCCTCGAACAGGATCCCGATACCCAGGCGTGGCAGGCGTACGTCAATCAGCTGCATCGGGAGGACCCCCCGGGGGGCCCTCCCGAACGCACGGCGAGCAATTAGCTGAGGGATCTAGCCCTGAGGACGATGGGGCTGGATCGCATCGGCCGGAATATGACCGAATCGTCCTGCCTGGAAATCCTCGAAGGCCTCGATGACCTCGGCCTTGGTGCTCATCACGAACG
>CAYLOH010000054.1:0-8229 GCA_964385255.1 uncultured Rubrivirga sp. | reverse complement strand
TCTCCGCCGGTGGTTCCACGTCCAAGGAGTGGGCGCCGAAGTTCGCCGAGGCAGGCGCGATCGTCATCGACAACTCCTCGGCCTGGCGAATGGACCCGGACGTTCCGCTGATCGTCAGCGAGGTCAACCCCGATGCGATCGACCAGATGCGCAAGGGGATCATCGCTAACCCGAACTGCACCACCATGGCGGCGATGCCGGTTCTCAAGCCCCTGCACGACGACGCCGGCCTTCGCCGGATGATCGCGATGAGCTACCAGGCGGTCTCCGGTAGCGGTCTCGCCGGCGTGGAGGAACTCGCCTCGCAGGTCCACGCCATCGAGGACGCAGGGATCGAGCAGCTCACCTATTCGGGTGCCGCGGTGGATTTCCCGAAGCCCACCAAGTACGTGGCGCCGATCGCATTCAACGTGGTGGCCCAAGCGGGCAACTTCGTGGATGACGGTTCGGGGGAGACCGATGAAGAGCAGAAGCTGCGCAACGAATCCCGCAAGATCTTGAACATCCCCGACCTCGCGGTCAGCGGCACCTGCGTGCGCGTGCCCGTCTTCACCGGTCACTCACTCGCCATCAATGCCGAGTTCGCCGCGCCGCTGTCCGTCGAGCGCGCCACCGAACTCCTCGAGCACGCACCCGGCGTGGTCGTGACCGAGGTGCCCACACCACTGATGGCCGCTGGTCAGGATCCGTCCTATGTAGGTCGGATACGCCAGGATTCGTCGGTTCCCGACGGCAAGGGCCTCGCGCTGTTCGTCAGCGGTGACAACCTGCGCAAGGGCGCGGCGCTCAACGCGGTGCAGATCGCCGAACTGCTGCTGCCTCGTTTTCAGTAACCGAAGACCTCGTAGTCGCGGGCATAGATCGACCGCACGTGATCGCGTAACTCCGGCGTGAAGTACTCGTCGACCTTCGCCGACGCGCCTGTCGAGTTGCGGCAGTAGAACGTCTCGTGCAAGTCCGCGATGCCGGTCAACTCACCGACCTGGTCCCACGACGCGTCCAAGTTCTCCAAGTGGATCGCGGCGTCGTAGTTGACGATTCCCCAACCGACGTGGTCGGCTTGCCGGCGCCAGTGTGGATCCTGCTCGCGCGAGTCCTGCGCAGCGATCACGTCGAGAAACTGCGAGAAGGTGATCTCAGAGGCGGGAATTCCCAGCGCCGCAACGATCGGCTCACTTTGCTTCAAGCCTTGCCCGATCTTCTCCAGGTACGCCGACAACACCCGGGACGCCGGATCGCGCACCACAGTGAACCGCCGGTAGTCGGACGAAGTGAACACTTCCTCGAGCATGTCCGAGGGCAACTGGAAGGGCTTCACGAACGGCGTCGCGTGGATCCGGTTGTGCGGTGCCTCCTGTACCCGCTGCACCAACCCCGGTCCCTTGCGCGCAGCCTCCAGGCCGCCGAGCGTGGCCTTCATGGTTCCGCACCCGGCTTTGGGCACCTCCACGTACACGTACTTGTTCACCAGGGAGATGTGCGTGTGCATGTTCACCGAGCGCCAGCCCAGGGACTTGACGTGCTCCCGGGTCACCGGGCCCAGATCTGCGCGTGAGGGACGAAGGTCGGGAACGCTCACCGGACCTCCTTTAGTCAGATGGGGCAAGAGCCGAAGGCTCCTGCCCCATCAGCGTCGGGGTGGCGGGATTTGAACCCACGACCTCTTCGTCCCGAACGAAGCGCGCTACCAAGCTGCGCCACACCCCGAGTGCCCGAACAGTGTCGAACGGGCCAGCGGAGTCTAGCCTGCCCGCCGGAGTCGATCCGATCGAGCCAACGGCGCTAGCGCTCGCACCCGAATAGAGGAATTGATGTGCGCTAGGCACGGCGCAACCGTGCCGATGTCACTGCATCAGCGTTCGGGGGATGGGTGCCGCGCTCGTGCGCACTTCCACCCGTCGGTCCGTTAGTGCGCCTGTTCCGTTGAGACTGCCTGCTCCCCAGTAGCGAATCCATACCCGCACCCCCTGCTGGGACAGGTACGTCGCTGCGGCTCGTGCACGTTCGGTGGACAGCGACGCCAGTTCGCCAGTAGACCCACCACCTTTGCGAGCGAAGCCGGTGACGAATAGCCGTTCGTTGGTCGCCTTGGCTTGATGGGCGATCCCACGCAGTTGTCGCTTGTCCGCGGCGTCAAGAGAAGCCGATCCACCCCTGAAGAGGATGGGCTTGCCCAGCATCACGCCGAAGAGCGATGGCCGCCCGGACGTTGTGCGGGTGGTGATTGTGGTCGCCCGCACCAGCGGGCTACTCGTCAGTGCACCCGTGGATACGCCGACTTCGTTGACGTTGTAGACGTTTACGGAGTAACCCTCGGCCACATAGGGAACGGTGACCTCGACTTCACCTTGCCCAGTTCTCAAGGCTACGTTCACGCGGGAGATAACTGTGCCCTTGGCATCGCGAACGACGACGACGGTGGCAAGTGCTTGCGCACCTGCTGCCTGAGCCGGTTGCTTGATGATTACAGAACTTCGAACCCCGTCACGCACCGGGCGCACCTTGACGTTTTCCGGTGGCGGGGGTAACTCGCGTCCGCGCGTATCAGAGGTTGCACCAGGAACCTGAACACCATCAGTGGATTGGTTATTGCCGGCTCCAATGGAACTGCTGCCGCCGCTGCCTGACGTCGCGCTAGTCCCATTTCCGCTGGCGTTGCCTGAACCGCCCGTTCCACTGTCTCCGGAGCCACCACCTGAACCTCCTCCGCCGGGGGTGGTCACGGTGATGGTGAGTGCATTGGATGCGGAGGCGTAGGTGGCGTCGGCGGCGATGGATGCTGTCAGCACGCAGGTGCCCGCTGCGAGTGCGCGGACGGTGGTGCCGGTGAGCGAACATGCGCTGGCACCGCTGGTCAGCGTCCACGTGATGGGGCCGGTGCCGCTGCTCCCGGTTGTGCTGAGTGTTGCGGTGCCACCGGGTTGCAGGCTGGTGGACGTGGCTGTCGCGGTGATCGTTTGGGGTGCGAGGGAAACGGTGAAGGTAACCGGGGTCGATGCTGAGGTGTAGCGGGAGGTGGCGGCGCTCGTTGCGGTGACCTGGCAAGAGCCGGTGGCCGAATAGGTCAAGGCACCTGTGTTCGTGTCCACGGTGCAGTTCGTGCCGGAGTCTGAGGTGACGGCGTACGTGATGACCCCGTCGCCGGTGCTGGTGGCCAGGACTGAAGGGGTGATGGTGGCCGCGGGCATGGTCAGAGCCGTCGTCGGTGCCCAGCTCATCGTCGGCGTTGCCAATGCGATGGCGATCGTCACCGACTGCGTGCCTTGGGCATAACCGGTGGTGGATGCGGCAGTTGCCGTGACCGAGCACGAGCCTGCGGTGGCGTATGTCAAGACCGGCTGCGTGTTGTCCGCGAATGCGCAGCCCGTTCCACCTGGCGTGGTCACCGAGTAGGTGACCGCCCCGTCCCCTGAGGTCGAGGCCGTAGCCAGCGTCGCAGACAAACTGGCCAGCGTCAGTGTGCTTGATGGTGCCCACGTCACGGTTTGCGCGGCCTTGGAGATGGCGAATGTCTTCACGGAGGTGATCGCGTTGTAGGTATCCGTGGCTGTGACTGAGGCCATCACCCCACACGAGCCCTCCTGAGTAAAGGACAGTGTCCGACCTACCAGGGTGCAACCAGCGGTGTTGGACGTGAGCGAATACGACACAACCCCATCACTGTCGGTTACGGCGGCCGCAAACGTCGTCGATCCATCAGGAACCGTGAATGATGTACTCGGGTTCCAGGTCAGCGACGGCGTCGCCTTCGAGACGGTGAACGTCACTTCAGCAAATCCAGAGTTGTAGTCATCCGTGGTGGCCGCGGTCGCCCGCACCACGCAGTTTCCAGTCCCGGTGTAGGTCAACTGCCCCGTCGTCGCATCCACGCTGCATGCAGTGGTGGTGTTGCTGACCTTGGAGTACGTGATCGGCGCACCACCGAGGGCCGACGCTGGAGCGGAGGGAGTTAACGGGGACTGCACCGTTGTCACGGCGGTCGTCGGCGTCCAGGTCACCGTCTGCGTGGCTTTGGACACCTGGAACGTGACGACTGTAGTGCCCTCGAGATAGGCCGATGTTGCAGCGGCCGTTGCACGGACCACGCAATTGCCAGTCCCGGTGTAGGTCAACTGCCCCGTCGTCGCATCCACGCTGCATGCAGTGGTGGTGTTGCTGACCTTGGAGTACGTGATCGGCGCACCACCGAGGGCCGACGCTGGAGCGGAGGGAGTCAACGGGGACTGCCCCGTCGTCACCTCCGTCGTCGGCGCCCACGTCACCGTCTGCGTACTCTTCGCCTGCCCGGATACCGACGCCGAACCATTCGAGTACCCCGTCCGCGACGTCGTCACCGTCACGGTCGACGATGCACCCGCACTCAACCCCGTCACCGTCAGTGGCAACGTGGAACCCGATGGAGTACCAGCGGTAACCGAACCGGTACTGACTGAAGGGGTCCAGGTGTAAGCGGCGTCATGGTTCGTCACATTGACGGTGAAACCACCCGCCGTGCGCACTGGCGTGTCGAACGTGGGGGTTGGTGCTGGGGGATCGCTGGCGAGTGTTCGAATGATGACGACTCCGGAGCCGCCATTCGCACCGGACTTGGACCGAGTCGACAGTTTTGAGCCACCCCCGCCACCTCCGCCACCCGTGTTTGCAGTACCCGGTACGGAGTTGTTCAACCCCCCGCCGTTGCCACCGCCTCCAGTGCCACCGGTTGAACTCGTGCTTCCACCACCGCCGCCTCCGCCCCCAGCTACGGCAATGGAGGAGCTTCCCTGCCTCAAGAGCCCGTAACTTGAACTGGACGAGCCGCTAAGCGTGACACCGTTGGACCCGTTAACTCCGACCCCATCCGCTCCAGTACCGCCACCTCCGCCTCCCGGTGATATCGAAGTCGCGCAGCCTGAGCAGGATCCCGTTCCCGCCGCGCCTCCGGGTCCATTCGATCCCGAGCCCTTCGTTCCCCCGCTTCCTCCGCTGGCTGTGATGGTGATGGACGGTGAACTGCTCGTGAAGGAACTGGATCCCCCGGCTTGTCCATCGTCACCACTTGACCCGTAGGTACCGCCGGTTCCGACGGTCACGGTGAAGGTCGTGGAGCTTGTCACTGCCAGTCCTGAGGTCGCGACAATTCCGCCACCCCCGCCGCCTCCACCACCCGAAGCACTGGTCCCGCCGCCACCGCCGCCGCCGCCGCCGCCCACAACCATCACATCGATCGACATTCCGCTGGGCACGTTCCATGTTGTGGTCCCTGTCGAGGTGAACCGTCGCTCACACACGTTCGTAGTGCCTGCTACGAGACTGAAGCCCGTCGGGCAGGTGGATGCCGCGGCGGGGGGTGGCGCTGCCAGGCTAAGAGGGATCGTCAGCACGGCGCTCGTGATGAGCGCCGTGAATGTCAGGTGCCGCATCGGTGACGCCGGCTTCGGCGAGCCGTAGTGGTGGACACGTCCCCATTGACGAAACGGTGTTCCGAACGGGCAAGCGCGGCGTCTCGAAAGGACTGAATTGGGGACCTAGGTCCCCGTCGCGGGGAATAGTCTCCCGAATCGAGCCCTGGAGTGAGGGGGCTCGGACACAGTGGTGTTGAGTGAGGGTGCGGGGAGTTGCATGGTGGCCGGATGTGTGCTCGTCGTCGAGGACGACGACTTCACGCGCACCCTTGTGTCCTCGCTGGTGACGTCGTTGGGATACGAGGTCTGCGCGCAGGTAGCGAGCGTCACCGAAGCGATGTCGCTCGCGCAGGAACTGAAACCGGACCTTGCGCTCCTCGATCTCGACCTCGGCGAAGGCCCGACCGGTGTGCACCTTGCCCACGGGTTACGCAAACTCAATCCGAACATCGCGATCGTGATGCTGTCCTCGTACGGGGATCCCAGTTGGATGGGACAGCGACGACGCCCTCCCGCCGGAGCCCGCTACGTGGTGAAGGGCGACGTGTCCAACGAAGCGGTCTTGGCCGATGCGCTCAAGCAGGCTTTGGAGTCGCCACTGGATTCACAGCAAGCAGAACAGACGCCACCACCGCTGAGCGAAGGTCAGTGGGAGATCTTGCGCCTGGTTGCCGCCGGTTACACCAACGCCGAGATCGCTCGTCGACGATCCCTAACCGAAGAAGCGGTCAAGAAGGCCGTAACGCGCTTAGTGCGCCAGCTCGAGATCGATCCCGGCGAAGAAGGCAATGCACGCGTCCTCTTGACGCGCGCTTACACGCAGATGACGGGCACGGTCAGTGGACGTCGCTCCTAGAACAGCGCTCATCAACGTTGGGCTGTTCGCCCTCTTGGGTGTTGCTGTTCTCGTCGTCAACATCGACGAGGTACCGGCAAACCCGAGCTCCTGGTTGGCTGTTGCTGTCATCACCGCCGTGATCGGGCTTGCTGCGATCGATGTCTTCTGGTGGATCAATAGGCGCGTGGGGGCGCCCCTCACCCCGGTTCAAGCAGCACTCGAGGCGCTAACGGTGGGTCTGATCTTCGGTGTGGCCCAAGTGGTCGTCGCGAATCTGTTCGCGCTCGAACTCGTGCGTGGTGTGTTGCTCACGATCGTCTCCGTGACGATCAGTGCTGGTGCCTTCGGAATCCTCGCCATTCTCATCGGTCAGGCCCGCCGAGCCGAAGTCACACGGATGCAGGATTTGTATGAGCAAGGCGTTGCCTTGGAAGCAGCGCGGTCGGAGACCTCGGGCATCATCCGCGGACTGCATGTCGCTTTGGCGAGTGATATCGACGCTGCGCTGTCTCCCACGCGTATCGCGATCGAAAAGCGCCTTGCCGATCAAGAACGGGTCATCACAGCCGAAGATTGGTCGGATGTGGCGGGGGAGTTGCGAATGGCGGCGAGGGCGACTGTTCGTCCGCTCAGCAGGCGACTGTGGGCGTACGCACCTGCGCGAGTTCCCACCCCCGGGTTAGGTCGCATCCTGCGCACCATCGTCACCGAGCAACCCTTCCAACCGACGGTGCTCATCCTCATCTATTGGGCAACGACGTTCGGTGGAACCATCGCAGCGCTGGGTTGGGTCAACGGGTTAACCGCGATTCTCATTGGCACGGTCCTGATCGCCGGCGTGCTCGGTGGCGCGAACACGATCACGCGCCGCAACCGACAGCATCATGCGTCGATCTTCATCACGGCCACGATCACACTTCAGTTGACCGGCCTGCTTACGTTTCCCCTTCGCGATGCGTGGGGGGCCACTTCCTACACCTGGGCCGAATACGTGGCCTCGTGCATCGGTGGCGTAGCTCTGATCCTCGTCACGTCCGGCTTCGGCTCGGTCCGAACGTACCGGTCCGATCTCGCCCGCACCTTCCGGTCGGATATCGATGACGAACTCACGGAATCGATTGCCGCGAGTGTTCAGGTGGCGCAACTGGCACGTGAGTCTGCGCGTGTGCTCCATGGAAGCGTGCAGACGCGCCTAGTTGCCTGCGCGGTTGCGATCGAACAAGCCTCACGCACTCAGGACGTGGAGGCTTTCCGCACGGCTATGCGGGAGGCCCACGACGCCCTTGTCCCACCAGCACTCGGTGTGGAGGACACCCGGGGGCTGGCAGATCAATTGGATCGCACCGTCTCGCTGTGGAGTGGATTGTGTGAAGTGCAGCTGAACCTCGATGCAGCCCTCCGTGACGCAGGAGGTCCACTTGCGCGCGACGTGTGTCGGGTCGTCGAAGAAGCCATCAACAACGCGATCACACACGGCGAAGCTAGTCATCTTGTCGTCACGATCAATGCCACGGATGGTGCGGTAGATGTCGATGTCTTGGACTACGGCCATGGTCCAGGGGACGACGACCCCGGCCTTGGCTCAGCCCTCTTCGATTCCTTGTGCGAGCGCTGGGAACTGACACCGGTGCCCCACGGCAGTCGATTTCAGGCTCGAATCGCGAAGTAGAGAGCGGTTATCAGATTCGATAACCGCTGCCCATGATCGAACCCCGCGAAACAAGCCGAATGTTGGAGGTGTTTGGCATGAATCGAGTGAACATGCCGAGGTTGTCGCACTGGATCGGTACTCCTTCAGCGGAAAGTGGCCTCCTACTTCGCTGATGGTCGCGAGGGCATGTCCCGGCTGACAGACACGGCGCTGCACCGAGGCCTGCTCACCATTGCACGCAGAACGGCAGGCTTCGGCTGCCGCTGCGGCAATGCGTTTCGCACCCGTTGGAGCGCGTCTTGGCGTCGAGTTCCCCTTGCTGTAATGGACATTGCTTCAGAACCCGGTACTCAGCG
>CAYLOH010000053.1:0-8254 GCA_964385255.1 uncultured Rubrivirga sp. | reverse complement strand
ATCTGCGCCGGCAGTGGGCGAGGCGGCCGGCGGTGCCGACGAAGCGGCAGGTGCCACGGAATCCGGTGGCGTGGATGCCAGCGCAGCGGCCGGCTCCTGGTCTTGGGTGCGATGCACGAGATCGCTGATTCCACTGTGTTCCCCGGGCGCATCGGTTGAGGACTCGATCACATCCGCGGAGCTGCGTAGATCCTGGGTGCGACTCGCGGAACTGAGCGAGGGCTGCTCGAATGGCACCGAAGTCAGCAGGTCCTCCGGCGGTTGATGTACACGCCCGCGCGGTTGGCGGCGGCGGATAGCGGGCGGTTCATCGCCCTCACGTGGAATAACCACATCGGCCGGCGATGTTTCGTTCATCTGTTCGGACACTTCGGCAGGCGTTTCAGCTACTGGTTGGGGCACGGGTTCGGAGCCCCGACGCCGTCGCACTACTGGAGACGATTGGCCCACACTCGGGAAGGTCGAGGGCGGAAGTTCGGCCAGCGCCGCATCGAAGTCGATCGTCGGCTCCGTGGTGCTCGACGGGGAAACCTGGCTCGCGGGAGCGGGGGCGGACACTGCTCGGCGGACCTCGGCTCGGCTCGGCAGGGACGCCGGAACCCGGCGCTGCGGCTGCACGGTGCTGGGCGCCGATTGCAGAACCCGCGGTGTCGGCGCCATCGGCAGGGACGCCGACTCCTCCGAAGGCTCGTCCAGATCTTCGGTGTCTGCTGGGGTGATCAGATGATCGAGATCGTCGGCCGCGCTGCGACGGCGCCCCCGCGTACGGCGAGCTCGACCTTGGATTCGACCGAGGAGTTCGTGGTCGACAGCGTGGGCGAGTCCGGCAGTGGTGACGGCCGTGGGTCGCCGGGTAACCAGATAGTCGGCTGGATCCTGCTGCAACCGGGCAGGTCGACCGAAGGTCGGCGTCAGCGGCGGCAGCAACATGAAATCGCCTCGCTGCTCAGCGATCTCACGCGGCTGCGGCGAGGACTCCTCACTCACCGCGCACCCTCCGATCCGATTCGATTGAAGTTCGAGACCAATTGGGTCATCCGCCTACGCACATCGTGGGTGAGATCCAAGATGTCGTCGAGTGACCAGTGAAGGTAGTAGGCCAGAAATCCGACTTCCTCCCAGAGGCGATCGGTTCCGACCGTTGCTATTCCCCCGGCGCACCACCTCCCACATCGACCAATACGGTCTCGCTGCAGTTCGGGCAGGTGACCTCGGCCAATGTGGTGCCCTCGGTGTTGATCCGGCGATACAGGTCCTGCAAGAACGACAAGTCCGTTGCCCACAATCCGCCGATAACTTGATCGTCGATCGCGGGCAGGGTGCCGAGTCGGGTGATGACCCGGGACAGGAGCACGAGGCTCATGAAAGCCTCGTGCTCCTTGACCTTGGGGTCCAGCAGGGGCATGAGTTCGTCCCTCGCGGTCGCCAAGCGCATCGTTCCCTCACGGTGAACGTTGCCCGTGGCGTCCACGTACCCACGTGGCAGGACGAAATCAAACGTCGTCTGCATCGTTCCGACTTCAGTCACCGACACCCCTTGCTAGTGCGTTGCCTCTACACAGATCGACCTGATCAGGCAGCCGTCATCTCCGTGAATGACATGCTGATGGTCATGTTGATCCCGGTCGCCTCGCCAGCCTTCAGCGCTCCATAGGAGACGCTCGTCACCATCAGGCTCGTGAACTCGATGGTGCGCACCGGCGTGCCGTAGGTGTCCTTGTAGACCAACTTGCCGGTCTTGCGGGCACCCTTGAAGTCACCTTGCAGGCCGTCGAGGAACCACTTGGTGATTCCACCGTCGCCGGTCGCCAGGACCGTGACCTGCAACGAGCCGGACTGACGCGGCCCGAGCATCTGCTGGATCACGTACTGCCCGGTCGGCGTCATCGACTTCAACTCGATCGTCGCCGTCTCCTGCTGGATGTTGTTGACCTCGATGACGTTGGGAATGGTCTGACCGTCGATCGAGAACTCGAACGAGTAGGCGGTTAAGGCCTCGCCTTCAACGAGATTTGCCATCGTCGAACTCCTTTACGTTGTTGTGTGAACTATTCGGCGATGGACGTGCCACCGGAGAACTGGGACAAGCGGAAGATGACGAACTCGGCCGGCTTGACCGGAGCCACGCCAATCTCCACGACAACCATGCCAAGGTCGATGCTTTCGGCCGTGTTGTTCTCTCCATCGCACTTGACGAAGAACGCCTCGGACGGGCTCGACCCGAACAATGCACCCGAGCGCCACTCGTTGACCAAGAACGCCGAGATGGTGCGGCGAATGCGGCCCCACAGGTTCTCGTCGTTGGGCTCGAAGACCGCCCACTGGGTGCCCTGCAGGATGGACTCCTCGAGGTAGTTGAAGTAGCGACGCACGTTGATGTAGCGCCACTCGGCGTCACTCGACAGAGTCCGAGCACCCCACACGCGGATTCCGCGGCCGGGGAAGGACTTGATCGAGTTCACGCCCTGCGGGTTGAGCATGTCCATCTCTCCGCGGGTGACCGGGTAGTCGACGCCGACCGCACCGAGCACGATCTCGTTGGCGGGAGCCTTGAAGACGCCACGAGTGTCGTCGTTACGGCTCCACAGTCCGGCGATGTGACCGCTGGGCGGGAACGAGGCGTTCTTTCCAACGGTGGGATCGAACATCTGGACCCATGGCCAGTACATGACGCCGAACTTCGAATCGAAGCCCGCGGTGTTCATGCGCCAGTCACTCGCCTCCTGGGCGGTGAGTCCTGCCGGCGGATCGAGGATCGCCATACGGTTGCCCATGAGTTCGCAGTGCGTGAGCATGCCGGCCTGGATGGCCTTCATGGCCTCGAGGTCGATGAGCCCATTCGCCTGAGCCACGGCAACGTCCGGTGCCGCGATCATGGTGATCTCTTCAAGCGTCTCGAACGCGGTGAAGCCGGTGCGCTTGGCCGGATCACCGATCAACTCGGCGGTCTCGACCTTGGCGGGGGTCGCCTTCTCTGCTCCGACCAGCGACACCGTTCCCACCTGGAGACCTGAGGCGATGAGCGCCTCGTCCACGGCATTGGGCTGGATGCGGATGATCTTGGAGCGGGTGTTGACCTGGGACGCGAGGTTGCTGGGACCAGGTGTCACGGTGCCGGTGAAGGTTTCTTCCTTCGCACCCTCGGCGGTGACGGTGATCGTGTAGTTCGGCTTGTCGTCGACCTCACCAGCCGCCTTCACGTCGACCTTGACGTCCTTCGCGCTGGCACTGATCGCCATGACGTTGAGCGCGGCGATCTTCTTGTCGGCCGCGGCGGGCAACTCGCCCATCGGTGCGGACGACGGCCGAGCCGTGGTCGGGATGCGCACGATGTACGCACGACCACCACCGTTGTTGAAGAATCCGTACACGGCCTTGCCGAGTGCGAAGTTCTCGACCATGTCACCGAACGTCTCGACGAACTGAGTCCAGTTCGTGACGAGGATCGGCTGGTTGAGCGGACCTTGGGCGGCGAAGCCGACGAAACCCGCGATGGCCGTGCCGACACCCTCGATGGGGCGCGTGGCTGCGGGGACTTCCTCGACGTAGACGCCCGGGGACAAGTAGCTGGGCATGTTTTCCCTTTCTTGACGTGGGTGCCTTGGACGGTAATGAGCCCACGCGACGCTGCATACCCCCCCGTTCGGAGGGGTAGGAGGGCGCCTTGGCGTGCGTTAGTTTCCAAACGTGTCAAACCCTCTGGTTGCCGGCAGCATGCTGCGGTGCAGCATGGGGATCACACCGTCCCCTTTGAACGTGCTTCCGGTGAACCGGGTACTTGGACAAGGGCCACCTGTCGGCAACATCATGGATAACAAGCCGATGCTCAACATCGTGCCCTTCGGCCTGTGCCGCTCCATCGCCAACCCGGTGGTCGCATCTGCCACAGCAGCTGCCTTTGGTGTTCTTACGCCAATGCCGTGTGTTCCTGTCACACCAGCCCCATGGATATCAACTTCCAGGGTGATGGTCGGGGGCGCACCCGTCATCACCAAGTCCTCCAAGTGCCTGTGCATCTGGGGCGGACAGATCACGGCGATGGCCACTCCCGCCGTCACCATCAAGGCCGGCTGATGCTGACCGAGATCGACAAGGCACTCGTCACACTCTTGAGTACCCAGACGTATCTGAACGAACGGGTCAAGGTCGAACTCGACCCGCCGACCAAGGACTGGGCGGCCCGTCGGTCGGGTCCAGTCCTGAACCTGTTTCTCAACGACATCCGGGAGGACTCCGCGCGTCGGACAGCCGACGTCATCGACGTCAAGGACGACAAGGGGATCATCGTCGCCCGGCGTCCCGCGGAGCGCACATTCATGTTCTCCTATGCCGTCTCAGCGTGGACGTCACGGCCGGAGGACGATCACGCTCTCCTGGGCGCCGCGCTGACGAACCTTCTACAACGCGAGTACATACCCGAGGACCTGTGCGAAGGAACCCTGGCCGAGCTCGCGCGAGTCGGGCGCCCAGCCATCGTTCGCGTCGGAGGCGTCTTGTACTCCGAGCGCCTGGTCACCGAACTGTGGTCGTCGATCGGCGGGGAGTTCCGCCCGATCATTGCGCTGACCGTGTCAACGGTGATCCCCGCCGGCATGCCCACACCAGCCGGTCCCCGCCAGACAGCTCCCCCGCAGTTCACCATCGGCGACACCCGCGACGGTGGCACGAGTGTGGTGCGCGGCGCGGCTCCCGTCCCACCGACCCAAGAACGCGACAACGCACCGGCGTCGCCACCCACACGCCACCGGGTTCCACTGAAGTCGGGTGAGGGAGCGGACGCGGGCTCGTGACCGTGGCCACCAGTAAGCGCTCGCGGGGGACCCGCACCCGCGCCACGTCGCACGCACCCATCGAGAACTCAGCCATCAACGTCGACGCCACCACAGCGGGCGTGGGAGACATCATCACCCGGATCGCGGAGGAGGCCTGCGCACTCGGCGCGGTCATCGACTCACACCTCATGGTCGCCGAACACAACGGTCACGTGACGCTCGGTTCGGCTTCCGGAACCGAGGGTGAGCCGTTCATCCGCCTACCGTTCGAATCTCTCATTCCGGTCGACGGGTTGGTGTGGGATGGCGCCAACGGTCTGACGGTTCTCGAAGGCCGCGAGAATCTAACGACCGCGCAGCAATCACTTCTCGACCTTCACATACAGCTATGGAATGCCACGGGCAAATTCGATGAGTACCAGGTGCGCCATCCGAGGGCAGTGGCCGCGAGAGACGGCGCGTTAGCAGAGCAGATTCGTCGCTTGCGTCCAACATTCACACCCGAGGACTCCCCCGCTGGCATGGTTCGCACGCGCACCTTCAATTTGCGGAGTGACGCTGCCGGTGAACGTCGGTCGGTCATCATGCCGATACTCGAGTTGGCCGACCATCACCCGCAGGGAGCCCCCTATCGGACAGGCGACGGTGTCTTGGAGTCGGCTTACCGATTCGTTGACGAGACCCGCGTGGCCTATGTGCGGTACGGACCTTGGCGGGATGCGATGGACCTCGCCTGTTTGTATGGCTTCTCGACGGAGGAACCCCTGTTCTTCGTGAGCGCTCCGCTCACCCTTGACCTGGGAATCGCCGGGTCGCTCGCGGTTGTGCGCCAGGGCAATCGCCAGGCGGAACCGCGATGGCAGGTGGATGAGCAGGGGTTGACGGTCGACTACCTTCCTTTCCATGTCAGCAGCGGGATGTTCGAGTCCTTCATCCGGCCGGTTCGCGCATATCTGGAGCACTCCGGCATGGATCGAGGCGCGTCCATGCGCACCGTCATGGACGTGGCCGAAAGCCTCCTCGACGAGAATCAACGGATCGTGACGAACATTCTCGAGGCCGCCCAGGACAGCAGTGAATCAGGCGCTGCCGTGGTTGCCGAGGCAGCAGAGCATCAACTCCTCGTCATCGCCGCCATCCGGGAGGGCGCATGACCGAGCCAAGCCGACTGGCCGCGTCAGCAGAGGCCGAACGGTGGGAGTACGCACTCGAGGTGCTCGCCAACCGCGTTGCGCAACTCATCGATGATGAGCGGCAGGAAGGCGACGTCGCGGACAATCGGCGAGGCAAAGCTTTCCCACTCGCGGTCATTCACCGCGAGGCGACATCGCCCATGCCGCAACCCGCATCCGGAATCATCCCGTGGAACGCATTGCCGGAGTCCTTGACGGACCTCGCCGAGTACCTTCCCATCACCGATATCGACGTGGCGATTCTCTTATGCGCGGTCGCTCCTGCACTCGACGTGCGCTTCGAGCGCTTCTACGTAGTACTCAACAACGACGTCGATGCGCGTGGCCCGCTCGTCACCACCGTGCTTCGACTGGCTGGCGTCTCACCCCTGGACGCCGAGGCCAGAATGCGATTTCGGTCCGATGGCCCGCTCACCTCCCTCGGTCTCATCGAGGTCGGTCCTGCCACACGCGCCCTGTCGTCGCGGGTAGTCACGGTTCCCGAGCGCGTCGTCGCGCACCTGCTGGGTGATCCGGTGCCCGATCCGCTGGTCATGCGCGGGCTGTCGATGCCCGAGCACGAACCGCTCGACCCGAGTTTGCTCCCGCCCATGCCTGCCATCGCTTCGGTTCCGGCGACTTTGCGCAGTCGTCCCGGTAGCGCGGCCATCGAGCAGGCACGCGGCTACTTCCTTCGGAACTTCGAGACCGAACCACTGATGGTCGATCTGTCCATGATCGAGTTCGACGACAGCGCACCGGCGCCGCTGGCACGCGCACTCTGCCGAGAGGTGGCACTGGCCGCCCGTCCGTTGGTCGTGGACACTCGATCCTGTTCGGTCGACACCCCCGTCATCGGCCTGATCGCCGAGTTCATGGACCTCGATGCGCCGGTTCTTGTGCTGACCGACCAGCGGCGCGACCTCGGCCCCTGGGGCCGCAGCGCCATCACCCTCGAACTGCCGTCGGCGGCGCAGCGTCGGGCCTGGTGGTCAACATTCGCACCCTCGGCCGACGAGAACTTGGCCCAGATCGCCACCCACATCGACCCCGAGGATCTGATCCGCACTCAATCGGAGGGCAGTTCACTGGTCCTGGCCCGCTCGCGTGCGAGTCAACGCAAGTCGCGGGTGACCACGGTCACCCCCGCTGTAACGCTGGACGACGTCGTGCTCGAGCAACTTCCAGCGCTCCAGTTGCGCGAACTCGTGGATCGAGTCCGCTTCCGCTCCACGGTCCTCGATGAGTGGAACATGCGCCCTGGTGGAGCACGAGGTCGTGGAGTGACCGCACTCTTCGCCGGAGAATCCGGCACGGGCAAATCCATGTCGGCAGAGGCCTTGGCTGGCGAACTGCACGTGCCGTTGTTCTCCGTCGATCTGGCGAGCATCATCGACAAGTACATAGGCGAGACGGAGAAGAACCTCGAGGAGGTCTTCCGGGCCGTGGAGAACGAGGACGGAGTCTTGCTGTTCGACGAGGCCGACGCCCTCTTCGGGAAGCGCTCCGACGTCTCTGACGCACGCGACCGTTACGCGAATATCGAAGTCGCCTACCTGCTTCAGCGAATCGAGTCCTTCGATGGGTTGGCAATATTGACGACCAACCTGCGCGCGAACCTCGACGAGGCCTTCCAGCGACGCCTGGACATGATCGTCGACTTTCCCGAGCCGGATGCCGAAGCCAGGAAGCTCATCTGGGTCAAGGCGCTGTCGGGCTTCCCCGATGCTCTCAGCGATGAGGACCTCGAGGCGTTGTCCCTGCTCGACATCACGGGCGGATACATCCGTGCTGCCGTCATTAGCGCCGCCTACAAAGCAGCCGCCGCGGGTGAGAAGATCGAACGACGTCACGTGCTGGCAGGCGCGAGAGACGAGTGGCGAAAGTCCGGCAGGCTCAACTTCCCCGAGCAGGCTTTCGCCGGATGGACCGAGGGAGGCTAGGAATCATGCGCGCCGCCTCTGCGAACACGTACTCGACCGTGTACCAGCCGTCGCTGGACGTGGACGCAGTGCGCGCCCTCATCGCAGCTCACCTCCCCTTGTCAGGGCACCTCGGCGGTCTCCTCGAGGCATGGGACTGGAACCTGAACGCGATCGCCGACCGGTGCACGCGTGTGTACGACGACGACTCTCTCGTCGGGCTCTACCTGCAAGGGCGCGTGCTGCGCGCTCTCGGCTCGGTCATCGGTGCCGATCTAGCCGACCACGTGACGCCGGACACACGAGCGGTCATGGGGCCCATTGATGCGGTCGCCGAGCTTGCGACATGCCTAGGCACACACGCGCCACGCATCATCGATGTCTGGGA
>CAYLOH010000052.1:0-8273 GCA_964385255.1 uncultured Rubrivirga sp. | reverse complement strand
GGTGTCGGTGCAGGTGTCGGTGTCGGTGCAGTGACCGTCAGCGAATAGGGCGCGGTGGCACTCCAGATTCCTGACTTCACCTCAACTAGAACATCGAGTTTCTCTCCCACTCTCAATGATCGAGACAGCACACGATCCTTTAGCTGGCTACTGCTCGTGCTCGTCCCACCGCCCGGGGAATACACCCCCAGTCCGTAGGGGCTGGGCAGATCATGGAGCCTGATCGTGTAGGTCCCCGCCACCTGAGCCGTGTGCGTCCACCAATGCTTGTCCGATCCAGAGCGCATGGTCGCTGCTACCGAGAGCGAGCTCGGCAGCGCCCCAGCCCCCGGCCGACTTTCCCCTGGAACACCCGGTGCAGGAATCGGGTCGTCCGGCGTGGGCGTGGGCGTGGGCGTCGGTGTTGGTGTCGGCGTGGGCGTCGGTGTCGGTGTTGGCGTCGGCACCGCACCGTCAGCAAAGATCTGCAAGCGGTAGGGCTGGGTCTCGTCAGCCGTTCCAAATCTGTCTACGTAGACGCGTGCGTAGTACGTGCCCGGCTCCCAGTACTGCCAGCGGGGGCCCATCTGCTTGTCCTTGGAGCCCGTGTTAGCCAAGCTCGTCCAGATCGGCGTCAGCCTGCCGCTTTGCATCCGAGTGATCTGAACGCCGTATTCGCTCGGCAGGTTGGACAGCAGGACGTCTGGGCTATTCACCTGGCGGTCGAGGGTGAATGTCCACCAGTCCTCGTCCGAATTCACATCGAGAGGATCTTCGGCGATCAAGGATGCAGGCATGGGAGTGGCGGTAGCCCTGGTGTCACCGCCCAGATCCACACGAGACGCGGTGCGGAAGGTGATCTGCCGTGAAGGCTGCGATCCGCGCAGCAATCCGATTGCGGTAGCGGAGATCAAGTAGTCCGTCTCCGGCTTCAGTCCATTGACCACGCAACTGGTGGCCGGGGCTGCAACGAGGCATGCAGGCGTTCCGTCCGCGAAATTAACGCGGGTTTGACTGACTGCCGGACCGTCAGCAGGCAGTTCCCAGGTGACCACAGCACGGCTCCACCAAGGCGAGGTCGCCTGAAGATTCCGTGGTGCGGTCGGTGCCGCTTCATCAGATGCCAGAGACCGAAGCGCGACAAGGGGGTTTACCAGGCCGTGACCGAACTCGTTGTCCCACCCGGGTGCACCCAGGTCTTGCGCAGTGCTCGTGAGGACGCCGGCAACAGACACACTCTGATTCGTTTGTTGGGCATGCGACTGAACGAGTGCGGCAACGCCGGCTACGTGCGGTGCGGCCATCGACGTTCCATTCCACGCGGCATAGCGGTTGCCCGGCAGAGTGGACAAGATGTTGGCGCCGGGGGCAGCGATATCCACGCTCGAGTTCTGCGAACTGAAGCTCGCCCGCCGATCATCGACTGTGGTGGCACCCACGGCTACGACACCGTCGTAGGCGGCCGGATATGACAGTGAGGCATTCGACCCGCTATTGCCGTTCGCCGCCACCACGGTTACCCCGCGGGCCACTGCGTATTCGATCGCAGTCTCCATAGCCTCTGAGGGGCTTGGCCCACCGAGGGACAAGTTCACCACGTGCGCCCCATTGTTCGCGGCCCAGATGATGCCTGCGGCAACATCGCCCGACGATCCAGAACCGTTGTCACCCAGCACCCGAATCGGCATGATCCGCACACCCGGTGCAACACCAGCAATACCTAAGTTGTTGTCTGGTGTCGCGGCAATGGTGCCCGCCACGTGCGTTCCGTGGCCGTGACCATCTTGCCGTGGGTTCCTCGTGTCAGTGAAGTCCTTGCCCGGAACAAATACGCCTTGGAGATCCTCATGCGGGGCCACACCTGTGTCGATCACCGCAACGGTCACTCCTTCGCCGCGGGTGAGGTTCCATACCGATTCGGCTTCGATTCGATCGAGTCCCCAGAGCTCACCACGTCGTGAGTCATTGAGCACATTCGGCTTGAACCCAGGGTCTTCGAACAATGTGACGGGCGCATCGACCTCGATGCTCAGCAGATTCGGGTCGAGCTGTCGACGCTTGATTTCCTGCGCTGCATCCGCTCGGCTTGATCGTTCCGTGGTTTCCACAACGGGTTTGCCGTCAATTTCGTACACGGCGACCAAAGTTGGCTTGTCCTTGGTTTTGACCCCCTCGAGGATTTCTGAAACGGGGGCGTCTGCGGAGGCCTCTGGCAAGTCCCATTGTGAGGGCACGCCGGTATTCGCACGGGGTGCTGGGGTGGGTTTTGGATCCGTCGCGGCGATGGCAGGAGCGCCCATCCCCGCCGCGATGAGCGCCAGCGCGAGTGAGCTACCCGCAAATTTCAGGCTGCGTTGAGTTCTGTGCGAGTTCATGCCAATCAGAGTACGCGGCATTCTTCATATTTGCCAGTTATTACTGTCAAATAAGGATCGAGGAACGTAAGAGTTGTGTAAAGGGCCCTAATCGTTGATGTGCGCGGAGGTTGCCATGAGCGGCCAGTAGGCCTGGAACATGCGACGAACTCGCGTTTCCCCCTGACCCAAACGGAACTGTCCCAGGGCAACCATGGTGAATAAGCCAAGATCCGCAGCAGCGAGGGCTTGCGCCGAGACCTCCTTGCGAAAGACTCCGGCGCTCTGCCCCTCCGCAAGATATGCGGCAATCGACTTCTCACGCGGGGCGAGAACGTGCTTCTTCAAAGTGTTGAGCAATTCTGGCTGAGTCTCGCGATAAGAAAGAGCTGTGGCCGTGATGTACGCAACGAGTTCGAGGTAAACCATTCCGGTCCGCAGGCCACTTCGCAGGCGATCCGCCATGGACTCATCGGGATGCGTGGCATCGAGCCACCCCTTGTACGTAGGGAGGGTCTGAATTCCCGCAAGGGCTAGGGCCAGCGTGGTGTCGTAATGGCGGAATGCGGTGCGAGGAGAGACTCCCACCCGCGCAGCCACCGCCTCCGGCGTGAACCCCCCGTATCCCACCTCAGCCAGTTCGCGCGCAGCACCTTCGGCTAACGCCGCGTGGATGGTCTGGTATTGGTGGCCGCCTCGACGAATTCCTTGGCCCGTACGCAACGAGTGGCTGGGGGTGGCTGACCTTTTGGTGGGCACATCCTCAACCTACGTGATCAACGTCCATGTGTGGCAGTCAGAGGTGTCAATGTGTCCACCTGACGCTCTTGTTGACTGCCCTACCGCCTAAGTTCGTTTTCGCATCAACTCAATCGTGATCGAAAGCGGGAGCAGCAATGGCCAAGTCAAACAGCGCAGCAGCTGGAGGGGCAGGTGCCGTTTACGGCATCGGTGTCATCGGCGCGATCGTGTGGAATTGGCAGCAAGCCACGGACTTCTGGGGATATCCCTGGGGCGTGCTCGAATCCTTCTTCTGGCCCGGATTCCTTGTCTATGAACTCTTCCAGGGAATGGCGCTCTTGACTGGTACCTGATCGACAATCAAGTCTTGCCCAGCATCTTGCCGCTCGTCATCCCAGGGGCCTTCGTGATCTTGGCGGCCTTGTTGTCTGTGATGAGTCCAACTTCAACGACGTCAACTACCACCCGCGCCACTTACGTCCCGAAACGGGTAATGAAGGCGTGGAGCGGGTCGCGTCGAATTTGCATTCAGTGTGACACCGATCCAACACCGAAATCGACACCAATTCCACCCTCCGGCGAACTTGATGAATCGACCGCACCGCTGACCGAGGCGTCACGAGAGTCCCAGCGTCCTGAAGCTGCGTGCGGACCGAATCCGCAGTGGATTGGGGTCCGTTGTCCGGCGCACCGACGTCGACTAACGCGCGAACTCCATCTCAGACTCAATGAATGTCAGCGACGTGCACCCATCAGCACTTGTGGGCTTGGATCGCGGTCGCGTGGTCTACCTGGTGCGTACCAGCGGCCTCCACGGCTTGGATCTGCTGCATGTACGCATCGAGGTCAATCTTGCGTCCAGATCGCCATGTGCACTGCACCTTCACCTGCGAAGCAAGCTTCAGCGGATCCGCCAAGTACGGATCCATCGAGAGTTCAACGAGGTCGGCGAACTTGCCCGCAGCAAGTGAGCCGATCTCATCATCGCGGTGCAGCATGTAAGCCGCCCCAATGGTCTCTGCCTTGAGCGCGTCCTCGATGCTGATGATCTGATTTGCCCCGTGCACCTGGCCGGTGTCGGTTGTTCGCGTGATCGCCGTCTGAACGTTGAGCAGTGGGATGGGTGGACTCACGGGCCCATCATTATGGAAAGAGAGGTGCGCACCGGCACGTACCGCGTCGCCCCAACGCATCCACTGGGAGCCAATCTCCGGTGGGAACATCGTGCCGTCGAGGAGGTCCCCCCAGTAGATGTACTGGAATGGGCCCAGGGAGATCGTCACGCCCATGGCTACCGCGCGTTCGAATTGGTCTCCGCGACATCCGCCACAGTGCTCCACGCGCCAGCGGTGGTCGGTCCCCATGAGATTGTTGGCTAGCAAGGCCTCTTCGTACGCATCAAGCACGATGTCGAGGCCCACGTCACCGTTGACGTGGAAGGCCATCTGCCAGCCCATGGGGGCGTACTTCGCCAGCAGGGCATCCAGCTCGACGCGGGTGTAGTTCATCATCTCCGCGCCGCCGGGACCCAGCGGGATATCGGCCTTCTGCACTGCGGGCGTGTCGAGATAGGGGAACGACGAGGCGATCGATCCGACCCAGGGAGATCCGTCCGCCCACAACTTCACGCCCTGCTTGCGCAACATCGCTGGATCGGGCGAATCTACTTGCACGCCAGCGTCGGAGTCGATCGCCATGTGATAGAGCGACATTCGCACAGGCGAATCCGGGCGTGTCGTAAGCGCTTCGTAACCCTTGAGCATGTTGGTGGAGTAGGTCATCTCGGAAGTCGCAGTGATGCCGAAGCCCGCCATGTACTGCAACCACCGCGCCGCTGACTCCAACGGATGCGGGACCGCATCCTGCACAGTCGGCAGTACGGCCTCGAGTAGGGCTGCGGTCTCGTAGGCGATTCCGTTTGACGTTCCATCGGGATTGCGACCGAAGTGAGCACCCGGTGGATTCGGCGGCGGCTTCCCGTCAGCCCACTTGTTAAACGAAATGACGGCCGAGTTGAAGTAGGCCACGTGCCCCGAGTTGTCGAGCACGACTGCGCGACGGGTTGGGAAGAAGGCGTCGAGATCAGTGTTGGTCGGCATCGCCGCCTGCTGAAGCAGGCGATCGAGGCCTTGAAAGACGACGGGTTGGTCCGGGGGCAAATCGGCGTTGACCTTGGTCCACAACGCCTGCACATCGCTGAAGTGGGGATAGCCCATGTAGGGGGCGATCCAGTACGACGGCGCTTGAGTGATCATGCCGCCGAGCATCGGGTGGCTATGTGCCTCGATGAACCCGGGCATAAGGACCGTCGTGCCAAGATCGGTGACCGCCGTACCCGGGGCTGCCGACTGACATTCATCCACGGTTCCAACGGCAAGGATCTTTCCAGATGCGTCATCGAAGGCGATGGCCTCCGCTCGCGGATTTGCTGCGTCCATCGTGATGATCGACGCAGCCTTGAGAATCGTGGTCGGCACGGGAGGCTCCAGTCAGAGGGTTCTGGTTCAGACGGTGAGCGGTATCGGGCCGCCTGAGTGTGAAAAGGCGACCGACCGCGACGAGGTGAAGTCGGTGGTTGAAAGATCGATAACGAACCACTGCGGGTCGTCGTAGGTGTTGTAAAGGTAGCGGTTGCCGGTGAGGTTGGACACCGTCGACCAGACGGTGAGCTCCGGCGTAAGGCCACCTTGGATCGCGGGCTCCATGATGCTCCCCGTCGAGATGTCGAAGCCGTGCAACTCTCGAATGGTCTGGAGCTCGGCATCCTGCTGATCCGTCGGTGCGGGCGCGAAACGCACGTCGGTGAGGGCGCGGATGAAGCGGGAGGGGGAAGTTCCATCGCCTGGGAGCCCCCGGTAGCCCTGACCCTGCGCGAAGGCGGCGAATTGCGTCCCGCCGATCGTGACGGCAGCCGGGTTGTCCGGGCTGAGACTGAGGTAGTTGCACACGTTCGTCAGATGCCACTCGATATAGGGGGAGTTCGTCGCGACCTGCACGGGATTGTCGGTAGCCACCGGACCTTCAGGATGGAACTCCACGACCGCGCACGAGGCCTTGTCGTGGAGGACCAGGTGAAGCGGCAGGGGTACGGGGATCTGCTTTGGGGTCACATTGACCACATTGACAGAAAGCGCAGCCGCCTTGGCCTCCACGACCGTCGAGCACGTGCCGAGCACGAACGCGATGAGGTCGAGGATCCCTATGTCGGAGCCGTCCCCCTTCGGGGCGTAGTACGTCGCATGTTCGGGCATGTAGAGGAGGTGAGCGGAAAGGCCCGCGACGTTCATGCCATCGGCGTACCACTGTGGATTGTTGAAACCCGACATTCCGACAATGCCGTACTTCGCCTGCCAGGTCTTCCCGTTGGGAACGAGCGTGCACTCCCCCGTCAGATCACTCGCGGCCACACCAATCTGCCAGGGGATCTCGTTGGGGAACTCCATAGTCCGGCCGACGCAGGACGTGCCGTCCTTGGCAATCGGGTACTTGAAGTTGGTACACAAAGAGGACCTCCTCGGCCGGGGTTTGCGCGCCGAGGCTATCGGAGATTCGAGAAGCGAAAGCCGGCAACTGCAAGATCTCCAGGGATCTCCCGGTAGGGGACTTGGTAAGCCCGTAGTATCCGCGCACCCCTAGATGAGAGAGGCCCATGTCCACTCCTACGTCCGCTCCAGGCGCAAGCGCCGCTTCACCGACGCAGAACCCGGTAAAGAGGCCTGCCTTGGCGCTGGCTTTTCTGGGGATTCTTGGCGCACTTCAAGGCACCGACCCCAACATCGCCTCGACGGCGCTTGTGGGGGCAGCTCGCGGCCTTGACATGGGGAGTACGTCACTCGCAGCGAGCATCTCCACGCTGGCCCTCGCAGCGACAGCAATCTCAACAGGCCTGCTCGCTGACTCGCTCGGCCGGCGCAAGGTCCTGCAAGCCGCCCTGATCCTGGCGGTTGTCGGCGACCTCATCGTCTTCCTCGCGCCAGACACGGCCACATATCTGGTAGGGCGAGTCGTAGCAGGCATCGGGCTCGGCGCGGTCTATGGCGCGGCGTTTGCCTACGTTCGCGCGGCCGCCAAGCCCGGCAAGCTCGCCGCGGCCATGGGCACATTCACTGCAGTGCTGATGGTTGCGACGCTGATCCTCACCTTCGTCGGAGGGGCACTGTCCTCAATCGAGTGGCGCACGGCATTCCTCGTCATCCCCATCGCGAGTGCGATCAGCTTCTTCCTAGTGCCGATCCTGCTCCCCAAGGAGCCCCGACTGAAGCTGCCGGGCAAGGACATCCTCGGCCAGGTCCTGCTCGGGCTCGGCATCATCGGTCTGCTCGGCGGTATCAGCGAACTGGGGAGAAGCCTGACCAGCCCAGTCGCCCTGGGCGGTATCGGTGCTGGAATCGCGCTTCTCATCATCTGGGTGATCTGGGAGTCGCACGACGATAAGCGATTCTTCCCCGTAAGCATCCTCAAGAATCCAATATTCCTAGCAGCCATCGTCGCCGGGTTCGTGTACAACTTCGGAAATGCCGTCGTGTTCCTGCAGTTGACCAATCTCTGGCAATACGTTAACGGTCTGAAGACCATCGAGGTTGCCCTGTGGCAGTTGCCTCTGCTCGTCGCCGGCATCATTGCGGGCCTGCTCACCGGTCGCCTCATGTCATCGGGCAAGTTGCCCGCGCGCGCGGTGCTCCTCCTTGGGGGAGTCGTCAGCGCCGCGGGCATGGTTCTGCTGGCGCTCACGCACAGCGGAAAATCGTTTTGGGCCTTCCTTCCTGGCTCATTCCTGGTGGGCGCGGGCGTAGTGATTGCAGCAGTGCCCTACGGCTCACTGATCTTGAAGGAGGCCCCTGCCAAGTACTTCGGTCCCGTGTCGAGCTCGCGTCTGACCTTCGGTCAGTTCTTCTACGCGATCGGTTTCGCGGCATCCACCATCGTCATCGACAAGCTCACCATCGGCGGCACAGTGGACAAGCTCGAGGCCGCGGGCGTGCCTGCCACGCAGGTAGGCACGGGCCTCGATGCGGTCAAGACGTTCGCCGCACAGAGCACTGCACCCACAACATCCCTCGGCAAGGAGGCGCTCGCCGATGCGACCGTGTCCTACGGTCACGCCTTTGCAACCATGATGTACATCACGGCTGTTCTGATGCTCCTCGGCGGCCTACTGGGATTCGCCCTGTTGCGTCGTGCCGGCAAGCGCGCTGACGA
>CAYLOH010000051.1:0-8281 GCA_964385255.1 uncultured Rubrivirga sp. | reverse complement strand
CGCACCACGGGCTTCTCATCGTGGTCGTTCATCAGCTCATGCCACCGTGGTTCATTCCACCGTGGTTCATTCCACCACCGTTGTCGTCGTACTTCTCATTGGCGCCGGCGAACACCCTGCCCATCGCGGAGAAGCGCAGCTGACCACCGTCTGAGGTGATGAGCACGATCGGCACCATCTCGCCAGCATCGATCGGCTGACGCATTTGCATGAACATCAGGTGGTCCCCCCCAGGCTTCAAGACGATGGACTCACCTGCTGGAACAACGAATCCGCCTTGCTTCTCCATCATCTGCATCGCACCGTCCTTCATTGCGACTTCGTGCAGTTGGATCGCTCCAGCGAAACGCGGAGAGCGGGCGCCGATGATCCGGATCGATTTGCTCGTCGGGTTGGTGATCACTCCGAATGCGGCCGTCATCCCCGACTCCGCAGCCTTGACCCACTGGTCTTCGATCTGCAACGCCGAAGCGGTTCGCTTCAGTCCCTTGCTCCACGTGCTACCACTGGCACCTTGCTCGCAAATGAAGGTGCGACCATTCACGATGCGGGATTCTCCCGACATCATGCATGAGGCACCGGGCTTGGGAGCGGACGCGGCATGCGCCGGTGCGCTCATGAAAGAAACAGTCAAGGCGGCGACAACGCAGGCTGCCGCAGATGTACGGATGCGCATTACAAAACCTTTCGCTAGTCGAATGAAGTGGTGAAGTGCGTGACATCAGCACCCACGTGTTCACGACTACGCGAAAGTGGGTGCTCCAAACATGGCCGGCGGTCCGCGACGAGAGACCGAGCAATCGTTCATCGACTCGACAAGGAATGCGGGGCGGGTGGATGGCACGGTGATCGCCAACCTCGGCGTAACCACGGGAAGCGAGAGATTCGGGACACCCAGGATGCGGGACGCAGCACGCATCCACGTGGCGACAATTTGCTCGCCCCGCGCGAAGAGCGCTGCGGCGACACCCGCGGCGATGAGATGGGCGACGAGCATCCGCAAGTCGGGGACGTAGCCGATTCCGTGGTGACCAAGGGCCACGACGGATGCGTGAATCAGCAGTTGTCCTGCAAACATAACGGCAATCAAGGCGGACAGGGACCGGCGGCGGCCGGCCAGCGACCATGCGATTCCTGCGGCAACCGCCCCACCGCCGAGAACAGCGGTCATGCTTGGCAGCGAGTTGGCTGCTGCCGCGTGCGATACGAGCGACAGCAGAATCAGCGCGACAGCCAGGAAACCACGGCGCATATTCGAAACCGAGCGCCGCTGTCGCATGGGATGAGGCTACGCCCGAGCCCTACGTCAGGTCAGTACGGGCTCGTCGGTCTGTTCTTCACTGATGCCGAGCCTTCGTTCGACGATCAGCAAGACGACGACGATCGCTGCACCCGCCGCAGCAATGAGCAATGCGGGGAGCAACAGAGAGTCCGGTGCCAGAAGGTCACGATCCTCGGTCTGCCACGGCCACAGGGCGCGAAGGGAACCGAGCATCAGCCCGGTGACGATCGCCAAAGTGATACCCGCTCGATGTTCCAGAAGCCATTTCAACAAGGTGACGAAAGCACCCAACCCGACGAGCGCTCCCACCGCGAACGCCCCCAGATAGAGGAAATCGCGATCATTCACGGCCTGGATGGTGGGCTCGTAGAGCCCGATGGAAAGCAGCAGGAAGGAGCCCGAGACCCCCGGCAGCACGAGTGCACAGATCGCTACCGCCGCCGCCAGGGTGACCACGATGAGGTTCGGATCAGCGATGTTGCCCGGGGGCAATCCCGTCAAGAAGAACAAGATGACCGCCGAGATGCCGGCGGCGAGGACGTAGCCAGGGCGCCATCCGACCCCGCGGTGCACCATGTGCGCGGGCACCCAGACTCCGGCGAGTACCAGTCCGAAGAACAAGGCCAGCATCTGAACCGGGTACTGCTCCAGGAGAGGCTCGATCACGCTCGCACCGATCACCACCGCGGTGACCATGCCGATCGCCACCGGGATGAGCAGGCGCCAGGGCAGACCCCGCAGCGTTCGCAGGGCTCCCGAAGCTCCGCCCGGCGCCAGCCCCACCAACTGACGACCGGCGAGGACCGCGTCGGCGATCGCATCGATGAGGGTTCGGTAGATGCCCACGATCAGGGCGACCGTTCCCCCACTGACCCCGGGAATCACTTCCGCGACCCCGATCAGCCCACCGCGAATGAGGTCGACGATTACCCGAAGCACCAGACAACCCTAGGACAGGAATACGTGAGATCCCTGTGTCGCCACACATGCACGAGGCGGTATACCTAAGGCATGGAAGAAGGCGGCCTGGCTTCGATATTCCCGTATACCCAGCTAATGCTCGGCCTGGCCCAGATCTTCGAGATCATCGCCGCACTCACTTTGCTCGTCGGGTTGTTCTGGTCCGTTTGGCTCACGCTGTGCACCTACCGGTCAACTCGCCAAGGCAAGCTCGCCTACAAGACCATGCGGCAATCCTTCGGCGGCGCGATCCTGCTGGGCCTCGAGATCTTGGTCGCGGGCGACTTGATTCGCACCGTCGCCGTGTACCCCACCATTGAGAACGTTGGCGTCCTGGCGATCATCGTGCTCATTCGCACGGTGCTGAGCTTCAGTCTCGAGATCGAGATCGACGGGGTTCCCCCGTGGCGGCGCGCACTCGTCAGTGGCGCAACCGTGATGAAAAAGGCTGCGACCGATGCGAAGGCGAGCACGGATGACTGACAGCGCAATCGTCGCGTGTCCGTCATGCGGCAAGAAGAACCGCGTTCCCATTGCCACGTCGGGGAAACCACAGTGTGCTGCGTGCGCAACAGCCCTTCCCTGGATCGTCGACGCCTCCGACCACAACATTGCAAGCGCACTCGACACGAAACAACTCGTCCTCATCGATCTCTGGGCACCGTGGTGCGGTCCGTGCAGGATGGTCGCGCCCGTACTCGAGCAACTAGCCACGCAATACGCAGGCCGCATCAAGGTGGTGAAGGTCAACGTGGATGAGAACCCGCGATCAGCGCAGACATACGACGCGCGCAGTATTCCCACACTCGTATTCGCCAAAGATGGTGCCGTGGTGGATCGCGTGATCGGGGCCCAACCAGCTCCCGCACTAACTGCTCGCATCGACACTTTGCTGGGAGGTTGAACGATGCAACCGATCATGTTCATCCGTCATGCGGAGAAGCCCGATAAGGAGGAAAAGGGCGTGACCCCTGCCGGCGAGCACGACGAGCACTCATTGTCGGTACGAGGCTGGACTCGCGCCGGAGCACTCGCAGCGCTCTTCGCCAACACTCGTGAACCGCTCGCACAGCCACGTCGTGTCATGGCGACGGCCCCCAGCCACAGCTACAAGAGCAAGCGGGAACACGACACAGCCCTTCCCACCGCCGATCGCCTCGGACTGACGATCGATGCTCAGGAGGTCCCATCGGACTACGCACCACTCGTCGCGCAGATCCATGAATCGGCGGATCCCACCCTGATCGTGTGGCACCACGGCAGCATTCCGGCGTTCATTCGAGCCTTTCCCCTGACGAACACCGACCAGGTGCCCTCGTCGTGGCCCGAGGATCGGTTCGATCTCATCTGGGTGCTCACACCCCGCGGAGATTCCTACGAATGGCAGCAGGTGGAGCAGCACCTCCTGCAGGGCGATGCTCCACGCCCAACACCGGCCTGACCACCCACATATGCTCGCCGTGTGCCCCGGTTCGCGTTGCTCTGCGTCGCCTTCGGCACCCTGACACTGGGGTTAGCTGCCCCGGCCGCGGCCGCACCTGACACCTCACTGACTATCAGCGGCGCACCCACCAGCGCAACAGACAGGACTCCAGTGGAGCTGGATGCCGATCTCTACCTCCCTGACAACACACCCGCACCTGCGATCGTCCTCGCACATGGTTTCGGCGGCAGCAAGCAATCCGTCGCGTCAGAGGCGCAGTACCTGGTTGATCAGGGATTCGTCGTCCTCGCCTACACCGCACGCGGCTTTGGTGGTTCCTCCGGCTTGATCTCCATGAACGCACCGGACTTCGAGGTGGCGGACGCTTCCTCGATCATCGATTACCTCTCCACACAGGAAGAGGTAATCCAGGACGGCCGAGGTGATCCGCGAGTCGGATTCGCGGGAGGCTCCTACGGTGGAGCCCTGTCCTTGATGATCGCCGGATACGACGAGCGCGTTGATGCGGTCTCCGCTGACATCACCTGGAATGACCTGCAATCGTCTTTGTTCGGCCAATCGGTAATCGGCAGCAAGGACGTGGGGGTTTTCAAGCAACTGTGGACCGGCTTGTTCTTCAGCGCTGGACTCACCACCAACGACGGCTCGGTCACTGACTGCGGCCGCTTCTCCCCCGACTGGTGCGCGGCGTACTCCAGCGCAGCGGCAGACGGCGTGCTCACCGATCAAGCGCGAGCACTCATGGCGGCTTCCTCACCGGCGAGCATCACCTCGCGCATAACCGTGCCCACCCTCCTCGGCGGTGGACAATCGGACTCGCTGTTTCCGCTAGCTCAGGTGAACGCCAACGCCGAACAGATTTCGGCGGTCAACGAACAGGTCAAGGTTGTCTGGCATGCCGGAGGACACGACGGTGGCGTGAACGAGTCGCCGCGCCTGCGTGAACTCAATGCGCAATGGTTCCGTGCGCACCTATCCGACGGTGCCTCCATCGATAATGATTTCGAGGTATCCCTCGTCGAGGCATCGGCGTTCGGGGGCCAAGATGACGCCGAGGTCGCCATCCTGACCCGGGCGAACTATCCCGGGATATTCGGTGAATCGCGCAACTCGATACCTATCGGTGGCCCGGCGCAGCAGGTACTTGCACCCGCGGGAGGGGTGCCCGCAGCGATCTCGTCGCTACCCGGCGCAGGTGGGTTAGCCGGGCTCGCCAGCGGCCTGGTGGCGGTGCCGCTACCGAATCAGTCGGCGACCTTCCTCAGCGAGCCATTGACCGAACCAGTGCAGATCATCGGCTCTTCGACAGTCATTTTCGACATCTCCAGCAACGTCCCGGCGCAGGACGTGACGCTCTTCGCCAGTCTGCGCGTCATCGGAGGGACGGGTCTTCCAGTACTTCCCCAAGGGATCGTTGCCCCCGTCCGCATCGACGACATAGGTCCAACGCCTACAAGGGTCGAAATCCAACTCCCGGCGATCGTTGCCGACGTTGCTGCGGGCGAACGCCTAGCCGTAGTGGTCGGCACCACCGACCAGGCGTACCGAATGCCCCCGGGACCGGCCGTCTACACGATCGCACTGATGGACAACCAAGTTTCCCTGCCCGTCACGCCGATGAGCACCGCAGCAGCAGGGCTTCCCGCATGGTTGTGGCCTCTCGCCGCCGTGATTGCGTCGATCCTCGTAGTCGTGATGGTTCAACTCCTACGACCCCGTGGCGCGAAAGCCGTCTCCCGCTCCGATCTCGCGGATACCCCCATCGCCGTGGAGGGTCTGTCCAAGCACTTCAAAGGTGGCGTGCACGCCGTCAGCGACGTCACGTTCCATGTTCCGCGAGGGGTGGTGCTCGGACTGCTCGGACCGAACGGTGCGGGCAAGACCACAACGATGCGCATGGTGATGGGGCTCATCTACCCCACCAGCGGTAACGCCTACATCTTCGGGCAACCAGTGTTCCCCGGAGCGGCGACTCTTGCGCATATCGGCTCGTTCATCGAGGGTCCTGGGTTCCTGCCGCACCTATCGGGCCGGGAGAACTTGAAGCTCTATTGGGAAGCAAGCGGTCGAGACAAAAGCGATCCCCAGCTCGACTACGTTCTCGATATCGCCGGATTGGGCTCGGCCATTGATCGCAAGGTGCGCACGTACAGCCAGGGAATGCGCCAACGCCTAGGGATCGCACAAGCCATGCTCGGTATGCCCGACATCCTCGTTCTCGACGAACCCACGAACGGGCTCGATCCCCCCCAGATCCGCGAGATGCGCCAGGTTCTCCAGGACTATGCGGCAACCGGGCGCACGGTCGTTATCTCCTCGCACCTGCTCAGCGAAGTGGAGCAAACCTGTTCTCGGGTGGTGGTGATGCACCATGGGACGCTGATAGCCGAGGGCACGGTCACCGAGTTGCTTGCAGGCCGCACCGGTATGCGACTAGAGGACGTGTTCATGGAAATCGTCGGCGAGGGGCACGAGGTGGTGACCTCGTGAGCACGCCCACTTTGGATTACACGCGGCGCGACACGCTGGGCGTCCGTGTGGAGTTGATCCGCCAGATCAAGCGGCGTCGCACGCTCGTCGCTTTCCTGCTCGTCATAGCCCTTCCACTCATCGTCGTCGCAGCGATCAAATTCGGGCCCTCGTCCGACAACGGAACGGGCGATCAAGGTGGTGGCTTCGGTGATGGCGACTTCGATCTCGTCGGCCTGGCCACTAGTGGAGCGTGGAACTTCTCGCTAACCATGCTCCTCTTCTCATCCGGTTTTCTGCTGATCATCATCGCAGCGATGTTCATGGGCGATACCGTCGCGAGCGAAGCGAATTGGTCGACGCTTCGATATCTGCTAGTGGCGCCCGTACCGAGGAGGAAACTGCTTCGGACGAAGGCGATAGTCGGGTTGATACTCACCCTGGTGGTCGTCATGACCCTCGTCGTCGCCTCCTGGGCCATCGGTGCGCTCGCGTTCGGTACCGGAGCCCTCGCGAGTCCGTTCGGAGGTGCGTTCAGCCAGGGAGAGTCCCTTCAGCGGCTCGCCATCGTGTCCACCTACATCGCCGTAACGCTTCTCTTCACGGCCGGATTCGCGTTCTTGATGAGCGTCCTCACGGACGTGCCGCTCGGGGCCGTCGGAACGGCAGTCATTGTGGTGATCGTCCTCAACATCCTCGACGCCATCGACGCTCTGGGCAGCCTGCGACGATTTCTACCCACCGACTACGGCGCAGCTTGGGTCGATGCCCTGAATCCCGTCATCGTGTGGGACGAGATGGCCATTGGAGCCGCCTACAACATCTTTGCCTTCGCGCTGCTCATGGGTCTTGCTGTTCTGCGCTTCGACCGTAAAGACATCACGTCGTAGTCGTTGGCGCTACGGTGCATCCATGGATGACCGTGGCCGGTTGCGCTTCTCTCTATTCCTGCAGATCTTCGCCGTCGTCATGTTCATGGGCGCGGGACTTGTGCGCGGATTCGCTATCGGATTCGACACACTGACCCTGGTCTTCCTCGGCGCTGGGGCCATCGCGGCAGTGATCGCCACGTTCACCTTCAAACAACTGCGCGATGACTAGTCGCGCCATGACCCCGCCGCGTCGATCCAAGGTCCCGGCGTTGTCACTTCTCCCCGTGCTACTCGCCTGCCTCACCCTCCTGGCAAGCGCACCGGCCACTGCCAACGAGGACCGGCGATCTGAGCTCGTCCAAGTGGGCACCTTCGACTACCTCACACAGCCCGATTTCACCGGCCTGGCCACCGTGGGAGACATCGCACGCGGACAGACATTGGGGCTGGGGACGTTCGCGGACCTCGATGGGGAACTGGTGATGGTCGGGGGTGTCGTGTACCAGATTCGACCCGATGGCATTCCGCGTTTGGCGGACATGGCCTCCCGGACGCCATTCATGCAAACGATCAGATTTCGCCCCGAGGTCAGTGCACCGGTGCCGCCGGGAACTACCTGCGCGGCTTTGCCGACTTTGATAACCAAGACGGCAAACAGAGCTACCGGCATCATCGCGGTGCGCATTCGCGGGACGTTCGAGGATCTGATAACTCGGAGCGTGACGGCGGATCCTCCGCCATTCCAGCCCCTTTCGCAGACGATCGCCGAGCAGACTGTTTTCCCCTTGGGCCGTGAACGAGCGGTCCTCGTCGGATTCTGGCAAGGGCGTGATGCCCTCGGCATCGGGCAGGACGGCCTACACCTACACGCGGTGACAGCCGATCGTGCAGCAGGTGGACACGTCTTGTCCTGCACCGCGGGCTCGGACGTTCAACTATCGGTTCAAGTGGTCACAGACGTTCGGGTGCGGACTCCGTAATCCGAATGCGCAACTAGTTGCGCGTGATGCCGTGGACAGCTTCGGCGAACAATTCGGTGTGGCGATCCACGTCAGTGGCTTGCGTGGCCGGACACATCAGTGCCATGTTGTGGAACGGGGTCATCAACACTCCCCTATTCACCATGAACAGATGTAGGTACTCCTCGAGATCGTCATCGTGTGCCGCAGCCGACTCGCTTCCGGTCCGCGGTGCCGGATCCACGAAGCGATACTCAGCGCGAGCACCCAGTTGGGCGATCGTCCACGGCACCCC
>CAYLOH010000050.1:0-8795 GCA_964385255.1 uncultured Rubrivirga sp. | reverse complement strand
CCGTGTGTCCCATCCTCGTATGTATCGACACTTTCGATGGTGGAACCGTCTCCCCCGTGGTCTGGCAGAACGACTTCGTGAAGGCAGCGCAAGCGCTAGGTGGCGATGTCTCCACCAAGGAGTACCCCAACGACGACCACTTCAGTTTGCCCTTCAGCTGCATCGGCGATGCAACTGCATGGCTGAAGCCACGCTTCACATCTGGATGATGCCAATACGGGTGACGGAACCGATCCCGACTGAAAATCGGAAGGTCCGCGGTTCAACCCCGCCCCTGGCCACCAACGCGAACACAATCTCAGGGGACCTGGAGTGTGCCGCCGCGATCTACCGGTTGCGCTGGCCTGGCGCTACGCAGATGCAGCAGCCTCTAAGGCACCGATCTCAATCTTCTTCATTGGCATGAGGGCAGGCCATGCTCCGGCCGACAAAAGTTCTTGAATGTTTCGCGGAACTACTTGCCAGGAAATCCCGAATCGGTCCTTGCACCAGCCGCATTGACTCTCACTCCCACCATTGGCAATGAGTGCGTCCCAGATTCGGTCAATCTCTTCCTGCGTATCGCAGTGCACCATGAAAGAGACTGCCTCGGAATGCGCGAATTGGGGACCGCCATTAATCGCGGTGAACTTGTGCCCGAAAAGACTGAACTCCACAGCAAGAACAGAACTCGCAGGTTTGTGCGGGTGATCGTCGGGGTAATGCGAGATGGAACCCAATTCCGAATCGGGAAACAAGTCCGTATAGAACTCGGCGGCCTCGAGCGCTTGAGTCTCGAACCAGAGAAAAGTAACGAGCCCGGTGATGGCCATGGCTTGATCTTAGGAAAGGACTCGCTGTTCGACCCCGCCCCTGGCCGCAATCAACTCCACGCCGGCAATTTCGCCACCGTAATCGTCCGGCTAGCTGACACTCCTGGGTGTTTTCAGGCAATGCGTCAACAGGTACCGTCCTGTCATGCATTCCTCATATCCGATCGAGACGTCTCGGTTCGGTGACTACCTCGGCAGGATCGGGCGCTCCTTTGATGCGCGTGTAGCCGAACCACCCCCCGACGCCTTGACCTCGCACCACGCCTGGGCTGACCTGGAAAACAGCGAACTGCCGGAGATTGGCGTTGGCGCGGACCCCGTCGTCGACCAACTTGTCGAGCAGTTGATTCCCAACGGCGCGCGGATGACCGACCCAGCCTTCTGGATGTTCATTACCGCGGGCCCCTCCACGGTTCCGGTCGTTGCAGCGACTGCCGCCCTGGTGGCAGGTATGCAGCGGCAGACGATCCACGCATTCCACGCACTAGAGGAGGTCTCGCTGCGCTGGCTGGCGCAACTCGTCGGGCTGCCCGAGGAGATGCGGGGCCTGTACTCCAGCGGAGGTTCCACCGCGAACCTGGTAGCACTCGGGGGAGCACGTCAGTATGCGTTCGAATCCCGGGGTGTCGATCCCGCAGAGCATGGATACGACGGCACGACATCGGTGGTGTACGCATCGACGGAGGCACATCACACGATCCAGCGTTCGATGGCGGTTCTCGGGATGGGCCGACAGAACGTGCACCTGGTGCCCGTCGATGAGCGACAACACATGGTCCCCGAAGCGCTCGCCGCTGCGATGGATGCCGACATTGAAGCGGGGCGGATACCCGTCGCCGTGGTGGCCAACGCCGGCACGACCAACACGGGTGCCATCGATCCGCTGCGGCACATTGGCGAGATCGCGCACGCGAGGGGGACGTGGTTCCACGTGGATGGTGCTTACGGACTGCCCGGCATCCTGGATGAGCGCGTCGCCGAGCGATACGACGGGCTCGAACTCGCGGACTCCGCAATCGTCGATCCACACAAGTGGCTCAACGCCCCGGTGGGCGTCGCGGCCACCTTCGTTCGCGACCGGTCCATCCTGCAGCGGGCGTTCGCGCAAGGTGCCGCCGACTACCTCGAAGGGTCGTTCACCACGAGAGACGAAGACGTCGTCGTGTCGGTCGACTCCTTGGGTATTCCCTATGCGGACTTCGGCGTCGAACTCTCCGCAACGTCCCGAGGCGTGCAGGTCTGGGCACTCATCCGCGAACAGGGACGGGCCGGCGTAGCGGACCGCATCCGCCTCGACAACGACTTCGCGACGCATGTCGCTAAACGAGCGCGTGAAAATGCACGCCTCGAAAGCCTGACAGATCCTGAACTCTCCATCGCATGTATTCGCTACGTCGGGAGTCGTCGGCATGACAACCTCGACGAATTGAACGAACGCATCTACCGCAGGCTCCTGCGGGAGACTCCCTACTTGCCCAGCACCACCGTGGTAAATGGCAACCTCGCCATCCGACCCTGTTTCATCAATCCGCGAACCACCTGGCCAATGGTCGAGGCATTCGTCGAAACCCTCCTCCAGCTGGGGAATCAACTGGAGAACGGGTGATGTCCGGCACCGTCGTGCCGACTGCGACATGAAGCAAGATCACTCCACCGGCTCACACACAAGCGGCGGTCCTGTGTCCGTGATGGGATTGGGGCTTGGATGCGGGGCCTACAGTGACCACATGCGCCGAAGCCTCGCACTCGTTATCACTACCGGGATCGTGACTTCACTCCTGGCTCAATCGCCAGCGCTGGGTTCCCAGATCGCTCCCGACGCTCCCGGCTATGACGAGTTGAGGCGCGTCTCGACCCTCATGCTCACCACCGCCGAGGTTCCCCCGTCTCTCGATGTTGATTCCGGCTGGCGCTTCACATCCAAGGGCGGGAACCCCGTTGCGCTCCATCTGTGCTCGAGGAACGGCAGCCCGATCACCGCACCTCCCGTTGGCTTGATGTACCGGGTGATGCTGGGTGAGTCAACGCAAACGGATTCCCACACAACACTGCAACAGGCGCTGTGGATACATGGCTCCGAACGTGCCTCTCAGAACGCGTGGGCTGACATCCAGACCGCCGCGAAGAAGTGTGATGCGGTGGTCTCGGATTCCGGAGTGAAGATAACGGACGAGAATCGCTACACCCTGATTTCGCGTGAAGGTAATTCAATCCAATCCTTGCGTTACGAGGTACCTGCCGGAGAGTCCTTCCCTGCGAACATGCGCCGGGACATCAAAGACCTTTCAAGGGGACTCAATTCGAAATGGTCCGCGCCTCGGGGAGCCGAGAGCTTCTACGTACGTTCCGCCTCGGGTGAGGAGTTGGCGAACGCGTTCTTTTCGCTTTTGCAGGCTTCCGGAACTCCGACCGGGGTGCTGAAGGTGACCCCAGAGCAGCTCAAGGAAGCCGAAGACGCCGTCGAACCGTTCCTCGACCCCGCGTTCCAACTGGTTCGGGCGAATGGCCAGCGATACTTGGAAGATAACTACATTCCAGCGGACGTGGACGAGTTCGAGATCCGGAATGTGGTGACCACGTCGCCACGGGACGGCGTTGTTGTCGTTCGCTACAGCGTGAAGGCTCCTGGAGAGACGGCACCGGACGCCGGGGTGCTCCTGAGCGACACGTGGCAGCCACGACTCTCCACTTTCCATTGGGACGACGCAGCAAAGCAGTGGCGTCTACTCAGCCATGCGAACTTCAGCAGTCCGGTCGCAGCGATCTGTGACCAGGACACGTACCCGCTGACCCCCGGCACTCCCAACACGAGTGCCGCAGACGTTGCCCTCGGTGACACCCTCGTCAAGCAATGGCGAGACATCACCACGGGAGCCGTTCGAATGTCGGTTCGTCATCCTCAGCACCAAATTCAACTCGCCGATGGTCAAGGCTGGCCGACACCAGATGGGACCCCGATCACATGGAGCCCTGCGCAGGCATATGACTACGAGAATCTCGTGGTCACCCGAAATCGTGACCTCATGGTGCTCTCGTACGACGCCGTCGCCCAGAACATCATCATGGAGGGTGACGTCTACCGCTCAGAAGCGTCGCCGCGACTGCTTACCTACCTGAAGAATCCCACAGGTAAGTGGGAATTGATCTCACTGGCGAACTTCACTGTTCCTCAGGAGATTCCTGCTGGAGTTGAATGTGTGAGCGGTTTGTAGGGGTCCGACTCCTTGGTTTTCGACTCTCTATCGACGAGTCTTCACGGAGTTATGAGGCTCGCTCTGCGCGCAGCATTCTTGCGCGAACAGGGCAGGATCTGCGTCCGGGATCTGGATTGGGGTTACGTTCCCGAGGGGCAGTCGCGTCCGGTGCCCAACCCGCCCTGGTACGGCTTGCTGGGGTCGGCAACGTACTTCTTCAGCGCAGCGAGAAGGCCCGTCGAATCCGAGCGGACGACAAATCCGACGGGCTCCAACGAGATGGACTCCTGGCCACCTCGAGTCTCGGCGTCAAGCTCCGCTCACGGAGCCTCAGCCCAAGTGCGCCTCCTGATCTCGGTCGTCTGATCGGAGGGCTGGGATTCGATGGATCCACCCCCTGCATTCCTTACAGTTGACCGTGAAATTGCATGGAGAAATGACGAACCCCCGACCACGCGAAACGCATGATCGGGGGTTCGACGATGGACTATTCAGCCAACAGTGCGCTTGGATCTACGTCCGGGGGAAGGATCACCGCATCAATGACATGGATCACGCCGTTGTCAGCCACGATGTCGGCCTGAATGACCTTGGCACCGTTCACAGTGACACCATCCGCAGTCGACAGGGCGACCGTCTGACCCTCAACCGTCGCAACGTCTCCGTCTGTCACATCAGCGGCCATCACGGCACCGGGGACTACGTGGTAGGTGAGGATCTTGGTCAGTGTTTCCTTGTTCTCCGGCAACAGCAAGGCATCAACCAGGCCCGGGGGCAGCGCTGCGAATGCGTCGTCAGTCGGCGCAAAAACGGTGAAGGGGCCCTCACCGTTCAAGGTGTCGACCAGACCTGCTGCACCGAGTGCTGCAACGAGTGTGCTGAAGCCTTCGGTGCCCGAGGCGACATCAACGACGGTGCCGACTCCAGCTGCTTCTTCCATCTCCGCCGCGGTTTCCTCGGCAGCCGTTTCTTCGCTTGTGGCCGCCGAAGTCTCCGTGGCCGTTTCATCCGTCGAGCTGCTGCAAGCCGCCAGGGTTAGGGCGGTTACGGCAACTGCTGCTGCGATCGTTGTGCGTCGCATCATCTTCATTGACTCTCCTTGTGTGGAAATATGCGATCGAATGATCGCCTCAATCAGTGCATCACGCGACTCATTGAGTGGCAACTTGGACACTCTGCTCACTGATAACGAATGAGTAACCCGTCTGTGAGACTTGTCACTGCGTGATGAACATTACGCGGATCAAGATGCCGCCATACGAACTTGATCGTGCATTGACCGGTCACGCGGTGGATAGGAAATGGACAACTAGTGAACATCAGCGGGTCGTATCTCCGACAACCGTTGTGTCACGCGATCGGGTCAAGAATCGAGCTTGTTATGCGTTCTATGCCGAGCACGTGCACGAAAATCATGCGCACAGAGCAGGGCCATGACCTGCTCGACGGTCAGTAACGGCCCGCGCAAGTCCCGGTCGGTACTCGAACTTGACTTACGACAAGGTGCATCAAGCCGCTTCCTTCGTTTCTCAGGCTTTGCTGGTCGCCACAGGCTCACGCGCATTCAGCAGGCCGAGGGTCTCAGGATCATCCTCTCGCGTATGACCGTGTTTGGCTGACCAGCTAGAGAAGGTGATCGCGGCTGCTGCTCCAATGAGTACCAGGATTCCACCCACGATGTTGTCGACCAGCCGCTGCTCTCCTAACTCACCAAACTGGCTAAGTGTTGTGGCATTCAGACTTGCCGTTGCAGGCATCATGAAGACGTAGTAGATCCAACCGTGAACACCGAAGCGGGCAATTAGAGCGATGACTATGAATACAAGCCCGAACAAATAGATCACAGCCAGTGATTGAACTTGAGCGACGAGTGCTACCACGATGAATGAACCGAGGAGCGTGCCGAAAACTCGCAGCAGTGTGGGTCGGAGCGTTTCGGAGGTTCCCAACGGAGCGAGCACGACAATCGTCGCGATGAGGAAAGCTCCCCCGATCATTCGGGCGTTACTCAACACATAGAACGTGCTGACCGTGACGAGCACCGTGATGATCACTGTGTAGGGAACGACCTCCTGCCGCGAATGCGATGACAGAGCCGGGCGTTGCCTCTTGCGCATGATGAGCGGTATGACGAAAGCCGGGAACAAGCCCCCAAAGAAGAAGATCACGGCCATCCATAGCAGGTAGGTGTCGTCGGTGCGGTCGACCGTCGTCTGGCCAGCCCACAGCGGGGGATCGATCAGCGGCCACGCCAACATCGCAGGCACCAGGAGGGCCGACTTGTTGAGTCCGAACCGCGCGAGTCGCCCGACGAGCATCGCGAGCAGCGCCATGAGAGCCGCCCCGGACACTGGTGACAACCCTGCGACGATGCTCAGAGGAGCAAGTAGACCCATGACGATGGCGGCCAAGATGCCGAAGCGTCGACCGCCGTTGACGGTGGCCGCCAAGCCTGCAATCGCGGGGATAGAAGCCCAGAGCGCAGCCGACTGAAACTGCCCAGTTCCCACATAGGTGATCACGATCATGATGACGGCCGGCACGACCGTGATGAGAACGATGACCAGGGCGATCGTGATCCGCTTCTTCATGGGCATCACAGGACGCTTTATGGGGGGTGTGGGAGAAGCCATGGAGTCTCTTTTCACAAGAAACGCACGATCAATGGGTGCCGCATCCTACCCAAGCGGCCCCTGACTCCCGATCGAAGCAAGTGCTGGAACGAACCGCTGGCTCGTTACCCGGTTGACCGTTCGATCAGCACCCGCCGCAGAGTTCGTCAAGCCAACGACGGCTGCACGGGACAGATTCACGCCCGAGCGCGTAGAGCTTCGCCCAAGCGCTCCAGTGCGGCGCTACGCCCGTCCTTGGGCAGCCGCACGCGCAGGATACACAGTTCGTTGCTGTCCACTGCCTGACGGAGGGCGTCGTCGAGGTCGGCTCGAGTCTTCACGTCGAAACCGCGCCCCGTTCCAAACGCCTCTGGAAGTCTGTCGACGGCGATCGTCGGGATGTCGTTGAAAGGGCCATCCATGATGGGTCTTTGCGTCCCGTACCCCGAGTTGTCCAACACGATGATGATCGCCGGCACTCCGTTGAACGCGCACGACGCCGCTTCTAGACCGGTCATCACGAACGCGCCATCACCCACAACCACCACCGGACGGTGATCCGGATCGGCCTTGCCGACGCCGAGCGCGGCGGGGACCGCGTAACCCATCGTCGCGTAGTACGCGCTGGCGTGGGCATAGGTAGGAACACGCATATCCACCGCGGAGAAAAGCGCCTCACCCGGATCCAGCAGGAGCGAATGACGCTCGTCCAGGTGGGCTTCGATGCCGTGCACAACGTCCGAGACGGTCAACGCATCGTCGGATGGGACGAACGGCTCGTGCGACGGCAGGGGCGAGTGATCGACCGAGATGGTCTCTCCATCAAGCGCGTCCGCGAGTGCCGGGAGAAACGCCCACAACGGGACATCGTGGTACGTGGAGTAGCCAACCGTCACGTCGGTGTCCGTCGCGAGGATGTAGCGCTCGTGGTCGATGTGCGCGGTGAAAGCGCCGAGGGTGAGATCGGTCTGTAACACCCCGAGGCTGAGCAGGACGTCGGCATCCTCGACTCTACGGACCACGTTCTGCGGACTCAGCGCACCGAGGTAGACGCCTAAGCCGAGCTCGTGCCGTTCGGGGAAGACGCCGCGTGCCAGTGAACTGGTGGCTACCGGGATGCCAGCCGTGGTCGCCAATCGGAATAGCGACTCCGTGAGTTTCCTTCGCTCGACCATCGCACCGGCATGGATGACCGCGGTGCGTGCGTCGCGGAGGTGTGAGACGACATCATCCACAGCGTGACGAAGCGCTGTCTCATCAACGGAAGGCAGGTGCACGGGAAGCGGCGATTCGGGGGGTTCGATGACGTGGGCGATCATGTCCCGGGGCACTTCCAGGTAACCCGGGCGCTGTTCGGAGACCATGCACGCCATCACTCGGTCGATCTCGTCCGCGGCGGCATGCGCGTTACCGAGAACGGCCTGCGCGCACGTGAGATCCTCGAAGACACGCAGTTGCGTGTCGAAGTCCTTGACCCGGTGATGCAGCATCGGATCGTTCTCACGCTCCGCCATGCCCGGGGCTCCGCTGACCACGAGTAACGGCACGCGCTCGGACCATGCGCCCGCCGTGGCGTTGGCGAGTTTCAGACCACCCACCCCGTAGGTGCAGACCACCACACCGAACCCGCGGACCCGGGCGTAAGCATCAGCTGCGAATCCGGCGCCCTGCTCGTCCGTGGTGATGCGCACCGGGAAGCCTTCGGCGTCCAGGGCGCCAACGAACTTCAAGACGTAGTCCCCGACGATGCCGAATCCCTCGGTGACGCCGAACTCACGCAATCGCTTGGTGAGGTGGCGAGCGATCGTCAGTTCCTGGCTTCCCGTCACCCGGGGAGGCTACTGCCTGCCCCGGTGACGGGCTGGCCAGCAGCAGCGGCCTCCACGCACGCGGGGTTTGAACAGTTGATCCATTCATGCTCCAATTGAGTGCGAAGTGGACCGGGTAAGGCGCCGACAGACGCAACGATCCAGGGGAGTGGGCGAATTGACGCGAATAAGAGGCCATGAAGGACTCAGACCCATGCGTCGCATCGTGTTCCGGACAGATTCTCGATCGGCGCTGATGGCGCTCAGCGTGGGCTGCGCTGCATTGCTCGTCGCGTGTGGAGACAACAATGCCGAGAAGGTCATCGATGAGGTGAACGCCTACCCGCTCGTTTCGACCATCAACGGTGA
>CAYLOH010000049.1:0-8872 GCA_964385255.1 uncultured Rubrivirga sp. | reverse complement strand
AGCGCGCCCCCTTCGCGTTCAAGCCCGCTCGGAAGGGCCCACGCGGCGATGTTCAAGGGCACGAACCAGTCCAGGGTGCGCCCCGTCACGACGCTGCCGGCGGGACCCAGGTACGTAACGCGACTGCACATGGCCTCACGCTATCCCGCAACGAGTTGGCTGCGTTGTGCTGCACTGGCCGGCCAACCCGATACCCCTAGCTTGAACGCCCCCGGGTCTGTCTCAACCAAGCGGAATGTCCCAGTTCACGTAGCCCAGCGGCATGCCTTGCCGCAAGCAAGCACTCCGCCGGTGTCTGGTTTGTGCGTGCTTGTGCAGGCGCTGAAGCCACGCACCTACCGGCCACCTTTCTCCCGACAACTGAAAGCAACTGAAGTGTCTTGGGTCAACTGATCGGGGAGTGTGACGTGATGCAGACGGGCGCTCCCTTTTCGTCCGATGTTTGTGAGTGCAGGGGTGCCTAGCCAGTCATGTCTCAGTCACCTTTCTGTTGACAACTGCATGTTGCTGAGTGTGACTAGAGGCATTGACTTGTGGGGAAAATGGTCGCGGTGCAACGGATTCCTCGGGCTTAGGGACGTTTCCTAAACCTTGTGTCGGAGGTTCGAATCCTTTCGGGGCCACAGTCCGTCGTCTCTGCAATGCAAGGCAATCCGCCCACCCGGCACTTCGTTCGACCCGGGTTCCGTCAAGGGTGTAGCACGGTTATGGCGTAACCGGACGTCCAGGCAGGTGATCGCGGGAAGACGGCATCGTCCACAATGAGCCGCCGGTGGTTCACACCCACCCCGGTCGTACCGAACAGCAACTCGTACGAGTAAGTGGCATTCGTGCACAGGGTGTCGGCGAACATGCTCGACCTACCGGCGAACCGGGCAAGCACCTTCTGCCACGCATCATCACCGCTGCACGTACTAGTGGTCGCTCCGCGCAGGGCGGTCTTCTCGTTGGCAGCGTCAGCGATCCCTAAATCCCCCATCGTGGAGGGCAGGCTCCCGAGTCCGACGAAGTCGGCCGCGTCGAAGCCGGGTAGATCGCGCAGTCGCGACGGTGGAACGGTCGCGGCGGCGGTGCGCTCCTTGCCGACCGAGGTGATCGTGCCGCCATAGGCCGTGGCGCATCGAGTCCAGGAGTACTGCGCGGCGCTGGCATCAACCGGGCGCGCCGATCCGCTGACGTAGACGGCCGGCGAAGCACCGGTGCTGTTGTTAGGGAAGCAGAAGGCCCCCGCGTCGTTGTCGGCCTGCATCAGGCTGCGGGCGTCGTTGCCACCGAGACCGAGATAGGAGACGGCAACCACGGGAATGACTTGCCCGTCGACGCGCACCTGCTGCACAGCCTCACCTTTGGACACGGGTGAGCGGAAGGCGACCTGGGCCGAAGCGCCGCCGACCTCCACGATGCCCACCCCGCCCTTCTCGCGGTCAAGGGTTCCGGCGAGGACGTTCGAGTCCAGCCACGCGAGGGTGGCCTCCTGAACGGCAGGCAGGATCCGATTGTCGGCCACCGGGTGCCCTGCGTTTGAGATGGCGGCAGAGGTGCTGTCGAGGATGGCCTGCGCCGCTGCACGGTCGTCGCGTCGGACTTCGCGCATACCTGCGGTGGCCAGGAGCGCAACAGGCACGTCGGCTCTATCGATCCCTTGTTGAGACAGATAGGCGTCGAGCTGCTCGAGTAGAGGGGTGACAGCGGCGGGACCAGCCTGGGCTGGGGCCGCGGCGAAGGATGAAAGCCCTGTCGTGCTGGTCTTCGCTTTGGTCAGCTCGCGTGGCAGGAGAGTGGTCGGGTCCTCGCTATAGAGGGTCAATCGCGTGCCACTACTGCCGGCATCGATCACCGCGATGTACTGGCTGTCCGCCGCGAGAGCGGGACCCCGGGCGACTGACGTGAAGGCAAGAGTCAGGGCAAGGACGATCAAAACTCGCTTCAACACCGTGCTTCCTCCGACTTGCGACACACTGAATCGGGAAGTAGGGCTCCCCGAATAATTCACCCCCGCAGTGTTCCACGGGTATAGCGTCCGTAGGGGAATTTCCGAGTTAGGAAGTTGTCCTACTCATCGACGCGTGACGAGGGACCAGCCGCGCGAGGCTCAAGGACTCACTGCACCGTGATCGCCTTGGTGACCGTCACTCCCGCCGCACCCTTCTTCTTCGGGACGAAGGACGCGACCACCGTGTAGGCGCCAGCAGGCTTCTTGGTCTCCAGGACCCACTTCGGCGACGCCTTGCCCTTGCCACCAACAGTTGCGATCTTCACCTTTCCGACGACCCACGCGCCCTTAGGTGTCTTGCGCGCGAGGGTGAAGGTGACCTTCCCTGCAGCCTTGGGTGACACCGATGCCTTCAGTGCGATCTTGGTGTTTTTCTTCTGCACGTCGGGCACGGTGAGCGTCAGGCTTTGGGCTCCGTTGGCGCCCGACCCCTCGGTATTGACGATGGGTGCGACATCCAAGTTGACCTTCGCCGCAACCGCCAACGGTCCGATCGCAGCAGCATCGACGGCGGCTGGAGCATCGGCGCCTGCATCAGGAGCACTAGAACTCCTGCCGCGCCGCAAGGCGCGCGAAGTGACCGCCGCTCGCGAGCAATTCAGCGGGCGAACCTTCCTCCACGATCCGACCGCCCGACACCACGAGGATGCGGTCGGCGTGCTCAACCGTCGAAAGACGATGAGCTATCGCGATGCGCGTAACCGGCCGACCCAGGATCGAGTGCATAACGATCTCCTGAGTGAGGTTGTCGAGCGCGCTGGTCGCCTCGTCAAGCAGGATGACCCGTGGGTCGCTCGCCAAAGCTCGCGCGATCATGAGTCGCTGCCGCTGCCCGCCAGAGAGCGCGCCGCCGCGATCGCCGATGGGCACATCAAGGCCGCGTGCGCGCACCTCGGGTTCAAGCCCGCACTCGGCGATCACCTTCCACAAGCTCTCATCATCGATCTGAAGCGGGCCACAGATGCACTCCCGGTACGTCGTCCCAAAAGGCATGGAGGCCTGCAGGACTGTTCCCATCTGCCGGCGCACGGCCGCGACATCGAGGTCGGAGAGGTCCTGCCCGTCGTACGACACGACCCCGCTCCAGGGTGTCTCGAAGCCGAGGAGAAGGCGCATCACGGTGGACTTGCCCGATCCCGACGGCCCCACCACCGCGACAAACTCTCCCGGCTCGATAGTGATGCTGACACCGTCGAGCAGTGGCGGCTGGTTGGGGTCGTAGCCGAAGACGATGTCGGTCAGTTGGATACGCCCCACAAGGGGGCCGGGCGCGCGGCCGATTTCGGGGCGCTCCAGGGCCGCGGACGTGATGGGAACCATGCGTTCGAGGGTGGGTCCCAACTCCCCCAGTATCGACAAGTTTTGGGCTAGCAAGCCCATCGCCACGGTGAGCTGTGCGACCGCGACATACGCTCCCATGAAAGCCGCTGCGGTGAAGGCTCCGCGCTCAGCAGTGACCGCGAGGACGACCACAACGTTCAAAAGAATGGGTCCAGCAACAAGGATCGGCTGCGGCGTGCCCATTGCGCTGAGTCTGCGTCCAAGGGTGGTCAACGCGGGTGCGGCGAACCGGGTCCAGCGCGCCAGCGCGCGTGACTCGGCGCCGCTCACGCGAATGGGCACGATCGCGTCAGCAACCGCCATGAGCATGCTCTCGGACGCGCTGCGCTCCTGGAGCAAGACTTGAAGGTACCGACGAGCGCGCAGTTGAAGAAGCACCACCATGGCCACGACCACAACCAGGGTGACGGACATCGCGATCCCCAATGCGACGTCAACCGCGAGGAGGAAGGCCAAATTGACCAATCCGAAGGCGGACGTGAGCACCAGCGCGAGCACTCCATCGTCGACCGTTTCACGAGCGGTTTCCACCGACATCGTGCGGTTGAGGATCTCGCCCGCAGGCATGCGCCTGAAGAATGACATGGGTAGGCGCAGCAGGTGTGCCATGACGCCCGGCGCGAGCCGCGAATCGCTGGAGTCCCGTAGCCGGATGAGCATGATGTTGCGCGCAACGATGAGCAGTGCGCCCCCCACACTGCCAAGGGCGAAGGCGATAAGAATCCCTGCGGCAAGACCTTCGTCTCCCGCGGGTACTGCTAAAGCAAAGAGCGCTGAAGTAGCCACCGGCAAGAGCAGACCGATGGCGCCAGCGATTACTGAGAGAAGCACCAACATTCCCACCTGTGTTCGCCGCACGCCCACCGACCACCGGATGAGCGTGCGCCACGATGCGCCGGGTGGCAGCGGGCCGGTCACGACGACGGTGTCCTCCGCGCCCTCGTCTCCGCGGAAGCGCGTGCGCGTTCGCGTGCCCCCCGTGACGGCCACAGCACCAGATCCACGAGGCAAAATCGCGGCAGCCCAGTCAGCCGTCGCGGTCACTGCCGGCCCTGGCAACGACCCCCACCAGCGGGCCTCGCGAGGTGCAGGCGCAGCCATGACACCGGAGGCGGCGGCGATGGCATCCGTGGGCAAGAGCTGGCGCTCGACGCGCGGATCCGGTGCGCGCACCTCCATGTCGATCGTGGCCAACGCAACCGAGTAAGCATCGAGGAGCGGTGACGGGAAGCGCGGCGCTCCTACGACGCGCTCGTCGGAAGTGGCGGCAGCTACCATCGTGTCGACGGCTTCATCCCACGACGCGTCGCGCGGTGCTGCCTGAGACGTGTCGCGGTCTTCAGCCACGGACCAACTCCGCGAAGAGGCCCTCGCGAGCGAGTTCCGTGAAGGTGCCCCGCTGGACGATACGTCCTGCATCTACGACAAGGATCTCGTCGGCGTCACGAATAGTGCTCAAGCGGTGCGCAACAAGGATGGCGGTTACTCCGCGTTCGCGGAGGCGAGCCTCCACATCGGCTTCGACAACGGGGTCCAGCGCACTCGTCGCCTCATCCAGCACGATGATCCGTGGGTCACCGGTGAGTGCGCGTGCGATGGATAGGCGCTGCAACTCGCCACCGCTAAAGCCACCATCCGTAGACGTGATCCGATGGAAGTAGGCCCCGGGTCTGCCGAGGATCGTGTCTTCGATGCAGGCGTCCCGCGCCGCGCGCTCCACAGCATCGTCGCTGATCTCATCACTCCAGAGCGTGAGGTTGTCACGGATCGTTCCGGGGAAGAGCACTGACGTCTGCGGCACGTAGGCGATGTCGCGAGTGCGTACGGCGCGCGGCACTTCGAGGCGTGGGGTGCCGTCTAGCGCGACATAGCCAGACCACGGCACCAACTCACCAATGATGAGTTTTGCGATGGTGGTCTTGCCGCTCCCGCTTGGACCGACGAGGGCAACGCGATGACCCGCCTGGACCTCAAGCGAAAGTTCCTTGAGTAGTGGGTTTGTGGCGTCGCCATAACCGAAATTGACCGCATGAAGGGAGACCGCGCCGGCTAGCCGATCCGAGACTGCTGGCTGTTCCGTCGACCATCCACTCGAGCTTCGTATAGAAGGTTGTCTGTCGATGGTGAGCAACTCCGGATCAAGTGGCTCGCGCAAGATGGGTCCGAATTGCTTCTGAGAACTGGTGATGGCCTGCGCCAGGACGCTGAAGGAAGCGAGCATGTGGACACTGGACAGGAGTAACACCATGTAAGCCTGCGCCGCCACCACGGTGCCCAAAAGGATGACGCCCGTGAAGACTTCCGCGACCCCGATCGCAAGGAAGGCGCCGAGCCCCACCGCCTGGGCGAGCACCGGCACCAGCGTTATGTACTGGTTGGCGATACCTAAGCTGGTCGACGAGGACGCCATGCGCTGGCGGACGGCAATCCAGCGCACAAAGGCGAACTGCTCCCAGGCAGCCGCCTTGATGGACTCGGCCGAGGAAATGACATCGGAGGTGTAGCTACTTAGGCTCACACGGTTGGCGTCGTAACGGCGCTGCGCACCTAAACGCCGCTTGAGCACGCTCCGGGTGGTGAGCACAGCGATGACGACAATGACCACAGCGGCCAAGCCCATCGTGATGTCGAGCAAGAAAATCATGACAAGAAACACGATCGCCATCAGCGAGTTGACCAGCGCCAGTGGTAGGAAGAACCCCCCTCGAAGTGCGTAACGCTCAGCAGCATTCAGACGCCCGATGACATCGCCGGTGCCGTAATTCTGGAGGTGTGGAATCCTCATCGTGATCGTGCGCCACGCAAAAGCTGTGATCTGCGAGCGAGTTAAGCGCATCTGCAAGCGCCTGAGCACGGCGTCCTGAATGCCGACAACCGCCGCGGTAATGACGCCAGCGACCAGCAGGCCAAGGACGACAACAATTCCCCAGCTGGAGTCGAGCGCGACGATGTAGCGATCGACGAAGAGCCGCACGAGTAGCGGCACCGCGATAGCAGGCACGAGACCGACCACGGCTGCCACGAAGACGTAGAGCACGCTGGAGCGTGAGTCGAGCAGGAGGGCTGTCACCACCTCGCGTGATGAGCGATCAGGCTCGAAGCCTGGGAGCACAGCGCCATCCGGGGCGAGGCCGTAGGTGCGCAGCAATGCATCACCCGCGAGATCCGGCGGGAGACCCTGCATGCCTCCGAGTTGGCGCGCGATGTCATCGAACGACACATGGCGACCTCTCGATGCGAGTGCGCTGGCCACGCGCTCGACTTGGTTCACTGCGTGAACCAGGACACGACAGGTGCGTCTCGGACAACCAGCTTCACGCCGCTGAGCGTGCCCGCTCGGATCTGGATGTCCGGGCCCTGACCGATGCTCCAGGCATATCCCGACGGCGTGGATGAGTCGAGTTCGAGCTCGACCGTCGCCTCAATGACAGGCCCACTTCCCAGGAAGTAGTCGACTAGCGCCGAATTACCACCGACAATGAAAAGCAATCGATCTGGCGTGACCGGGGTCGGCGTCAATGCGGTCACGGTGCCGCGAATGGCGCCGTACTGCGCGAAACGAGGTGCGTCGGCAGGTGACACCAAGGCTGGCATGCCGACCCGGACACTCTCCGCTTCCGATGCCGCGACGAAGCCCTTGACAAGCAGTGGCGACCCCAAGGGTTGTAGGTACAACATGGGATCACCTGGCTCCGTGATTCGGCCAGGCAACGCAACGACCTCGATCACAGTGCCATCCACTGGGCTCAGGATCGACTCAGAAGCGCCGCCCGAGATTTCGGTGTCGACGCGAACCAATTCCTCGCCCTCGCGCACGCCCTGGCCTGGCTCGACCTCGACGGAAGCAACAAGCCCGTTGACCTGCGTACCTATCTCGGTGTAGCCGCCAGCCGGCACCACATAGCCGAAACCGGACACTGTTTGCGGCGCGCGCCCGAAAAAGGTCCACGCGAGGATCCCCAAGACGATGAAGCTAAGGCCAACGAGCGCGATCGCAAGGGGGCGGCCCACCGGAGCTCCACGCTGATCGACTGCCGCCGCCGGATCGGGCGGCGCCTGGATACTGGTCACGGCGGAAGACTAGGGGGCGAACCCAGCGGTCATATGAGAGTTGTTCAAACAGAGGATCTGGCGGCTTGCAAGGCAGCAGTTGCTCCCAAAACCCACAGTCGGTGACCTCGCGGTTTCACATTGGTGCTGAGGTTGTCCAAAGTCTCGTACCCCTTTTCCAACGTCGGCGCGTGGTCTCATGGGGCCGATAGTCAACGTCACTGACTGGATGAGTCGAGGTGGGTCTCGTGCAGGGGCTCACTGGCGAGTATGTACTGCCAACACTCCTTGGGAAGATTCACGAAGCCCTCAGCTGCGCCGTGACATCCGGATCTGCTGTCGCTGCAAGTGAGTCGAAGCGGTCGAAACCGTCCCATCCCGATCGTTGGCACCATCACCGGAAGATGCATCGTCACAGAGATAGACGCCGAAACACGGGGGGGGTCGACGCCACCACGCCGCCATCTACGAGTGGTCGCTCAACGACTTCTCGTGACCTCAGCGCGGAAGCCGAAGCACTGATGGTGGCGTCTCGATTCACGTTCTAGGGCGGCCGACGGTCGCCCTAGAGGCAGCGCGTCGTGAACTATTCCTGAATGCGGTTATTCCAGCGAGTGGGTCCCGCCTTCGATGGCAAGAGAACGAAGACGATCGACACGATCAATCCGACGAGCGGGATCAACACGATCCAAGCCCACCAGCCGGTGCGATCTGTGTCGTGGAGGCGCCGAATCCACACCGATAAGCCAGGTAGGAAGAGCGCCAGCGAGGTCACGATGCTCGCCGGACCGGCCGCAGTCATCATGTCGGTGGAGAAGACGACGGTGTCGATGACTGAGGCAATGAGTGCGACGATGATGGCGAAAAGGGTCCACCACCAGTACTCAGATCGGGTGGATCGAGCATTCCAGACCACATAGCCCCGAAAGCCCTTCTTGATAGCGCCGACAAAACCGGTCTTGGGTGGCTCCGAATACTCCGTAATGTCGATTTCTTCCATGGCCATGTGATGCCTCCTGAGCCAACGAGTGGTGTCGCAAGGTTAGTCGGGCTAAGGCGTGAAGAGTTGCTTTTGAAGGACTGACTCGCGTTTTCTTGACTCGGGGCTCGGCTCGGACTCTCGGACGCATTAGTTCGGACCAGGCGTCGTGTTCATTCAGTGTTGGAAAAGGCCGCGTCCTAGGTCCCATACGGGTCTGATCGGCGCTAGCAGCCGTCCAAACTGCAGACTCCCATAGCCCAGAGGACCATGAAAACTTGAGCAACCAGAACACCCGCGGTGACAATGCCAGCAATCACCACCGCCGCCGTCGCCACACCCGCACCAGTCGTCGACGTTGCCTTGGATGCTGCTCGTGCCCTGGTGCTCGTCATGACCGCGATGACAGGCAGGGCCAACGCGATGAGCCCGACCGCGAACACGAGGGCGCCCGATAGGACTTTCACCCAAAGTGGATTAGCTGACTCCGCGGAGACCATTGCTGCGAA
>CAYLOH010000048.1:0-9316 GCA_964385255.1 uncultured Rubrivirga sp. | reverse complement strand
CGCACCATGTTCGAGGAGGCGGGGTTCGTCACCGTGCGCGAGTCCTACCTGCCGCACCGAGCGCCGATCATCACGCGACACCTGCGGGTCCACCCGTCGTACCTGGCGGTCTTCCGGGCCCTCTAGGCCTCACGCCACGGCTCTGCCCCTGAACGGATCACTCCAGGTAGAACACCTGTGGCCACGAGACGAATTCGTCGTCGTGGCGCTTGCCGGGTTCGGTGACGAAGTAATCGGCCATCGCCTGCTGCCAACGCTCGTTGACCTCGAGAGCTTCCATGCCGGCAACGGCAGCCTCTAGGTCGGGAGTCTCGAAATAACCGATGAGCATCCCGTCGTCGCGCAAGAAGAGCGAGTAGTTGTGCCAGCCAGTGTCGCGCAAGGCCTGGAGCATGTCGGGCCAGACGTTCTCGTGATCGCGAACGTACTCCGCCATCTTGTCGACCTTCACCATCCTCGTGAAGCACACCCGCTGCATGGCGTTCCCCCTATCGGCCTTCGATGTCGGGAGCGTCGGGGCACACTTCCGGCCCGAAGTAGCGCAAGATCACCAAAGGCTCTGTATCGGACAGGTTCGTGTAGGTGACACCCGTGCGAGCCGCCTCATCAGAGCAGAAGTACTCGTCCGTCGACAGATCGTCGAAGCGCAGCAGGGTGGGCGACTGAAGCGGCTGGCCGTTGACCGTGCCATAGCCCTGGACACATATGAGCCCGTAGGCGCCCGGATCGGCGACGGTCACCGATCCGCGCGGCTCGACGGTCAGTTCCTTGGCCGAGAAGTACTGCTTGCCGTCGATCCGCCCGTAGACGATCCAGGCATCCGCGTGGACATCGGATTGGTCCGCGACGACCTTGGGCAGGAAGTGATGCTTCTTGAAGTTGGGGTTGGTGTTCTTCTCCCAATCGATCTGTTCCACGATGAAGTCGATGTCGCGATGCCGATCGGAGGGCATGTCCTTGACCAGCAACGACCACGGCACCTCGCGACCGTCGACCAAGGACTGATACATCGCGAAGACGTCCGAACCCCACTGGGGCTCGAAGGTGCAGATGGAACCAGGACCATGCAGCACCCGCGGATCAACCAACCATCCCGTTCCCAGTTCCAACCGGTAGGCCTGAGACAGATCCAAGATTCCGTTGTCTCCGCGGTTCCACTGTTCCAAGCATCGGCGCATGTCCTCAGGCGTGGTCCCGGGGGTCAAGCCGAACCAGGTGAACGGGAAGGTGTTCAAACTCGCGTTGTACTGGGGGGGGAAGTAGTAGGACTCCGGCTTACCCTCGCATCCCACGCACTCGGCTTGTTCGAAGTCTTGGTGCATGTGGTGGGGGATGGACCCCATGTTGTCGAAGAACTTGGAATAGACCGGCCACTTGCCGTAGGCATCCCAGATCGCCTGCCCCACGAGGAGGGAACCGCGTTCGTTGACAGCATCGCGCAGGAGGAAGCGCTCGTTGCCAACAACGGCGTAGGAGAGCCCTTCGTCGACTTCCCGCCCTTCGTTGGCGGCTTCCGTCGTGGAGGCCAGCCAGCGCTCGTCGATACCGCCCCGGTTGAGGCCGAAGGCATACAGATCACGGGGATGCAGTCGCAGTCGCCGACCCGGCTGGAGGAATGATCGAGGCACCCAACACGGCGCCAACTTCAGCAGTCCACCCGTCGCTTCCAGTGCGGCGTCGACGAGATCCCCGACATTTCCTGTCCGGGTCGTCAGATCCGCTCGCTTGCGTGGCTCGACCATCGATGCATCCCTTCCCACGAGGACCTCGGATTATGCCTGTCCGTGTCCGATCGGCTCGAACATTGAACAAACGTCCTGTTGTTCAATTAGTCGCTATCTGGACTCGAGCGGGATTTGGTGACAATTCGATCACATTCCGCAAGAAATCCATATTTCACACGCTAATGCACCTGCTACTGTCGCGCCCACGAAATGAATGAAAGCATTCAATTCGCCGACGACTGACACACCTCGTGAGGACGGTGGGCCGTGGCACAAGACCCACAAGGATCTTTGCTGGTCATGCGGGGTGCCGTGAAGCGCTTTGGCGGCGCCCTCGCCCTCGATGGTGCCGATCTGACCTTGCGGCGGGGGGAGATCCACGCGCTGCTCGGAGAGAACGGCGCCGGCAAATCCACCATGCTCAAGGTGCTTGCGGGCATCCACGAGTTGGACGACGGAACAGTGGAGCTGGCCGGCGAAACGTTCATCCAGGGTTCCCCTCGAGCAGCCATACGCCAAGGCGTCGCCGTCATCTATCAGGAACCGTCGCTCTTCCCCGATTTGTCCTTGGCGGAGAACGTCTTTACCGGGCAACTCCCCCGCAAGGGTCTGGCGGTGGACTGGAAGCGGATGCGCAAGGAGAGCGCGGCCCTGTTCGAGGAACTGGGTGTTCCGTTGGACCCCATGCGGATCGCCCGCGGTCTGTCCATCGCCGATCAGCAGGTCGTCGAGATCGCCAAGGCGCTGTCGATGGATGCGCAGATCATCTTGATGGACGAGCCGACGGCCGCCCTCACCTCCAGCGAGGTGGATCGTCTCGTTGGGGTCATGCAGCGCTTGCGCGATGCCGGCAAGGCGGTTGTCTTCGTCAGCCACCGACTCGACGAGGTATTCGCCGTCTGCTCCTACCTGACCGTCATGCGCGATGGCCGCACCGTCGCGGAGTCGCCGGTCGCGGACTCCAGCATCGAGGAAGTCATCCGGTGGATGGTCGGACGCGACTTGAACGAGATCTTCCCCAAAGTCCCCTCGACCCCCGGGGCCCTTGCCTTGCGTACCGAGGGCCTGACCAGCGAGGGAACCTTCCGCGACATCTCTATCGAGGTGCGTACCGGAGAGATCGTCGCCTTGGCCGGGTTGGTGGGCAGCGGACGTTCCGAGGTCGCACGGGCCATCTTCGGCGTCGACCCCTACGACTCCGGCACCGTCTTCGTGGGAGAAGAGCCGCTGCCCGCGGGAGATCCGCGGAAGGCAGTAGCCCGTGGCATCGCCCTGGTTCCGGAAGACCGCCGTCAACAAGGGCTCTTCATGCCCTCCGCCCTATCGCGCAACGTGGCATTCGAGATGCTCGGCGCGATCAGCAAGGCCGGGTTCATGACCACGCGGCCGGAGGACAAGCTCACCCGCGAGTGGGCGGAGACACTGCAGATCAAGTACTCCAACGTGAAGGCTCCGGTTGATCAGCTCTCCGGCGGCAATCAGCAGAAGGCGGTGCTGGCCAAGTGGTTGGCCACGGACCCGACCCTGCTGATCGTCGACGAGCCCACGCGCGGCATCGACGTCAAGACCAAGGCGGAGGTCCATCGATTGATCAGTCAACTCGCCGCCGACGGTAAGGCGATCTTGATGATCTCGAGCGAACTTCCCGAGGTCCTCGGCATGGCCGACCGCATTTACGTGATGCACGAGGGTCGCATCACCGCCGAATTGAGTCGCGAGGAAGCGGATCAGGAATTGATCATGCGTGCGGCTACCGGCCAACTCACCGGGCAGGAGCGGGCATGAACGTCGGCAGACTCTCCGGGCTGGTGCGGTCGCGTGAATTCGGCATCGGCGTCATCCTCGTACTCGCGATCGGCATCACCGCACTGTTGAATCCTCGGTTCGTCACCGGCTCGGGCTTCTCCGACCTCCTACTGTCCTCGGCGATCTTCGGTGTCCTGGCTGTCGGATTGGCGCCGGTGGTCGTGGCTCGTCATATCGACCTGTCGATCGCGTCGAACACCGGCCTGTCCGCCTACATCGCGGCTTCGCTCATCGCCACGTATCAGTGGGGCGTCGTCCCCGCATTCCTCATCGGTGGTGCATGCGGTCTGATCATCGGGTCGATCAACGGCTTGATCGTCGCGGGTCTGCGTCTGCCAAGCCTGGTCGTCACTCTCGGAACGCTGTTCATCATCCGTGGCATCGACTACCAGATCGCCGGTGGGCAGAAGGTCACGGCACAGCAGTTGCCGCGCAGCATCCTGGATCTGGGCATCGACAACTTCCTCGGCATTCCGATCGTGTTCTGGATCGTCATCGTCTTGACCCTGTTCACCGCGTGGTGGATGAAGTTCACGGCCTTGGGTCGCAGCCTGTACGCCATCGGCTCGAACCCACCAACGGCTGATGTGGTCGGCATCAACGTCTTCCGCAGCACGTTCGTCGCATTCGCCTTCTCCGGATTCATGGCCGGTATCGGCGGTGTCATCTATGTGGCGCGATTCGCCCAAGTCGATTCGTCTGCCTTCATCAACCAAGAACTCGCGGTCGTGACTGCCGTGGTCGTCGGTGGCGTCAACATCTTCGGCGGAGTGGGCACGGCTATCGGCGCGTTGCTGGGAGCCCTGCTCGTGCGCACGATCATCGGCGCGCTGGTCGCCCTCGGGGTGCCAGCGTTCTGGCAACAGGCCGTCAACGGCGCCTTGCTCCTCGTGGCGATCGGTCTGGATCGTTTCCTTGCGTTGCGAACGGCATCGAGAGCCCAGAAGGTGGCTGAGGAAAGAGAAGAGGAGCAATCGTGGCGAATGTGACCGTGGCTCCCGTAGCGACCACGAAGTACCGGCGTCCCATCAAGTGGGACGTCGCCATCATCGGCGTGCTCGTGGTCATTTTTGCCATCAGCACCTTCATCGATCCGAACTTCGGCAGCGCTTTCAACATCTCGTTCCTGATCGCGAACCTCACCGAGATCTTGATCATCGCCATGCCCATGACGCTCCTGATCATCTCCGGGGAGATCGACCTGTCCGTCGCATCGGTGATGGGGCTGTCCGGAGCGGTCTTCGGCGTGGCCTATCGGGAAGGTTTGCCGATCGAAGTCGCCCTTCTCCTCGCGGTCCTCGCGGGTATGCTGTGCGGCCTGACCAACGGTCTGCTGGTGGCGAAGTTGGGCCTGGGCTCCCTGGCGGTGACCATCGCGACCTTGGCTCTCTATCGCGGCTTCGCCACCGCCATCTTGGGTACCGAATCCGTCTCGTCCTTCCCCGCGGAGTGGACGCGCTTCGCTTTCGGCACCTTCGGCACGACCTTCATCCCCCGTTCGTTCCCGCTCCTGGTGGCGATCGTCGTGATCTTCTGGATCCTGGTCCACTACACGGTCTTCGGACGCAAGGTCTACGGCATAGGGCTCAACGTCGAAGCCGCACGATTCGCCGCCGTCCCGGTCGACCGCTACAAGGTCATTTTGTTCACCCTGACCGGCACTGCCGCGGGCCTGGCTGGCGTGCTCTACACGTTGCGCTTCAGCACCGCCCAGTACGACAACGCCGTCGGCCTGGAGTTGAGCGTCATCGCGACCGTGCTTCTGGGCGGCGTCAGCATCTTCGGGGGAATCGGCGCCATCTGGGGCGTCGTCGCCGCGGCCTTCCTCCTGAGCACGATCCGCTCAGTGCTCCTGCTCCAAGGCTTCTCGCCGAACGTGTTCATCGTGGTTCAAGGACTTCTCTTGATCTTCGCCGTGGTGGTGCCCGTCGTTCTCATTCGATGGCACCGACTTCGAGATCAGCGCCGACACGGCGGCGCCAACAAGTCTCCTTCTGGCCCCGACGGACAGAAGGAACGGTCGTTGGTCGGGATTCCCTGACGAGCGGCTGCCCCACCTGGGGAAGCACCTGGGTGTCGTGAGTAAACGCGCGACACCGCGAATTAGAGGAGGAAGGAAAGGATGAAGACACTGAGGAAGGGGGCCCTCGCAGTTGCAGCGTCAACGGCGCTGTTGATGGGTCTCGTTGCGTGTGGCTCGTCAGAGGAGTCCTCGACTGCGGAGGAGACTGCTGCAGAGGAAACCGAAGCAGCCGCAGAAGAGCCGGCCGCAGAAGAGGCAGCCGCCGATGAGGCCGCCGAAGCTGCTGCTGATCTCAAGATCGCCATGATCCCCAAGCTGGGGAACATCGGCTACTTCCAGGTGGCGTGGTCCGGAGCTGAGGAAGCCTGCGGTGAGCTCGGCTTCGAGTGCGAGTACCTCGGCCCGAACGAGATCACTGCTGCCGCCCAGGTCGAACTGATCAACTCCGCGGTTCAGCAGGGATACAACGCCATCCTGATCGCTGCCAATGACAAGGATGCGCTCGTCCCCGCCCTCCAGGCGGCCATGGATCGTGGCGTCACTGTCGTTACCTACGACTCCGACGTCGAGGCCGCTGGGCGCAACCTGTTCGTCAACCAGGCATCCTCCGAGGGCATCGCACAGGGCCTCCTGGAGAGCACCTACAACCTGCTCGGTGGAGCTGGCGACTTCGCGATCTTGTCCACCACTCCTGATGCTTCGAACCAGAACGTCTGGATCGACTTCATGAAGCAGGGTCTCGAGAACGATCCGAAGTACGCGGACATGAACCTGGTGACCACCGTGTACGGCGATGACATCGACGACAAGTCGACTCTGGAGACGCAGGGTCTGCTGCAGAACAACCCGAACGTCAAGGTGATCGTTGCCCCGACGTCCGTGGGTATCGTCTCGGCGGCTCGCTTCGTTAGCTCGCGTCCTGAGTACAAGGGCAAGGTCTTCGTCACTGGCCTCGGCCTGCCGAATGACATGCGCGAGTACATCACCGACGGCTCGGGCGCCCAAGCTGCACTCTGGGACGTCCCGGCTCTGGGTTACCTGGCTGTGTACGCGGCAGCCAACATCGCCTCGGGCATCACCACGCCGACCGCTGGGTCGCCGGTGCCTGCAGGCAAGCTGGGTGACGACCGTCAGGTCATCGACGGGGCTCTCGGCCCCGAGGTGGTCCTCGGTCCGGCCCTGGTGTTCACCGAAGAGAACATCGGCGACTACGACTTCTAAGTCGACCGCCTCTGCGAAGGGGGTGGGTGCGAAGGCACCCACCCCCTTCGTCATGTTCAGACCTTCGGCGCCGCCGTCGACTCCCGCACCACCAACTGCGGTTGGAATATGACCTCGCGAGGGGGGACCGCTTCGGCATCGGTGCACTGTGCCAACACCATCTCCGCCGCCGTGCGACCTAGTTCGCGGCGCGGCTGACGTATGGAGGTCAACGGAACCGCTGCCACTCGCGCGAAGTCGATGTCGTCGTAACCCACGATGGAGATGTCCTCGGGCACTCGAATCCCATGCTCGAGGAATGCGCGCAAGCACCCGAAGGCCAGCAGATCGTTGGCGCAGATGACAGCGGTGTGGCGCAGTCCCTCGCGCACCAAGGTGTCCCCAATGGCAACGCCAGCGTCGGCCGACATCGCCGAAACCTCTACGCGGGTCAGTGCCTGCGGGCCGAGGCCCGCGTTGTCCAGAGCGGAACGGATGCCCATCTCGCGGTCGTAGCTCTGCGGAATCGAGTCCGGGCCCGTGATCCAGATGAAGGAGCGATGACCGAGGCCGAGGAGGTGCTCGGCGGCCATCGCACCCCCCTGGACGTCGTCGACCGTGGCGAAGCAAGCGTCCACACCACGCAACCTGCCGTCCATGACGGCCAGTCCCACCTTGCGTTCCATCAGCCTCTTGAAGGTCGGACTCTTCTGCAACGACGTTCGAGATGCCGGCGTGATGCAGATGCCATCCACCTGCTGGGCCTCGAGCATGCTCAGGTAGTGCTCCTCCTTGATGACTGACTCGTCGGAGTTGCACACGATGACCAGGAAGTCGGCCTCGTTGGCCTTATCTTCAGCGCCTCGCGCAAGGTCGGTGAAGAAGGGGTTGCTCACGTCGGGGACGACCACTCCGATCGTCCGGGTCGAGGCTCCGCGCAACCGTCGAGCGGAGGCGTTCGGCACGAAACCGAGTTCGTGGATGGCCGCCTCCACCTTGGAGCGGGTCCGGGGCGAGACGATGTCGGGCCGGTTGATGACGTTGGAGACCGTTCCGATCGAGACCCCGGCCAGCGCGGCGACATCGCGAGAACTGGCCCCCTGCCGACCCATGGACACCCCCCTTTCCCGCCTTGGGGGCCGAGGATAGCCCGTATTGAACGCTCAAGAGTGCGGGGGCCTCAGGAAAAGCACCTACTTCCACGGAACCGCGCACCAGCCGGTGCCTAAGGTGTATTTTTGCCGCGGGCAAGGATTGAATCGTTTCACCGCGCGCAGTGTGGAGGAAGAGATGGACAGGGAACAGGCCAAGCAGATACTTCGTCAGCAACACATCGAGACTCCCAGTTGGGCCTTCGGCAACTCCGGGACGCGCTTCAAGGTCTTCGCCCAGGCAGGGATTCCCCGCAACGCCTTCGAGAAGATCGACGACGCCGCAGTGGTCAATCGCCTCACCGGTGTCGCGCCTTCCGTCGCTTTGCACATTCCGTGGGACCGTGTGGCCGACTATCGGGCGTTGGCCGAGTACGCGAAGGACCAGGGCATCTCCATCGGTGCGATCAACCCCAACGTCTTCCAAGAAGACGAATACATGCTCGGCAGCGTCTGCAATCCCGACGAAACGATTCGCCGCAAGGCCACTGACCACTTGCTCGAGTGCGTGGAGATCGGGAAACAGACCGGTAGCCGCATCATGAGTCTGTGGTTCGCGGACGGCACGAACTACTTCGGCCAGGACAACTTCCGTCAGCGCCAGGACCGACTCCATGAAGCGCTTGCCACGATGTACGCGGCGATGCCCGCGAATATGCGGATGCTCATCGAGTACAAGCTTTTCGAGCCGGCGTTCTATCACATGGATCTTCCCGACTGGGGCACGTCGTTGCTGCACTGCCAGGAGCTCGGCCCGCAGGCACAGGTCTTGGTCGATACCGGTCACCATGCGCCGAGCACCAACATCGAGTTCATCGTGGCGAGCCTGCTGCGAGCAGGGCGCTTGGGTGGCTTCCACTTCAACAGTCGCAACTACGCCGACGACGACCTCATGGTCGGTGCCGCCGATCCCTTCGGGTTGTTCCGCATCATGTTCGAGATCGTGCAGGCGAATGCCTTGATCGGAGACGTCGAATTCATGCTCGATCAGTGCCACAACATCGAGCCGAAGATCCCCGCGATCATTCGATCGATCATGAACGTGCAGGAAGCGTCGGCCAAGGCCCTGCTCGTCGATCAGGACGCGCTCGCCAAGGCCCAAGCTTCGGGTGACGTCCTCGGTGCGCACGAGATCGTCATGGATGCGTACAGCACCGATGTCCGGCCGTTACTGCGGGAACTGCGCGAGGATATGGGAATAGACCCCGATCCACTCGCCGCGTACTGGAGTTCCGGCTACCACGAGAAGATCGCCGCAGAGCGCAAGGACGGCCAGGCCGCAGGATGGGGCGCCTGATGCGCGATCCCATCGTCGACTCCCCCGTAGTCGACTCACTGATCGACCGCTGCCACGACTTGGGGTCCAACCCGAAGGTGACGAACTTCGGAGGCGGCAACTCCTCGGCCAAGGG
>CAYLOH010000047.1:0-9317 GCA_964385255.1 uncultured Rubrivirga sp. | reverse complement strand
CGGTCGAGCCGCGCTGGTGCCCTTCCTGCAATCCGTGAGTTCGTGCAGTGCGTGAGTTCGTGCAGTCCGTGAGTTCCTGCAGTCCCTAGGACCGGGACAGCAGACGGCGGCGATCAGGCGAGCGCGCGCGGCAGTCGGATCTCGATAGTCGTTCCCGCCGGCGAGGTATCCAACGACACCGTCCCGCCCTGCGCCCGTGTGAGCGATTGCACCACCGCTAGCCCCAAACCGGCGATCCGATCGGCGCTGGAATCGCGACTGGTCACGAAAGGCTCGAAGACCCGCGGACGCAGTTCGGCAGCAATGCCCGACCCGGTGTCCGCCACGGTGAAAACAACGTGCTCACCCTCGACTCGAGTGGACAGCACTACCTGCGTTCCCTCGGGGTTGTGCTCGACTGCGTTCTTGAGAAGGTTCAGCAGCGCCTGCTCGATCCTGGCCTGATCACCCAGCACTACATCGGGCGGTGGCGCTTGAATCTCGATATCGGCGTGACCCAGTCCCGTTATGCGCGATCGAAGGGCATCGATGACGTCCGGGAGGAACACCGGTTCACTTCGGACCGCCAGATCATCTGCACCTCGAGCGACGGCGAGCAGGTCGTCGAGGACGCGACGAAGGCGCTCGAGTTCGCGCTGGACGGTTCGTGCCATGTCCGAGGCCGATTGACCCTCCGCCGGCCCCAAGGTCTCCCACATCTCCAGGTGCCCTTCGGCAATCGCCAGGGGTGTTCTGACTTCGTGGGAGATGGCAGCCAGGTAGCGCCGACGGGTCTCCTCGTCTTCAGCGATGCGCTCGATCATGCGATTGAATTCGGTGGCCAACTCCGCGACCTCGTCGCCGGTATCAGGGACCGGAACCCTCGCAGAAAGGTCCGCCAACGAGATGTCCTCCACCGCTTGGGTGACATCCTTCAACGGCTTGAGGGAGCGGCGAACTACCAAGGGCAGCGCGATACTGCCGATGACCAGCCCGACCAACCCGGCTCCGATGGACCCGAACAGGACGATCCGCGTGGCCGACCGTGTCTCGGCCTGCGGGACCAGGACCGAGACCACGGCCAAGGTGTTGCCCGATTCGTCCTGGACGGGAACATCGACGGTGCGAAGAGAACCCGCAGCGCTAGCAACCGTGCGCAGTAGGCCAGGTTGCGGCTCGGGCAGCCGACCGGAATTGGCGAGGGCGATCAGCGATGCCGGACCGGTGTCGCTGCGAAGTCGGGAATCGCCCACGGAGATGGTTGCCAAGTGCAGCGGGCCGCCTGCGTAACTGGCGAGCGCCTGCCGGGCATCGGTGGCCAAGGTGGCTTGATCGAATTCGCCGGCAGATAGGGCACTTTTCTCTATTTCGGTCGTGAAGATGGCCACGAGTCGATCCGCTTCGTCGCGTGCGATGCGATCCGTCTCTGCCCGCCCCCACACCGTGACGATTTCGAAGATCAATACGGCGACCGCTGTGAGCACCAGCGCCATGACGATCAGGGAGCGCAGGACGACGCGGACGGTGAGAGTCACCGGCTGTGCCGATCGCGCGATCTACAGGGGTTTGAGTCGGTAACCGACACCTCGTACCGTTTCAATCCGCTCAGTTCCGATCTTGCGTCGCAATTGACCTACGTAGACCTCGACCACATTCGACGAACCATCGAAGTCGTACCCCCAGACCATATCCAGCAACTGTTCGCGAGACAGGACCCGATTGGGGTTGCGTGCAAGCACCTCGAGCAACGCGAATTCCCTTGCCGAGAGACTCAACGTCTGCTGTTCGACAGACACGGTGCGAGCCCCCAAGTCCACGACGAGATTCCCAGCCGCGATCACGTCCGAACGTGTCTGTCCCGCCGTCCGAAGGCGGGCCCGCACTCGAGCCAGGAGCTCGGAGAAGCTGAACGGCTTCACCAGGTAGTCGTCTGCCCCCGCTTCCAGGTTGGCCACTCGATCGCTCACCGCATCCTTGGCGGTCAAGACGATCACCGGAACGGCGGGCCGTTGGGCACGAAGCCTGCGAAGTAGCTCCTCACCCGGGATGCCCGGTAACCCGAGGTCCAAGATGACGAGCTCGACATCCGGGAGCATCGCCACAGCCAGGCCGTCGATGCCATCGGCGGCCTCCACGACCGTGTAGCCGGCCGATTCGAGACCGCGCCTGACGAACGAGACGATCCCTTGCTCGTCCTCCACGATCAAGATGGCCACTTCTCGACTCCTGACTCGGTACATGTTGTGGGCTGATCGAGCATGTCCGCGCTGCATGAACGCTGCCTGAGCGAATTCTTAAGGTGACCTTCAGGAAGCACTCAGCCGCCTCTCACCCGGAACCGCTTTGCTCTTCCCATGACCACACGGCGATCGCGACGCTCCCTGTGGTTCACCGTCGCTGGTTCGATCGCCGCCTTGATGCTGATCGTCGGCAGCATCGCCCTCATCCTGGACGACCCGGAAGTTGCAGTCGAGGCGCGGGTCGTCGAGGGAGTCACATCGTCGGCAGTCATCGCAACTCCATCCTCTTCCACCGTCAGCCAATCCGTTGACGGTCTCGAGCGCCTGCAGGGCGTGCTTCTGCCCTCGGGCGAAGCCGACGAGTGGCGCCTCGGTGGCCTGACCGTGGACGTCGGCCCCGAGCGATGGATGCGCGAGACAGTCGTCGAATCCGATATCGACGGCGACGGCACGCTGGGCTCGATCCTCGATGAACTGCAAGGAATCAGTGGGCGCGACATCGAGATCTGGGTGCGCTTCGACAACACCCGCGACGACGCCGAACTGTTCGCCATCGAGCAGACGTTCATCAGGGATCCCACGGCCGAGCAACCACCGTGGGCTGGAACGCGCAATGACCAATGACATCACCACACCGAAGGGAAATCGGAAGTGAAGGGAAACCGCAAATGACGACGATCATGGAGACCGCTGTGCCGGCGTGGGCCGAGCCAGGAAAAGATCCGCACCTCACCGCGCAGGGAGTTGCGATGATCGAGGCCCGCATTCGGGATATCGAGGAACGACGCCTGGCGGAACTGCGTCCGCTCCTCGTGGACGAGGATCGAGACGAACGCGATGTTGCAGCGTTCGAGTCGCTGCTACTGGAGATCGAACTCTGGCAACGGCTGATCGCTCAATCGTCCGTCCTGTCCTTGGCAGATGACGAATTCGACGGAGCGGTATCCCTCGGCGTTCGCGTGCAATTGCGCGTCCCCGAAGGAGATATGTGGGTCACTCCCGTACACCCCGCGGAGGCCTTCTTGGACGACGAGCGGGTATCCGTCGATTCCCCGTTGGGCTCGGCGTTGATGGGCAAACGCCCAGGCGACACCGTGAGCATCGAAGCTCCGCGCGGCGCCTGGCAGTGCACGATCGTGCAAACGGACCCTTCCCTGCTCATCACCAACTGAGCGGGGTCATCCGATCAGGTCACTGAGTACCGGGGCCAGGGCTCGAAAAGCCTGGCCCCGGTGGCTGATGGCGTCCTTCTCCTGAGGCGTGAGTTCGGCCGTGGTCAACACGTACCCGCGAGGAACGAAGATCGGGTCGTAACCGAATCCGTTGGTTCCACGGGGTTCTCGGGTGATGCTCCCCTCGAGCACTCCTTCAACGACGCGCTCCTCACCCTGCGGCGTCACGACCGCGGCCGCGCAGTGGAAGGCCGACCCTCGACGCGAGTCCGGGACGTCGACGAGTTGGGCCAGCACGAGCTCGAGGTTGGCTCGATCATCTCCGTGCCGACCCGCCCACCGGGCGGAGAGGATGCCGGGCATGCCATTGAGGGCATCGACGCACAGCCCGGAATCGTCGGCGATTGCGATGTGTCCGGTCCGCTGCGAGACATCCCGCGCCTTGAGCAGTGCGTTCGCCGCAAAGGAGCTGCCCGTCTCGGCGACGTCGGGCAGGTCGGGAAATTGATCGGTACCGACCAATTCGACGTCGAGATCCGCCAGGATTCGCTGCAACTCATGGACCTTGTGCTGATTGCGTGTGGCCAGGACCACCATCGACGTCATGCCGACAAGGCCGCCTTCTGCAGTGCCGTCAGATCCGAGATTCCCGCTGCGGCAAGATCGAGGAGTCGATCCAAGAGTGCCCGGTCGAAGGGCTCTCCCTCTGCGGTGCCCTGCACTTCCACGAAGCTTCCGGAACCGGTCATCACCACGTTCATGTCGGTTTCCGCGCGGACATCGTCGTCGTAATGCAGATCCAATCTCGGTTCACCATCGATGATCCCCACGCTCACCGCGGCGACGGAGTCGGTCAGCGGATCCGCGCTGACGTGTCCCTCCGCCATCGCCCATCGGATGGCGTCGACCAGAGCAACGTAGGAGCCGGTGATGGCCGCCGTGCGAGTTCCCCCATCGGCCTGCAAAACATCGCAGTCGATCAGGATCGAATTCTCTCCGAGCACACCCATGTCGACCACTGCGCGCAGGCTTCGACCGATCAACCGTGAAATCTCCTGGGTGCGGCCACCGAGTTTGCCCTTGACCGACTCACGCTGGTTTCTCGTCGTCGTGGCGCGCGGGAGCATCGCATACTCGGCGGTCACCCAACCGGTACCCGAATCCTTCAACCAGCGGGGTACGCCAGGGGTGAACGAAGCCGTGCACAGCACCCTGGTTCGCCCGAACGAGACGAGCGTCGAGCCCTCCGCATGCTCCGACCAACCACGTTCGAAGGTCACCGGTCGAAGTTGGCTGGCAATGCGGCCGTCGGATCGAGTCATGGGGCATGACACTATCCAGCGTGCTCAAAGGACGTGCGCCGGTGGTCCTGTTGGAGACGGCCAACATCACTTCCGGCATCGGCAACGGCATCGTCATGGTGGTTCTTCCCTGGTTGGTGCTGGAACTGACCGGCTCCCCCGCTGCGGCAGGACTGTTGGCCGCGCTGTCGACGATCCCAGCGCTCATCGTCATTCCACTCGTCGGCGCAGCGATCGATCGTTATGGCCGTAAACCTGTCAGCGTTCTGTCGGATATCGCGTCGGCGATCTCGGTAGTCGCCTTTCCCATCGTCGGGTTCTTGGTGGGCTTGGACCTGGCATGGATTCTGGTACTGGCGGTGATCGGTGCCGGATTGGATCCGGCCGGCTACACAGCCCGGAAGTCGTTGATCATCGACGCCTCCACCGCGAGCGGCGTGCGACTGCAATCCCTGAATGGGCTGCACGAGGCGTTGTTCGCCGCAGGTTGGACGGTGGGACCGCTTATCGGAGCCGGGCTCATCGCCACGGTCGGCGCCGAGCAGGGGCTGTGGGTTCCCGGAGTGCTCTTCATCGTCGCCGCCGTCTGCATCTGGTCGATGCGTGTCTCCGACGCCGGACAGCGGGCTCGGGAATCCGAGGCAACTCGGGGGTCGGGGTTCAGGGAACTGACACGCGGCTTCGTGGCGCTGTGGTCGGACAAGGCTCTTCGAGTGCTCACCATTGCGATCATGGTCCTCGCAGGGGTGTATCTGCCGACGGAGAGCGTGATCTTGCCGGTGCACTTCGAAGCGTTGGATCAACCCGAGGGCATGGGTATCGTCATCGGCGCGCTCGCAGGTGGCGGCGTCCTCGGCGCCTTCGCCTACGGTCCGCTGTCCCGTCGCCTCACCAATCACCAGATCATCACGATTGCGCTGGTGGGGACTTCTCTCGGAGTGATTCCCATGGCGTTCCTGCCGGCCTTGTGGATCTTGGCGATCTTCGGCTTCATCTTGGGTCTGAGTTGGGGTCCGATGCAGCCACTGCTCAATACCTTGGTGCAAGTGCGCATTCCAGCCCAAGAGCAAGGACGGGTCTTCAGTGTGCAACTCACGGCCTTCTACGTGTTCCCACCGCTGGCCATGTTGCTCACCGGCGTTGCGAGCGAACAGTGGGGCGTTCGCGCCGTCTATCCGGTGATCGCGGGGCTGTTGCTGGTAACCGGCGTGGTCACGTTGTCACTTCGCTCTATTCGTCACCTGGACGACAAACCTCACAGCGGTTGAACCGCGCCGACTTCGGGGCCGAGGAATCGACGTCCATGCCGTTCGAAGTCAGCGGGATCGCCTGTGACGAGGAAGACGTATTCGGGCGGCCCGGCATCTGAGTCACGAAGCAGTCCATTCGCGACCAGAACCCGATAGACGTCCTGGGCCGTCTCCTCCGCGCTGGAGACGAGAGTGACCGACTCACCCATCACGTACGAGAGCGCACCCGTGAGTAGGGGGTAATGCGTGCAGCCGAGGACGAGGGTGTCGACCTTCGATGCCTGAAGGTCCGACAAGTACTCCCGCGCGGTGCTGATCACGTCGTCACCGCTCGTGATGCCGGCTTCGACCAGCTCAACGAAGCGAGGACAAGCCTTGGTATGCAACTCGATGTGGGGTGCGGCCGCGAACGCATCGTTATAGGCCTGGGACGTGATCGTGGCCTCCGTCCCGATTACACCCACGATTCCGTTTCGCGTAGCCGAGACAGCTCTGCGGACTGCCGGGTGCACAACTTCGATCACTGGGACGTCATATCGCTCGCGTGCATCGCGCACAGTGGCCGCGCTCGCTGAATTGCAGGCGATCACCAGAGCCTTGACTCCATCATCCACGAGTCGATCCATGATCTCCAGCGAATACTCACGCACCTTGGCGATCGGCTGCGGTCCGTAGGGACCTCGTCGGGTATCCCCGATGTACCGAATGGATTCGTGGGGTAACTGATCGATGATCGAACGAGCCACCGTCAATCCGCCGAAGCCGGAGTCGAAGATCCCGATAGGGGCGTTGTTGGTCATGACCGAACAAGACTACGGCGCGGCACATTCCTTCCGAGCCCGACGCTCTCTAACCTTCGAATGCGCAACCATGTCGGTTGCGCCACTTCCCAGAGGAGGGAACATGGCAGCAGCGTCCGCAATCCAACGCCCAGCAGGCGTGACGATCGTGGGAATCTTGGTGGCACTGGCAGGTATCTTGAACCTGACTTTCGGAATCTTGATCGTCTTCTCGGCTTTCGGCGACAACCCGTCATACGTCAACAACTTCGGTCAAGAGGTGACCGTCTCCACCTTCTATCTGTGGTTCAACGGCGCCTTGATGATCCTTCTTGGTTTCATCTACTTCTGGCTCACTCGATTGACGTTCGCCGGTAGCGCGACGGCTCAGATGTTGATTTCGGTTCTCGCGGTGATCAACATCGTCTTCGGGTTCTTCCACTTCGGCAACGGTGGGGCATTCCAGATCATCCTGAACCTGATCATCATCTTGGTCGTGAACACCGACAGGGCGAAGGCCTGGTTCAGCCAGACCGTCTGATTCAGCGCTGCGAACGGGCAGTTCTTCTCTCGGGAGGAGCTGCCCGTTCCTTTGCCTAGGAAGGTGGAGCGTCAGGCCCAGAGTTGACCTTCGAGTGCGGCCTCGGCCTCTTCCAATGTGCCTTCGTAAGCGCCCGTTGACAGGTACTTCCATCCACCGTCGCACACGATGAAGGCGATATCCGCAGCCTCCCCCTTCTTCTCCGCCTTCGCAGCGATGCCTAGGGCGGCATGCAAGATGGCTCCGGTGGAGATTCCCGCGAAGATGCCTTCCCTGTCGAGCAGCTCGCGAGTGCGGCGCACCGCATCACGTGGGCCCACTGAGTAGCGGCCGGTGAGAACCGACTCGTCGTAGAGCTCGGGTATGAACCCCTCGTCCAGATTCCGCAGGCCGTAGACCAACTCCCCGTACCTGGGTTCGGCGGCGATGATCTGGACGTCCGGTTTGGTCTCTCGTAGGTATCGCCCAGCACCCATGAGCGTTCCCGTCGTGCCCAACCCGGCAACGAAATGTGTGATGGTCGGCAGATCCGCCAGGAGTTCCGGCCCAGTCGTCTCGTAGTGCGCCAGCGCATTGGCTTCGTTTCCGTACTGGTAGAGCATCACCCAATCGGGGTTCTGCTCACTGATTTCCTTGGCGACGCGAACCGCTTCGTTCGATCCCCCGGCCGCCGGGGAGTAGATGATTTCCGCACCCCACATCCGAAGGAGTTGCGATCTCTCGGATGACGTGTTCTGCGGCATCACGCACACAAGTCGGTAACCGCGCTGTTTGGCAACCATGGCCAACGCGATGCCGGTGTTCCCGCTTGTCGGCTCCAACAAAGTCGACCCAGGGTGCAGTAAGCCGTCCTTCTCAGCCTGGGTGATCATCGCCACCGCGGCGCGATCCTTCACCGATCCTGTGGGGTTTCGATCCTCCAGCTTGGCCCACAACCGAACATCGGGGCTCGGCGACAACGACGGCAAACCCACCAACGGCGTGTGGCCGACAGAGTCGATGAGGGAGTCGAAGCGCACGTCAGCCGCCGGCCACCGCGGGAAGGATCGTCACCGAATCGCCATCGGAGATCTCGGTGGCGAGTCCTTCGAGAAATCGAACGTCCTCATCGTTCACGTAGACGTTCACGAATCTGCGAAGGCCCGACTCGTCGACGAGCCGCTCGCCGATACCCGCGTAGGTGGAGTCGAGGCTCGTGATCAACTCCTGCAATGACGAGCCCTCGGCGACGACGATCTTCTCCCCGCCGGTATACGAGCGCAGGATGGTCGGGATTCGAACCTCTACGGACATGGACGAGCCTTCCTTTCGATCCCTACAAGGGTACGGCCGGTTAGTTGAAAGGACGACTACAGGTCGAGTAGCTGCAAAGCATTCGCAGGACACCTGTCATGTCTCGATGACCACCTGGTCTTCGGTGATCACTCCATCGACGATCTGGAACGACCGCAGCTCGAATGGCCCCTCGTCACCCCCCGTCTGGCGGGTGGAGACGACGACGTAGTGGGCGTCGGGCTCCGAGGCGTAGGCAACATCCGTGCGAGATGGGTAGGCCTCGGTCGCCGTATGGGAGTGGTAGATGACCGAAGGCACCTCATCTCGATCGTCCATCTCGCGGTACAGGCGCAGCAGGTCACCCGAGTCGAACTCGTAGAAGGTCGGTGAGCGAGCGGCGTTGACCATGGGTATGAAGCGAGTGGGTGTGGAGTAGTCCGGACCCGCGATGACCCCGCACGCCTCGTCGGGATGGTCACGGCGCGCATGGGCCACGAGCTGATCGACCAGGGCGGTCGATAAGCGCAAGGTGCGGGGCACCGGGCAACCATAACCGGCCCGAAATCGGACATTTCGGCCTCGTTACCCGAAAGATTTGCGGTTCACGGCTTGTTCAACTTGCACTGCGCTGTGACACCCACCACGCTAGGGCCGCTACGCGATCACCGGGAGACCGCGCAGCCACCTGAATAACGACGGCCGTCATGACCGGCGCCGTCCCCGACTCATGGAGGCTGGAGTGGGTCCGCTCACACTTGATTACTCGCAATTTCAGACTGT
>CAYLOH010000046.1:0-9883 GCA_964385255.1 uncultured Rubrivirga sp. | reverse complement strand
TTGCTGGAACGCATTGCGTTAGACAATGCCTTTCCTTTCGATGCGTCGGTGCGCCGCAGCCGTGATGTCGGACTTGCACTGACACATCACCAGGAAACGGACATGGAGAGCGAGATGCCCGGATGGGCGAGCGCTTGAGGCAGAGCGCTAGGTGAAGGGCGCTACAGGCTGTCAAGCGCACCGGTGCCGAAGAGGTTCTCCTCGGCCAACACCTTCTAGCTGATGCACGTGGAGAGGCGTGTCCCGCTGCTCAAGTGCAGGTGGAGGCGGGCGGAACCGGTCGAGGTCGGAGGGATCTATATGTAGGCGAGGAAATCACCTTTCTTCACCTGCTGGCTGGGCGTGACGAGGTGAAGGGGCGCGTAGAGGTTGGGACTGGGATGCATGGCGAAAGGCTGTAGTTGTCGCTGACCTGCTCGCCGGTTGGGGTGCGAGCGATGGTGAGGATCAGGCTGAAGGGCCCGTGGGAGCCTATGGGCCTGAGTGACTCAACCATGCCGACGGTGCCGTACCCGGATCCCGGATCACCCGGCCAAACCGCGGTAGCCCGGCATCGCCGGATCCAGGGGGCATCCCTCTTTCAGATTCGCTAGCGTGAGGACATGGTGCCTATTCGGGGGGCCTTGGTGGCCACATCCTCGCTCGCTGTCGTCGCCGGTCTATTCGTGGGGACCGCTCCTCTTGCTGCCGCGGCGCAACCTGCCAGTGCGCCGGCAGCCGCGCCTGCGGCTGCGCCGACGGCCACTGAGCTGTCCTCGGCGTCCGATCGTCGAGGGCAGCGCATCGTGGACTTGCGCGGTGGGTTGTGTGCGCGGGCGGTGCCCATGGGCATGGTGCGGCTGGAGGGCCCGGGCGGGACGCGGCTCGTGGCGCGCGTGCGCCAGCAGGGCGAGACCAAGCTTCTGACGATCGTGTCGGGCAGTGGTCGCATCGGACAGACGATTGTGCGGCCGCGCGATGTGAGCGGTGAGCTCGCTTGGCGCAAGGGTTCGATGACCGGTTCGGTCACGATCCGACTCCCCGAGCACGTGAAGGTCTCGCGCACTTGGGCACAGGAAGTGAGCGTCACGGCGCAGCCATCAGCGTGTAACTGGGCCTCCACCGTCTCACTGCAGGCCCGCGGCGATGGGGCGACGCTCGACCTGCGCGGCTCGCTCGCGGACAACGGCAGCTACGTGCTGCGCGGTAGTGGAAGCGTGGGCATTTCTCGGACTCCGGTTCCGGTGACCGGCTTCCTGCGTGCCTCGGCGCCGGGTCGCTCGGCGAGCACGACATGGCGAGTGAGTGGTTCGACACCACGCGTGGTACGGATCCCGGGAGCTCGCCTGGACCGCGTGAGCGTGGAACTTACGAATGCGATCCGTGTGCCACACGGCACGGCATCGCTGCGTCTGGATGCGCCCTTGCTCACCGCCCCCGCGATCCTCGAGGTCGCCGGAGCTGACACTTGGAGTGCGCGCGTCAACGGCTCGAACCGCCGGTTGTGGGTAGTGCCCCAGACCGACCAGGTTGTCGCACGCACCAGCGAGCTCAAGGGCGCCGTCGGCATGCGCGCTGGGCGACCGCACTGGACCCTGAGTGCACCGGGTGTCGCACGGATCGGAACGCTCGACTACAACGTCGATGTCGGTTTCGCGGACCGTCTGACCTACACGATCCAGGCGCGGGCAGCCGTCGGCACCTTCCTCGGCATGCCCGAGAGTCGGTCCTTCCTCGGCGTGCCGACCAAGCTGACCATCACCCCACAGGGCATCACGGGTGCGCTCACTGTCGTCACACGCGGTGAGATCCTGCTCAACCTGCCGACCGTGTGGCGCGGCACGACCGACTACATCCTGCGGCCGGTGCCCGGCCAGGGCTGGTCATTCAGGCCGTACATCTCCCATGCCCTCCGTGCTGGCAACGGCACCATGCGTATGACCGGGCCGGTGTCTCCGACGGGTGGAGTGCAGCTCGTCGCCTCCGGCGATATGGACGTCTCCGGGACGACCATCCCCGTGCGGGGGTTCTACAACCGCACGTCCTTCACGGACGGCAGCCTGCCGAGTTGGTCGCTCGTCGGAGAGATCAGCAAGGCCGAGGGCGGCCGCATCCCGCTGGACGGCGGGGCGGGCTTCGTCGGTGGGCGGATCGTGTGGACTGGCGACGGATCCCAGGACTCCCCAGCTCAGGGGTCGAGCGAGCGTGCTGCGCCGCGCGTCAACATCACCACCGTGCCGACGGCGGCGGGCTCGGGTGAGACGACCATCCAGCTCTCCGACGTCGACGACGACACCTTCTATCTGCCGGTGACATACGTCTACACCGATCCCAGCAACTGGACCGCGACGGTCGCCGGCACGACTCCGTCGAACCTCTACAACCCCTTCACGGGCCTTGAGATCCCCGAGACCGACTTCAGCGGGACCGTGAGCGATGTCAGCGGCAAGCAGACATGGAACGTCAGCATCACGATGCAGGAATGGCAGGACATGGCGATCGGCGTCGACTACAAGGGCGCGTTCACTATCTCCAACACTTGCCCGCTGGCCAATGCAGATGAGTGCCCGAGTGCGAGCGGCATCTTCATGGGCGGGACGTCAACCATGCTCTTTGACGACACCACTATTCCCGAGATCGACGCCACGGGTGCCTTCCTCACCGACCTGTCGTGGGCGCGCTGGGATGCCACGACGCCGGAACCGGTGGAGTTCCTCGGCGTCACCCTCACCAACCCGGACGTCACCGTGTGGCGTGGCGAGCGCAACGACACCAACCCGCTGCTGGTCCTGCCGGACCTCTCGGATCTCAACGGCAACGGCATGAACCTAGAGTTCTGCGCCGACTTCACCGTCGAGGTCCCCTACGTCGACACGCTCAACACCTACGGCTGCGCCGAGTGGAGCGAAGAGGGCGTCGTCATGGGTCAGGTCAACACCGGCGGGTCCGTGGCCACCGGTGACTACAACGGCGTGACGGTGAACGGCACGACCCTGACCGGCTATGCCACAAACGGCATCGACGGCACGCAGACGATCTTCGTTAACGGGGTCGAGATCGAGGCAGAGAAGGGCCAGGAGTACCTCACGGCACAGATCGAGATCCCTGGCAATGCCATGCATGACTTCGGCACCGGCACCTCGGCCGACACGATGATCACGGCCGACGGCTGGTTCGACGACGAGGGCAACTTCTTTGTCGAGGGCGCCATCCCGGTCAACCTCAAGGGCGGTGGCTTCACTCTCGAGGAGATCGTCGTTAGCGTCAGCCGCGAGAAGGGCGAGGAGGGCGAGGTCTTCGACCTGGAACTCGACGCAGAGTCCGATGTCGTCATCAATGGCAACCACTTCCCGCTCGACATCTACATCGGCTACGAGAAGGCCGGCGACTCCACCATCACCGTCGGCATGAGCGCCACGGGCACGCAGAGCACCCAGCCCGAGGGCACGATGGATTTCATCAATCTCGTGCCCACCGGCGACTTCGAGCCGGAGAACGCCTCGATCGTGGACGGCTCCTTCGACGGCAAGTTGCCGGACAACATCCCCAACGACGGTGGCTTCGAGCGCTCGATCGATCCGGGCGACGTCGTCGTCAACGGCGACTTCGAGTCTGGCGTGGGCCTCAATGCCCTACCCAACGGCGACTTCGAGTCCGGAGCGTTTGGCAACATTCTCGCCAACGGCGATTTCGAGGATCAGAACATCCTCGTCAATGCAGGATTCGAGGAGAACGGCGGCAGCCTCCTCGGCTGGAGCACCACCTCGAGCGGGTTCACCGCATCGATCGTCAGCGGCACAGCCTCGTCATCGACGGGCCCCGAGGATCAGGGCGATTACGTGGCGGTCGTGGGCAACACCTCAACCGCCAACAATGTCAAGGGTGGATTGACGCAGTTCATCCCCAACCCGCTGACCGGGTCGCAAGTGACAGTGACTGCCTGGGTCACGTCCAACACCTCGGGGACTGCTCCTTTCCACATCCAACTCACGACCCCGGAGGACCTGCAGGACGCCTGCGGCTCGCAGATCTCGGTGAGCGGTGCCACAGTCAACGCGACACCCGGCACCTGGACCCAGGCGAGCGTCTCGGCCACGATCCCCGACGGCTGCTGGGGCGTCCAGGTGACGCTCGTGCCCCAGAACTCCGGTACGAGTGTGCAGGTGGACGCGGTGGAGTTCGCCGTGCCGAGCATCTCTCAGGCCAACTCCGTGGTTGCGGTGACCCGGCCGAGCGTCATCGGCACCTTCGACTCCCTCTCCACGACGCCGCTGATGCCGGGCTACTCCTCAGGTGTGTCCATCGCGACGGACTACCCGGGCACTCTGCGCACCAACGGCCAGCAGTCGTGGATGCTCTACTCGGAGGAGACGGGCTACACCTACGGGGACTTCGACGTCACCTACAAGGTGATGTTCCCCTCCGGTAGCGGCGACTCGCGCGAGATCGCCGACTTCGGCTTCTGGCTCGACGGCAATTACTCAACGATGAACGGCTACTGCTTCCGACTTCAGACGGCAAATGGGGACGGTGGGTTCCTCAAGTGCAATAAGTCGACCAAGAGCTACCTGTCGGGGGCCGCGTTCGCCCCCGATGTGACCCATGACCACTGGTATCAGGTGCGACTGACCGCGGTGAGCGGTTACGTGACGGCCTATGTTGTCGACCTGACCAACAACAATGCATTGTTCTTCAAGGAAACTGTCTTCCTTGGTTCGAGTGATGGCGTGTTCGGCCAGGTGCCGGATGGAGTCTCCTCCAGCACCGGCATCCGCTGGGATGACATTGAGTTTAAGTCGATCCAGGGTGAGTTTGGCTGGGAGTCCCGTGTCTACGCGCCCAGCCAGGTGTGGCTCGGAGACGGTGCGCACTCCGGTGTGGGTCGTGCGTCGCTCTACAGCTCGTCAATCGCCAACGTGCCGTACGAGTACTCGACTGGTGAGGCGCCGACTCCTGGCCAGTACTACTCGTACTCGACCTGGATGCGTGCGGCTAGCGGAAATGTGAGTGGCTCGATTAGCCTCTCGGCCTACGGCGGCACGACGGAGTCATCGACTCAGCAGTTCACTGTTGGCACCGCCTGGACTCTCGTGCAGGTCACCCTCCAGATTGATCAATCAGGGCACACGGACTTGCGGCCGCGCATCACAATTGGGACCACCAACACCGAGTTGCAGATCGACGACCAAGTTCTGCAACAGGTGCCGTGGCAGGCCTATCAGGCAAACACCGGTGGGATTGCCGAGCAGGTCACGACCGTGTACGCGCACTCGGGAACCAATTCCATGGCCATCATGGATCCGGGTAGCGACGGCGGAACGGTGTTCTATCAGTGGGGTGAGCCGGGCGGCGAGTATGAGGTCGTCACGTTCTCGACTTGGGTGCTGGCTCCATCAGGGGTCAGTGGCGAATTGCGTATCACGGAGCAGACGGGATCCACGTCAACTCCGTTCACTGCCAATGGCACGTGGCAGCAGGTGAGTGTCACGCGGACTTTGGGAGACGGCGACAGCAACCTGCTTGTGGCTATCGACATCAACAGTGGACAGCAGGGTGAGGCGCTGTATGTCGATGACGCCGTTGTGACGACATCTGATGTCTACAGCGGTCAGACCTACGCAGTGGGAGCTCCGCCGACGCCTGCCGGATGGACCCTTGCGGCGACCTCGTGTGTCGTCGTCCAGGGCAAGAAGAAGTGTGAGACCACCGATTTCCCGCCCGTCGTCGTCGCAGATGCGGACGAGGCTCACAGCGGCCAGGGGAGCCTCGTCCTGGGTTCCACCAATGAGGAGGGCGCTCCGGTGACGTCCACCGTCACTTATGCGACGGAAACAGTTCCGTCAATTGGCTCCACGTGGGACCTCTCGCTCTGGGTCAGGGGAGCCTCCTACTCGGGCGCCCCCCCACAGGTGACCGTGACGCTCTCGGCGGGGTCGAACTCGATCAGCCGCACGGTGACGACTGGCTCGACGTACCAGGAGGTTTCCTTGGTGCTGGAGGTCAGCGCGTCGGCAGGCCCTCTCACGGTGAGCATCTCTGACGTCGACTCGTCAACGACATCGATGGTTCTTGTCGACGACGTGGCTCTCACCGAAGCGGGTCTCACGCCCGTGGATGACTGGCAGACATACGCTCCCGGCGGCTTCATTGGAGTGGAGGGTGTCAATGACCCGTCCAACGCCTACGCCGGGGATGGCTATCTAGCGATTGACAACACCGGGACGCAGTCCGGTGGCGTCTATCTCGACGGGGCATACAGGCCCAAGTCCGGCACCGCCCATGAGTTGTCCTTCTGGGTGAAGTCGCCTTCGGGTCAGGTGAATGGAGTGACCGCATGGCTGCGCACGCAGGATTCCAGCGGCAACACCCTGGATAGTTATTCGGTGGGAATCCCGGTGACCGGGACCTGGCAGCAGGTCTTCATCAGCCTGCCCATCAAGAACACGGCAGCCGTCAACATGCGCACGGAGTTTGACCTGCCAGCGGGAGCCACCATCTGGCTGGACAATGTCGAGAGTCGTGACGTCAACTACTGGTCGGCGGTGCAGCCGTCCAGCGGTGTTGCGTCGATCGCGATCATCGACAATGCGCCGGATGCGGCTAACGGCCAGAACTACCTTCGCTTCAGCACCAGCGGTGCGAATGGCGGAATGGGCGACACCATCACAACCGATACCTCGGGGAATCCCATCGACGTGATTGCCGGCTCGTCGTACAAGCTCGAGGCCTATGTGCGCTCGACAACAGGTGCGACGGTCAGTGGCACGATGTCCTTGGCCACCAGCAATGGGAGTACAACCGCTGATAAGACCAGTGTCCCTTTCACCGTGGGCGGTGATTGGACACCGGTTCAGTTGACTCTCGACACCACCAAGAACGCCAACACGATGATCCCCACGATCACCGCGAGCAGCGCGTGGGACATGCTCGACGTCGATGAACTCACGCTGACCCCGGTCATCATCGAGCAGTCCGATCCGTGGTCGCCGTCGGGCTCCGGTGTCACCTGGCAGGTCCTCGATGATCCCGCGAATGCCTATGACAGCAGTTACGGCGTCATGGAGTTTTCGGTCTCCCAGGCCGGCAGCGGCGTGAAGCATGGCGCAACACAGTCCACATCCGTGGGCGATCAACTGAGCGCCACCGCATTCGTGCGCACCGCTGGTGCCAACGTGAGCGGCACCTTCCAGGTGACCTCAATCGGTGGCACGCAGGAGACCTGGAAGCAGGCCTTCACCGCCAATGGCGACTGGCAGTCGGTGAGCATCCCCATCGAGGTCGCGCAGGGTGGTCACACCGGATTCACGGTGTCGGTGCTGCTGAACACAACTGGTCAGACGCTCTACCTCGACCAGGTCGCGCTGCAGACCAATCCGTGGACGGTCAACTCTGGTGCGACGCAGGCGATCGTCTACGACGGCGCAGCGGCACAGTCCGGAAGCGGCTTCCTCGAACTGACGCGCACCGGCTCGGGCAGCGGCTCGACGTACCTTGACATGGCCGCGAGCTCGGACATCGGCGGTACCTACCCCGCTGGGTCGACGTGGCTCGTCACGGCGTACGTGCGTTCGGGCAGTGACTCGTCCCTCGCGACGGGCACGGTATCGCTGGGAGCACCGAGCGATACGCCGACCACGCAGGCCTTCAGCGTCGGGTCGGATTGGACGGCGATCCCGGTGTCCTACACGGTCGGCTCGACCGCGCTGGACTCGCTGCGCGTGACGGTGACCGTCAACGGCGGCAGCGTGCCGATCGAGGTCGACTCGGTGTCGATCTCCGACGGCACGCCCCCGCCGGATGGAATCACCACGCCCCTTCCGCATCCGGAGTCCGGGTGGATCTACCTGTGGGATGAGGCTTTCGGGATTCCCGGCATGCACCTGTGGGCAATCAGCGCGCAGGTCGACTTCGAAGACGGCCTCCCCGGGCTCGGTGTGAGCGCGACGACCTATCAGGATCCGACCAAGATGACCCACGTCATGACGGGAACGGACTGGATTAAGGGAGACATGGCGGTCAACATCTCCGAGTCCGACCCCTGCTTCCTCTTCGACTTCCAATCCGACGGGGGCAACTCCGGGGTCTCTCTCGGGACGGGTGTCTTCACGGCCAATGACTTCTCCATCAACTTCGCCCCGCGCGGCTGCCAGGTGGGCCCGTACACCCTGCCCAAGGGTGCCTCGCTCTCCTTTGATGGCGAGCTCGGTGATGGGACGGTCAACTTCGATATCGCGATCACCGAGGGTGATGACGGCCCGGAGTTCACGGAGGACATCGGCATCACCGACATCACGATCGGTGGATTCGACTTCAAGGAGATGGAGCTGTCGATCCTGTTGACCGAGACCGACGACTCAATCACCTTCGTCGGCGACATGGTGACGCCGATGGGCAACTTCAACGGCTCCTACGACCTCAACGCCAATGAGACCGAACTCATCATGGACGGCAGCGTCTCGCTGACCGACTGGGGCTGGTCCGGCGGCGGCTTCGATGTTGAGGAGTTCGACTACGACATGTCCATGACCGTGCCGTTCGGTGCGGGCGAATGCGGCTCCTTCACCTCCGATACCAGCGGTCTGATGGATATGGCCAAGAAGTCCAGCCTCTCCTTCACCGGAGATCTCTCGATGAATTGCGGCAAGCTCGAGGTGTTGAAGTTGGACTACGACTACAAGCACGGGGCCATCACCGAGGTCTTCGAGCTTGATTACGACGCCTCCACCGGGATCCTCGCCGGTGAGGTGGAGTTTGACTTCGACCGGAGCACCTCGTGGAAGTTCTTCTTCCACCACTACAACCGGCACCCGAAGTTCTCGATCAAGCTCTCCTACTCCATGGACGTCGAGAAGCCGTCGACAGCATCCGCAACGCTGGACGGCACCGTGAGCGTCTCGGGTGGTGACGGATCGCTAGAGTGCACACTCGAGGTGGGTAGCGGCTCGGACTGGCAGGACGATCAGTGCAGCCTGCACGTGCACATCGATGTCGGCGGCGGTCACACCTACAACGCGAGTTGGTAGGCGTACTCACCCGGAGTTGATGTGAGCATTGTCGGATCCATTGCGGGTGGGTGAGTCGGTCACGGCGAACCCTTGCGGTGGGGGTCTCTGACGACTCCTGGAGGCCGAGCCAACGTGACGTTTCGCTGGTAGATTTCCCCAGCGGCCAGGCCGCGGCGAGGGGTGAGGCATGGTCACGAAGGCGGGGTCCGGTCGGCGCCTCGTCGTGGGTTTCGCCGGGCTTGCGCTCTGCGTCTCGAGCCTGACGACTTCCCTCACTTCGCCGGCCTCCGCAGCGCCCGCGACGGGGGTAACCGCGGCCGAATCGCCTACTGATCCGACCCCGGAGATTTCGCGCCTCATCGTGGCCTATGAACCCGGTGTCTCGCCCGTAACTCCGGGTGGTGCTGCGACCGGGAGCGGCGCGGTCCCCGGCGTCGAGCTTTCGCCGGGGGACCCACTTGGTTCGGGCATGCGCACCGTGGAGCTCGGCGATGCCGTGAGCGACGAGACAGCCGAGCAGATCGCCGCGCGCCTCGCGAGGGACCCGCGCGTGGCGTGGGCCGAGCCCGATCGCTTCCTAGAACTCGCCGCTGACCCGATCAAGGACGCAGAGCCTCCGCTCCAAGTCGCCACGGCGTGCACGGAGTCGAGCAGCGTCGAGCCCATCGCGCGTTGCTACGACGACGACAATCTGGATGCCGGGGCGAGCCTCGACGCCGAGATCATCTGGGCCAGCGCATATGTCACTGCCGCAGCCCCGACCCGCCTGATGATCGACATCGTCCCTTACATCGCCATCTGGGACTCCAACTGGCTGCTGCGCAGCGACGTGTCCATGTCGACCGAGATCGACCTCGACAACGACGATGTCGCGGACCTTTCCCTGAGGCCCGCGCCCG
>CAYLOH010000045.1:4368-11032 GCA_964385255.1 uncultured Rubrivirga sp. | reverse complement strand
CCCCACTTCTCACGGCCGGTAGGTAAGCCGGCGCTCCACAAGGACGGCATCGCGCTGAAGCGGTACGGCATACCTCATGACAAGGGTGTGGCGTGCGTCGGGCCGACGATGGACAAGGCTGCGCGGACCTTCGCGTGACTGCCACATTTCCGCCACATTCCGAAGGGAACCGGGGCCTACGGCGCGGATTCCCTCGTGGCCCCGGCAGGAATCGAACCTGCGACACAAGGTTTAGGAAACCTCTGCTCTATCCCCTGAGCTACGGGGCCGTGGAAGACCTGAATCTACCGGGTCGATTGGCAGCGGCTGTAGTCAGGAAGTTGGCTGTTGATGGCGTTGATACGAGCCCTCAAGATGATGGCGAACGTAGTCACCGAACGTCGTGTTCGGCTCTCCATCGAGATCCAGTGGGGCTCGCATCGACGGATCGAAGAAGAAAGGAATGGAGTAGCGCTCCTTGCCCGAGCGGTTAGTCACGCGGTGCGGTGTCGAGATGAGACGTCCACCTGACCAGCGATGCAGGATGTCTCCGACGTTCATGACGAAGGCGCCCGGAAGTGGCGGCACATCAGCCCAGCCCCCATCCGGAGTACTGACACTCAGTCCTCCGACGTCGTCTTGGGCAAGCAATGTGATGGCTCCGAAATCAGTGTGGGGAGCACTGCCATATTCATCCTGCGGCGCCGCCGGATCCTGGGGCGGATAGTGCAGCAGACGGAGCCAGGTGGTCGGTTCATCGAACCACCGCACGATCCGCCCATCTGCGTTCAAGGCCAGGTCGATAGCCGTGATCATCTGCATGGCAAACGTGGTCATCGCGGAGTTGTATTCGGTGACCACGCCGCGAAACTCTGCTGGCTCGGTGGGCCATTGATTCGGGCCGGCGAGGTAGATGCCGTCCCGGACATCCGGGTGGTCCTCCGGTAGTTCCCGCAGCATCAGAAACGACTCACTGAGGTTGGGCTTCTTTGCCTCACCCAGTGTCGATGTCCGGTCGGTGGAAGCTGCAAACGGCACGTATCCCCGATGGAAAGTGTTCAACTCGATGGCGCGCTTGTGTGATTCAGGAAGTGCGTGGAAGCGTCGAGACATATCGAAGACGTCGGCTTGCAATGCTGGATCGATCGGATGATCGACGACGTAGGCGAATCCGAGCGTGCTGTAGGCGTTGACGATCTCTCGCCCGATTCGTTCAGGACGAATGTCGAGTTCTTCCACGCTTATGACGGGAATCACGAATCAATGTTGGCACAGGCGCTCGTCGATGACGCGGTAGCGTTCATGCATGACCCCCGAGGACGCGGTGCTTGCAGCCTGCGCCGCAGTCCTCGCCGACGGCGACGTCGTCACCGACCCCGATCGCCTGCCCACCTACCAACGGGATCGGTCAACCGGCTCACCGGCCGGTGAACCCTTCGCGGTCGTGTTCCCGCGCACCACGGAGCAGGTGTCGGGCGTCCTCGCCGCCGCCTACGAACATCGAGTGCCCGTGGTGCCACGCGGCGCCGGATCAGGTTTGTCGGGCGGCTCCAATGCGATCGATGGCTCGCTGATCGTGTGCGTGGAGAAGATGCGCGACGTCCTACTTGTCGACGAGGGCAACGGATATGTGGAAACGCAGCCGGGCATCTTCAACACCGAACTTCGCGACCACGTGGCCAAGCACGGACTTTGGTACGCGCCCGATCCGGCGTCCAAGGACTTCTGTTCCATCGGTGGGAACGTCAACACGAATGCCGGTGGTTTGTGTTGTGTGAAGTACGGCGTCACCCGCGATGCGGTCCTGGGGCTGGAAGTGGTGCTGGCCGATGGGCGCATCACCCGGTTGGGCCGCAAGACCATCAAGGGCGTCGCCGGCTACGACCTCGCGGGCCTGATGGTGGGCAGCGAAGGCACCTTGGGTGTCGTCACCATGGCGCGCTTGCGCCTGGGTCCTATCCCGCCCACCCCGACCACAGTCGTCGCCGTCTTCACCACCATCGGTGATGCCGGTCGGGCAGTGAGTTCGATCATGAACGAGTTGCGGCCGAGCATGCTGGAGTTGATGGACAACACATCGATCGTCGCCGTCGAACAGTGGCGATCGATGGGTTTGGATACCTCCGCGGGGGCTTTACTCATCGGCCAGTTCGATTCCCCCGGCGCAGAGGGTGATGCTCGTCGACTCGGGGAGTTGTGCGAAGCAGCTGGAGCCGCCGAGACCTTCGTCTCGGAGGATCCGGAAGAAGCCGAGATGCTGGTGGGTGCTCGGCGCATGGTGATCCCCGCCCTTGAGTCTTCGGGTGACTGGTTACTCGACGATGTGGCGGTGCCACGAACACGACTGGCCGACACCATGGTGCAGATCCAGGAAGTGGCAGCACGCAACGACGTCCTCATCGCGACCTTCGGGCACGCAGGTGACGGAAACCTGCACCCAACGATCGTCACTCCCCGTGGCGACACCGATGCCGCGGCCCGAGCGCTCGTCGCGTTCGATGAGATCCTCGATGTGGCACTGGCCAACGAAGGAACGATCACCGGCGAGCATGGCGTGGGGTCGCTCAAGCGTGAGGCTCTCGCGAAGGAACTCGACGACGTGGCGATCGACATGCATACGCGGATCAAGGAAGCCCTGGACCCGCGCGGGATCCTCAACCCCGGCAAGGCTTTACCGCGCTGGTAGTGGTCAGCGTCCTGGCCCGTCCTTGTTCTGGGACTGGTCGCCCTCGACGGCGATCTCCGGTTCATCGAAGTCCGCAATCTGCTCTTGCACAGGCCTGCGCACGATCCAGGTGAAGGCCACGATGATGGCCACCAGACCGATGATCACCTCGGCCAGTTGCAGCGGTCCCTGCGATGCGAATTCCACGACCGTCACGCCGATCTGCTGGCTGAGGATGAAGATCGCCATGACGAACACGAACCAGCCAAAGGCCTTCCGCAGCTTGTCCGGGTGGATGCGCCCGATGAGCCGAGAACTGATGAGCGCTCCTATCACGGCCATCAACGTGACGAGCAGGGTCAGCGGCCAGTTGATCTCGGTCTCCGGATTCAGTGACACGAGCGAGCCGTCGCCGAACTGCAGCGCGTAGCCGAAGAAACCGGCGAAAGACTTCATCGCCACGACGAGCAGACTCGTCGCAACCGCGTTGGCCATCGGTAGGCCACCGAGGAGGGCGAGCGCAGGCACCACGAGGAATCCGCCACCGGCGCCAACCAGACCGGTGACCAGACCCACCACCAAGCCGTCCAGGATGATGCGGAAGATCGGTAAGCCCTTGTGTGGCCCGTGCCCCTTTACCTGGCGTCGTCCACGGATCATCGCGATCGCGGTGATGCCCATCATCACGGAGAAGGCCGCGAGGAGCAGCGTGGCGGGGAGAAGTGCGCCCACCTGCCCACCGACGAAAGCCCCCACCATGCCGGCTGTGCCGAAGATCAAGCCCGTCTTCCAACGCACGCGCCCTGCGCGCGCGTGGGCGATGAGGCCGAAGACAGAGGTGACGGCGACGACGAACAAGCTCGCGGTGATCGCCTGCTTGGCGTCGAAGTCCAAAACGTAGATCAGCAGTGGTGTGGTCAGAATCGATCCACCACCACCCAGCAGACCAACGGCACCGCCGATGAACAAGGCCAGGACTGCGGCGAGGATGACCATCGAATCTCCCGAGGATTCCTAGAGGGCGGTCTCTGTCATGGGCGTGATCGTGGAAACACCGGGGCGCCATTCGGCATCGAAGCTGAAGCGGTCACCGCGTATGTAGGTCTCGCGCCACTCGACGGGCGCATCGTTGGCATAGGCGGTTCGCTCGATGTACAGGACCGCGACATCCTTCGGCAGATCGAGTATGTCGGCGATGTGCGACGGTGCCGTCTGAGCGGTCACACGCTCGTTGCCCGCGTTGGGTCGGACGTTGCACAGCGACGCAAGAGCGTCGTACAAACCACCCCGGGTGAAGTCCGCTGTGAGTAGGCCGGCAGCGGTGTCCTTCGGTAACCAGGCGGTGTCGACGGCTAGGGGTTCGTCGCCTGCGAAACGAATTCGTTCGAGAACCACGAGTTCGGCGGCAGGTGGCAGTTGGAGGTTGGCGGCCACCGATGGGTTGGTCGTGGTGTTGAGACGGCGGACCTCGCTGCGTTGTGCAACGCCCTGATCCTCGATCGTCCGGAATAGCGAATACAAGGTGCCGAGGTTCTGCGAGTACTTGTTCTCCTCGATGGTGGTGCCGCGACCCCTTTCGCTACGCAACAGACCCTCATCGCGCAACACCCGCAGGGCTTCTCGGATCGTGTGGCGGCTGACGTCGTATTGCTCGGTGAGCGCGATCTCACCGGGGAAGCCGTCGGCGAACGCCCCATCGGCCACCCGTCGTCGGATGTCGGCGCTCACCTGGGCCCACAGCGGCACCGGGCTGGTGCGGTCGGGCAGCACGGGCCCGGGTCCCAGCATGCGCGGCGGGGAGGTGGTTCGGGTCGGGCTCATAGCCCTATTGTACGAATGTCCGGACATTTGTAAATCTGCCCAGCGGTCACTCTTCGGTCAAGCACGAATGGCCCGCTTAGGCCAGCAGACGTCCCGGTCGTCGGAACCCTCACGCAGTCGGGACGGGCGTGGCGGCGATCGATACCTCGCGAAGGGCTTGCAGAAGAGCACGGCGCAGGGGGGTGGCGCGGTCGGCGATGAGTCGCTGCTCTCGCGCGTACTCCCGTCGCCCGCCCGCTGTCTCGATGGTTATCGGCGAGTAGCCGAGATCGCTGACGTCGTACGGCGATGCACGCATGTCGATTTCACGCGCGTACACGGCCAACTCGAAGCAGTCCAACACGAGATGTCCAGGAACGTAGGGCTGGAACCACATCGCGTACTTGAACAGGTCCATGTTCGCGTGCAGGCAGCCTGGTTGTTCCAGATCAGGCTGTGACTCACGAGTGGGGATCATGGCGTTGAGGGGTACCGCATCTTCGGTGAAGAAGCGGTACGCATCGATGTGGGTGCAGCGCAGACCGGCCTCGTCCACCGCCGCGCTGATGTCGTCGATGCTCAATCGCAGGCGTTGTTGTCGGTGTCGAACGGCCGCGGGATCCACTCGATAGACCATCGCCCATTCGTGCATACCGAAGCACGAGAACTGCGCGGGTCGAGTGCCCGTCCCCTCGAGAATCCGAATGGCCAGCGACAGTCGGGCTTCGTCTACCGTGCCGGCTAGGACCGTCCAGCCACGTGAAGTGCTGACGTACGCGGACGCGCCCGACGTGGGGGCCCAGTCACCTTCGAGCGCCACACCCAACCCCGGATGCCAGGTGCGAAGTCGGCCCGGTGAGTACGGGTAGTACTCGAAGAGGAAATCCAAGACGGGGTGCTTGTCACCGCGTCGCCGACGCTCGAGGTGCGGAGAGGTCCAGGCCTGGGCCCGCCTGGCGTGCTGACGGGCTTGGGCACGCCACGTGCTTTCGTCGAGGACCGTCTCGATCACGCTCCGACGGTACGCGCCCGATCCACTGACGTACCCTCCTAGGTGTGGGACCCGAGGACCTGTTGCCCGAGCAAACGCGCGACGACGTCGATGATGCCCGCGACAAGGCCGATCGCGACCAGTGGCTTCGCGATCAGGTACCCCCGCACCACGGCTGAGCGATCGTCGACTACGAGCGCTTGAGCAGATCGCGGATCTCGGTCAAGAGAGCGATATCCGCAGGCGTGGGTTCCGGTTCGGGTTGCTGCCGCGCCGATTGAAGGTTGCGCAAGCGATTGAGCGGCGCCACCAGGACGTAGTAGATGACCGCCATCGTGATGACGAACGTGATGATCGAATTGATCAGCAGCGTGAAATCGAAGACCTGCCCACTGATGGTCACCGTGCCCACGTCCACGCCGCCACCGAGGACCAATCCGACGAGAGGATTGATGACAGCCGCAGTGAAGTCACCCACGAGTGTGGTGACGGCCGCGCCGGCTACGACTGCCACCGCCAGGTCGATCACGTTGCCGCGGTAGGCGAACTCCTTGAATCCTGCGAACATCTCTTCACCCCATGTCGTCATTCGACTGCGCTTGGTCGAATCATGACACCGAGTCCCTCCGATGCTCGGGATGCGAGCGCGAGACCCTCACTCTCGGAAACGGCCACCACCACCACCGCATCCGATGTGGGACCGAATCCCGATGCCGGAATGCGCAGTATGCGGGCCTCGCGCGTTGTGTGTGCGTCACCGATGAGATCGATGACCATTCCCGGGGCGAGTGCGCCGATCACCACGCCCGGTCGCACGACGACCGGAACCGCCACTTCATCCACGCCAAGAACGGCGTCGGGCGAGGAGTTCTCGACGGCAACCGGCGCTGGTGATCGAAGTGACGCGATCATGAATATGACTCCGAGGCCCGCGAGTAGCGCGGCAACCAGACGTCTTTTGCGGGAGAGGGTGTGGCGAAGGTGCTGCACATCCACCATCTGCCGAATGCGAAGGGAGACCTCGCCGATAAGCGTCACCTGGTGACGGTATGTCCGCGAAGGCTACGAACGCGAACGCTTGTCCACAGGCTCGAGCGAGCAGTGTCAGGACGCGGCTGACGCGGTCTTCGTGGACGACGTGCTGCTCGAACTGCTCGACGAAGAACTCGACGACGAGCTCGACGATGACGAGTCGGAGGACTTGGTCGTCGACTTCTCGGAACCGGAGG
>CAYLOH010000045.1:0-4268 GCA_964385255.1 uncultured Rubrivirga sp. | reverse complement strand
CTCGACGATGACGAGTCGGAGGACTTGGTCGTCGACTTCTCGGAACCGGAGGCCTTCTTGTCGGAGGAACCCGTGTCGGAGGAGCCCTTGTCGGACGAGCGTGAGTCGGTCCGGTAGAAGCCCGAGCCCTTGAAGACCACGCCGACGCCGTTGAAGAGTTTGCGCAGCGAGGGTTGGCCGCAGTCCGGGCAGTCGGTGAGGGTCGGATCGGTCATCTTCTGCACGATCTCGTGGTGGCTATCGCACGAACCACACGTGTATTCGTAGGTGGGCACCTGTCCTCCTTGTCGAGAGGAAAGATTAGCACTCGCAAGCCATGAGTGCTAAATCCGCGCCGTCCACGGCGACGAGCGTCGCTACGCTCCGCGGGTGCGAGTCTGGCTGGCCGTCGCGGTCGGGGGTGCGCTCGGCGCACTCGCCCGCTGGCTCATCGGGGAGGGTGTGCTCGCCATCGCACCGTCCTCGACCGGCTTCCCGTGGAGCACACTTCTGGTGAACGTGGTCGGCTGCGCACTCATCGGAGTGCTCGCCCCGCTGGTTGTCGGCGCCAAGCCGTGGGTTGCCGGATTCGTGGTGACCGGATTCCTCGGAGGCTTCACCACCTATTCGGCCTTCGCCGAGGAGACCTTCATCCTGCTCGACCGCGGCGACGCCGGGGGAATCGTGCTCGCTGCTGGCTACGTCCTGGCCACCGTCGCGGCGACCTCGGCCGCGGTCGCGCTCGGCTCTCGGTCGAGCACGCGCCGGCGTGATCTCGGAGCCGCGTCATGAGCCTCACGTTGGCACTCGCCGTCGCGCTCGGCGGTGCGATCGGTGCTCCGCTGCGGTACCTCATCGACAGCCGTGTGACGCAGGCGACGGCAGGCGGTAAGCATCGCGATTTCCCCTGGGGGCTACTGATCGTCAATGCCATCGGTTCCTTGGCCATCGGTATCGCCTACGCCAGCATCGACGGTCACTGGCGTGCGGTCGTCGTCACGGGTGCGTGCGGCGCCTTGACCACTTACTCCGGCTATGCCCTGTTCCTCCACCGCGCATGGACCCGTGATCGCACCGCTGCATGGCGTGCCGTGATCGCGATGCCGGTCGTGTGCATCACGGCGTGCGCACTCGGTGTGCTTGTCACGAGATCGATCAGCGGATCCTGAATGTGCGGTGGTTAGTCGCTGGGTCCAACGACGATCGTTCGTTCCGGCGTGACCACGATGTCGACGTGGGTGTCGTGCTCCTCACGGGGTACCTGCTCGAGGACTTCGTCGTCGAAGACGACCCCGATGATCGGCACGTCGTCGACGACATGCGCCAAGGCGCGGTCGTAGAACCCACCGCCTTGGCCGAGTCGGTAACCGTCTACGTCGATCGCGACAGCCGGAATGATCCATACCTCGGGTGCGTGCGGAAAGACCGCACCCTGGGGCTCGGCGATACCCCAACGGTTCACCGTCCAGGAGGTGTCCGGGGTCACCCGGATCCACTGGAGGTCCTCGCCGTCGATCCGGGGAAGAAGGAGGACCGCCCCCGCCTCGAGCAATCGATCGCGCAGGTGCGTCGTGGGTGGCTCATCGGGTCGCGAGGCGTAACAGGCGATGGCTCGACCCTGCGCGCACGCGGTGCGAATCTCCTCCAGTTCCATCACGCGATCGGCGAGCCGAAAAGCGTCGGGGCTCGTTGCGCCATCGCTCGCGGCGAGCCGGCGTCGGCGGGAGTCGCGAATCGAGTGGCGCACTTCGGCCTTGGCCGATGCCGCGGGTGTCGCCTCGCCCATGACCACAGCCTGCCGCAGTCGACGTGAGGCGCGTAGTGTCTGCCTCCATGAAGGGTGTCTCGGCTGCCGTCATTCCCGCCGCTGGCTTGGGAACGCGATTCCTTCCCGCGACCAAGGCGATGCCCAAGGAGATGCTGCCCGTCGTCGACAAGCCGGCCATCCAGTTCGTGGTCGAGGAGGCCGTCGCGGCAGGGCTGGACGACGTCCTCTTCATCACCAGCCGGGGCAAGCGAGCGCTCGAAGATCATTTCGACCGCAACACCGAGCTGGAAGTGGCGCTTCAGGAGAAGAACGACTCGGACCGACTGGCGCTCACCCAGGAATCCACCGACCTCGCGCGTATTCATTACGTGCGCCAGGGCCAAGCCCTGGGCTTGGGACACGCGGTGTTGATGGCCGAGAACCACGTGGGCGATCAGCCGTTCGCGGTGCTGCTCGGCGATGACCTGATCGACGAACGAGATCCGGTCCTGCCGCGGATGATCGAGGTGCGCGAGAGGTTCGGTGGCTCGGTGATCTGCTTGATGCAGGTTCCCCGCGAGGACATCTGCCTGTACGGGTGCGCGGCGGTGGCGCCGACGGACGATGCCGACGTTCTCGAAGTAACCGACCTGGTCGAGAAACCCGCCGTCGCGGATGCTCCGAGCGACTACGCGATCATCGGTCGTTACGTGCTCGATCCGGCGGTGTTCGAGGTGCTGCACGGCACAGCGCCCGGTCGCGGTGGAGAGATCCAACTGACCGACGCGTTGCTGCAGCTGTCGAAGATGCCTGCAGAGGCTGGTGGGGGAGTGCGCGGTGTGGTGTTCACCGGCCGTCGTTACGACACCGGCGACAAACTCAGCTATTTGAAGGCCGTCATTCGTCTGGCAACCGAGCGGGAGGACATCGGTCCGGACTTGCGCGCCTGGATTGCCGAGCAGGACTTCAGCGGCTGAGCATGTTCGCCCGCTCGGACGTGGTGCCCACCCTCACCGAGGGGGATGTCCGGCTTCGGCCACTTCGTCTGTCTGACTCGGTGCGCTGGCAGGAGATCCGCCGACGCAATCAAGCCTGGCTGGGTCCGTGGGATGCCACCGTGCCCGAGGAGGGAGCGCAGGCGGGGGAGATCCCGCCCACGTTCTCGGCGATGGTGCGCCGTCTGCGCTCGGAGGCGCGCGCAGGCCGCGTGCTGCCCTGGGTCGTGGAATTCCGCGGACGCATGGTCGGGCAAGTCACCGTCGGCGGCATCACCTATGGGTCGTTGCGGAGCGCCTACATCGGCTACTGGATCGACCAGGAGTTCGCCGGACGGGGCATCACGTCGATGGCCGTGGCCATGGCGTCGGACTACGCCCTGGGGACCTTGCGGCTGCATCGCCTCGAACTCAACATCCGACCGGAGAACGCCGCCTCCCTGGCGGTCGCCGAGAAGATCGGCTATCGCAAGGAAGGGCACCGGGAGAAGTACCTGCACATCGACGGCGACTGGCGCGATCACGTCACCTTCGTACTGATAGCGGGCGACATCCCGGGGGGACTCGTCCTCCGGCTGCGGGACGAAGCCGCTCGACGTCAGTAGGCCGCGAATTCACCGGTGCGACACGCCAATTGCACCAAGTGCGCGCTTACCACAACACGGGGTTTTCACCGCCTAGCGTGTGCGTTTGTGACGGGCTTGATCTACGTGGTGATCATCGCCCTGTGGGCTGCGGTTCTGATCCCCATCTGGCTGCGCCGTCACGATCAGATCAGCGAGGTTCGATCCACCGCACGTTTCTCGTCCGCGATGCGCTCGCTCGGCAGGAATAACGCGCGCGTGACCCGCGGCGATAGCGGTTACCTCGACGTCGACTCCCGCACTCGGGCTCGGGAGACGGCGGCCAAACGCCGCGCCATCATCATGGGTGTTCTCAGCGCCGCCTTGGCGCTGACCTTGGTGCTGGCGATCGTGAACGTGGTACCCCGCTGGTCACCCATCGTCTTGGCTGTCGTCGTCTTGGGTTACGTGATCGCCGCCGCCGCAACATCGTCGCGCCGCGGCGCCAGCGCTCCGGTTCGCAGTGCGCGCCGGACGAGTGCCTACGTCACCGGCTCATACGAGGAATTGGACGACTACCGGGAGATCGCCTACGCCGACGACGTAGCACAAGTGGCCTACCCGCGAACCCGCGGCGTTCGCCCTGCGACCAAGCGCACCCGCGACGCACAGATCGCCGCGGCCATGGACGACTTCGTCTCGTGGGACCCGTGGGCGGCAGACGACGACGTTCGGTCGGCTGAAGACGCATGGTCGGCGGTCCCGACGACGCTGCCCACGTACGTCAACGCTCCGCGCGCCACCCGTGTTCGCCGTCCGATCGAACGGGATCGCGACTGGTCGGGCGAGGCGATGGTCGAAGTGGCCCGCACCATGCGCCGGCCGCGCGTCACCGTCGACGATCTCGCCGACGACCGTTACGCGCTGGGATCCGGCTCCCTGTCCGCTGGGGCCAGCGACGACACAGCCGAATTGCCCGCGATC
>CAYLOH010000044.1:0-11846 GCA_964385255.1 uncultured Rubrivirga sp. | reverse complement strand
CCGTGGGCGAGGGGCCGATGTCGATGCCTTCGGCGTCGACATTCAGTTCGCGGGCTAGACCGAAGAGCTCGACCAGTGTGTGACCGGCGGATGCAACGGCGTCGCGCGGACGCATGCTGGGCTTGGTCTCGACATCCAGAACAAGCTTGTCGAAGTCGGTGCGCTGCTCGACGCGGGTCGCCTCGACCTTGTAACTCACCTTGAGCACCGGTGAGTAGATCGAATCGACCGGGATCCGACCGATCTCCTGGCCCACCTGCTTGTTCATGACCGACGGCACGTAACCGCGGCCACGCTCGACGACGAGTTCGATCTCGAGCTTGCCCTTGCCATTGAGGTTCGCGATGTGCAGGTCGGGGTTGTGCACCTCAACGCCAGCCGGGGGCTGGATGTCCGCGGCGGTGACGGCTCCGGGTCCCTGCTTGCGGAGGTACATGACGACCGGCTCGTCGTGCTCCGAGGAGACCACGAGTTGCTTGAGGTTCAAGATCAACTCGGTGACGTCTTCGGTGACACCATCGATCGTGGTGAACTCATGGAGCACACCATCGATTCGGATACTGGTGACGGCGGCACCGGGGATCGAGGACAGCAGGGTCCTGCGCATCGAGTTACCGAGCGTGTAGCCGAAGCCGGGCTCGAGCGGCTCGAGGATGAAGCGCGACCGGAACTCGCTGATCGGCTCCTCGGTGAGGATGGGGCGTTGACTGATGAGCACTGTGTCTTTTCCTTCCCGCGACGACCGCTATATGAAGTCGCGTGTTTGACGAGGTTCCGGCTCGCGGCGAAGCCGGAACGGTGCTTACTTGGAGTAGAGCTCGACGATGAGCTGCTCTTGGACTGGGGTATCGATGACCTCACGCTCGGGGAGCGAGTGGACGATGATGCGCATTTTCGAGGGGACTACCTCGAGCCAGGCTGGCACTGTCTTCTCGCCGACCTCGGCATGCGCGACGATGAAGGGGGTCATCTCTCGCGACGACGGCTTGACGTCGATGATGTCGTTCGGCGAGACGCGGTATGACGGAATGTCCACCTTCTTGCCATTCACCGTGAAGTGGCCATGGCTGACGAGTTGCCGGGCCATGTCACGTGACTTGGCGAACCCTGCACGGAAGACCACGTTGTCCAAGCGAGTTTCCAGGATGCGGAGAAGGTTGTCGCCGGTCTTGCCCGATTGACGGCTGGCTTCGGCGTAGTAGTTGCTGAACTGCTTCTCCAACACGCCGTAGATGCGAACGGCCTTCTGCTTCTCACGAAGCTGGAGCAAGTATTCGCTCTCCTTGGTCCGACCACGCCCGTGCTGACCCGGGGGGTACGGCCGCTTCTCGAACGGGCACTTGGGCGAATCGCACTTGCTGCCCTTCAAGAACAACTTCATCTTCTCGCGACGGCAGCGCTTGCAATCAGCGTCGGTGTATCGCGCCATATCTGTATCTCCTCTTTCCTTCGCGCGATCAGACGCGGCGGCGCTTGGGGGGACGGGTGCCGTTGTGCGGCACGGGGGTGACATCCGAGATCGAGCCCACCTCGAGGCCGGTGGCCTGCAGCGAGCGAATAGCGGTCTCGCGGCCCGAGCCGGGACCCTTCACGAACACATCGACCTTGCGCATGCCGTGCTCCATCGCGCGGCGAGCGGCGGCTTCGGCGGCCAACTGGGCTGCGAACGGAGTGGACTTGCGACTGCCCTTGAAGCCGACCTGACCGGCCGAGGCCCAGGAGATCACCGCACCAGTCGGGTCGGTGATCGAGACGATTGTGTTGTTGAAAGTGCTCTTGATGTGAGCGTGACCGTGAGCCACGTTCTTCTTTTCCTTGCGGCGCACCTTCTTGGCGCCAGCAGTCTTGGGGGGCATTCGGTTGCCTTCCTTCTAAGTTCTCGGGACGATCGATCGGTGGGTGAGCGGCCTGCGCTCAGGCCTTCTTCTTGCCGGCAACGGTCTTGCGCGGCCCCTTGCGGGTGCGGGCGTTGGTGTGGGTGCGCTGCCCGCGAACCGGCAGCCCCTTGCGGTGGCGTAGACCCTGGTAGCAGCCAATCTCGACCTTGCGGCGGATATCAGCGGCGACTTCGCGTCGAAGGTCACCTTCGACCTTGAGGTTCGCCTCGATCCAATCGCGCAGCGCGAGCGTCTGCTCATCGGTCAGTTCCTTGGCCTTCATCTCCGGATCGATTCCGGTGGCCGTGAGCGCCTTGGCCGCTTGCGAGCGACCAACGCCGTAGATGTAGGTGAGCGCGATCGCCATGCGCTTCTCGCGCGGCAGATCGACACCGATCAAACGTGCCATGTGGCGGTCCTATCCATTCTCATTCACGGGGTTTGCGGTGGGAGTCCATTCCGGTCCGCCAAGACCGGTCTCCGGCCCCGTGGCCGGAGGTGTCGTCCTCGCCTAAGCGAGGGGTCGGGAGCTCCCGTTGGTGTTGGTGCGGGTTGTCTCTCCCGCGTTGGTTCGCGTCAGCCTTGGCGCTGCTTGTGACGGGGGTTGGTGCAGATCACCATCACGCGACCGTGGCGACGAATCAGCCTGCAGTTGTCGCAGATCTTCTTGACGCTCGGTTGCACCTTCATGTGCTCTGTCCGTTCTCCCTCGCCCGAAGGCGCTCCCATTGCCTGACGCGCATTACTTGTAGCGGTAGACGATGCGGCCGCGGGTGAGGTCGTAGGGCGACAACTCCACGACGACGCGATCGTCCGGCAGGATCCGGATGTAGTGCATCCGCATCTTCCCGCTGATATGTGCGAGCACTTCGTGCCCGTTGTCCAACTCGACGCGGAACATGGCGTTGGGAAGCGACTCCGTGATCGTGCCCTCGAGCTCGATCGCGCCTTCCTTCTTGCCCATTCCACGCCTTCCAGTACGAAGGGCCGGAGTTCCGACCCACCGACTCGAGATCCCGGCCCTGGGCGCACGCGCAGAACACCGCCGAAGCGGCGAGACGGTGCGGATGGACGGGGAAGCCCGATATCAGCCCCCGAAGTCTACGCCCGAGCCATACCTTCCCCACACCGGGGTCCGATTTCCCCCTATACGGCTACTTCCCGGGACTAGAGGCGGGTGCCCTCGAGGGAGGTCAGCACCCAGGGGCCGTCATCGGTGATGGCGACGGTGTGCTCCCAATGGGCGGCGGCGCGTCCGTCGGTCGTGACGACCGTCCAATCGTCCTCGAGCACGGTGACATTGGCCGAGCCCAAGGTGGCCATGGGCTCGATCGCCAGGGCCATCCCGGCTTCCAACCGTGGCCCGCGGCCCGGCTTGCCGTAGTTGGGGACGGGCGGGTGCATGTGCATGGCCGAGCCGATGCCGTGACCCACGTAGTCCTCGACGATGCCGTAACTTCCGGCCTCCTTGATGCTGGTCTCCACCGCATGGCCGATGTCGGAGAGTCGATTGCCCTCGCGTGCCTGGGCTAGCCCAGCCCACATGGCCGCCTCGGTCGCTTCGGACAAAGCGTGGACGGAAGCGTCGGCTTGTGGCATCACTATCGACAGCGCTGCGTCTCCATGCCAGCCCTCGACGATGGCCCCGCAATCGATCGAAACAATGTCGCCGGCCTGAATCACCGTGGTACCCGGGATGCCGTGCACGACCTCGCGGTTCACCGAGGTGCAGATGACCGCGGGGAATCCGTGGTAGCCGAGAAACGATGGTGTTGCGCCATGCTCGGCGATGCTCTCGCGAGCGATGGCGTCGAGGTCCGCGGTGGTCATGCCGACGGCGATCTCGGATCGAAGGCGCTCAAGCGTGCGAGCGACGACGAGCCCGGCCTCACGCATGAGGTGGAGTTCATCGACCGACTTGATCTCGATCGACTCGGACCTACCGAACACGGGTTCGCCTATGCATCAATCGACGACGACCACTGCCACGAGTCGTTCGGTAACGTCCTCGATTCGCCCCATGCCATCGATCCGGACAAGCAATCCACGCTGCGAGTAGGTGTCGATCAGCGGTGCCGTCTGCTCGAAGTAGACCTCCAGTCGGCGTCGGATGACCTCTTCTGTGTCATCTGAGCGACCTTGATCCTGAGCGCGCTTCACGAGTCGGGTTACGACTTCGTCGATATCGACGGTCAACTCGACAACAACGTCCAGCTTTTGACCTGCGGACCGAAGCATCGCGTCCAACTCGGCCACCTGCTCGACGGTCCGCGGGTAACCGTCGAGGAGGAAACCTGGCCGACAGTCGTCGTGCGTGAGGCGGTCTCGGACCATTGCATTCGTCACGGTGTCGGGGACGTACTCCCCCGCATCCATGAATCGCTGGGCTTCCTTGCCCAACTCAGTGCCCTGGGCGACGTTGGCGCGGAAGATGTCACCCGTGGAGATGTGAGGAATGCCCAGCCGGCTGGCCAAGAGGGTGGCCTGTGTTCCCTTGCCGGCGCCAGGAGGACCCATGAATACGACTCGCATGTCCTCCTCCTAACCCAAGAAGCCTTCGTAATTTCGCTGCTGCAGTTGAGATTGGATCTGCTTCACGGTGTCCAGACCGACGCCCACCATGATCAGCAGGCTGGTGCCGCCGAAGATGAAGTCCTGTGCGACTCCCAGGCCACCGAAGGCGAAGACCGGCAGCACGGCAATCAGGCCCAGGTAGAGCGAGCCGGGTGCAGTCAGTCGGGTGAGCACGTAGTCCAGATAGTCGGCAGTCGGCTTGCCCGCGCGGATGCCGGGAATGAAGCCGCCGTACTTCTTCATGTTGTCGGCCACGTCTGTGGGGTTGAACGTGATCGATACGTAGAAGTAGCAGAAGAAGATGACGAGGAGGAAATACGTGAGCAGGTACCACGTGCCGGTGCCCGTGCCGAAATTCTGCTGAACCCATTGAGCCCATCCGGCCTGGCTTCCCGTCAGTTGGACGAACAGGGTCGGCAGGAAAAGCAGCGATGAGGCGAAGATGACCGGGATAACACCCGCCATGTTCACCTTCAACGGAATGTACGTGGAGGTACCGCCGTACATGCGCCGTCCGACCATCCGCTTTGCGTACTGGACGGGAATGCGGCGCTGGGCTTGCTCGACGAAGACCACGAAGGCGATGACCGCCAGGCCCACCAACAGCGTGATGGTGAAGGTGAAGGCGCCACGGCTTCCGAGGATGGAGGCGAACTGCGCCGGAATGGTGGCGATGATCGCGGTGAAGATCAACACGGACATGCCGTTGCCCACGCCGCGTTCGGTGATCAATTCGCCGAACCACATCACGACCGCGGTTCCGGCGGTCATGACGATCACCATGACCAGGATCACCCACACGCCCTGATTGGGAATGATCGTCTCGTTGCAGCCACTGAACAGCGCGCCGGGCGTGCGAGCAAGAGACAAGATCGCGGTCGATTGCAGGATGGCCAATCCGATGGTCACATAGCGCGTGTACTGGGTGATCTTGGCCTGACCAGCCTGGCCGTCCTTCTTCAGCATCTCCAGGCGAGGGATGACGACCGTCAACAACTGCAGGATGATGCTTGCGGTGATGTACGGCATGATGCCGAGGGCGAAGACGCTCAACTGCAGCAGCGCGCCGCCACTGAAGAGGTTGATGAGCGCATAGACCGAGTTGTCTTGAACCACGTCGATGCATCGCTGGATGGCCGCGTAGTCCACACCGGGCGTGGGTACAACCGATCCGAGTCGGTACAGCGCGAGCAAGCCCAGCGTGAAGAGGATCTTCTTGCGCAGGTCAGGCGTGCGAAGGGCAGCCCCGAAGGCACTGATGTGCACTAGGTCCTACCTCCTTAAGCGCTCGATCGACCTGCGTCCCGCGTGGTACCGCCCTACAGCTCGGTGACCGAACCTCCGGCAGCCTCGATCTTGTCACGAGCCGCGGAGGAGAACTTGTCCGCGGTGACCGTGACAGCCACAGAGATGTCTCCCTGGCCGAGCACCTTGACCGGCTTGCCCGAGCGAACCGCCCCCTTCGAGACGAGATCGGCCACGCCCACCGAGCCCCCTGACGGGAACAACTTGGCGATGGTCGCCACGTTGACGACCTGGAATTCGACCTTGTTCGGGTTCTTGAAGCCCTTCAACTTCGGCAGACGCATGTGCAACGGCATCTGACCGCCCTCGAAAGCAGCGGACACCGTGTTGCGCGCGCGGGTTCCCTTGGTACCGCGACCGGCGGTCTTGCCCTTGGACGCCTCGCCGCGACCCTTTCGGGTCTTGGCCGTGCGCGCGCCCGGCGCCGGGCGCAGGTGATGCACCTTGAGAGTCATGTCAGTCAACCTCCTCGACATCGACCAGGTGCGACACGGTGTTCACCATGCCGCGGATCTCCGGTCGGTCTTCCTTGACGACGACGTCGCCGATTCTCTTGAGACCGAGCGAGCGGAGCGTGTTGCGCTGGCTGCTCGTTCCGCCGATCTCTGACTTGCGTTGGGTCACCTTGAGTTGCGCCATCAGGAACCCACCCCAGCCTTCGCCCGCAGCATGGCGGCGGGTGCGACATCCTCCAGCGGAAGACCGCGGCGCGCGGCGACGGCCTCCGGGGGCTCGAGCAACTTCAGCGCAGCGACGGTTGCATGGACGATGTTGATCGCGTTGTCCGAACCGAGGGACTTGCTCAGCACATCGTGGATGCCCGCGCATTCCAAAACGGCGCGAACGGGCCCGCCCGCGATGACGCCGGTACCGGGCGCAGCCGGACGCAGGAGCACTACGCCGGCAGCTGCTTCACCTGTCACCGGGTGCGGGATGGTCCCCTGGATGCGAGGCACGCGGAAGAAGTGCTTCTTCGCCTCCTCCACACCCTTGGCGATCGCCGCCGGGACTTCCTTCGCCTTGCCGTAGCCCACACCAACCATGCCCTCGCCGTCACCGACGACGACGAGTGCGGTGAAGCTGAAACGACGACCACCCTTGACGACCTTGGCGACACGATTGATGGCTACCACGCGCTCGAGATACTGCGACTTCTCCTCGCGGGGTGTCCGCTCCTTGCGGTCGCGGCGTTCGCCGCCCCCGCGTCGGTCGGTTCCTGTCATGTTCTCCTCTTTCGCTCTCGGTCGTCTCAGAAGTCCAGGCCCGCTTCGCGAGCCCCTTCGGCTAGGGCGGCGACACGGCCGTGATAGCGGTTGCCACCACGGTCGAAGACCACTGTCTCGACACCGGCTGCCTTGGCGCGCTCGGCGACCTTTTGACCCACCTTGCGGGCCTTCGCGGTTTTGTCATCACTCGTGGTCCGAAGATCGGCTTCCATGGTGGAGGCCGAGGCGAGGGTGCGACCGGACGTGTCGTCCACTACCTGGGCGATCATGTGCCGGGCGGACCGGGTAACGACCAAGCGTGGCCGTGACGCGGTGCCGGACACCTTCTTGCGCACCCGGATGTGACGACGCTTGCGGCCCACGGCAACCTTGTTGCCCGACCCGAGCTTGACGCCATAAGTACTCGTACTCATCGCTACTTGCCCGCCTTTCCAGCCTTGCGGCGGATCACTTCGTTCTCGTAGCGCACGCCCTTGCCCTTGTACGGTTCCGGCTTGCGCAACTTCCGGATGTTGGCCGCCGTCTCGCCGACCAACTGCTTATCGATGCCGACGACCGCGAACTTGGTGGGAGTCTCGACGGCGAACGAGATGCCTTCAGGGGCCTTGACGGTGATCGGGTGGCTGTAGCCCAGGGCGAACTCCAAGTCCTGACCCTTGGCCGTGACGCGATAACCCGTTCCGACCAACTCGAGGGTCTTGGTGTAGCCCTCGGTGACTCCCGTCACCATGTTGCTGACCAAAGTACGGGTGAGCCCGTGCAACGCCTTCGCGGGTGCCTCGTCGTTCGGACGCATGACAACGAGCGAACCGTCCTCCTGCTTGACCGAGATGGGCTCGGCTACATCCAAGGACAACGTCCCCTTGGGACCCGCGATAGTGACGGATTGGCCCTCGATGGTGGCGGTCACACCCGACGGGACAGGGATGGGCAACTTGCCGATTCGTGACATGTCGTTCCTCCCTTCACCAGACGTAGGCGAGGACTTCCCCACCTACGCCCTTCTTGGCGGCTTGTCGATCGGTCAGCAGACCGTTCGATGTGGACAAGATCGCGATGCCGAGGCCACCAAGCACACGGGGCAGAGCGGTGCTCTTGGCGTACACGCGAAGGCCAGGCTTCGAGACTCGTCGCAATCCAGCGATCGATCGCTCTCGAGACGGGCCGTACTTCAGTTGCAGCGTCAAGGTCTTGCCCACTTCGGCGTCGGCTACGTCGTAGCCGGCGATGTAGCCCTCGGACTTCAAGATCTCGGCGATGTTCGCCTTGATCTTGGAGTGGGGCATCATCACCGAATCGTGGTACGCCGAGTTGGCGTTGCGCAGACGAGCGAGCATGTCTGCGATCGGGTCTGTCATCGTCATGGCCTACCGGCCTTCCTCGCCGTGGTATCCCCGGGCGGACTGCCCAAGGACCTTCGGCGTCGTTACCAACTGCTCTTCGTGACTCCGGGTAGCTCGCCTGCGTGCGCCATCTCGCGAAGGCACACTCGACACAGGCCGAACTTGCGATAGACCGAGTGCGGACGACCGCACTTGGTGCACCGCGTATACGCGCGAACCTTGAACTTGGGGGTCTTCTGCTGCTTTTGGATCAACGCTTTCTTGGCCATGGCCTACGCCTCCTTGAAGGGGAAGCCGAGCAGCCGAAGCAGTGCCCGTCCCTCGTCGTCGTTTGTCGCGGTCGTGACGATGGTGATGTCCATCCCCCGCGTCCGGTCGATCTTGTCCTGGTCGATCTCATGGAACATGGATTGCTCGTTGAGGCCGAACGTGTAGTTGCCCTTGCCGTCGAACTGCTTGGGCGACAAGCCACGGAAGTCGCGGATGCGCGGCAGCGCGATCGACAACAGGCGATCGAGGAACTCCCACATCCTGTCCCCGCGCAAGGTCACGTGCGCGCCGATGGGCTGGCCCTCACGCAACTTGAACTGGGCGATCGACTTGCGGGCCTTCGTGACCTGGGGCTTTTGACCGGTGATGTCGGTGAGGTCTCGAATCGCGCCTTCGATCAACTTGGAATCGCGAGCGGCCTCGCCCACACCCATGTTGACGACGATCTTCGTGACGGTCGGGACCTGCATCACGTTCGCGAAGCCGAATTCCTGACGCAACTCGGGGAGGATCTCCTCGCGGTAGCGCGCCTTCAATCGCGGCATGCTCTTCGTCGCGGTACTCATCACAGGTCCTTCCCGGTGCGCTTGGAGATCCGCACGCTGCGCTCGCTCTCGTAGGTGGAGCCGTCCGGACGACGCTTTTCCACCTTCTCCTTGCGATAACCAACCCGAGTCGGTCGACCATCCTCGGGATCGACGACCATCACGTTCGAGACATGGATGGGGGCTTCGGTGGTGACGATGCCACCCGTCTTGGCGCCACGGGCGTTCTGTCCGACTCGCGTGTGCTTCTTGATTCGGTTGACGCCTTCGACGATGAGTCGGTCGGACTCCGGATACACCTCGATCACCTTGCCGGTGAGTCCGCGATCCTTGCCTGAGATCACCTGGACGGTGTCGCCCTTACGCACATGGAGCTTGGCCATGATCACAGCACCTCCGGGGCCAACGAGATGATCTTCATGAACTTCTTCTCGCGCAGCTCACGCCCGACAGGCCCGAAGATGCGAGTTCCACGGGGTTCGCCGTCGCCCTTCAAGATCACCGCGGCGTTCTCGTCGAATCGAATGTACGAGCCGTCGGGACGTCGGTGCTCCTTCTTGGTGCGCACGACGACCGCCTTGACGACCTCGCCCTTCTTCACGCCACCACCGGGAATCGCATCCTTGACGGTGGCCACGATGACGTCGCCCACTCCGGCGTAGCGTCGTCCGGAGCCGCCGAGCACCCGGATGCACAAGATCTCCTTGGCACCTGTGTTGTCGGCGACCCGTAGTCGCGACTCTTGCTGGATCACTTCATCTCTCCTGATCGTCTGCCGGTTCTCGGTTCGAGCCTGGCGGAACTGCCCGGCCGCGGTCGGCGGTCGGGTTTGCTACTTGGCCTTCTCGAGGATCTCCACCACGCGCCAGCGCTTGGTTGCTGACAGCGGGCGGGTTTCCATCACCAGGACACGGTCGCCCACGCCGGCGGTGTTCTGCTCGTCATGGGCCTTCAACTTGCTCGTGCGGCGCACAACCTTGCCGTAGAGCGGGTGCTTGAAGCGGTCCTCGACGGCCACGACGACGGTCTTATCCATCTTGTCGCTGACGACGAGGCCCTCTCGCACCTTGCGGTAGCCGCGCTGTTCGGCTGAATCCTGCGTCTTCGCCGTGCTCATGCGGCACCTTCCTCACTGTCGTCGGCACCATCGGTCGCCTCGAGGGCCGGCGTGATGCCCAACTCACGCTCCCGAAGGATCGTGTAGATGCGGGCGATGTCACGACGGACCGCGCGCAGCCGACCGTGACTCTCGAGCTGACCCGTTGCTCCTTGGAAGCGAAGGTTGAACAGTTCCTCCTTCGCCTCACGCAACTTGGCGACGAGCTCGTCTTGATTCAAGTTGCGCAGTTCTCCTGCGGCTGTTCCGACTGCCATCAGTCCTCACCTGCTTCGTCGCGCCGAACGATTCGGCACTTCATAGGAAGTTTGTGCACCGCACGCATCAAGGCTGCATGCGCGACCGCCTCGTCCGGGTAGGACAGTTCGAACATCACACGTCCGGGCTTGACGTTCGCCACCCACCACTCGGGCGATCCCTTGCCCGATCCCATTCGGGTCTCGGCCGGCTTCTTGGTCAGCGGACGATCGGGGTAGATGTTGATCCACACCTTGCCACCGCGCTTCACGTGACGGGTGATGGCGATACGAGCGGCCTCGATTTGCCGGTTGGTCACGTACGCGGGCTCGAGGGCCTGGATTCCGTACGTGCCGAAGGTGACCTTCGTGCCGCCCTTGGCTGCACCCGTGCGCTTGGGATGGTGCTGCTTACGGTGCTTCACCCTGCGAGGAATGAGCATGATCAGCCCTCCTGTCCTGCGGTCACGGATGCTTCGTTGGCCTCGACGACGGTCTCGGCCGCCGTCGCCTCCCCGGTCATCTCGGCGCCCTCGTCATTGCGTGCGCGCCGCGGACGCTCCGGTCGAGCGCGCTGCCCGGACAACCGAGCCGCGGCGGCAGCCGCCTCGCGCTCGGCGCGAGTCCCGAGGGCCTCTCCCTTGTAGATCCAAACCTTCACGCCGATCCGACCGAAGGTCGTGCGCGCCTCGTAGAAGCCGTAGTCGATGTCAGCTCGCAACGTGTGCAAAGGCACCCGGCCCTCGCGGTAGAACTCGGTACGGGACATTTCCGCGCCACCCAGACGTCCCGAGACCTGCACTCGGATGCCTTTGGCGCCCGCCTTCATCGCGCTTTGCATGCCCTTGCGCATGGCGCGACGGAAGGAGACGCGGCTGGACAGCTGCTCGGCAATGCCTTGCGCGACGAGTTGCGCCTCGATTTCAGGGTTCTTGACCTCGAGGATGTTCAACTGAACCTGCTTGCCGGTCAACTTCTCCAGGTCACCTCGGATGCGGTCGGCTTCGGCGCCACGGCGGCCGATGACGATGCCCGGCCGCGCGGTGTGGATGTCGACGCGGACACGATCACGGGTCCGCTCGATCTCCACCTTCGCGATACCGGCCCGCTCCATTCCTTGGCTGAGCAGGCGGCGGATCTTCACGTCCTCTTCGACGTAGTCGCGGTATCGCTGCCCCTTCTTGACGTCGTCGGCGAACCAGCGCGAAGTGAAGTCGGTCGTCACGCCCAGCCGGAAGCCGTGCGGGTTTACTTTCTGTCCCACGATCAGTCCTCTTCCTTCTTGGCGGTCGTCTTCTTGGCGGTCGTCTTCTTCGCGGGTGCGGCCTTCTTGGCGGCCGGAGCCTTCTTCGC
>CAYLOH010000043.1:0-11918 GCA_964385255.1 uncultured Rubrivirga sp. | reverse complement strand
CAGGATGCTCGGATCACTCAAACTGTGGCAGTAGATCTCGGCCGGCAGCGGTGAAGGCAGCTCACCAGCGGCAGCTGACGCGTACGCGCGCGCGAGTTGGCCATAGCCCTCATTGATGTGGAAGGTGCCACTGAACGCATCCTTCGGATCCACGGCGGCATCCAGCAGTCGCGGCAACCGCGACAGCAGCATGTTCACCTTCACCTGGGCGCCCCCATCGAGGACGCTGATGGGATCCGAGTGTTTACCTCGCAGTCGATCGAGCACGGACGGCGCGCATCCGGCCGCAACGGTGGCTGCTCGGTAGCGGACCTCGTCGCCTGCTTCGCGCACCACCACTTCCAGTCCACCAGCGGTTTCCTCGACGGCCAGCACCTCTGCGTTCGTATGGATGCTGCCCCCCGCCTCGCGAACCCGATCGGCGAGTTGCGCGGTGATCGCACCCATGCCACCCACGGGAACGTCCCATTGCCCGGTGCCCTGTCCGATCACGTGGTAGAGGAAACAGATGTTCTGGTGAAGCGACTCGTCGTGAGCGTCGGCGAAGGTTCCTATCAAGCCATCCGTGAGGATCACACCACGCAGGACGTCGTCGTCGACGCTGGCTTCGATCACCTCGCCCAACGGCCGCTCGACGAAATCCCGCCAATCACCCGGATCCATGCGCGAACGCATCTCCTCGCGCGAGGCAAGGGGTTCGAGGAGCGTTGGATAGAGGACTTGAGCCATTCGTTCGGTGCGCGCATAGAAGTCCAGCCACGACTGACCTTGAGCACTGCTGCCCGTGAACGTCGTGATGTTGTCGATCACGCCATGCGGATCATCGGACGGGATGAGAAGACCTCGTGATGGGTCTTCAGGATCAGGTGTATACGACGCAATGCGCCTCCGCGCGAGGGGAACGCTTATCTCGAGGTCCTGCGTGACCTTCGTGGGAAGCAAGGAGACAAGGTAGGAGTACTTGCTCAGCCGTGCTTCGACCCCGGGGAACAGTTCGGCGGAGACGGCCGCGCCACCGATTCGCTCTCCGGCCTCCAGCACCAGGACGCTGTGACCAGCTCGGGCCAGATAGGCCGCCGTCACCAGGCCGTTGTGGCCGGCCCCGATGACTATGCAATCGATCACGGCCCGATCATGCCGGACGGCACACCCCCTACCCTGCTGGCGGGATGCGAACCCCCTCGCGAGTCAGGCGTTCGCAAGCAGCCAAGTACGCCCGATCCAAACGCTCGCACGTGGATGTGTCGAAGTCATGGCGCCACCTTCCGCCATGCGCGGCCTGTTCGGTCACGTTCTCGTCGAACCACGCCACCATCTCCGGCGCCTGCTCGACACCGACTGCCGCGCACAACCGATCCAAGGTGTGCGATCGAGCGTGAATGACGAGGTCCACAAGATCCATCTCGAAGATTCGATCCGGCCGGGACTTCGCTACAGCGTGATGGATGCGCAGCATGCGTTGCTCCCACAGTTCCAAGGCCGCGAAGACGTCGTCCGGCCCGAAACTTTGGTTCGCGAAGGACGCCGCGACGTCACGACCGTCACGATGGACGATGACCACCACCGAGTCCGGATAGATTGCTTCGACTTTGTCGGCCTTGCGTGCATTGGCCGGCGTGGTGTCCACCCACCGCTGGGCGCCGATCGAGGCTGCAACCTTGCCCATGATCGCCCGGGTGAGATCACGCGTCGCCTCCTGAGGATTCGGGCCGAAGTCCCGCAGATAGGCATCGCACAGTTCGAGCAATTCAGCTCTCTTCACGGATGTATGAAGACCCACGTTCTCCGCGCGCTCGAACCAACGCTCGACGAGGCGATTCACCGCCAGTTCGGCGGCGGCCGCCGCCTTCGGGCTCCCAGGCTTGCGCTGCGCGATGGCCAGGGCATCGGCCAATCCGTCGTTTCCGGTGATGAACCGCACTTCCATGGGGCGCGTCAAGGTGAGATCGGGGTGATGATCCAGAAGATGTCCCACGATCGTGGAACCGCTTCGTCCGGTACCACCGACCAGAATCGGTCGATCCGCCTTCGACATGCCTACAGGTACAGACCCGTGCCAGCGGTGGCATGGCGCCCGGCAGCGACGGCGTGCAGGTCGCGCTCACGCAGCAAGACGTAGTCGATGCCCTGCAGTTCCACCGTGCCACGATCCTCGGGCTCGAAGAGAACCGAATCCCCCACTTCGACACTTCGGACGTTCGGACCCACCGCAACGACCTTGGCCCAGTTCAGACGACGACCCACCTGCGCAGTGGCGGGAATGACGATGCCGCCACTGGAGCGACGCTCACCGTCGACACCACCCTCACGGACCAATACTCGATCGTGCAGGAGCTTGATAGGCACCGAACCATCCGCCCGTGGACGCGTGTCCGGCAGCACCCGCTCGGAATTATCGGTAGCCGTCAACGCCGTCGACCGAGGATCTTGATGGCGACGTAGCCGACGACAACCGCACCGACAATCGCCACCCGTTCGGGTCGGATCCCTCCGTACTCGTCGGTGAACCAACCCTTCACTGCGCCGAGCCCGCGTTGCGCGAGCGCGGCCGGCGAAGTTTCCTGCTTCAAGGTAGATAGAGAGGCGACGAGTTCCTCTCGGGCGGCCACGACCTGCGTTTGAAGGTCGACAATGGATGGGGTGCTGGTTTCTCCGGCTTGTGCCATCACACAGTCCTTTCCGCTTGCGCCCCTGAAGATGGCCGACCGCCATTCACGCCGTCAGCCTACGACGTCCTAACGAAGGGAAACCGACGCGGGCACCGGTTCCACGTGTGAGTCGAGTCCCGCCGAGCGGCGACGTCGGGTCCGCCCCGCGAAGGCGAATACCACGATGAAGATCGCCGCCCCAACCAGAACGATCATCGTTCCCGAGGGTACTTCGGCGTAGTAACTGAGGTACATGCCCACCAGGCCGCTGAAAGTTCCGACGGCGGTACTCCACGCAAGCATGCGTCCGAACGAGTCCGTGAGCATGCGGGCCACTACTGCGGGGATAACCAGCATCGCGGCGACCAAGGTCACGCCGATTACCGTCAGTGTCGCGAGGATCGATAAGGACAGAACGATCATCAGTTGCGCTTCGATGCGATTGACCTTGACGCCCGATACATCCGCGACTTCCGGATCGAAGGTCGAGAACAGTAGCGCGCGGTAGCGGAAGAAGACGAATGCCACCGCAAGGAGCGAGACTGCCGTCAAACCGATGATCTGTTCGGGGGATATTCCCAGGATGCTTCCGAAGAGTGCGTTCTCGAACGATGGTCCGCTCGATCCGAAACGGGCGAACAAGGCCACACCGAGGGCGAAGGATGCGGTCGTGATCACACCGATCGCGGCGTCGGCCCCCAACCTGCTGCGCTTGGAGACGGTGTTGATGGCCAGCGCCGATGCGATACCCCAGAGCCCAGCTCCCAGGACGTAGAACTGGGAAGCGAACAGTTGCACTGCCGCGAATCCACCGAAGATCGAGTGGGACAGGCCGTGCCCGATGTAACTCATGCCCCGCAACACGATGAAAACGCCGATGAATCCCAGGAGGGCTCCCGAAAGTCCAGCGACGAGCAGGCCCTCCAAAAAGAACGTGTACCCGAGCGGCTCGAGAATCGCTTCCATCACTGAGTCCACTTCATCGCGTGCTCCGGTCGTTCGTCGACCACCACGCGCATGCCCAAGTGCTCCAGGACCTCCATGCGTGCACCGAACGTTTGCTCCAGAACCTCGGGCTTGATCACTTCGTCGGGCGTGCCATCGGCGATCACCCGATGATTGACGCAGATGAGATGCGGTAGGTGCGCGGCCATTCCGTTCAGATCATGCGTGGTGAGCACGATGGCGACACCGTCTTCGTGCAAGTCCGCCAGCAGGTGCAGGACGTCGTGTCGGGTCGAGACGTCGACCCCGCTCGTGGGCTCGTCGAGCAGGAGCAGTTGCGGTTGTCGATACAGGGCCCGCGCGAGGAACATGCGCTGTTGCTGACCACCGGACAGGTTGCGGATCTGGCGATCTGCCAACGTGTCGATGCCCAGCCGCTCCAGCACCGCGTGCGCATGCGCCTTTTCCGTCTTGTCGGCCCAGGGGACTGTCAGGAGTCGACCGCGCGAACCGGACATCAGCACGCATTCGAGCACTGTGATCGGGAAGTCCCAATTGACCGTCTCCAACTGGGGCACGTAGGCGATACGCAGTTCCGGGCGTTTGGTGATCGTCCCGGACATCGGCTTGACGATGCCCAGGAGCAGGCGGAGCAACGTGGTCTTGCCAGATCCGGAGGGGCCGACTATTCCGGTGAACTGGTCTTCATGCACGTGCACATTGATGTCGTGCAAGACGACCTCATGGTCGTATCCGGCATCGACATCGACGAGTCGGATCAGTTCAGGTCCGACCCCTGTTCCCGTCACTGGGGATAGTCTGCCGCATCCGGTACGGGGCTGGTGATGTCCACTGCACGGATGTTCGGTGCTTGACCACCCAAACCTTCGATCATCGTCGCGAAGTTGTACTGCATGAGGCCGAGCCAGGAGTGGTTCTCGTCGCCGGGTGCTCCGGGCAGGTCGTCGTCACGCAGCGAGTCCTCGTAGCGCACTCCTGTCTCGTTGGCGATCTCCTCGAGCACATCGGAGGGGAAGACCTCCGAACCGAAGATCGTCGGCACGCCCTCGGCGCGGATCTGCTCGATCAGTGTCACGACCTCCGAGGGACTGGGATCGGAGAAGTCGCTGGGCTGAAGGGCACCCACGACCTCCCATCCGAAGTTGTCCGCGAAGTAGGCGTAGGCGTCGTGGTAGGTGACGAGTTTCAGGTTGCCCTCGGGGACTGTCTGCTGGTCCTCACGGATCGCCGCGGCCAACTCGTTGGCCTGTGCTTCAAAGGATTCGAAATTCGCCTGGAAGGTTTCCGCGCACTCGGGTGCCCGCTCGGTCAGGACGTCGCGGATGATCTGCGCGTACTCGATAGCGAACGTGGGGTCGGTCCACAGGTGCGGGTTCGGCTTGCCCTCTTCCTCCGGGAAGGAGAAGTCGTAGATGTACTCCGATTCCGGCAGCGCGATGGTTCCGAGTTCGACCAGTTCGGCATCGTCACGCATGTTTGCTTGCGCCATCTCCAAAGTCGGGTCCTCGAGCTTGAGGCCGTTAATGAAGACGACGTCGGCGTCGCTCAACAGCGCAGCGACCGAAGGCGCGGGTTCGAACGTGTGCGAGTTGGTGCCCTCGGGCACTATTCCCCGGATCTCGACGCAGTCGCCACCCACGCGCGAGGCGATGGACGTGATGGGCGAAACCGTGGTCGCCACCAGCAGCCGGTCGCCACTCGCCGACGTCGATTCGTCGCTCGAGCTCGAGCAACCGGTCAACACGAGGGCGCCGGCACCGAGGCCAATCAGGACATTTCGGAAGTCTGTTCGCACGTGCCGACCATACGGCAAGGTTTGGTTACTTGCAAAAAACTTGCAGTAAGACGCCCCTAGGGTGTCGTCATGCCCACCCTCCGCCCCGGTGACAAAGCCCCCGCTTTCACGTTGAGGGACGCGACCGACTCGAAGGTCTCGTTGCAGGACTTCCGGGGGCGGTCGTTCCTGCTGTACGCCTACCCAGCCGCCATGACCCCCGGCTGCACCACCCAAGCGTGCGACTTCCGCGAGAACCTCGGTGCCTTCACAGATGCCGGGCTCGAGGTCGTGGGCATCTCCCCTGATTCACCGGTGAAACTCGCGCAGTTCGCCGCAGCGGAGAACCTGACCTTCACACTGCTGTCCGACCCCGACCACGGGGTGATGGAGAAGTACGGAGCCTGGGGTGAGAAGAAGCTCTACGGGAAAGTCGTCACGGGTGTCATTCGATCGACCTTCGTCATCTCGCCTACAGGGAAGATCGAGCACGCCTTCTACAACGTGAAGGCCACCGGTCACGTCGCGAAGCTCATGCGCGACCTCGGGCTGAACTGAATCCCACGCGCTAGCGGCATAACCGCTGCTACGTTCCGGTCATGTCTGCGGACTACTCGACCAGAATGCGTGCACGCCTGAACGACCTACTGTCGAATCCCGACTCCTTCACTCCGGACTATTCCGAGCGCTATCGATTGTTGCTGTCACACTGCGACTCACTCACCGCACACTCGGCCTATGCCATGACACTCCTCCTGGGCAAAGACTCCTCGCGCGGCTACCGCGAACTTCCTGAACATCCGACTTTCGACTTCCCCGCCGCTCACATTCCTGATCTGGACTGCCAGGTGGGATGGCACTTCTTCGTCGGGACTGCCGTCGGGTCAGACGGATTGCATTACGGGATCCAATTCATGTTGTGGACATATGCCTTGTTGCCTGGGCCACTTCGGGACTCACTCGGCATCGATGCGATCGAGAACCAGGTCATGGAGGTTCACGTGGCGGTCAGCCGCGAAGGAGATCGCCACTACCGCGGAGCGCCCGTGGTGATTGCCGGCGACATCGACGTGCAGGTCGACCCTTTCCGCTTTCAGGCGGGAGACAACGTGGCGGAGTCGCTGCAGGAGGGCGCATTCGTGCCTCTACGAATCCGCGGTTCGGCCGTCGATGGCAGCACGTCACCAGGCATGGACGTGTCCGTGGACCTGACCTTCGATTCAGCCAAGCCTCCCTTCCTCCAAGGCAAACAGGGAGCCGCTCCGAGCATCGGCGGCGTCGGCACGCTCTACTACTCGATACCGCGACTGACTCTCGCTTCACGCGGCTCTCGCGTGCGCATAGGCCAGGAAACCGTGGAACTGGTGTCCGGTGAGTTCTGGTTCGATCACCAATGGGGCACGGGCTTCATGCCCAACGGGAATCCACGCCAGGAGGATGTCCGAGCGATGAGTGACCTCCCAACTCCCGGACCCGGGGGTTGGGATTGGTTCATGATGCAGTTCGACGGCGACGTCCAACTCACGCTCGCCGCCATCCACGACAACGAGCACAAGGCCAAGTTCTACGACCAAACAGCAGACGAACCTGGCGTGATGACGGTGCCCGTTAACGGTAAATGGATCGATGGATCGGGAACTGCGCATGAAGTCTCCGGCCGGATGAGTGTGACCGACTGGGTACGAGCCGAGCGCTCACCGGATCCGAGTACTTATCCGGTGTCACACGCGTGGTATCCGAACCATTGGGTTTTCGATCTCGATGGCGACACCCCGGACATCATGCGCCACTTCGAATTGACACCGATCGTCGACGGCGGTCAAGCGGGCTACTTCGCGCCTGGCATGCAGTACTCGGAGGGTGCCGTCGTGATAAGCGGACCGAACGGTCCGATCGGTCGCGGCTTCGCCGAGTCGGTCGGCTACGTGACCAAACGCGATGTGATCCTTGCGATCGCAGGTGTCGCCGGCGATACGGCTCTGGAGAAGACGTTCGATGCCCCTATCCCGATCGGGCTGAGGCTTCGGGCCATCGCCCATCTGGCCCACCCGCACGCCATCAAGACACTGCTGGCCGAACTCGGCTGATCCGCGCGGTAGCGGCCCGCGGTCACACTCAACCTTCTTTCGAAACCCGCGGGATCGGTCGTAGCCACGCGACTGGCGCGAGGGAATCTGCAGACACTCGCGCTGATCTAGGATTCACGCGTCACGCGGAAGTGGTGGAACGGCAGACACGCTGGTTTTAGGTACCAGTGCCTTCGGGCGTGCGGGTTCAACTCCCGCCTTCCGCACCGAGGAGTCTCCGTCGATTGTCGACTCGTCTGATGCATGACGAATGGGGTGGTGGCCGCGAGCCCACCACCCCATTCGATCGTCTCGGGGCTGCACGTCCTAGGCCCGCAGCTGGAGCGTGCAGGTCTGACCACTCGGGCCGCTGACATCGACGGACACAGCGTTGATCGTTCCCGGAATGGAGCGCCACACATCGAATTCGCCTTCACGGTTTGTCTTACGCGTGACCGTGCGAAGGACTTCTCCATTCGCATCCTTGATGACGATGCGCCAGCGTTCGCCTCCGCGTTCGGAGTACACCTCGACATCCACTTCGTGCTCGCGCGAGTCACGCTCGAGCTTGGCCGTCACCATTGCGTTGCCACACACTTTCTGTTCCCGGTCGAGGGTGCTCGCGTGAGCGGCGGTGGCGGTGCCAACAAGACCAAAACCGCCGAGACTGACTGCCGTTGCGACTGAAACTACGGTGCGCCCGATCTTCATCACTGCCCTTTCCGATGACCACCGTGATCATCATGAATCGAGCGTGGCGCACGATCGTGAGAGAACTGTGATCGCCGGGTGAAGGGTGATTTCAGGAATCGCTCAGAAATACCCCGACCGCTTCTTGGCCTCCATGGATTCCTCGCGCTCACCATCCACGAGGCGACCTGCGCGCTCGCTGAAACGCGTGGCTTCCATCTCCCGGACGAGCGCATCGATATCGGCGGCATCGGACTCAATCGCGCCCGTCACCGGATAGCAGCCGAGTGTTCGGAACCGCACAACCCGATCCACGACCTCCTCCCCGGGGAGCAGGGGCATTCGGTCATCGTCGGGGACCAGGAGGGTGCCCTTGCGATCCACGGTAGGGCGCGATTGCGCGAAGTACAGGTCGACCACCGGAATCTGCTCGCGGCGGATGTAGCGCCAGATATCCAACTCCGTCCAGTTCGACAGCGGGAAGACGCGCATCGTCTGACCGTTCACCAGATTCGTATTAGCTGTGCGCCAGAACTCCGGACGTTGATTCCGCGGTTCCCAGCGCTGCCCGGCTTCACGCAGGCTGAAGATTCTTTCCTTCGCCCGGCTTCGCTCCTCATCGCGACGTCCCCCACCGATCGCAGCGTCGTACTTGCCACGCTCGAGTTCCTCGAGCAAAGGAACGGTGCGCATGATGCGGGTGTACTCATGGATGCCGTGCGACATCGGACTCACGCCTTCCGCGATGCCTTCATCGTTCTGGGCGACGATCAGTTCGAAGCCGATCTCGCGGGCCATGCGGTCACGGTGCGCGATGACCTCCGCGAACTCCCACTGGCTGTCCACGTGCAGGCACGGGTAGGGCAGCCCGGCCGGGTGGAAAGCCTTTCGAGACAGGTGCAGCAGCACCGAGGAGTCCTTGCCGATCGAATACATCAACACGGGCTTGGCGAACGCGGCCGCCGTCTCCCGAAGGATCGCGATCGCCTCGTTCTCGAGCGCGTCGAGAACCTCGTCCTGGCTCACCGTCTGAACGGTCATCGCTACTCCCACCCTCATGCCTGCATCATTTGACAGGAAATATATTTCCTGTATCATTCTACCTGTGACGATTCACGAGCGGACCACCCCGGCCATAACGGTCATAGAAGGCGACGGCGTCGGACCGGAGGTGGTGGGCGCTGCTCTCACGCTCATGCACGCTACAGGGGTGTCGGTGGAGTGCGAATTCGCCGAGGCCGGAGGGCGCGCCTTCGAACGGGGGGTTCGCAGCGGCGTGCCCGAGGAGACCGTGGAATCCATCGATCGCACGCGGATGGTCCTCAAGGGCCCCCTCGCAACCCCCATCGGCGAAGGCGGCAAGAGCGCCAACGTCACGCTACGCAAGATGTTCGAGACCTTCGCCAACATCCGACCAGCGCGGGAACTGCCCGGGATCCCCAGCCCGTACGCCGGTCGCGGTGTGGATCTCGTGATCGTCCGGGAGAACGTCGAGGACTTGTACGCCGGCATCGAGCACATGCAGACGCCGAACGTCGCCCAGTGCTTGAAGTTGGTGAGTCGACTTGGGTCGCGGCGCATCGCGCACGCGGGTCTGGCGCTGGCACAGGCCGAAGGTCGCTCCCGCGTGACGGTAGCCACCAAAGCCAACATCATGAAAGTCACCGAGGGCCTGTTCAAGCGGGAGTTCGAGATCGCCGCACGCGACTACCCGAATCTCACAGCCGACCACATGCTCATCGACAACTGCGCCCACCAGATGGTGATGCGCCCCGAACAATTCGACGTAATCGTCACCACCAACATGAACGGTGACATCCTCAGCGACCTCGCCAGCGGGCTCGTGGGAGGTCTCGGTTTCGCCCCCTCGGCGAATCTGGGTTACGACGTAGCGATGTTCGAGGCAGTTCACGGCACTGCACCTGACATCGCCGGACAGGACACAGCCAATCCGACGGCGATGATCTTGTCAGCAGCGATGCTGCTGCGGCACCTGTCGGAGTTCGCCGCCGCCGAGCAAATCGAACAAGCTCTGTTCGTCACGCTCGAACAGGGGATCCACACCATCGACGTCCCCGGGCCATCGCCCGTGGGTACCCGCGCGTTCACCGAGGCGGTCGTTGCCAACATCGGCTCGACATCTTCGTTGCCGACGAGGAATCACCAAGACCTCAAGATGCGGCGCATCTTCGGGGAGGACGTCGATCACTCGCCGGCCTCGAGGGCGAAGGTCGGTGTCGACATCTTCATCGAGACACACGAAGCGCCCGAGCGGGTTGCCCATCGATTGCAGAGCGCGAGCGCTGGAACCCCGTTCTCGTTGAAGATGGTGTCGAATCGTGGGACACAGGTATGGCCGGAAACGGGAACTCTGCCCTCGTGCGTGGACCACTACCGCTGCAGATTCGTCTTCGACGACTCCTCACGGTGGAGCGACGACGCCGTCGCCGACCTGCTCACACGCGTGGGGTCGGTCTACCGGTGGATGCACGTGGAGAAACTCGAGGAGCACGATGGAGCACCGACTTTCACGCGGGCCCAAGGTGAGAACTGATCAGGAATCCTCGGCGCGAAACATCGTCGGGCACCATAGGCACATGGCAGCCACGCCCTCGGATGATGACCGACACTGGACGTTGCTCACCAACCACGGTCGCTTACTCCTGTTGATCGCTCAGCAACCCGATGTTCGGATTCGTGATCTGGCTATATCGGCCGGAGTCACCGAGCGAACGGCACAAACCGTCGTGACGGATCTTGAACACGCTGGGTACATCACCAAGGAGCGAAGTGGAAGGCGAAACGTCTACACGGTGAATCGCAAACAGCCGTTCCGTCATCAAGCAGAGTCCGGCCACAAAGTGGGCGAACTGATCGACCTATTCACCGATCACCGATAGAGCGCCGTTCACTCGTGGACGAGAAGCCCTACGGCGGGCGATCAGCAGCCCTAGCCACACGTCACGCCAAAGACACGGCGATAGCACCGATACTCCGAGACGTCATCGGACTGGAGATCGTCGTCATCGACATCGATACCGACGCCTTCGGAACCTTCACCGGGGACATCCCCCGCACCGATACGCCGCTCAACACGGCGATAGCGAAGGCGCGCGCCGGCATGGTCGCCAGTGGCTACCCGATCGGAATCGCCAGCGAGGGAACGATCGGGCCCGATCCGCTCATGCCATTCGTCACCTCGGATATCGAGACCATCGCCTTCGTGGATGACGAACGAGGGATCGTCGTCAGCGAGACAACCCGAACTACCGACATCGTTGCCGTTCGAGAGACCGTGACGATCGATACCGACATGCGCCCCGTCCTTGCTCGAGCGGACTTTCCTCATCATGGCTTGATCGTCAGACCGACGAATCCCCAAGCGCGGCCGATCATCACGGGCATCACCGATTACACCGTGTTGGAAACCGCCATCCGCGAGTGCGCGGCGGCCTTTGGCGCCGCGGTGGTGGAAAGCGACCTGCGCGCATGCTTCTCCCCCAGTCGAATGCGGGCTATCGGCGAGTGCGCCTCGCGCCTCGCGCATCGTCTGGCCACGCCCTGTCCCGAATGCGCGAGCCCGGGTTGGGGGCGGATCGAGCCGACCCGCGGACTGCCGTGTTCGGCCTGCGGAACATTCGTCGACACCGCCATTCGAGCGGACGTTTTCGGCTGTCCGGCATGTCCCGCCTTGGTGGAGGTACCTCGGTCGGACCAAGCGGTCGAGCCGCGCTGGTGCCCTTCCTGCAATCCGTGAGTTCGTGCAGTGCGTGA
>CAYLOH010000042.1:0-12166 GCA_964385255.1 uncultured Rubrivirga sp. | reverse complement strand
ATGTGGACCAGCCCCACCAGCGCCAGGTGACATCCGTCGATCTACTGGACTTCGAGCTACTGGACATCGAACAGCAGGTTCTGGTCGGAGGCGATCGCCGCGAACATCTCGTGCTTGCGTTCGACGGCCGGCGGGCACCGGTATGCCGCAACCGTTCGTTCGGCTATGGCTGCCCAACTGTGGTGGCTGCGGACAAGGGCTCGTGCCGCGGTCGCACGCTCCTTCGACTCCCCGGGGTCGGCAACGCATGCCTGCACGGCCCGGGCCAGGTCGCTGGCGTCACCGGCGATGAAACCCCAACCGTGGCGGTCCCCATCCAAGAATTCGGCGAGTCCGCCGGCTCGGGCGGCGACGACGGGGGTCCCCACGACCGCAGCCTCGAGCGCGACGATTCCGAAGGGCTCATAGATCGACGGGACGATGGCGACGTCCGCCGCCGCGACGAGGGCTCGTAGGTGCGGTTCGGGCAGCCAGCCTTCGAAGTGCACGCGCGAGGCGACCCTCTTGCGCCTCGCCAAGTCCTCCAGAGCGTCACGCTGTGAGCCGCGACCGGCGATAACACACTGAACGTCCGGGTGTGTGCGTCGCACACGAGGCAGCGCTTCGATGATGGTGTGCGCGCCTTTCTCCCACTCCAATCGACCCGTGTGCACGATCAAGAGTCCCGGGTACCTCGCGCGGACCTCACCGCGCAAAGCGGTGTCGACGAGGCCGGCTGAGGCATCTACACCGTTGGGAATCACCACCGCATCCGGTTGATCGAAGAGTCGGTCGACCTCCCATTTCATGTGTTGGCTGCACACCACCACACGATCTGCCGCGTGCACCGACCAGCGCTCGATGCTGTGGATGGCCTTCGAAAGCGGACTCGGCAGCCACCCTTGGTGACGCCCCGCCTCGGTCGCATGGACGGTATGAACCCACGGCACACCCATCGAGTCGCTCAGCACCGAGCCGGCGTGCGCGGTCAGCCAGTCGTGTGAGTGGATGACTTCCGGGAGCCACCCGCGAGCCACGTTCAGCCCTGCACGAGTCATCGCCGAGGAGAGTCCGGTGATCCATCCCAACAGGGTGTCCGGTTCGAACGGCACGAACGGCGCGTCGCGAACCACGCGAACCACGCGGACCCCCTCGATGACGTCGTCACGGGGCAGGGCTTGCCCATCGTCGGCTTCGATTCCCACGTGCGAGATCACGACGACGTCGTGACCGGCTCGGGCTTGTTCCTTGGCTACGGCGAACACGTGGCGACCAAGTCCTCCGTAGACGACCGGCGGGAACTCCCAGGACACGTGACAGATGCGCACTACGGCCGCACCCCCGTCACGCAAACGTTGTAGTAGAGATCGTTCGGCACGAAGTGCGAGAGCACCCGCCTGTCCACTGCATTCAGCCGCTGCCACGTGCGGTACGCGAAGCTCGACCACCCCCAACCGAGCACACCGGGACGGACCGCTGCCTCGAAGGTTCGCACCGGCCATCCGAACCAGGCCGCGGTGAGTTCCTGGGTCGATGTTCGAACGTCCACGGCGCCCGCACGCATGCATGCCGCTGCCAACCGGGACGGATCGAACGTGTGCAGATCGACGATCGCCTCGAGGGCCGCCTCCTTCGAGGACTTCTCGAGGTCCTCCGGTGAGCGCGCCCACGTTGAGGGGATTACGGGCAGTGAGGCGACGGTGCGGGCCGACCACCAGGTGAGTCGGGACAGCCGCCGGGCCACGAAGTCACCCTTGCGGGTCGGCTCTCCGCAGATCACGAAGCGACCCTCGGGTCGCAGGACGCGCATGATCTCGCGAAGGGCCAGGTCTACATCGGGTATGTGGTGCAAGAAGGCATGACCGACTACCAAGTCGAACTGTTCGTCACCGAAGGGCAGCGACTCGACGTCCGCGACGTTGCCCACCACGTCCAAGCCCAAGTTTCGGCCGTTACGCACCGCTTGGTCCACCATGCCCGCGGAGATATCGGTGATGGTTCCGCGCCGCGCGACACCCGACTGCATCAAGTTCAGCAGGAAGAAGCCGGTTCCCCCACCGACTTCCAAAGCGGAGTCCACTTGGTCCCACGTGTCGCGACCGATTGCCTGGTCGAAGATGTCGCGGGCGTAATCGATGCACCGATCGTCGTAGGAGATGCTCCACTTGTCGTCGTAGGTGGTGGCTTCCCAATCGTGGTAGATGACGTTCGCCAACTTGGGATCGTGCCAGGCGGCTTCCATCCGGTCAGTTGTCATCGACCCTCAACGTCCGGTGAATTCTGCTTGCCCGGGACCTTTCTCCAAGAAGGAGTGCATTCCGATGCTTTGGTCGTCCGTTGCGAAAAGGGCAGCGAAGTGTGCACGTTCGATCTCCAGTCCCGTCTGTAGATCCACTTCCAGACCACTATCGATGGCAGCCTTGGCGGCCCGCAGGGCGATACGCGGGCCCCGCGCCAACGAACGAGCCCAATCGAGGGCTTGTTCGTAGACATCGTCGGGTGCGCAGACTCTGTCCACCAAGCCGATGGCCAGGGCCTCCGTTGCATCGACGAAGCGCCCTGAGAACACCAGATCCTTGGCTCTGGCCGGACCTACGAGTCGGGGCAGCCGCTGGGTGCCTCCGGCTCCGGGGATGATGCCCAGTGCGATTTCCGGTTGCCCCACTTTGGCGTTATCTCCCATGACCCTGAAGTCGCAGCACATCGCGAGCTCGAGTCCGCCGCCCAACGCGTAGCCGGTGATCGCTGCGATCGTGGGCTGCGGAATGCTCGCAACGGACGAGAAAGCAGCGCGAAGATTTCGTGAGGCGTCGGACATGTCCGCATAGGACATCGTCGCCATTTCGGCAATGTCAGCGCCGGCCGCGAACACCTTGGGTCCCCCGTAGATCACCACGGCGCCGACGGTCGCGTCATCGGACACCGCAATCGCGGCATCTCCGATTTCCCTCTGCACCTGCGCGTTCAAGGCGTTCATGGGAGGCCGGGTCAAGGCGATCGTCGCCACCCCCGAGTCGACCCGCACATCTACGAACTCAGCCATCCGCGATCACGACCTCTCATCTCCAGCGTTCGAGCGTAGCCCTCACCTGAAGACGGCACGAGAACTACGAGCATCGCCGCCTGCCGCGCTACCGTCGTGGGGTGTCCAGCGACGGTGGTCGGCCCATCGACGCCGCTCATCTGAGCGACCCGCCCTGGAATCCCTGGGGCTGGGATCCACTCGGCGTGCGCGTCGAGTCCCCCGGTGAGGTGAGCGTCGCGCTGTGGGCCGAAGGCGCCGATGCCGTCGAATTCTGCGTCTTCGATGAATCGGGTGAGCACCGAATCGAGCTACCCGAACGCTTGCATCACGTCTTTCACGGTCGCATCACCGGTGTGCCCGTTGGCAGCCGATACGGGTTCCGCGTCCACGGACCATGGGCACCCGAGGTGGGACGGCGCTGGAACGCGTCGAAGCTGCTCCTGGATCCGTACGCCCGCGCGATCGACGGTGACTTCATCCTGGACGCGGCCGTCTTCGACCATGATGCGCACCCGAGTATGCGCAGTGATCTCGACAGCGCACCCTTCGTGCCCAAGTCGGTAGTCGTCGACTCGACCTTCGACTGGGGAGCCGACGCCCTGCCGCAGACCCCCTGGCACGACACGGTCATCTACGAAACACACATCCGGGGTCTGACCAAACTCCATCCGGCGATTCCCGCGCACCAGCGTGGAACCTACGCCGGGGCCGCGCACCCTGCCGTCATCGAACATCTCCTGGATCTGGGCGTGACCACCGTGGAGTTCCTTCCCGTCCACCATTTCCTGTCCGAGGTTCACCTGCTGCGCAACGGGTTGACGAACTATTGGGGCTACAACACGATCGGCTACTTCGCCCCGCACGCCCGCTACTCCTCGAGCGGTGGAGCCGGCGGTCAGGTAGATGAGTTCAAGTCCATGGTGAAGGCCTTTCACACAGCCGGACTCGAGGTCGTGATCGACGTCGTCTACAACCACACCGCCGAGGGTGGAATCGACGGACCAACCTTGTCGTTTCGCGGGATCGGCAACGACGACTACTACTACCTGACCGACGGTGGTGCTTCCTACGTCGATTACACAGGTTGCGGCAACACACTAGACGCGTCTCACCCCCATGTGCTGCAGATGATTCTCGATTCCCTGCGCTACTGGGCGACCGAGATGCACGTCGATGGTTTCCGTTTCGACCTCACATCGACCCTGGCGCGCTCGCTCCACGATGTGAACATGTTGGGCAATTTCATGTCGGCGATCCAGCAGGATCCGGTGCTGCGACGCTTGAAGTTGATTGCGGAACCCTGGGACGTCGGTCCCGGCGGATACCAAGTGGGCGCCTTCCCCGTCCTGTGGGCCGAATGGAACGACCGTTTCCGCGACACCGCGCGCTCGTTCTGGCGCGGTACGAGGGAGCTCGCCGATCTCGGGTGGCGTCTGACCGGCTCTGCGGACCTTTACGCCCCCGATGGGAAGCGTCCTTTCTCGAGCATCAATTTCGTCACAGCGCATGACGGGTTCACCTTGCGTGATCTCGTGTCCTACGAGCACAAGCACAACCAGGCGAACCTCGAGGACAACCGTGACGGAAACGACAACAATCTGTCGGCTAACTACGGGGTAGAAGGCGAAACGGACGATCGGGAGATCAACGCGATCCGACGCCGTCAGATGCGCAATCTGCTCACCACGTGCATTCTCGCCTCCGGAGTCCCGATGATCTCCGGTGGTGACGAATTCGCGCGGACCCAATTCGGCAACAACAACGCCTACTGCCAGGACAACGAGATCAGTTGGTACGACTGGGAGTGGGAGTCCTGGCAACGAGATCTCGTCGACTTCACCCGACGATTGATTCAGCTTCGATCCACCTACCCGGCTTTCCGTCGCCAGCACTTCTTCGAAGAGGCCGACGCCGGAGCACCACGAGACGTGGTGTGGTGGCATCCGAGCGGGCGCGAGTTCCAACACGACGATTGGAGTGATCTCGGCCAGAAGTGCCTGGGGATGGTCATCTCGAACCCCGCCGGCCATGATGTGCCGACTTCGTTCCTCGTTGCGATGAACGCCCATGAACACGACGTCGAATTCAGGCTTCCCCCCAGCTTCACCCCGGTCACCGTGGAACTACACACAAATGATCGAGACCTCTCACTCGTCGATGGCCTTCTCGTGCTTCCGTCGCGGACCACCGCGATCCTCAGGCGCCCGTGACCGGAATAGGCTCGCCTCCATGGAATTTCGCCACCTCGGCCGCAGCGGCCTGAAGATCAGCGCGATCACGTACGGCAACTGGATCACTCACGGCTCCCAGGTCGACGACGCGACAGCCCACGCAACGATCCACGCGGCACTAGATGCCGGCATCACCACCTTCGACACAGCCGATGTCTATGCGGGCACGAAGGCAGAGGAAGTCATGGGTGCCGCATTGCGCGGGCAGCGACGCGAGGGGCTGGAGATATTCACCAAGGTCTACTGGCCCACCGGACCGGGGGTGAACGACCGTGGCCTGTCCCGCAAGCACATCATGGAGTCCTGCGAGAATTCACTTCGACGCCTACAGACCGACTACGTCGACCTCTACCAGGCCCATCGCTTCGACTACGAGACTCCGCTCGAAGAATCGCTGCGCGCCTTCGACGACCTCGTGCGCCAGGGCAAGGTTCTGTACGTAGGCGTTTCGGAATGGAAAGCCGAGCAGATCAAGGACGCTGTGCGGATCGCAGCGGATATGGGATTCGATCGCATCATCAGCAACCAGCCTCAATATTCGATGCTGTACCGGGTGATCGAGTCGGACGTAGTTCCCACATGTGAGGAACTGGGTATCGGGCAGATCGTCTGGTCACCGATGGCCCAGGGTGTCCTCACCGGAAAGTACCTTCCTGGACAGCAACCACCCGCGGGATCTCGCGCCTCCGGCGGCGAGGGCGCACAGATGATCGAGCGATGGATGCGCGACGAGGTGCTGCAGGCGGTCCAGCGCCTGGTCCCGATCGCCCAAGACATGAACGTGACGTTGTCACAACTCGCCATCGCCTGGGTTCTGAGGAATCCCAATGTCGCAGCGGCCATCATCGGAGCATCCCGCCCCGAGCAGATCGCCGAGAACGTCGCAGCTGCAGGCGTGCGTCTTCCCGACGATGTCATGAGCGCCATCGACTACGCCCTCGGTGATCTCGTCATCACCGACCCGTCGCTCACCGAGTCACCTAACCCGCGGCCGTAGTAAGCCCGCCATCGAAAGGAGCGGATATGGGATGGACATGGAGGTTCGAGAGCGCGGATGGATCGGTCGTATCGACTACTGCCGGTACCACCCAGGAATTCGCGAACCAAGCCGACGCCGAATCGTGGCTGGGCGAGGCGTTTCGCGCACTCCTGGATTCGGGGGTCGACCAGGTGAGTTTGCTCCAGGACGACACCCCCGAGTACACGATGAGTCTGCACCCAGCTGACTAGTTGGACTTTCAACAAGCACCTAGGTAGCGCGGTGCTTTGACACCGGGAACCCTTCCGTGGTCGGATTCGCCTACAACTGAATGCACGCGCTCGACGTCCAGGGGAAGCCGGTGGGAATCCGGCGCTGTCCCGCAACCGTGAGCCCTTCATCGAATGGGTAAGTCGGAGCACCTGGCGAGCGCGAGCGGCTCCATCCGTCGAGGTAACGGGACGAGTCCATGGGTCACCCCCTGACGCGTCCCTCATGCCGACCGCATGAGGGATTTTCGTTGGGCGTTCACCTGGGCGTCGCTCCGGACCGCTCACCAGAAAGGGACCCATCCATGGTCACCCGCATTTTCACGACCGCTGCGTCGGCCATCTGCACGACGGCCCTCGCGGCGACGCTCGTCGCGACACCGGCCCACGCAGCCGATACGGGCCTGTACGGACAGACCGATCCATCAGCCGACGGTGTGTACCGACAGTCGCTGTCAATTCTGGGTTTGACGGCAGTCGGCGTGCGTCCGGCTCGTGCCGCCGTCGAGTGGCTGTTGGACCAGCAATGCGCTGACGGCAGTTTCCAGTCCTACCGCGCCGACGTTTCGGTTCCGTGTGCCCCGAGTGACCCGAAGGCCTTCAGTGGGCCGGACACCAACTCAACAGCACTCGCAGCTATGGCGCTCGAAGCCGTCGATGAGGACCGCGCTGCGGTCCGCGCTGCCAATGCCCTGGTGCAGGGTGCGCAAAGGTCCGGCAATCTGGCCGCTTGGCCGTACAACTTCGGTGGAACTCCCGATGCGAGTAGCACCGGCTTGGTGGTCAATGCACTCGATGCCGTAGGGGCAAATTCGGCAACCGTCGAGGCGGGCCAGCGTTGGCTCCGCGCACGTGTCATTCCGTGCGGACGCAAATACGGAGGCGCACTCAGGAACGATGCATCCTCGATGGCCGCCAACAACTTTGCGACAGCGCAAGGCCTTATCGGTCTCACCGCGGCGCTTCCGGTGGAAGGAACTGCCGACCCGGCTGGCAACCCCGGGTGCACCGGATCAGCCGTCACCCGAGTCTCCAGCTACCTCGCGAGGACTCTCACCCGAGACGGGATCCTGACCTACTCCGGGTTCGGAGGAAACGACTATGGATCGACTTCTGCTGCGGTCATCGGTTTGGGTGAGGCCGAGGTGGGCCGACGTGCAATCGACGCCGCCCTTTCGGCTCTCAAGCGCGATGCGCGCGCCTGGCTGACCACCGAGAAGGGCGCCAGCGTCGGTGCGGCCGGCTGGCTGTTGATGGTGTCGGAGAGCACCGGAGAGAACCCCCGATCCTTCGGCGGCGTCAACCTGATCCAGACGATCACCGAAAGCATTCGGTAATGGCGCGGGTGGCGATGCTCAGCGCACTCGCTCTTGCGGGGGCGTTGGGCGTCGTCGCCCTGCCAGCCGAGGCAACCACCTCTTATCGATACTGGTCCTATTGGCACGCGGGGGCGGATTCAACGCAATGGCGCTACGCGGCCGAGGGCAGCGGAACGCGGATTCCCGAAGAAGGATCAGTCGAGGGTTGGCGATTCGGCATCGCCGCCGATACCGATACAAGTCAACCCGATCTCGACCCCGACTTCGCGTCCGTATGCGAAGGAGTCGAGGTAGTCGATGGGCAGAAGCGGGTTGCAGTCGTCATCGACTTCGGCTCATCACTAGAAGCTCCCGAGGGTGAGTCCCCCGGCCCCCTCCAGACCGCGTGCGTTGTCGCCGCCGTTTCAGCAACCGGACTGCAAGTACTCCAACAGGTCACGGCCGTGCGCATGGATGCCGGGTTCGTTTGCGGCATAGGCGGTTATCCGGCACGAGAGTGCGCACCGCTCGTTGAGATGCCCGAATCGTCGACACAAGCCCTTGACGACCCCGCGATTGAAGCAGCGGCTGCGATCGTCGAAACATCGCCCGAAGAATCGAGGCCCACCGTCGATAGTGGGACGCCCCTCGTCGCCGCCATCACGCTGTCCGTGCTCGCGCTCGCAGGCTTCGGGGTATGGCGTCACCGCAGACGGGTGAGTGTCTGATGGCGACCATCACAAGCAACCTTCTGCGGCAAGCCGAAGGCTCTTACGCGCGCCACGCTGGCCGCTGGCTTCACCCCGTGGCCTGGTGGTCGTGGGCAGCCGGCCTCGCCGTGGCTGCGAGCACAACCACCAACCCCCTTCTGCTGATCGGACTCATGGTGAGTGCCGGCGTCGTGGTTGAAATGCGTAAGCCCGTTGCTCCGTGGGCGCGCTCGTTCGGGTTCTTCGTCAAGCTTGCACTCGTCGTCGTGGCGATCCGCGTCCTCGCGCAGGTTCTGATTGGCGCTCCTGGGGGCAGCATCACCGCAGTACCTATGCCCGGAGTTTCTCTGCCCGATTGGCTCGCCGGCGTACGTCTTGGCGGTGATGTCATGCTTGAGCCGCTACTCGGCGCCTTCTACGACGGACTCCGTTTGGCAGCAATCCTGGTCGCGATCGGCGCAGCCAGCTCCCTTGCCTCCCCCGCGCGCGTGCTCAAGTCGGTTCCCGCTGCGGTTTACGAGGTTGGGGTCAGCGTGGTGGTCGCCGCGACCTTCTTGCCGCAACTCGTGAGCGACGTCGCCCGGGTGCGAGCCAATAGACGATTGCGCGGCCGTCGCGATACCGGGATACGTGGATTCGGAGCCTCCGCCATGCCCGTGCTGCATGGAGCGATGGACCGGTCGATCACCTTGGCGGCGGCCATGGACTCACGCGGTTACGGTCGGGTGGGCCAACGTTCACCCTCCGAGCGTGCGCTTTCCGTTACAAGCCTGCTGGCTGGTCTGCTGCTCGCGACGATCGGCGCCTACGGTTTGCTCGGAACGGGTACGGCGACGTGGTGGGGGCCCACGTTCGTCGCTCTCGGTGTCCTCTCGATCATCGTGAGTCTGACTCTCGCGGGTAGGCGCAGCATTCGCACGCGTTACCGCCCGAACGTCTGGCATGCCAGCGACATCCTGACTGCGATCACTGGGGCGGTAGTGGCCGCCTTGTTCATCGCTGCGAAAACGCTGTCACCGGAGTCCCTCACGACCGCCACGTCGCCCCCCGTCTGGCCGACCCTGTCGACGCTTGCCGTCGCGGGTGTTCTGCTCGCGGCACTTCCCGCCTTCATCACACCGGTTCCACCGCGGAGTGGTTCATGAGGAGTGCCGCATGATCGAATTCGACCACGTTTCCTTTCGCTACGGCGTCGACGGTCCTTCCATCCTCACGGACGTGGACGTCACGATCCAGGAAGGGGAATTCGTTCTTGTCGTCGGATCGACGGGTTCCGGCAAGAGCACATTCTTGGGTGCCATCAACGGTCTCGTTCCACATTTCACCGGTGGCTATGTCAGCGGCGAGATCCGCATCGCTGGCCGCGCCACATCACAGCATCGACCCCGCGACCTGGCAGATGTCGTGGGCATGGTGCCGCAAGATCCGCTCGCGAGTTTCGTCACCGACACCGTCGAAGAAGAGCTTGCGTACACGATGGAATGCCTCGGGATCACGCCCGAGGTGATGCGGCGGCGGGTTGAAGAGACGCTGGACCTCCTCGGTCTGGAGGACCTACGAAGCCGCCCGCTCCGGACGCTCAGTGGCGGGCAGCGCCAGCGCGTTGCGATCGGGGCTGTCATGACCGCGCATCCGAAGGTGCTCGTGCTCGATGAGCCCACATCGGCGCTCGATCCGGGAGCCGCCGAGGAGGTGCTAGCTGCCCTGCACCGCCTCGTCCACGACCTCGGTGTCACGGTCGTGCTTGCGGAGCACCGCCTCGAGCGAGTGGTGCAATACGCCGACCGGGTCATCGCCCTGACTGGTCAGGGAAACATCCCACTCGTGGGCGAGCCGTCCCGCGTTCTCGCCCAGTCGTCCATCGCCCCGCCCGTCGTCCATCTCGCACGCACGGCCGGGTGGGACCCGACACCGATCACGATTCGCGATGCGCGTCGGCACGCTGAGCCACTGCGTCAGTTGCTCGCCGGCATGAGCCCACCGATTCGCATCGTGCCGGACAGTTCGATGATCGCGGACGTTGACGATGTAGTGGTCAGTTATCCCGACGTGCTCGCGCTCAGGGGCGTGAGCTTGACGATCAAGCGCGGCGAGATTGTCGCGCTGATGGGACGCAACGGCGCCGGTAAGTCTTCATTGCTGAATGCATTGGTCGGCGCGGTTCACCCCGTGCAGGGCCGACTGCGGATCGATGGACACGACCCACGGACACTCTCCGGCCCCGAACTGGTCCATCACGTCGGCCTCGTTCCACAAGAGCCGGGAGACCTGCTCGAGGCGAGCACGGTGTTCGAGGAGTGTTCCGCATCGGATCGAGATGCACGGTGCGCCGCAGGAACGACGCGAGCGATCCTCGCGCTGCTCGCACCGGAGATCTTGGATTCCACCCATCCCCGCGACTTGAGCGAGGGGCAGCGACTCCTGCTCACCTTGGCGATTGTGCTGGCGGCGCGCCCCGCGTTGATTTGCCTCGACGAGCCAACACGCGGCCTGGACTACCACACCAAACAACGTCTCACCCACATCATCACCGACCTGGCTGATGCCGGACACGCCATCGTGCTTGCAACCCACGACGTGGAGTTGACAGCCGAGGTGGCAACACGAGTGGTGATCTTGGCGGACGGTGAAATCGTGGCCGATGGACCGACGGCCGACATCACCACAGCCTCTCCCATGTTCGCCCCACAGGTCGCAAAGGTCCTGGCTCCAGGCCGTTGGCTCACTGTCGATCAGGTTCGTGCCGCCCTAGCGCTCCACAGCCGCGAGGACTCGGCATGAATCCACCCATGACTGGTCGTACCCCGCGCGCCATCCCCTTGGGACGTCGCTCGATCTTCGCGATCGCGCTCGCGAGTGCGCTAGGTATCGTCGCGTTCGGTTGGCCCTTCCTAGCCGCACCTCAATCGACTCTCGTCGCCCACGCGGATGACGCGCCGCTGCTTTTCGCGATCTTCCTGCCCATCGTCTTGGTGGTTGTACTCGCGCAGTTCGCCGATGGCGCGATGGACGCCAAGTCGGTAGCGCTCCTGGGGGTGCTCGCCGCCGTCATCGCTGCATTGCGTCCCTTGGGTGCCGGCGTCGCCGGAATCGAACCGATTTGGGCTGTATTGATTCTGGGCGGTTTCGCCTTGGGTCCCGGATTCGGTTTCGTGCTGGGTGCTGTCTCCCTCCTGGCTTCGGCACTCATCACAGGCGGCGTCGGACCGTGGCTTCCTTTCCAGATGTTCGCCGCCGCATGGATCGGATTGGGTGCGGGATTGTTGGCGCAGATCCCTGCCGTCCGCCGCCTGGCAACGGTGCATCCGTGGCGGGAGACCGCGGTCGTCGCCGGATACGCGGCATTCGCTGCCATCGCCTACGGGTTCGCCTTGAACCTGTGGTTCTGGCCGTTCACCGTCGATCTGGCTCCGCAGGTCGCGTTTTCCCCCGGCGCCCCCATCGGCGAGAACCTCGTTGCCTGGTTGCGCTTCAGTCTGATCACGTCCTTGGGCTTCGACATCCCACGGGCCCTGCTCGCCGCCGGTCTCGTGTTGGTCGCCGGTCGGGGGATCTTGGTCGCTCTTCGTCGGGCCAGCCGCCGAGCGGCGTTTGACGTTCCCGTTTCCTTCGAGTCAACTCGTCCCGTAGCGCGTACCCCGTAGCGCGTACCCCGTAGCGCGTACCCCTTGACGA
>CAYLOH010000041.1:0-12568 GCA_964385255.1 uncultured Rubrivirga sp. | reverse complement strand
TCGTCGGCTTTGGCGCGCATCACCGGATCCGACGGATCCAGACCGGAGTCGAACACGATCGACCACCGAATTTCCTCCAACCCACCTCCGGGCGAACGACGCGCCACGAAGTGCGCCCCCTGGGATTCGACGAGTTCGCGGTATTCGGAGACCACAACCGTGTCCGTCACACGGTCGCGCACCGCGGCAGGAAGATCCCTCGGTTCGTCGAGACGGATGCGCAAGCGACGCGGGCCGCTGTCACCTTGGTAGTCGATGACGAAGTCGGGTTGTTCCCACGTCCCCTTGATGACGTCCTGCCATGCGATTCGGCTGCCCGAGCGTTGCTCGTACAGCGCTCGATCGGTGGCGATGACGAACGAACCCTCTGGCTCGCGCTTGTCGCCCACACCCCAGGTGATGACTCTCTCGTCGCCGGGAACGCCAGCGTCCGCCCTCGCCTGTTCGGACAGGCGACCGCGCTTCATCATGACTGACCGACCGCTTCCTTCAGCAAACTGCGCCGGTACTGCTGCAGCGCCTGGAGTTCTTGCCCGAGTTGCTCTTGTTCTCGTGGATCCTCTGCGCGCTGCAATCGACCCATCAGGTCGTCGATTCGCCGACCCGCATCGATCTCGAGCAGACGGGCGATGACACCGATCGCGTAGCGCGAATCGTGACCGTCCATCGCCGGAAGCGGCTCCACCGCCAGCTCGCGAACCAGTGATCGAACGTCGTCGTCCGGGCACGCGTCCAAAACGGCATCGATCCACGCAAGCCCGTCCAGATCCAACCGCGGGCCGCCGGCGGCCTGGATCGCCTCGTGCACCCGCACCGCCCGAGGATGCGTGAAAGCAGGGGTCTCAACGCTGGCGTACCACTCGGCGACGACGCCAGGGTGCTGCAGCGCGCACTTCAATGCCTCCCGTTCCACGACCAGAGCCGGATCACCCGCTCGTGGAGCGCGGGAGTTCGACGTCCCGCTTCTACCGGGCAGAGACGGTGCCGCTCCCCCGCCAACAGCCTTTGAGACGTCGGCGACGTCCAGCCCCAACCAGCCGGCCAGCCGGCGCGTGTACTCGGGTCGGAGCGCGGAGTCTCGGATCTTCGCGACGATGGGCGCTGCATCACGCAACGCGGCGATACGGCCTTCCGCGGAATCGAGGTCGTAGACGGAGATGGTCGATTTGATGGCGAACTCGAACAGCGGGACACGCTTGTCCACCAACTCGCGCACAGCGGCGTCTCCCTGTTTCAGTCGCAGATCGCAAGGATCCAGACCGGAGGCTTCGACCGCGACGAAGGTTTGCGAGACGAACTTCTGATCCTCGGAGAAGGCGCGCATGGCGGCCTTCTGTCCCGCGGCGTCGCCGTCGAAGGTGAAGACCACCTGACCCTTCATCTGATCGTCGTCCATCAGGAGTCGGCGCAGGACCTTGATGTGATCGGCGCCGAAGGAGGTGCCGCAGGTCGCTACCGCGGTCGTGACTCCTGCGAGGTGACACGCCATTACATCGGTATAGCCCTCGACGATCACCGCCTGCTGGTTCTTCGAGATCTCCTTGCGTGCCAGGTCGATGCCATACAGCACCTGGCTCTTCTTGTAGATCGGAGTCTCCGGAGTATTCAGGTACTTCGGGCCGTCGTCGTCATCGGTCAACTTGCGCGCACCGAAACCGATGACGTCACCGCCGAGGTCGCGGATGGGCCAGACCAGACGGCCGCGGAACCGGTCGTACACACCGCGGTTGCCCTGGCTGACCAGGCCGCCGGCGAGCAGTTCCTCATCCGTGAACCCTTTGCTGCGCAGGTGCGTGGTGAGTGCGTCCCAGGACTGAGGTGCGTACCCGACACCGAAGTGCTCCGCGGTCTGAGCATCGAAGCCACGTGAGGTGAGGAACTCTCTGCCGACCTGGGCGGCCGGGGACTTGAGTTGCTCGGCGTAGAAGGCGGCAGCGATCTTGTGCGCTTCGACCAGGCGAGTGCGCACTCCCTGCTGCTTGTTGATTGCCGCGCCACCCTCGACGTAGCGCAGCTGCACACCGGTCTTCTCCGCGAGTTTCTCCACCGTCTCAGCGAAGGACAGGTGGTCGACCTTTTGCACGAAGTTGATGACGTCGCCGCCTTCGCCGCAGCCGAAGCAGTACCACATGCCACGACTGGGGGTGACGTGGAAACTCGGGGATCGTTCATCGTGAAAGGGACACAGCCCCTTGAGGCTGCCGCCACCTGCGGACTTCAAGGTGACGTACTCGCGCACCACGTCGTCGATTCGGGCCCGCTCGCGGACGAGGGCAACATCCTCATCGCGTATCCGACCGGCCATGTCCGAATACTAGGTTCGGGTCACGAAGGGTCTCGAGCGCCGGCGGCTCACCGTACGAGGCGCTTGTGCCAGTGGACGAGGCTCACGTCGGTCAGGCTGGCCACCTGGTCGATCACCACTCGAAAGCGCTCGGCGTCGGTCGCGGCGGCCTGGTACGTGGGGCGAAGCCACGACTCGAGGGATCGCCCTTCGTCGAGGGTCAAGGCATGCACCAACTCGGCGATCATCTCCCGCTGGCGGGCGTACTCGGACTCGGCGCCATCGCGCTGCATCACGTACTGCACGGTGATCGCCTTCATCACCGCTACCTCCTGGCGGACTTCGTCGGGCACGACCAGCTCCGCGGCGTAGCGGGTGAGCGGTCCGTCGCCGTAGGCCATCTGGGTGGCGATCTGCGCGGTCACGCAGAAGCGTCCGATCAGGTAACTGGTGAATCGTTTGAGTTCTACTAGGTCGCGATGGGAGCCGTTGAAGCTTTTCGGCCAGTAGTCGAGGGTTCGCAGCCGATCGATCGCCGACTGCAGTTCCTCCACTGACGCATCCGGCAGATAACGCTCGCGCGCGATTGTGACGATGTCATCTCGGACCGTCTGGTGCTCGAACCACGCGGGTTCGACGAGGCCGACGTGCACGGCATCCTCGACGTCGTGCACCGAATAGGCGACGTCGTCGCTCCAGTCCATCACCTGCTCCTCTAGGCAGGTGCGCTCTCCTGGTGCTCCTTCTCGCAGCCAACGGAAGACTCCTGCATCGTCGGCGTAGTAGCCGAACTTGTTCTCCTGGCCTGGGCGGCCTTCACCGCGTGGCCAGGGGTACTTGCACGATGCGTCCAAACACGCACGCGTCAGATTGAGGCCGGCACTACGGTCAGCCTCTGCGTCGTAGACCTTGGCCTCCAGCCGGGTGAGCACCCGCAGCGTCTGGGCGTTCCCCTCGAAACCTCCTATCGAATCGGCGAGCCGATTGAGTTCGTCTTCCCCGTTATGTCCGAACGGCGGATGGCCGAGGTCGTGTGCAAGCCCCGCCACTTCCACGACATCGGGATCGCACCCCAGTGCCTCACCGAGTTCGCGGGCAATTTGCGCCACTTCCAGTGTGTGGGTCAATCGAGTGCGCGGGAAGTCTGCCTGGCCGGCCACCATCACCTGGGTCTTCGCAGCCAGTCGGCGCAGGGCTGATGAGTGCAGCACCCGGGCACGGTCTCGGGCGAAGGGACTGCGAACGCCTTCCTTGATGGGTTCGACCACCAGGCGCTCGGCATCGGCGTCGGTATAGCCGGGGATCGTGCGGGGCGGTCTCACGCCACGACAGTAGCGAGGGTTCAGCCGGTGATGATGGTTGGCAGCGTCCACCGCGTCAGTGCATGGTGACGAAGTAACGCAGCTACTTCCCGGCCGACATAGTCGGACGTCAGGGAGACGTTCGACCCATGGTCGGTCGGGGAAACATGCGCATCGATGCCCAATCCACTGGCGGTCGCCTGAGCACGAGCTGCATGGGCCGGGTCCGTGACGATAGTCGCGGACACCCATCCCAGGTCGCGCATCACCGATGCGACGACGCTCAAAGGTCCGACCGTGTCGGCCCCGGCATCGAAGGTGACGACGTCGACGGATGGAACCCCACGCATCTGCAGTGCACGCCTGGTCGGCTCATGAGTTCGCGGTGGCCCGGTGATGACCACCACCGGCGCGATTCCCTCCCGGTACAAGGTCGCCGCATGTTCGATCCGAGCAGCGCGCGTCGCCTCGGGGTCTCCCCACACTCGACCCGGATCCAAGACGACGATCGCCTGGGTGGGGCTGCGATCGTCAAGTTGGGAAGCAACGACCACCTGGACGGTCGCACCTACCGGAATCAGCAGGACCAGCACGAAGATCAGGGTGAGAACCACGGTGCTGGCGGCCCGGGCAGAGCCGGGGAACCAGCGAGAGGGGGTGCGGGTCGGCCGCGACGGTACGGGCCGCGGACGGGGGCTCGACCGGGGGCTCGGGCGCCTCAGGGGAGGGTGATCGAGCGCCGGGGAAGCCACGGCGCAATGGTCACACGAGTCACATGCGTTTCACGGACGCCACACCGCGGTGCCCGGCCTCAGCGCAGTGACTCGCCAATCGACCGACCCGCCTGTCGCAGGTATCGCTGCCCGTTCGCCATGGCGTCGGATTCGTCTTCGGCCACAGTCACGAGCGAGAGCACCATCGGCGGCAGCAGCGACCGGATCTCCTCATCGATGCTTCCAGCGACAACGGCTGCCGGGACATTCGCCTTCGTTGCCAACGACAGGACCTCGCCGACCACTTTCCCCGTCAGCGATGAAGCGTCCACGCGTCCTTCCCCTGTCACAACGAAATCCGCGGAGGCCAGATGCTTCGTCAGGTCGCAGTGGTCCGCGATGAAGTCGAAGCCCGACTCGATACGTGCGTCGAGCAGGGCGACGAGCGGTGCCGCGATGCCACCCGCCGCCCCGGTTCCAGGAATGCTGCCGACCGTGCCGATGGTGCGAGCACCGGTCCGCGCCAGCAGTGACTCCCAGCCCGACATGACGTCATCGGCGATAGCGGCGTCGTCCGCGGACAACCCCTTCTGCGGACCGAATCGTCGGGCCGCACCCTGGGGACCACACAGCGGCGAATCGACATCGACCAGAACCGTCCATTCCCGCGATCGAAGAGCCTCCACGTCCTTCGGATACTCGATCAAGGCTGCCGCTCGCAGCCCCGTCAGCCCTGGTTCCACCTCCACGCCGTGGTGGTCGGTGACGCGGAACCCCAATCCCATGAGCAGGCCGAGTCCACCATCCGTGGAGGCCGATCCACCCGCCGCCACCACGATGCGTCGAACTCGTTCATCGATGAGCGCGCGAATGGCTTGGCCGACCCCGGTCGTGTGAGCACGCCATGGATCGAGTTCTCCGCGCCAAAGGGCGATGCCGCAGATGTTGGCCAATTCAACGACCACCGTGTCACCGTGTCGCGCTGCTTCGGCGGTGACGGGAGCGCCTTGGGCGTCGACGCTCTCGACACGCAGGACCTCCCATCCTGACCGGCGAAGCGCGGCCACCGTGCCATCACCACCATCGGCCAGCGGCACGGGCACACAACGAATACCGGTTGTCGCCTCGTCGATTCCCTCGCAAACGCTCACGCAGACGTGCTCAGCCGAAACGCTGCCCTTGAACTTGTCCATGGCGACGACGACTGTCTTCATGGCCCTGATTCCACCATGGATGGAGCCGACCTATCGCGTATCGCTTCCCTTGCCCCCAGCGCGTTCGATCGCAGACCGGCCTGCCTCCAATCGGGCAACCGGGACTCGGAAGGGCGAACACGAGACATAGTCCAAACCAACTTCGTCGAAGAAGTGAACCGACTCCGGATCCCCTCCGTGTTCTCCACAGACCCCGCAGTGCAATCCAGGTCGGGTGGCGCGCCCTTTCTCGACGGCCATGCGCACCAGCGCGCCAACGCCGTCTCGGTCGATGGATTCGAATGGTGAGACGGAGAAAATGCCCATCTCCAAATAGGGACTGAAGAACGCTGCCTCCACATCATCTCGACTGAAGCCCCAGGTTGTCTGCGTCAGGTCATTGGTGCCGAATGAGAAGAACTCGGCGGACTGAGCGATGCGGTCAGCGGTCAGCGCGGCACGCGGGAGCTCGATCATGGTGCCGATCGAGAAGCCCAAGGGACAGCCGTTACTGGCTTCCACCTCGGCGAGTACACGCTCGGCTTCAGCTCTCGCGAACTCGAATTCCGCGGCGGTGGCGACCAACGGAATCATGATCTCCGCTCGTGGATCCTTACCCTGCGCGCGAAGCCCGCAAGCAGCCTCGGCGATGGCTCGCACTTGCAGCGCGAACAGCCCCGGTAGTACCAGCCCCAAACGAACACCGCGCAAACCCAACATCGGGTTCTGCTCGGCGAGCCGGTTCACTTCGCGCAGAACCTGCACCTTGGCCTGATCGACGTGACCACGTTCCTTGTCGAGTGCTACTTCGATAGCTAGTTCGGTTCGATCCGGAAGGAATTCGTGCAAGGGTGGATCGATCAACCGGATCGTCACCGGTAATCCATCCATCGCGTCGAGCACCGCAGTGAAGTCGGCGATCTGCAAGGGCAACAACGCGGCCAACGCGACCTCACGTTCGTCGTCGGTGCTCGCGAGGATCAACTTCTCCACGTATTTCTTGTGTTCGCCGAGGAACATGTGCTCGGTGCGCAGCAGGCCGATTCCCTGCGCGCCCATCCGGCGGGCCCGTGCCGCATCCGGTCCTGTGTCAGCGTTGGTCCGCACTCCCAGGCGGCGACGGTCGTCAGCGTGACGCATGACCCGATCCACGGCTCGCACCAGTTCAGAGGTTGGGGCATCGACGCCTGCGATGGCAACGTCCAACCCCTCCTCGAAGTAGCGGACCACGGGGCTTTGCATCACCGGCACTCGACCAAAGAACACTTCCCCGGTCGTCCCGTCGATGGAAATCAGATCGCCTTCGGTGATGAGCTTGCCGCCTACCCGCATGACCTTGTCCGCCGAGCGGACCTCGATGGTTTCCGCACCGCACACAGCGGTCTTCCCCATTCCGCGCGCCACCACCGCCGCATGCGACGTCTTGCCGCCGCGGCTGGTGAGGATGCCGGCGGCGGCCACCATGCCGCCGAGGTCGTCGGGATTGGTCTCGCGTCGAACGAGGATGACGTCCTCTCCCCGAGCGGCCCACGCCACCGCAGTCGCGGAGTCGAAGACGACCTTGCCCACGGCTGCCCCGGGGGACGCGTTGGTGCCGACTGCGAGCAATTCACGTTCGGTGTCAGAGGCGAATTGCGGGAACATCAACTGTGCCAACTGGGCGCCCGTCACGCGATCGACCGCCTCGTCCATGGAGATAACGCCCTCGTCCACCAACTGCAGGGCGATACGGAACGCGGCGCCGGCGGTGCGCTTGCCCACACGTGTCTGAAGCATCCACAGCTTTCGGCGCTCGACGGTGAATTCGATGTCGCACAAATCCCGGTAGTGAGCTTCGAGTGTCCCCATGATGGCCATGAGTTCGTCATAGGCGGACTTATCGATCTGTTCGAGTTCGTGTAACGGAAGGGTGTTGCGGATTCCCGCAACAACGTCCTCGCCTTGCGCATCGGGAAGGTAGTCCCCGTACACACCCTTCTCGCCCGAACCCGGATCGCGGGTGAAGGCCACCCCTGTTCCGGAACCCTCCCCCACGTTGCCGAAGGCCATGGCCTGCACGTTGACCGCTGTGCCGAGATCCTCGGGAATCCGTTCCCTACGCCGATACAACACCGCTCGCTCGGTGTTCCAGGAGTCGAACACCGCCCGCACTGCACGTAACAGTTGTTCGTGCGGGTCTTGGGGGAAGGGTGCACCGGACTCTTGCTCGATCACATCCTTGAACCGCCGAACGAGGTCCTGCAGCTGTTCCGGCGTCAACTCGACGTCGGTCGCGACGTTGGCCGCGTGCTTTGCCTCATCCAGGCGGGACTCGAATTCCTCACCTTCGATGCCAAGCACGGTCTTGCCGAACATCTGGAGCAAACGTCGATAGGCATCCCAGGCGAAACGCGGATCATCGGCCACCTGGGCAAGACCTTCGACGCTGTCGTCATTGAGGCCGATGTTGAGGACCGTCTCCATCATTCCCGGCATCGAGAAACGTGCACCAGATCGCACCGAGACCAGCAGCGGATCCCGCGGGTCGCCCAAACGCCTACCCATGGACTCTTCGAGGTTGGCAACATGCGAGGCGATCTCCGCCTCCATGCCATCAGGGTTTCTTCCGCTTCGCAGGTAGTGACGGCACGCCTCCGTCGTGATGGTGAAGCCGGGAGGAACAGGCAAGCCGAGCCGGGTCATCTCCGCGAGGTTCGCCCCCTTGCCGCCCAGCAGGTCCGCCATCGATCGATCGCCATCACGGAAGTCGTAGACGTACATACACCTAGGCCACACCATGCAAACGCTTCAGCGCCACCCCCTCGAGCTCATCGAGGACTTAAGACCCCCCATTTCCCGCGTGATCTCCGGCACTACCGCCGGTCAGCCCCCGCTCACCGCCAACTCGGCCTCCGCCACCACGCACGCGGACTCAGCGTCGATGAACGGGCTATCCAGCCAGCCGTCTGGCAATGAAGGTGCCCGACCTCCCGACGTACGCCCGCGAGGACCCGATCCCACCTCGGAGTTGAATTCCTGATCGTGGTCGATCTGCGAGAGCAGCGAGTCCAATTCCGCCAAGGTCGCCACGGTGCCCAGAGACTGACGAATCGGCTGGGGTACGCGAAAGCCTTTGAGGTACCAGGCCATGTGCTTGCGGATGTCACGACAACCCTTCACCTCGCCGTAGTCCACACACAGCAACTCGGCATGCCGGCGCAACGTACGCAGCACTTCGTCGAGCCGCGGTTCGCTCGGTAGAGCATCTCCGCGGAACGCCGCCACGAGGTGGCCGAACAACCATGGCCTGCCCAAACACCCACGACCAACAACGACGCCATCGGCACCGGTCACCGCAATCATGGAGAGCGCATCGGCAGCGGTCCAGACATCACCGTTACCCAGCACCGGAGTGCCGAAAGGAGCGAGTTCCTCCTTCAATCGAGCGATTGCGGACCAGTCCGCCTGGCCGGAGTACATGTCGTGTGCAGTTCGGCCGTGGAGTGCAACCCATGAGACCCCTGCGAGTGCAGCGGTGCGGCCTGCCTCCAGGTACGTCAGATGATCGTCGTCGATGCCCTTGCGCATCTTGACCGAAACCGGCACCCGCCCATCGGCTGCCTCCACCGCCGATTCCACGATCGAAGCGAACAGGTCCTTCTTCCACGGCAACGCGCTGCCACCACCCTTGCGGGTGACCTTCGGGACAGGACACCCGAAGTTCATATCGATGTGGTCGGCCCGCTCCTCGTCGACGATGATGCGAACCGCCTGTGCCATCACCTGAGGATCCACTCCGTACAACTGGACTGAGCGCGGACTCTCGTCGTCGGCGAAGGTGACCAGATCCATGGTGGCCTCATTGCGCTCCACCAGCGCACGACTCGTCACCATCTCCGAGACGTACAAGCCGGCACCCGATTCACGGCATAGCCGACGGAAGGCCCGATTGGTGATGCCCGCCATGGGCGCGAGGACCACGGGCGGGTCGACGACGTGATCCCCCACCGAGATCGGAAGCCGTTCGCGTGTTGCCATCACGCGCGGCATTCTCCCAGCAGCTCTCCGATGCGGCAGACTGCGCTGGGTTACCGACACGGCGTCGGCGAATGAAGGGAACTGGCGAGGTATGCGAGCAACACCGGATCAGGTGGCAATGACCGGCAGGAAGCGGTGGGTGGCCCTGCTGTTCCTCGCCCTCGGCGTGGCGATGATCATCCTGGACGCCACCGTGGTGAACGTCGCAATTCCCACGATGGTCACGGATCTGAACCTCAGCACCAACGATGCCGAGTGGATCAACGCCGCCTACTCCTTGACCTTCGCCTCACTCTTGATCTTCTTCGGGCGCCTGGCTGACCGATTCGGTCGCAAACTCTTGTTCATCGTCGGCGTGATCGTGTTCGTCGGCTCCAGCGTGCTGGTTGCCATGTCGGATTCGGCATTCACGTTGATCGCTGCGCGAGCCCTGCAGGGTGTTGGCGGGGCAATGATTCTGCCGAGTTCGCTGTCGGTCATCAACGCGGTGTTCGTCGGCAAGGCCCGCGCGGTCGCCTTCGCCGTGTGGGGCGGGACCATCGGCGGGATGGCGGCGCTCGGTCCGCTCGTGGGGGGTTGGCTCACCACGTACTACTCCTGGCACTGGGCATTCTTGATCAACGTCCCCATCGGCTTGATCGTGTTGATCGGCGTGCTTCTCGTGGTTCCGGAAACCAGGGACGCAACCGGGCGCAAGGGCATCGACATCCCCGGCACGATCCTCGTCACCTTGGGTCTCCTCGGCATCGTGTTCGCCCTCATCGAGGGTCAGCGCTACGGCTGGTGGACACCCACGAATCAGTTCAGTGCGGCCGGGTGGGACTGGCCGTCGACGGCCATATCGATAGTGCCGGTCGTGGGCATCTTGGGTGTGCTCGCACTCGTCGTGATGCTGTTCGTGGAGAACGCACGCTCCAAGGCAGGCAAGATCGTGGTCTTGGATCTGAAGCTCTTCCGCATCAAGTCCTTCGGTGCGGGTAACGCTGTCGCGATGATCGTCAGTCTGGGCGAATTCGGGCTTCTTTTCGCCATTCCGCTGTTCCTGCAGGCCACGCGTGGCTACGACGCCCTGCAGACCGGAGTGATCCTGCTCGCTCTCGCACTGGGATCTTTCGTCGCCTCAGGCGCTGGAGCGGGTCTCTCGCAAAGGTTCGGACCCGTGCGAGTGCTGCAGTTGGGCATGTTGCTCGAGGTGATCGGCATCATCGGTCTCGGCGTCATGTTGTCCACCTCGATCACGGGGTGGCAGATGGCGCCCTGGTTGTTCATCTACGGCATGGGTGTGGGCTTCGCCACTGCGCAATTGACCGGTGTGATCTTGTCCGAGGTTCCCGTGGCCGAATCAGGCTCGGCGAGCGCGGTGCAATCGACGGCGCGTCAGGTGGGCGCCGCCATCGGCACCGCCATCATCGGCACCACACTCATCATCGGCCTGGGTACGACGTCCACCGAATTGGAGAACCGAGGTGTCCCCACACAACAGGCCGAGCAGATCAGCGCGGCGGTAGCCGGGTCCGCCGGACAGGCGATCCCCGCCCTCGCTCAAGAACCCGACGGTGAAGTCCTCGTGGAGGCGGCATCGCAGGGATTCGCCAATGCCATCAAGTCCGTGGCCTGGGTTGCCGGTGCGCTCGTCTTCCTCGGCCTGCTTACCTCCTTCACTCTCCCGCGGAACGCCGCGCGCGTGGAATCCGAGGGCTACGAGCCACCGAGGAAGGCCGAGGAATCGTCTTCCTCCCCCTAGCCTGACTCCATGGGCCGCGTCCTCGTCATCGGACAAACGTCAGTCGGACGCCGCGTGTGCGGACTCTTGAATGCGTCTGGCCTTGCCACGACGCATCTCGACGAGCCCTCGGACGCAGAGCTCCGAGCAGCGCTCGCGTCGGATGTCGATGGCATCGCGGTGATGCTGCACGACGACATCAAGGCCCTGCGTTACAGCCTCGCTGCCCACCACATCCGCCCCGCGGCTCGGCTGTTCGTCGCGATGTTCGATCGCACTGCACGCGAGCAGTTACGCACCGCCGTCCCCACCTCGGTCGTGCTCTCCCCCGCCGCGATCAGCGTGCCGAGTCTCGTCGCCGCCGCGATTGATCCGCGAACCGCGGCCATCCGCCGTCAGGACACTCAGGAGGAGCGGCGTTGGGTTTCGCTGACGCCCGCAGGGGACCGGGTAAACGTCGCGGACTACACCACCCCCGACGTGATCCGCAGACCAGGTCGCTTCGGCAGAATCACCGGACAACTGCGCGCTTACGACGCCGGAACCAAGGTTCTCCTGACCGGGGTGTTGGGGCTCATCACGATCATCGCCCTGGACACCATCGTCGGGCTGCAGCACGCCAACTTCCTGCGTGCGCTCTACGACGCAACCCGCACCACCGCAACCATCAGCGCACCGCCGCTTCCCGATGAATCGTGGATTCTGATCTGGGCTACGTTCGCTGCACTGGCCGTCCTCGCGTTCACTGCGATGTTTGCCGCCGGCTTGGTCAACTATCTACTCTCCGGTCGGCATATCGCACTCATCGGTAGGCGCGTCGCCCCGCGACGCGGACACGTCATCATCGTCGGAATGGGACAGGTCGGACTCAGACTCGCCGAGGAGCTTCAGGCGCTTGGCGTCGCGGTACTCGGCATCGAGGTGAACCCCACCGCCCGCTCACTGCAGATAGCCCGCGCGAAGCGGATCCCGGTGATCGTCGGCGACGCCGCCTCGCGTGCCACCTTGAAGACCGCCCGGGTGGAGCACGCTCAAGCGCTCATCGCTGCCGGCTCTGCCGAATGGGACAACATCGCGGTGGCCGTCTCCTCCCTCGCCATAGCCCCGAACACTCGTCTGGTGATTCGCGCCGGCACCGGGGATGCGATGGAGGAAACCCGCTCCCTGTTCCACATCGGGGCGGTGGTGGACGTCAACGGATTGACCGCTTCCTTCGTTACCAGTGCCATGACCGGCCCCGCGCCCTACGCCGTGATCGCCGACGACGACGCCGACCTGGCCATCGACGCTGGGGGTGAGGTCCTCAACCGCCTGTCCCCGAGCACGACCCGCTGTGA
>CAYLOH010000040.1:0-13120 GCA_964385255.1 uncultured Rubrivirga sp. | reverse complement strand
GGGGGACCCCCCAGGTGGCCCCTCGTGGGCCTCGAGCATCCGAGGTAGCCCGTGTCCCAGCAGGTCGGCGGCAAGCCGGTCCCGATGGCTGCGCCCGGCGCCACGGATCCGCTGGCCATCCGTAACTTCTGCATCATCGCCCACATCGACCACGGCAAGTCCACGTTGGCCGACCGCATGCTGCAGATCACCGGTGTCGTGGACGACCGTTCGATGCGTGCCCAGTACCTGGACCGGATGGATATCGAGCGCGAGCGCGGCATCACCATCAAGTCCCAGGCTGTCCGCCTGCCCTACGTCGCCGGCGACGGCCGTGAGTACATCCTGAACTTGATCGACACACCCGGCCACGTGGACTTCACCTACGAGGTCTCTCGATCCTTGGCAGCATGCGAAGGCGCGGTCCTGCTCGTCGACGCTGCTCAAGGAATCGAGGCCCAAACCCTCGCGAACCTGTATCTCGCGTTGGAGAACGACCTTCAGATCATCCCGGTCTTGAACAAGATCGACCTCCCGGCAGCGCAGCCGGAGAAGTACGCGGCCGAACTTGCCCACATCATCGGCTGCAGTCCCGACGACGTCTTGAAGGTCTCCGCCAAGACGGGCGAAGGTGTCGGTCAATTGCTGCAGACCGTGGTGGATCTGATCCCCGCACCGATGGGCGACGCGAACGCGCCTGCTCGAGCGATGATCTTCGACTCGGTCTATGACACCTACCGCGGAGTCGTCACGTACGTCCGGGTCATCGACGGGCGCATCGGGACCCGTGATCGGATCGCGATGATGTCCACCGGAGCGGTGCACGAACTCCTCGAGGTGGGAGTCATCTCTCCTGAACCGATTCCGGCCCAGGGTCTGGGCGTGGGCGAGGTGGGGTACCTCATCACCGGGGTCAAGGACGTTCGCCAATCGCGGGTCGGTGACACCGTCACCACCGCCGTCAAGGGAGCCACCCAGGCCCTGGGCGGCTACCGCGATCCCAAGCCGATGGTTTTCTCTGGTCTCTACCCGATCGACGGCTCTGACTATCCGGTGCTGCGCGACGCGCTCGATCGCCTCAAGCTCAACGACGCTGCGCTCCAATACGAACCCGAGACGTCGGTGGCGCTCGGCTTCGGTTTCCGGTGTGGATTCCTCGGCCTGCTGCATCTGGAGATCGTGCGCGAACGCCTGGAGCGTGAGTTCGATCTTGACCTCATTTCCACTGCACCCAACGTGATCTACGGCGTGCGGATGGATGACGGCAAGGAACTGGTGGTGACCAATCCGAGTGAATTCCCTGAAGGCAAGGTGGCGGCGGTCACCGAACCGATCGTGCGCGCAACGGTGATCTTGCCGAGCGAATTCGTGGGAACGGTCATGGAGTTGTGCCAGGCCCGGAGAGGGACGTTGCTCGGCATGGACTACCTCTCCGAGGATCGGGTCGAGATGCGCTACACCCTGCCACTCGCTGAGATCGTCTTCGACTTCTTCGATCAGTTGAAGTCCCGCACTCGTGGCTACGCCTCGTTGGATTACGAGACGAGTGGTGAGCAGGAAGCCGACCTGGTGAAGGTCGACATCTTGTTGCACGGGGATCCGGTCGATGCCTTCAGTGCGATCGTGCACAAGGACAAGGCGTACTCCTATGGCGTGGCCATGGCACAGAAGCTCAAGGAACTCATCCCCCGCCAGCAGTTCGAAGTACCGATCCAGGCAGCGGTCGGATCACGCATCATCGCTCGCGAAACCATCCGCGCGATTCGCAAGGACGTGCTCGCCAAGTGCTACGGCGGTGACGTCTCCCGCAAGCGAAAGCTGCTCGAGAAGCAGAAGGAAGGCAAGAAGCGGATGAAGATGGTTGGCCGCGTCGAGGTGCCCCAGGAGGCATTCATCGCTGCGCTGTCCACATCCGACACCGCTGCCAAGAAATGAGTGCTCCTCTTTCGCTGTACGTGCACGTTCCGTTCTGTGCGAGCAGATGTGGTTACTGCGATTTCAATACTTACACCGCAACCGAACTAGGCGATGACGTCCGCCGCGACACCTTCCATGAGCACCTGATCACCGAGATCGAGCAGGCGTCCCGCCAACTCGCTGCCGATCATCACGTGGACACCGTCTTCTTCGGTGGCGGCACCCCGACATTGCTCGGTGCCGAGGCACTCAACCGGCTTCTCACCGCCATCACCGTGAATTTCGATGTCGCGCCCGACGTTGAAGTGACCACCGAAGCCAACCCGGACTCGGTGAACCAGTCGATGCTCGAAGCGCTGAGGTCCGGCGGATTCACGCGGATCTCCTTCGGTATGCAAAGCAGCGCACCGCACGTTCTGGCCACCCTCGAGCGCACCCACACCCCCGGCGCGAGTAGCGCGGCGGCCAAGGCGGCCCGCGAGGCCGGGTTCGACCACGTCAACGTGGATCTGATCTACGGCACGCCCGGGGAGACCGACGATGATCTGCGCCGCTCCCTCGATGAGGTCATGGATGCCGGCGTGGATCACGTGTCGGCGTATTCGCTGATCGTCGAGCCCGGCACGGCCCTGGCTCGACGGGTCCAGCGCGGCGAGCTACCCATGCCCGATGACGACGTCGCTGCCGACCGCTACGAACTCATAGACGATCGGCTTACCGCGGAAGGATTCGACTGGTACGAAGTGAGCAACTGGGCGCGGCCGAACGGCGAATGTCGACACAACGTCGCGTACTGGCGAAATAGTTCGTGGTGGGGGATCGGTCCAGGCGCGCATAGCCACTTCGATGGCAGGCGTTGGTGGAATGTGAAGCATCCGCACACCTACGCCCAGCGAGTGAGTGCGAACTTGGCGCCGATGCAGGACGAAGAAGTACTTTCACCCGAACAGCAAGCACTCGAGAACATCATGCTGGGTTTACGCATGAAGGAGGGCATCACAAGAGCGGACGTGACGTGCACTGATGCGGTTATCGACGACTTGGTGAGCCGTGGGCTGCTGGAGATCGACGAACACACCCTCGTGCTGACCCGCAGGGGCCGGCTCCTCGCCGACTACGTCATACGGGCGTTGGCTGCCTGACTGACGAATCTGCCGTCGCCGCGCGCTTGGCCATGACGTGCTGGTACGTGACGATGCCGATCGTCGACAACCACAGCAGTCCTAGCGTGGACAGTGCGATGCCTATCACCTGTGGCGATGCGTCGAACGTGCGCAGCAAGGTGAATGAGTTCGTGAAGATGATGAGGCCGCCTACGGCGACCCCCATGATGCGCATCGGTAGCCGCTTGGCAACCCAGGCAGCGAAGGGAGCAGCGATCATCCCGCCGATCATCAGCGGAAGGACGATGCGCGGGTCGATGGCCCCAAGTCCCAATCCCACGAAGAAGCCGACACACGCGGCGAGCGTCACCACGAACTCGGCGGCGTTTACCGTGCCGATCACTCGGTTGGGAGCCATCCGCCCGGTCGCCAAGAGTGCCGGTGTCGACACTGGGCCCCACCCGCCTCCACCCGTGGAGTTCACGAAGCCGCCGATCAAGCCGAGGGGTGCGAGGAACTGCGTTCGGGGCCGACCCTTGCGCAGCACGGTCCGCCGGTGGGTGAGGTATCGCCACAGGACGTAGATACCCAGTAGCAGCAGCAGCGAACTTGCCCACGGTCGTGCGAGGTTCGTCGAGACGTGCGCCAGCACCAGAGCACCGCAGAACGCCCCGATGGCTCCGGGAATTGCGATGCGCCGGAACACCACCTTGTCGACGTTGCCCAACTTGCCGTGCGAGAACCCGCTGACCGCCGTCGTCCCGATCTGGGCCAGGTTCACGGAAGCAGACGCCATGACCGGGGTCAGGCCGATGGCGATCAGCAGGGTCGAGGAGGTCAGTCCATACCCCATACCTAGGGAGCCGTCGACCATCTGGGCACCGAAGCCGGCCAGTGCCACCAGCAGGAGGGGAACCATAGCCACTATTCCTATCACAATAGTAGGAAAAGCGAGCGACGACGCTCCCGTTCGCCGACCGGTCACGAGGCGCGTCAGCGTTCTCGGCGTAGACTTGGCACTCTGACTCACCGAGTGCCAAATGGGCCCGGGTCGCGACCGCTAGGAGGGGCCGTGCTGGAAGACCGCCGCCTCGCGGTGCTGCGCGCCATCGTCGAGGACTACGTCGCCACCCACGAGCCGGTCGGATCTAAGGCATTGGTCGAGCGCCACAATCTCGGGGTCTCCCCAGCCACCATCCGCAACGACATGGCGGCTTTGGAGGAAGAGGGCTACATCACCCACCCGCACACCAGCGCCGGACGCGTGCCCACGGACCGCGGTTATCGCCTCTTCGTCGATCAGATCTCCGACGTCAAGCCGATGAGTGCTGCCGAGCGCAAGGCCATCGAACGGTTCCTCGGCGATGCAGTCGATCTCGACGACGTCATGGGGCGCACCGTGCGTCTGCTGGCACAACTCACCCAGCAGGTGGCGCTCGTGCAATACCCGTCACTGCAGCGCAGCAGCGTCCGCCATGTGGAACTCATCGCCGTCAGCGAGACGCGTTTGATGCTCGTGGTGATCATGGACACCGGCCGCGTGGAACAGCGGGTGATCGAGTGCTCCACGCCGTTGTCGGACGAGGTGCTCGCAGATCTGCGTGCACGACTGAACGCAGCTGTCGCGAACAAGCCGTTCGCCTTCGTGCCCGACGCCTTGAAGGATCTGGATAAGTCATTCACGGAGCAGGACCAGCGCCTGGTGCAGGCGGTCATGTCGGCGGTATTGGAGGCAGTGACCGAGCGCATCGAAGAACGCGTGGTGCTCGGGGGAACCGTGCACCTGGCCCGCTACCAGCAGAATTTCCCGATGGCGATCCAACCGGTACTCGAGGCTCTTGAAGAGCAGGTGGTACTGCTTCGCCTATTGGGAGAGTTGTCGGTCGAATCACCTGTCACGGTCCGCATCGGACAAGAAACCGAAGTGCAGGGACTGGAATCGACATCGGTCGTCACCGCGGGATACGGTCGAAGTGATCAACCGGTTGCCTCGTTGGGTGTCATGGGCCCCACCCACATGGACTACGCCGGAACCATGAGTGCGGTGCACGCGGTCGCGCAGTACGTCAGCAAGATCCTCAAGGGACAGTAGGTGGCTGTGGCAACGGACTATTACGCCCTGCTGGGCGTAGCTCGTGATGCCTCCCCGGAGGAGATCAAGAAGGCCTATCGACGCCTTGCGCGTGAATTGCACCCGGACGTGAACCCCGACCCGGAGCATCAGGAGCGCTTCAAGCAGGTCACCGCCGCCTACGAGGTTCTCTCGGATCCGGACAAGCGCCAGATGTACGACCTCGGCGGGGATCCGCTCAGCCAGTCCGGCGGTTTCGGTGGTTTCGGTGCGACCGGCTTCGACTTCGGCGACATCATGGACGCCTTCTTCGGCGGCGGTGGGGGTGGTCGCCAGCGCGGCCCGCGCAATCGAGCTCGCCGTGGGCAAGACGCGCTCGTGCGCATCCAGGTTGATCTCCCGACGGCCGTCTTCGGGGGCGAACGCGACATCACGGTGGATACCGCGACTACGTGCACCTCCTGCGAGGGATCGGGCATGTCGGAGGGAAGCCAGGTCGAGTCGTGCGTGATGTGCAAGGGCCGCGGTGAGATCCAGTCGGTGCAGCGATCCTTCCTGGGACAAGTGATGACAGCGCGGCCGTGCCCCCAGTGCCAGGGTTTCGGCACCACCATTCCGCACCCATGCCCGGAGTGTTCGGGGGAAGGACGCGTTCGCACGCGACGGACTCTCACGATCAAGATCCCCGCGGGTGTGGACACTGGTACTCGCATCCAACTGCAGGGTCAAGGCGAGGTGGGCCCCAATGGTGGAACGGTGGGTGACCTGTTCGTGGAGATCGCGGTGACCCCGCACCCGGTGTTCGAGCGTCATGGCGACGAATTGCACTGCGTGGTCAGCATCCCGATGGCTGCAGCAGCATTGGGCACCAGCGTCAAGCTCGACACCTTCGACGGAACCGAGGACATAACCATCGCCCCGGGGACGCAAGCGGGTGCGACGGTCGCCCTCAAGGGCAAGGGGGTCGGTCGCCTGCGCGGAGGTGGCCGCGGAGATCTTTTCGTCCATGTCGACGTTCAGGTCCCCACCAACCTCGACGCCCGCCAGCAAGAACTGTTGCGCGAGTTCTCGAAGTTGCGTGGCGAGGAAGCCGTCCACATCGTGCAGACGAAGGAGTCGAACGAAGGCGGCGGCTTGTTCGGTCGATTGAAGGACGCCTTCACCTCTAAATGAGCGCACCCGTCTTCTTGATCGATCCGGAACGCGCCGAAGGCGTGCAACCGGGCAGCGTCCTGGAACTGGGCGGCCCCGAAGGCCGGCACGCCGTCACGGTCCAGCGGCTTCGTTCGGGCGAGGCGATCGAGTTAGTCGACGGCTTCGGTCGTCGCCTCACCGGGACCGTGAAGAACGCAACGAAGGACGCATGTTCGGTTGTCGTCGCATCCGTCGACGATGAAGGGGAATCCCGTCCTCGTATCACGGCCGTGCAAGCGATCGCCAAAGGCGATCGCGGTGAGCTCGCAGTGCAGATGCTGACCGAAGCCGGCATCGACGTGATCATCCCCTGGCAAGCGGAGAACTCGGTCGCGAAGTGGGACGGTGATCGAGCTGCCAAACACCTGGCGAAATGGGCGGCAACCGCACGCGAGGCGGCCAAGCAAGCCAGGCGGTCTCGACTACCGATAGTCGAATCTCCCGTGGGAACGGCCGCGGTGGCGGATCTGATCGCCAACGCCGGCGTGGCACTCATCCTGGACGAGCAGGCCACGACGCCGCTGACCGCTATCGATTTCTCCACCGCGCACGACGTCCTGCTGGTCATTGGCCCCGAAGGTGGTTTGAGCCCGAATGAGCGTGCGATCTTCAGCGATGCGGGAGGTGACGTCGTGCGCTTGGGCACCACGGTGCTGCGCACCTCGACCGCCGGGGTTGCCGCGCTCGGTGTGGTCATGGCTCGCGTAGGCCGCTGGTAGGTCCTGACAACCCGTGGGAGGATGCTTCGATGGCTGACTGCCTCTTCTGCTCGATCGTGGCGGGGGATATCCCTGCCGACATCGTGCTGTCCAATGAGCACGTCGTCGCCTTCCGCGATATCCAGCCGCAGGCCCCCGTCCACGTTCTCGTGATCCCCCGGGCACACCACGAGAACGTGGGGGAACTCGCCGACGCGGCACCGGAGACGACCGCGCTGCTGGTGCAGGCCGCCAAGGAGGTCGCCGAGGCCGAGGGCATCGGCGACGGTTACCGGCTCGTGTTCAACACCGGTGCCGACGCGGGGCAATCCGTCTTCCATGTGCATGGCCATGTGCTGGGTGGCCGCGACCTGAAGTGGCCCCCTGGATGAGCAGTCCAGCGAGCGAGTCGCACGCACGCACCACGATCGAGGTCCCCAACTCACAGCCCATGGTCGCCCTGTTGGGCCCGGGTGATGAGTACCTGCGGTTGATCGAGGCGGCCTTTCCCCAGGTCGACGTGCTCGTGCGCGGTAACCAGATCACCATCGAAGGTTCAACCGAGGACGTAGGCCTCATCGACGGCCTCGTCGCCGAGATGTTGGCCATGCTGCGCACGGGGCATGCACTCACGTCCGAGTCCGTCGAGCGGTCCATCGGCATGCTGCGCACAGGCACCCGGCCGAGCGATGTTCTCACCGCCAACATCCTGAGCAACCGTGGTCGCACGATCCGTCCCAAGACGCTGAACCAGAAGCGCTACGTCGATGCCATAGACAACAACACCATCGTCTTCGGCATCGGCCCGGCCGGTACCGGCAAGACCTACCTCGCTGTCGCGAAGGCGGTGCAGGCGCTGCAGGCCAAGCAGATCAATCGCATCGTCCTCACCCGCCCCGCGGTGGAAGCCGGTGAACGTCTGGGCTTCCTCCCGGGAACGCTCAGCGAGAAGATCGATCCGTACCTTCGTCCGCTCTACGACGCGCTGCACGACATGATCGATCCGGATTCGATCCCGCGCTTGATCACCAGCGGCACGATCGAGATCGCACCGCTGGCGTACATGCGCGGTCGGACACTCAATGACGCCTTCGTGATCTTGGACGAGGCGCAGAACACCTCGGCCGAGCAGATGAAGATGTTCCTCACGCGCTTGGGCTTCGGCTCGACCATGGTCGTCACCGGCGACATAACCCAGGTGGACCTGCCTGGAGGCACGCAAAGCGGCCTTCGAGTGGTAAGTGAGATCCTCGAAGGCCTGGATGACGTGGCCTTTTGTCGGTTGACTTCACACGATGTCGTCCGCCACAAACTGGTAGGGAGGATCGTCGAAGCGTACGACCGCTACGACGCCACACGTTCACCATGACGCTCCCGAGTATTTCGGTCGACGACGACACCGGCTCGTCGCTCGACCTGACCGCCCTCAGCGACCTTGCCGGCCACGTCTTCAGGCAGCTACATGTCCATCCGGACTGCGAGTTGGGCATCACACTCGTGGATGTCGAGCGCATGACCACGTTGCACGAGGACTGGATGAACGAACCCGGGCCCACCGACGTCCTCAGTTTTCCGATCGACGAACTCACGCCCGGCACCCAGACACAACTCTCGGGCCCGGGAACGCTGGGCGACATCGTCATCTGCCCGGAGTTCGCGATGCACGATGCGCGAAAGGCAAATCGAACTCTCGACCAACACGTGCAGTTCCTGACCGCGCACGGCCTGCTTCATCTGTTGGGATACGACCACGCCACCGAGGAGGAGTACGCACAGATGTTCGCCTTACAGGACGAACTACTCGATAGTTGGGAACGAATCCGATGAACCTGTGGCTACTGGCCCTCGCCATCGCCTTGATCATCGTCTCCGGCTTCCTCATCGCTGCCGAGACAGCGCTCACCCGCGTCTCACGAACGCGATTGGAGGAATTGCGCAAGGAAGGCAATGGCAACGCCGCCAAAGTCGACCGTCTGCTCGCGTTGCTCGATGATCGCGCGCGCTACGTGAACGTGCTGTTCTTCCTGTCCACCATCGCGAATGTCACATCGGTGATACTCATCGGCTACGTGGTGGTGCGCGGGCTCACTACCGGCGACGGCTGGTCCTCCGGTGTCGCGTTGGTGGTGGTCATCGCAGTCATGGTCGTCATCGCGTACATCGGTCTCGGTGTTGCACCGCGAACCCTGGGACGCCAGCACGCCGACCGCATCGCAATGATCGCTGCCCGCCCCACTCGATTTCTGGCCACCATCCTGGGGCCGGTGACGACGCTGCTCATCGTGGTGGGCAACGCCCTCACCCCCGGCAAGGGCTTTCGCGAAGGACCCTTCGACACCGCGGCGGAGCTTCTCGACTTGGTGGATCAGGCGGGTGCCGACGCGCTCATCGAGGACGACGAGCGCAAGATGATCCACTCGGTGTTCGACCTCGCGGAGACCTATGCCAAGGAGGTCATGGTTCCGCGGACCGAAATGGTGTTCATCGAGCAGGACAAGACGTTGCGTCAGGCGGTGAGCCTGGGTCTGCGCTCGGGTTTCTCGCGCATCCCGGTGATCGGCGAGAGTGCCGACGACATCGTGGGTGTCGTCTATCTGAAGGACATGGTCAAACGGACCTTCGATCGACGCGAAGCCGAGCAGGAGGAGCAGGTCTCCTCCCACATGCGACCGCCCTACTTCGTTCCCGATTCCAAGCCTGCGGATGAGCTCCTGCGAGATATGCAGGCCGCCCGCGTCCACATGGCGATCGTGGTCGACGAATACGGCGGGACTGCGGGACTCGTCACCATCGAGGACATACTCGAGGAGATTGTCGGGGAGATCGCCGACGAGTACGACACGGCAGCGCCCGAGGTCGTGCAGATCGATGAGAACCGCTACCGAGTCATGTCGAGGATGAACATCGATGATTTCGCCGAACTCGTCGACATCGAGGTGGACAGCGAAGAAGAAGGGGTGGACACCGTCCTGGGTCTTGTCGCCAAGCGTCTGGGGCGCGTGCCGATCCCAGGGGCACAGATCATCGAGGACGGTTGGCAGCTCACCGCCGAACGAGGTGCCGGTCGCCGTAACCGCATCGCGACCGTCCTCGCGACCCGGATGCCCACTCCAGAGCCTGAGAGCGACGACGATGAGTGACCTCAGCGAAGAAGACGCCAAACTCGTCTCCCTCGCGAAACAAGCCCGTGCCCGCATCCAGGCGAAGGAGGGCGCGGCGGTAAGGGATGACACCGGCCGCTCCTATAGCGGCGCCACCGTCGAACTGCCCTCGGCTACTTTCACCGCCCTGCAGCTGGCGGTGGCGCAGGCAGTCGCCGCGGGTGCGCGCGACATCGAAGCGGCCGTCATCGTCACGGACAGCACAACAGCAGACGATCAAGCGATCTCCGACGCGGCCTCCACGCCCACGCCATTGCACATCTGCTCGGTAAAGGGCGATGTGATCGCCTCGACTATCGTCGAGCCGTGAAGATCACTGATTTCGAGGCGCTGAGTTTCGACTGTTACGGAACCCTGATCGATTGGGAAGCGGGCATCGGCTCGGTCCTGCGGGAGTGGGCCGACCGCCGCGGACTGAACATGACCACCGAGGAACTGCTCGTGGCCTACGCCGACGAGGAAGCGCAGGCCGAGCGCGACCATCCAACCGATCCCTACCCGTCGATCCTCTCGCGTGCGATGCGCGGGTTGGGTAGGAAGCTCGACGTGGAGGTCAGCCACGACGACGCCCATGCACTTGCCGTTTCTGTACCCGATTGGCCGGCCTTCCCGGATTCCGCGGACGCGTTACAGCGCCTCGCGAAGCACTTCAAACTCATCATCTTGTCGAATATCGACAACGACGGATTCGCTGCAAGCAACGAGAAGTTGGGCGTGACGTTCGACGCCATCTTGACCGCGGAGAACATCGGGTCCTATAAGCCGTCACCCGCGAACTTCGATGCCCTCGACCACCAGGTTGACTCCATGGGCATCCCGCGCGACAAACTCCTGCACGTTGCGCAGAGCCTGTTCCACGACCACGTTCCGGCCAAGGGGCGTGGCATGACCACCGTGTGGATCAACCGCCGGCACGCTGATCCGGGCTGGGGGGCCACCCCTGACCCCGAAGCCGACGTGACTGTGGATTGGACGTTCACCTCGATGGCCGAGTTCGCCGACGCCGTCGAATCCGGCCGGGTATGACAACACCGCAGCACAGAAGCGGCTTTGCCACTTTCGTGGGAAGGCCGAACGCCGGTAAGTCCACGCTTATGAACGCGATCGTGGGCACCAAGCTCGCGATCACCTCCGATCGTCCGCAGACGACCCGTCGCACCATCCGCGGCATCGTGTCGCGCCCGGACGGTCAACTCATCATCGTCGACACCCCCGGCATGCACCGCCCTCGCACGCTGCTCGGTGAACGGCTGAACGACCAGGTGCACGAGACGCTGGGCGAAGTCGACGTGATCGGGCTGTGCCTGCCCGCCACCGAAGGCATCGGTCCTGGTGATCGGTTCATCGCCGAGCAGATCGCCAAGACCAAGGCAACGAAGTTCGCGATCATCACCAAGTCCGACACCGCAACTCCTGAGAGAATCGCCGAGCAACTTCTGCAAGCACAGACTCTCGCCGAACAGCTCGGATTCGATTTCACCCAGCTCATCCCGGTCTCCGCCGCTACGGGAAAGAACGTCCCAACACTCACCGATCTGCTGATCGATGCGCTACCCGAGGGTCCGAGCCTTTTCCCCGAGGACGAGATCACCGACGAGCCCATCGATATCACCATCGCCGAATACATCCGCGAAGCGGCATTGAAGGAAGCCCGCGATGAACTGCCGCACAGCATCGCCGTGGTGGTCGAGGAGATCGTGCCTCGCGAAGACCGCCCCGAGGGCAAGCCGCTCACCGACGTTCGCGCGGACATCTACGTGGAGCGCGACAGCCAAAAGTCCATCGTGATCGGCAAGAAGGGCTCACGCCTGAAGGAGATCGGCGCCACTTCCCGCCCGCACATCGAAGCCTTGCTCGGCACCCCCGTCTTCCTCGACCTGCACGTCAAGCTGGCCAAGGACTGGCAAAAGGACCCCAAGCAACTGCGCCGCCTAGGTTTTTGAGCACGCCTTCTAGTCCCGGTACGAGAACTCGAACAGTTGCTCGCTCGACCCTGACCGGCGCAGTTCCAGCAACTTTGCCTGAGCATCGGCAACGGTGGGCTTTTCGCCCTCGTCCACGAACCAGCACACGGTCATCGGTTCGATCGCCCGGTGGAACCACTCACCGCGCCGCTTCATGACGGCGCGGTGACCGGGGTCGTCGATGACGAAAGCACGCAAAGCCGTTAGGTCCCGCCATACCGACATGTTGACCAGCATGGCGTCGTCGTCGAGTCCTTCAGCGGATAGACGGATGCTCAACGAGCCGTCGCCGTCATCGCGCAGCCGCCAGAGAAATCCATCACTTGCCTCGGCTGCCGCGTTCACCTCGGCGACCATCGCCACAAAGTCGGCCATTTCATCAGAAGACACCGGGTACTTCGCGAGCGCTAGATTGAGTTGCGCGAGGGGCACTAGAACCTCTCGTCGAGGTCGGGGTGGATTTCGTATCTGCGGCCGTAGGTTTCGATCACCGCGATGATGATGGCAACCAGCGGAATGCCGATGATCGCTCCGATCGGGCCGAACAAGGCTGCGCCCACGAACACGGCAGCTAGGGCAACTCCAGAGTTGATATCCATCGTGGCGGTGGAGACTCGCGGGGTAAGGATGTAGTTCTCAATCTGCTGGTAGATCGTTGCGAAGATGACGATCCACAGGGGATCCCACGGATCGTTGAAGGCCGCGAACAGCATCGGAACGATGATTCCGATGTACGTTCCCACCGTGGGGATGAACTGACTGACGAAGCCGGCGAAGATGCCCATCGGCAGCCAGTACGGAACGTCGATGATCCAGAAGAAGAATGCGTGCGCGGCTGAGGCGATAACCGCAAGGGCTAGGCGTGAGATGACAAAGCCACCGGCTTTTCGCACGGAGATGTCCCACACCTCGATGAACACCAGTTGGCGATCTGGCCGTAACCACGAAGCGATGAACCGCTTGATGGATGGTGATGCAGCGGAGAAGTAGAAGCTGAACACCAGGATCGTCACGAAGGAGAACAGCACCCCGA
>CAYLOH010000039.1:0-13732 GCA_964385255.1 uncultured Rubrivirga sp. | reverse complement strand
TCTTGGGATCTACACGGAACAGAGCGGCAACCTCAGCGGGAGTGAGGAGGTGCTCGGGATCCGGATCTTGGCCAGACACTGCGCCTCCTATCGCCGCACCGAGCGGGACTGAGCAGCCATCGTCAGGCGGTGACTACCTCGGCGTACCCTTCCACCACCAAGCCGACTAGGCAAGCGAAACCGTCGGGAAATGCCCGTGTTCTCGCGAAATTTCCCACAACTAGGCGGGAATTCAACCCCCCGTAGGCTGAAGTCATGGCTGTTGTCTGCGATCCATGGGCTGGCTTCGAAGGACACGAGGAAGTTCTCGTCGCCCACGATGACGCGACCGGTCTGCGCGCAGTCATCGCCATTCATTCCACGGTGCTCGGTCCTTCTCTCGGCGGCGTACGCATGTCCATGTACGCGCATGCCGGTGATGCGGCGGCCGCACATGCTGCCGCTTACGCCGACGCTCTGCGACTGTCGCGCGCCATGACGTACAAGAATGCACTGGCTGGTTTGTGTCACGGTGGTGGCAAAGCAGTGATCGTTCACGATCCTCAGAACAAATCGCCGGAGCTGCTGCATGCGTTCGGACGCATGGTGTGTTCGCTCGACGGTCGATACGTCACAGCTGGTGACGTGGGCATGACCGTTCACGACATGGACACGATCGGTGAGGCGTGCCGATGGACGACGGGACGCTCGGTGGACAAGGGCGGAGTCGGCGACTCGGGCATCTTGACCGCCGTCGGAGTGCATGCGGGCATGCGAGCCGGCGCGGAGGCAGCCTTCGGCTCACCCGATCTGGCCGGGCTCACGGTGGGGGTCATCGGAGCCGGCAAGGTCGGGGGGCGCCTGATCGGCCACCTCCTGACCGACGGGGCGAACGTGGTGGCCTACGACCCCTCGCTCGACGTCCGAGCGGGGCTGGACCGTGCCCACCCTGGTCAGGTCCGCTGGGCCGAGGACCTCGCTGGCATCCTGGCGGTCCAGCCCGACGTCCTGTCCCCCAATGCCCTGGGCGGTTTGGTCACACCCGACCTCGTCCCCGTTCTGGCCGAGAACGGGGTTCGCCTCGTCTGCGGAGGTGCGAACAACCAGTTGTCCAGCCCCGTGGTGGGCGGGCTACTGGATCAGGCAGGGGTGGTGTACGCGCCGGACTTCTGCGTGAACTGCGGAGGAGTCGTTCAGGTCGCCGAGGAACTGGTCGGCGCCGACGTCGACAGAGCCCGAGCCCTGGTCGAGCGGGTGTTCGAGACCACCCGCGGCGTGCTAGCCCGGGCTCGCGAGGAGGGGATCACGCCCGTGCAGGCCGCAGAACGGGAGGCGGAGGCCCGCATCGAGGCGGCCGGGGGCCGCTGATGCGCCGCAGGCCAGGGCCGGGGTACTCTGTTCTCTCGTTGTGGTCCCGGGATCACGGCCCGGACGGCCCAGCGGGTAAACGTCCATTCACGACCGGGTAACCGGATGAGGGGGTCGAGCCATGGGGCGCGGCCGTGCGAAGGCTAAGCAGACCAAGGTCGCTCGTGCGTTGAAGTACGGCGGTCCGCAGACCGACCTGCAGCGACTTCAAGCAGAGTTGGCCGGTGGCGGTTCGACGGCTGAGTCGACCGAAGTCGACGATGAGCTCGATGAGGATCCGTACGCGGATGACCCTTATGCGAAATACGTCGAGGACGAAGACGAGGACTAGTCCGGTCCGATCAACTCGTCGGGTGCTCGCCGACCACCGACACCGCACCACCTGACCCACCCTTGGCGGCGGCATCCCCGACCTCGCCGCTTTCGCGATCACGTACCCGCCCACACACCCAGGACGCGACACCGCGTTGCGCGAGAGTTCGCACGACATCATCCACCGATTCGGGCGGGACGACGGCAACCATGCCCACACCCATGTTGAAAGTGCGCTCCATTTCGAGGCGCTCGACGCGACCGTCGGTGCGGATGAGATCGAAGACAGCAGGGGGCTGCCACGTCGAGCGATCGATATCGGCTGCAAGGTTGTCGGGAAGAACGCGCGCGATGTTGGCGGCGATTCCACCGCCGGTGATGTGCGACCAAGCGTGCACCGTCGTGGCTTCGATGACTGCACGGACATCCTGGGCGTAGATCCGAGTCGGCTCAAGCAGTTCCTCACCTACTGTCCGACCGAAATCGTTCACATATCTGTCCAGTCCGGTGGAATTCGGGATGAGTACTCGGCGAGCAAGGGAATAGCCGTTGGAATGCAGTCCGCTCGATGCCAGAGCGATGACCGTGTCCCCCGCGCATACGCGTTCGGGCCCCAGGAGTTGATCCGCATCAACGATGCCGGTTCCCGCCGCAGCCAGGTCGTATTCGTCGGGCTGCATGAGACCTGGATGCTCGGCAGTCTCGCCCCCGACGAGGGCGCAGCCAGCCTGCACGCAGCCCTCCGCGATACCCGAGACAATCGAGGCGATGCGTGTTGGATCCACGGAGCCGGTGGCGATGTAGTCGGTCAGGAACAACGGTTCGGCTCCGCAGACGACGAGGTCGTCGACGACCATCGCGACCAGGTCGATGCCCACCGTGTTGTGGATGTCCATTGCTCGGGCAACCGCGATCTTGGTTCCCACCCCATCGGTACTGGTGGCGAGGATCGGCCGATTCATGTGACGGTAATCGGAAAGGTCGAAAAGACCAGCGAATCCCCCGAATCCCGCGACCACCCCCGATCGGTTGGTCCGTTCGACCGACGCACGCATCAATGCGACCGCGCGCTCACCGGCTTCCACGTCGACCCCGGAATCGGCGTAACTCGCTCCGCTCATCTACGCCCTCTCGAGGGCATCGCTGGCACCCGCACCGGCGGAGTGCTCGACACGTCGGGCAATTCCTTCCAGAACCGACTTCCCGATGCGGTCCTCAGCTGGCAGTTCCACCGGGTACACGCCATCGAAGCACGCTCGGCACAAGTTCTGTTTCGGCTGATGGGTCGCCTCGACCAGAGCATCGAGGGTCACGTAGGCAAGTGAGTCGGCACCGATGGACGCACAGATCTCGTCTACACCCAACCCCGTGGCGATCAGCTCCGCTCGACTGGCGAAGTCGATGCCGTAGAAGCACGGCCACTTGACCGGGGGGCTGGAGATTCGTACATGCACTTCGAGAGCGCCGGCCTCGCGCAGCATGCGCACAAGAGCACGCTGGGTGTTTCCGCGAACGATCGAATCGTCCACCACGATGAGGCGCTGTCCCGCGATGACATCCTTCAGCGGATTCAGCTTCAGTCGGATACCGAGTTGACGAATGGTCTGCGACGGCTGGATGAAGGTTCGTCCAACGTAGGCGTTCTTCACGAGCCCTTCGGCGAAGGGCACACCCGATTCCTGCGCGTAACCGATCGCCGCATAGCGGCCCGACTCCGGAACAGGTATCACCAGATCGGCGTCCGCTGGGTACTCCCTGGCCAACCGTCGACCGATCTCCACTCTCGTGGCCTGCACGCTGCGTCCGGCTATCGCGGTATCCGGTCGCGCGAGGTACACGTACTCGAAGAGACAGCCCTTCGGGTCGGGCTCGGCGAAGGTGTGGGTTCGCAATCCCTGGGCGTCGATGACGATCAATTCACCAGGCTCAACTTCACGCACCACCGATGCACCGACGATGTCGAGAGCCGCTGTCTCACTGGCGATCACCCAGCCTCGTTCGAGGCGACCGAGGACGAGGGGACGGATACCTTGCGGATCGCGCGCGGCGTACAAGGCGTCGTCGTCCATGAAGACCAAAGAGAAGGCGCCGCGAAGTTTGGGGAGTTCTTCGAGGGCGGCCTGTTCCAGCGGTAGGTCCGGGTGCGAAGCAAGCAGGCCGGAGATGACCTCGGTATCCGTGGTCGCATGCAAACCGGCATTTATCGGCAGTTCACCCGACTGCGCGGACAGCTCGGCGAGTCGGTCGGCCAGGTCGGCGGTATTGGTGAGGTTGCCGTTATGAGCGAGCGCGAGGTTGCCCGTTGCCGTGGGACGGAAGGTCGGTTGCGCGTTCTCCCAGATACTCGATCCCGTCGTGGAGTAACGGGTATGGCCGATGGCCACATGTCCGTGCAAGGACTCCAGGCTGGCTTCGGTGAAGACCTGCGACACGAGGCCCATGTCCTTGTAGACGACGATGTGTGAACCGTCACTGACCGCGATGCCCGCTGATTCCTGACCTCGATGCTGGAGTGCGTACAGCCCGAAGTAGGTGAGCTTGGAGACTTCCTCCCCGGGTGCCCACACACCGAAGACACCGCACGCGTCTTGAGGTCCTCGTTCCCCCGGAAGAACCTCGTGGGTCAAAAGACCGTCGCCGCGTGGCACGCGCGTCAGACTACGCGATCGTTGAACAACCTTCCGCTGCCGGTGACCATGACGCGGACGCGATCGCCGGGTGCCACACCGACGCCACCAGGGGCGCGCACAGCCACGGCCGGTCCTTCGTCCAGGCGCACGGTCGTCAAGCTGTCGTGCCCGTGATAGCGAATGGATTCGACTACTCCGGGGCTACCTCGCCACTCACCATCTGCACCAGCACCCACCGGCCGTCCTGCGACGAGCACCAGCTGCTCCGGTCGCAGCACGACCCGACTGTCGTCGGTGGTCGGGGTTGTCGATGATCCTTCCGCGGCCACCGGGACGTCGCCGAGAGCCGTTCGGGCTGTCGTGCCATCCATCGAGAGAACCGGTAGTTCGACGAGGTCGCCAACGAACCTGGCTACCGCCAAACTGGCCGGCCGTTCGTAGATCGCCCACGGAGCATCGACCTGTTGCAGCCGCCCGTCAGCCATGACGGCCACACGATCCGCGAGGGATAAAGCCTCTTCTTGATCGTGTGTCACGACGATGGTGGTGGTGCCGATGTCCCGCAACAACTCCCGCACCTGCGTTCGGACCTCCGAGCGCAACGCGGCATCCAGGGACGAGAACGGTTCGTCGAGAAGCAGCAGCGCTGGTTCGGGTGCGAGCGCACGTGCGAGGGCGACGCGCTGCTGCTGACCACCGGATAGCTCGTGTGGACGCGCATCACCGAGTCCCCCCAGATCGACCATCTCCAGCATCTCGTCAACCCGCGCACGCGCCTGCTTCTTGTCTCCGGCAAGACCGAAGGCGATATTCCCCGCCACATCCAAGTGCGGGAAAAGTGCGCCTTCTTGCGGCACGACTCCGATATGGCGCTTCTCCGGCGGCACCCAGGAGTGGGGCCCGGCAACTACTTCGCCCGCGACGGTGATCGTCCCTGATGTGGGGCGCAGGTATCCGGCGATACTGCGCAGCAGCGTTGTCTTGCCCGAGCCACTTGCTCCGAGAATCGCCAGAAACTCCCGATCCGAGACATCCAGGGAAACACCGCGGACGACGGCCGGACCGCCATATCCGACAACGAGCTCCTCCAACGTCAAGGCGCTCACCGAACACCTCCGACGTAGGCGGTTTCCCCAGCGCGCACGGTCTCATGGTCGCGTGCGGCGTCGTCGGCACCGGAAGGGGGAGTGCGCGACAGCCATCGACCCATCAACCATGCCGGTACTGAGGCAAGCACGATCATGGCGAGCGCATAGGGAGCCGCCGATCCGAAGGCTTCCACTTCGGTGCGGGTCCATAGCTCCGTGGCCAGGGTGTTGAACCCCGTCGGTCGCAGCATCAGCGTGGCCGGCAGTTCCTTCATGGCGGTCAGGAGAACGAGCAGGGCGCCCGCAGCTATCCCTGGCCACGCCAGACGTCCGGTCACGGTGAACCAGGCTCGCAGCGGCCCGCGACCCAAGCTCCGTGCGGTGGATTCCAGGACAGGGGGTACCGCGGCGATCGACGAGCGGCTGGCACCGATGGCCTTGGGCAGGAACAGCACCGCATAGGCGAAGGCCAAGGTCACGACCGTCTGATACGCCGCCGGGAGAACCGCCAAAGTCAAGAAGACGAGGGAAAGACCGACGACCACGCCGGGCAGTGCGTGCCCGAGGAACGCGGCACCTTCGATGTTCTTCACCAGCCGCGACGAGTAGCGCGCCGCGAGGATGGCTATCGGTAGGGCGAGTGCTATCGCGATGGCCGCGCCGACTGCCGACGCGGATACCGAACCCACAATGGCTCCCGTCATTTCCGCGACGTCGAATCCAGCACGCCTACTTTCCAGCAATCGAAGGGTCAAGGACCAGGCCGGAACGCCGAGAGCGAGCAGGCCAACACCGCTCAACCAGCCCAACCCCGCCACCGTCGCAACCGGACTCAAGTGCTGCGGCGGCGCTGATCGAGCGACACCCGATCCCACACGCCATCGTTGGGCGCGACCTCTCACGCGCGCTTCGATGATCACCAGGAGGAGGGCAAGGGCCACCAGCAGCAGCGACAGCACGGCGGCGCTGGTGCGATCGAAGGATGCGCGATAGGCGGTGTAGATCACTCGAGTGAAGGCATCGACACGGAAGATCGCGACGGTGCCGAACTCGCTCAACGTGTACAAACCCGCAAGCAGCAGGCCCGCGGCGGCAGCCGGCCAGGCCATCGGAATGGTCACGCGCCAGGCCGTGGCGAGCGGCCCAAGCCCCAGTGATCGCGCCGCTTCCTCTTGGCCGGCGTCGATGGTGCGTAGCGCAGCCGTTAGAGGAATGGCGACGTAAGGAAAGGACGCCAAGGACATCACCAAGATGACCGCCCAGATCCCCGACATGCCGGGAAACTCCGCAATCCAGGCGTACGCCATGACGTAGGACGGCACAGCGAGCGGGAGTGCCGCTGTGACGAGGAAGAAGGGGCGGCCGGGAATCGACGTGCGCGCCAGTAGCCAGGCGGTAGGTACCGCGAGGATCAAGCAGCCGATGATCACACCGATCACCAGGGCCAGACTCGTGAGAGTGGTGTCCAAGGTCCGCTCTCGCCACAGGGACGCCGCGATAGATGACCAGCCTGCATCAACGGTACGGACGACCAGGTACAGCAGCGGAATAGACGTGACAACGACGGCAACCGCCGCCGCTCCGATGAGGAGCGACGGCGGCCGCTGTCTACGTGTTAGCCGCTCGCGCAGGGCATGCCTCCTACGTCAGGCCCACATCTTGCAGCATTCGCAAAGTGCCCGGCAGATCCTCGAGTTCGGCCAACGGCACCTCGGGACCTTGAACTTCCTCGATCGTCGGTACGCCAGCCGGACCGGCGACGCCGGGCGTGAGCGGATACTCGAATGTGTTCTCCACGAACCACTGCTGAGTGCTATCGGAGAGCATCCAGGCGAGCAATTCACCTGCACCGGATTGATTATCCGAGGGAGTGACGATGCACGCGCCGGCTACGTTGACGAGCGTTCCCGGGTCACCGGGGGCGGTGTAGGCGAGTTGCGCGTTCATGGCGTCCTCCCCCACTTCCGCAGCCTTCTGATGCCAGTAGTAGTGGTTGATCAATCCGAGTTGCACTTGACCCGCATCCACGGCATCGCGGATCAGGCTGTTCTTCTCGAAGATCTGGGCGTCATTGTCGACCATGCCCTGCAGCCATGCGCGTGTTGCATCGTCACCCGCTGCAACGCGCATGGCCGTGACGAATGCTTGGAATGATCCGTTGGTGGGTGCGATCGCCACCTGGCCTTTCCACTTCGGGTCGGTCAATTCGAAGACAGATGTCGGCACTTCATCGGCGGTCAACTGCGAGGAGTCATAGGCGATCACTCGAGCCCGACCCGTCACACCCGTCCACGTGCCCTCGGCGGAGCGGTACATCGCTGGCACGGTCTCCGCGATCCCTGCCGGCAACGGCGCGCATTGACCGGCGGCGTCGAGTGCTCCGAGGGCGCCGGCGTCTTGACCGAAGTACAGGTCGGCCGGCGATGCGTCGCCCTCCTCGATGATCTGTGCGGCGAGTTCGGCGGTGTCGCCGTAACGGACCTCCACGGGGATGCCGGTTTCAGCGGTGAACTCCGTGAACAGCGGTCCCACCAATTCCTCGTTACGCCCGGAGTAGACGACGACGGACTCACCCGAAGCCTCGGCGGCAGTCTCGGTGCTCTCGTTGCTTTGGCTCGCATCGTCGGACGAGCCACTACTGCAGGCGCTCACGATCAGCGCACTGGCGACGGCCGCGAGCGCGACCCGGGCCAGGGAGGAGTTCCTCATGATCAACCTTCGTTCGGGAGGGCGACTTCCCGGTGCGCCCTCAGGTAAGGCTGACCTTAGTTAGGTGAGACTAAGTACGTCAAATCAGCGGTAGATATCCGGAGAGGTCCGACCGTTCCCCACTCGCTCGGAGCCGGCCGCAGGAGGCGGCATCGGTCCAGGCCAGTCGCCCCAAGGCCAGGGCCAGCCAGGTGGCGGCGTCTGTCTCCACCACGGCCGGAGGCGTTCCACGTCGGTGGCGGCTGCCCTCCACCACCTGCACTGCTGCCAAGGGCGGGATTCGCACCTCGACGCTGCGCCCGGGAGCACGCTCGACGAGCGCGGCCAACGATGCCTTCACCACGGCACGTTGTTCATCTCGCGAAGGCGCATCCCCCGACTCCAGCCGGGCGAGCAGCTCGCTGGCTTGCTCGATCCACGTTCGCTCGGTCACTGGAACAGCGCGGGAAGTGTCCGACCATGAACGTCGCGAAGTCGGTCCAACGCGATAGTGAAGTAATCGCCAAACTGCAGCACCTGCGTTCCCTCCGGATACCCAGCATCCACTCCTAGGCCGGAGTCGACGACACCTACTCGGTGTGCAGCGACGCCACGGGCAGCGCACATCTCGGTGAAGCGCATCTCCTCGCTTCGCGGTACGACGACGACGGCACGTCCTGCGGACTCGGAGAAGAGTTGCACGAACGGATCGACGTCATCAGGCAACCACAAGCGCGCTCCGACTCCCGAGCGCATCGCCATCTCCACGAGCGTTTGGGCGAAGCCACCGTCGGACACATCGTGCGCAGCTGTGAGCATCCCGTCGCGTGATCCGGCGACGAGTATCTCCCCGAGTATTCGCTCTCGCTGCAGATCGACTTTGGGTGGCAGCCCTCCGAGGTGTCCATTCAGGTGCGCCCACTCACTTCCGCCGAATTCATCATGGGTGTCACCGAGGAGGTAGATGAGTTCGCCGTCCGGCCCCCACTTCATCGGAGTTCGGCGATTGACGTCGTCGATCACGCCGAGTACACCGACGACCGGAGTGGGCAATATCGCGGTTTCTCCCGTCTGGTTGTAGAACGAGACGTTTCCACCGGTCACCGGGATTCCCAGTTCGGCGCAGCCATCCGCCAAGCCGCGAACGGCTTCGGCGAACTGCCACATGACCTCCGGGTCTTCCGGGGAACCGAAGTTCAGGCAATTCGTGACAGCGAGTGGAACGGCGCCGGTCGCACACACATTTCGGTAGGACTCGGCAAGGGCCAACTTCGCGCCGGTGTACGGATCCAATTTCGTGAATCGGCCGTTGCAGTCGGTGGAGATAGCCACCCCACGACCAGTGTTCTCGTCGACACGGATCATCCCGGAGTCCTCCGGCTGCGCGAGCACCGTGTTGCCCAGGACGTACCGGTCGTACTGATCGGTCACCCAGGACTTTCCGGCCAGGTTCGGCGAGGCGACCAACTGCAGCAACGTTTCCTCGAACTGCTCCGGGCCCGGACGCTCAAGACGGTTCGGGGAATCGGCCTGCAGCGCGTCCTGCCACGTCGGCCGGTGGTAGGGGCGTTCGTACACCGGCCCTTCATGGGCGACCGTCCGCGGGGGTACATCCACGATGCGTTCCCCGTGCCAGTCCACGGTGAGACGACCGGAATCGTTCACCTCGCCGATCACTACAGCTTCGACATCCCACTTACGGCAATGCTGCATGAAAGCGTCGATCTTCTTCGGCTTCACGATCGCGCACATGCGTTCTTGCGACTCGCTCATCAAGATCTCTTCGGGGCTGAGGGTCGGATCGCGCAGTAGCACCCGATCGAGCCACACGTGCATGCCACCCTCGCCATTGGATGCAAGTTCGCTCGTTGCACACGAGATGCCTGCGCCACCGAGATCCTGAATGCCCTCGACGAGCCCGGCGCGGAGCACTTCCAGAGTGCTTTCAATCAGGAGTTTCTCCATGAACGGGTCGCCCACCTGCACGCTGGGGCGCTTCGCGGGGCCTTCGTCGTCGAAGGTCTCCGAGGCCAGCACCGATACCCCGCCGATGCCATCACCGCCCGTGCGCGCCCCGTACAGGACGACGAGGTTGCCGACACCCTTCGCGCTCGCGAGGTGGATGTCTTCATGCCGCATCGCACCCACGCATAGCGCGTTGACCAAGGGATTGCCCGCATAGGACTCGTCGAAAACGATCTCGCCACCGATGTTCGGCAGGCCGAGGCAGTTGCCGTAACCGCCGATGCCCGCGACCACTCCCGGCAGCACGCGCTTGGTGTCGGGGGCGTCAGCGGGTCCAAAGCGCAACGGATCCATCACGGCAAGCGGGCGCGCACCCATCGACAAGATGTCCCGCACGATGCCACCCACGCCGGTGGCGGCACCTTGATACGGCTCGACGTACGAAGGATGGTTATGGCTCTCCACCTTGAACGTCACAGCCCAGCCATCGCCAATGTCGACTACGCCGGCGTTCTCGCCGATGCCGACGAGTAGTGCATCGGTATCGGGCTTCTTCTCCCCGAACTGGCGCAGGTGCACCTTGCTGGACTTGTAGGAGCAGTGTTCACTCCACATGACCGAATACATCGCCAACTCACTGCTGGTGGGGCGACGACCGAGGATGTTGCGAATCCGCTGGTACTCATCGGGCTTCAGCCCGAGTTCGGCAAATGGTTGCTCGTCATCGGGGGTCTGCTCGGCCCGCTCGACGGTGTCGATCATCGATGGGCTCCCGACATCAACGCGGTGAGAACGGAAACGAAGAAGTACAGGCCATCGGTGCTCGGGCCCGTCAGGTCCTCCACCGCATGCTCGGGATGGGGCATGAGTCCCACGACGTTGCCGCGCTCGTTACTGATGCCGGCGATGTCTCGACGGCTGCCATTGGGATTGACCTCGAGGTAGCGGGCGATGACCCGGCCGTCACCCTCGAGACGGTCGAGGGTGGCCTCATCCGCGACGTAACCGCCCTCTCCGTTCTTCAACGGGATCACGATCTCCTGACCGGGCGCGAAGTCCCGCGTCCAATCCGATGCTGTGTTCTCGATTCGCAGCCTTTGGTCACGACAGATGAAGTGCAGGTGATCGTTGCGCGTCAAAGCACCGGGCAACAGGTGCGTCTCGCACAGAATCTGGAAGCCATTGCAGATGCCGAGCACCGGCATGCCGCCATTCGCGGCTTCGATGACCTTCGTCATCACCGGCGCGAAGCGCGCGATGGCTCCGCAGCGCAGGTAGTCGCCATAGGAGAAGCCACCGGGGAGGACGACTGCATCGACCTTCTTCAGGTCATCGTCGCCGTGCCACAGCGCAACCGCCTTTCCACCCGCGATGCCCACAGCGCGTGCGGCGTCGGCGTCGTCCAGGGAACCAGGGAAGGTGACGACGCCGATCCGAGCGCTCACGCGGTCCCCTGGTTCTCATCGAGAGCAACGACCGTCATTCGGTAGTCCTCAATCACCGGGTTGCTGAGCAACTCACTGGCTAACTCTTCGAGCTTCGCGCGTCGCGCATCATCGAGTTCGCCGTCGATGTCGATAACGAATTGCTTGCCCTGACGGACATCGGTGACCCCGGCAAGTCCCAAGCGACCGAGGGCGCCCTGAACGGCGCGGCCCTGCGGGTCCAAGATCTCCGGCTTGAGCATGACGTCGACGATGACGCGAGCCACGAGCACTCCATCCCTCGAGAATTGCGAATTCACGTGATGAGAGGGGAAGGGCTTCAGCCTATCCCTGCGGCAGGAGGTCGAACCAACCACCATTCATGGGTCGAACCACCGAAAAGTGGCGTCGGTCGTAGGTGCCGATTCGCCGGGTCTTGTACCGCTCAGCTAGAACCACCAAAGATGCGTCAGTGATCCCAATTCGCTGATCGGAATAGCGAGCCATGACCGCCGAACAAGCGATCACGTCGGCCGGCGTTAGAACCGGCAATTCGAAACCACCGCCGGTGAGTTCCTCCAAGACTTGGACCTGCTGGGTGACGCCCAGGTTCTTCCCAACGAAGTGATCCAGCTCAGCAATAACGAACGGACTCACCACGATTCCATCGCGCTCGGCTTCGAGCAACGTCACACACTCCTGGTGAGCGGAATCGGTGGACGCGAAGTAGGCCAGGAGGATCCCGGTGTCGACGACGATCAATCTTCCCCGAATCCCTCCATGTGCTCATGGAGATTTCGCCCACTCACCCCCTCAGGTAAGGGGTCGGTGATGATTCCCGCACCTGTGAGCTTGCGGGTCAACTCCTTGTCCACAGCCCGACGGATGATCTCCGCCTCGCTCAACCCCCGGCGCTCCGCTTCGGCGGTCAACCGGGCCTTCATCTCTTCAGGCAGGTATACGGTCGTTCGATGCATGCCATATATAGTGCCATACGTGGGTTCCCGTGCATACGACCTCGTCTGGGGAACCGCGCTGCGCACCACCACCGTCGCGCACCGTTTCCTCGACCGGGTCTCCGGCGGCCGACTCATGCGCCGCTTCCCGGGGGGAGCGCAAGTCGTGTGGATCACCACACTCGGCCGGAAGTCTGGAGAGTGGCGCCGCACACCACTCCTCGGGGTGCCGGTAGATGCCGAAGATCTCCACGGTTGGGGAATCGCCGGTTCGAACGCAGGGCAGGAGAAGGTGCCCGGGTGGGTCTTCAATGTTCGTGCGCATCCCCACGGCACCATCCAGATCGACGACGACGTCCTCGAGTGCGCGTTCACCGAAGTGGAAGGTGATCTCGCGCGGGACATCTACGAACGGCTGGGCAACTCGTGGTCGTCGTATCGGATGTATGAACGAAACATCAAGCGATCGATCCCGATCTTCGTAGCCGATACCTCGAAGGCTCAGATCGAGACGGGGGAACCGTCGTAGGTTCCATTCACCTCGAGCACCTGAAATCGTGTGAACATCTCCTCGGCGTACCAGTGCAATTCATGCGTACGCCGCACTACTTCCGCGTGCGCTGGACGGCGGTAGGCGAAATCCGAGATCGCCTTCGCGTCGCGCCAGATACTGAAGGTGCCCTGCAATCCGACCGGCGCTTCGCCGATGCCCAGGGTGAAGACAACGCCCGGATCACTGCGCAGATCCAAGGACACCGGCGGCACCGAGGACCAGAACTTCGTCCACATCCGCGGCTTGATGCGGGCGCGGGTGATCGCGGCGACGGGGCCCGGTCCGGCTTTAGTGTCCGGTACCGCGAAGGGCTCGCGGCCGGACCACTTCCCTCTGCTCACCAACGGCCGCATGGTGACGGTGAGACGCTCGTCCGCGGTTTCGTTCCAGGATCGTGCCAGTCGCGACTGATCGAAGGCGCGCGCATGATCGTCGTCGATCCAGGTAGTCAGCAGTGCCCAGTGCTTCGGATCGGCGTCGCGCATGGTGAACGTCTCGCCCGAACCGGTGCCCATGAGTTTGGCGAACTGCAGACCGGGCAGTCGGCGAACTGAGCGCCGCTGCGTGCCCATTCGGGTGAACGCGCGCACGACGTCGATACCCGACACTCCCCACACGTCGAGTCGAACGATCATCGCTGCGCCGCGCGAGCGCTCCAGGCGGTGCGCACCATGTCGTGCAGGTCGTGCTCGGCGCGCCAATGGAGCTTTCGCTCGATCTCCGTGGTGTCGGCGAACGTGGCGGGCGGATCCCCCGGTCGACGGGGCGC
>CAYLOH010000038.1:0-14895 GCA_964385255.1 uncultured Rubrivirga sp. | reverse complement strand
CCCTCGGTGGTCTCCGCCGCCTCGGCTGTTTCCTCAGCCGGTGCGTCGGGGGTCTGGGTGTCCGCTTCCTCGGTGCCTGCTTCGGGAGCAGTCGCCTCGGTTGCGGTTTCTTCTGTGGTGGTGTCGACGACCTCCGCGGACGGGGCCTCGTCGACACCAGTGCTCGCCGAATCTTCGACGGCGGGCGCGGCGCTAGCCGTGGCGCCCGCGGCCGACGGATCGGCTTCGAGCTTCGTCTGCAGCGCGCCGACAGCTCGTGCGGCCTTCGCCAAGGGCGCGGCGAACAGCGCAGCAGCCTGAGACTGCTTCGCCTTCATCGCGCCGGCCAGCTTGGACAGCAGAACTTCACGCGACTCGAGATCGGCGATCTTGGTGAAGTCCTCCGGCGTGAGCAGTGCGCCGTCCATGTAGCCGCCCTTGACGATCAAGGCCGGGTTGTCCTTGGCGAACTTGCGGATGCCCTTGGCCGCGTCGACCGGATCACCTTCGACGAAGGCGATGGCACTCGGGCCCACGAGCAGTGAGTCGATGCCTTCGATTCCGGCATCAGCGGCAGCGCGCTTGGTCAATGTGTTCTTGACGACCGAGAACGTGACCGTCGGTCCCAGCGAACGACGCAGGTCCTTCAGTTGGGCGACGGACAGTCCGCGGTAGTCGGTCAGGACGGCGACAGCCGACGCACGGAACCGATCGGCGATCTCGGCGACGGTCGCGACCTTGTCGTGACGAGCCATCGTGGCTTCCTCCTTCAGCGGACCGAACGAGGGATCCTCAGGAGGGACGACATGCGCGGGCGAGCGCAGGAAAACCTGCGTACATCTCACCTGCGCGGGCCGCCCGCTGCTGCGGGGCCTTCGACTCGATCGTGCGATCGAGCAACCTGCGGTCTTCGGCGGGACAGAGAGTACGGCACCTGCGGGAAAGCGCAGGAACCGGGGGTGGAAACGCTGAAGGGGGGCGGCGAACCGCCCCCCTTCAGATGGGTGGTGCTACGGGAGCAACTTGGGCGTCGGCTTCGCCGGCCGGAAGTTGGCCTTGTTGACCTTGCCCGAGGTGGTCGAGTTGCCGGCCACCAGGATGTTCGAGGTCTTACGAACCAGCGTTCCCGCCGAGTCGTACTGACCCATCCAGTAACCGAGCAGACCCTGGTGCGACGTGGCCGTGATGCGCATCGGGACGTTCGCCGCCGAACGGAAGTTCGCGGACTGCGTCTGCAATGCGTTCACCAGCGACTTGCGCGTGGGGTTCGGGCCCGCGGCCTTGAGGGCCTGAGCCATCACGTACGCGGTGTTCACGCCGTAGTAGGTGTAGAAGTTCCACGGCAGGCCTGCCGCATCCGTGATGCCCTTCATCAACTTGATGTACGGGTTGCCGACGTCGGTGATGGGAACCAGGAAGCTCGGCGTGTAGATGCCGTTGAGCAACGCCGTCGGGTTCGGGATACCCGCTGCACCCAGGCTCTGAGTCAAGATCACCGGCTCAGAACCCACGGACGTGACCATCCACCTAGGAGCGAAGCGCGCCCCTGCTGCCGTGGCGAGCGTGACGGCCGTGGCCGGGGTCACGCCGAAGAACACGACCAACTGGCAGCCGGCACCGGCCAAGGTAGCGATCTGCGAACGCAGGTTGCGCTGCGCGACCTGCGCGAGCGTGAAGGACGCCTGCGCAGCGAAGTCCATGCCAGCGGCCTTGAAGCCACGACCAGCATCGTCTCCGAACTCACCCTCCTGGTACATCAAGCAGCGCTTCAGATTGCTCAGATCGCTGGTGTCCTTGATGTACTGGGCCATCACCTTGGCTTCGACGATGTAGGACGGGAAGTACGGGAAGACGTTCGGATACTGCCGAACGTTGTCGAAGACGGACGAACCGCTGTTGATGAACACGTCCGGCACACCCTGCGACTTCAACGTCTCGGCGACTGCCAGACGGTTGGCCGTGCCCAGGGCACCGAAGATGGCGAAGACGTTGTTCTGGTTGATCAGCTCGTTGGTTGCGGTGACCGTTTGCGCGATGTTCGCGTACTGGTCGTCCTTGACCACGTACTCGATCTGACGACCATTGATGCCGCCATTGGCGTTCACGTAGTCGAAGTACGCCTTGGACGCATCCGAGATCGGCTTGTAGACCGCGAATGGACCGGTCAACGGCTGTGTGGTGCCGATGACGATCTTGCTCTTCGAGACGCCGGGGTCGGCGGCCTGGGCCTGCCCTGCCGCGCCAACGGCAATCAGGCTGAGACCGAGGGTTACCCCCATGGTCTTAGTTAGGACTCGCTTCAACTTGCTCAACTCCTCACGATTACCGGAACACGACGGGTAGTGCTGGACGACCGGACATCCACCGTTCATGAACGGACACCCGGCTGTTCAGGTTAGGGGGGTGCCACGTCGGGACGCAAGGGTGCCGGGCAAATTGCCCTGCTAAGCCTTGCGGCGGCGGGCGGCTACCACGCTGCCCACGAGTCCTCCGGGGAGCACGAGGACCACGATGACCACCAGCAGCCCGTAGATCAGGTCCGGCAGGTTGCCCGCCACCCGATCGCTCCAGCCCAACTGCTCGGCGAAGGCCTGGACGGTCTCGGGCAGCATCACGATGAAGGCCGCTCCCAGGATGGCCCCGATGAGCGAGGCACGACCACCGAGGATCACGCCAACAAGCAGGGACAAAGACAAGCCCAGGCCGAACAATGCGGGGCCGACGTAGGCATAGATCTGGGCCATCACCGCACCCGCCAAGGCGGCGAAGAACCCGCTGACCACGAATGCCGAAACCTTGTTCGACTTGGTCGAGATGCCCACGAGGGAGGCTGCTACCGGATCGTCCCGAACGGCCTTCCAGGTGCGGCCCTGGTGGCCGCGGATCAAGTTGAGCGCGATGAAACCCACGATGGCGGCCATCACGATCGCCAGCGACGCCTGCCATTGCTCCAGAACGAACCCGGCCGAGTCGAGTCCCACGGCCGCATCGACGGCGCCGGCCTGGTCTGTCGCCGTCGCGCCTGCGTCAGCGGGCAGTTCCTCCAGGGGAGCCTCCTGGATCGCAGCGTCCTGCTCGAGGATCAACTCCTCCTGGTCGAACTCCAGTACCTCCTCGTCGGCGGCTAGGTCCGAGGCTGCCGCCTCCTGATCTTGCGCCATGGCCTCCTGGTCGAATTCCAGGACTTCCTCCTCGGCCGGCAGCGCACCCTCGTCGGCCATCTGCTCCTGGTCGAACTCCAGGACCTCACCGGAGTCGGATCCCGCCTCGGCCAGGAACTCCTCGAAACCGTCGTCGACCATTCCCTCGGCGGCCGCCTCCGAGCCCTCACCCGACCCGAGCGCGGCGTATCCCCCCGCTGGGTACGGCACCCGCAGCGCGAAGCCGTCCTCGCCACCGAGGAGACTCGGGAAGCGGTAGATGATCGCCGGCAATCCGACCGCGATGCCCAAGGTCAAACCCGCGAGGTAGGGGCCGGATAGCCGAGCTCCGAGGCCGCCGATGATCAAACCGGCGATCACGCCCACCAAACCGGCCGCGATGACGGACCACACCGCGTTCCACGGGAGCCCGAGGATGGGCACGGTCTCCCAGTTGAGGCTCGTCAACGCGAATGTGTAGGCACCGACCGCCATCAGCGCCCCGTTGCCCAAGGAGACCTGGCCGGAGAGGCCGACCAGGATGACCATGCCGAACATCGCCGTGGCGTACATCGCCGCTTGCGCCAGGTAGAAGCTGAACGTCGGTTCGAGTTGCGCGTTGATCAGCAGGAAAACCGCCGCGATGACGCCGGCGATCAGCGCGTTACGCACCAAGAAGGCACCCGGGATGTTCATGATCGAGGTCTTCATGCGCGCTACACCGACCTCGAATGGTGGTGCCCGAATACCCCTGTCGGTTTCAGGACCAGGTTCAGCGCCAGCAGGATGAGCGCGACGATCGGAGCGTTACCGGCATCGCTGTAGCCGGTCACCAATGACAACACCAGTCCGGTGCCGATACCGAAGGACACCGCGCCCACCAGGGAGTCCAGGCCACCGATGACCGCCGCCGTGAAGGCCAAGATCAGCAGGATGTCCAGGCTGTACGGCGTGACGGAGAAGCGCGGTGCGATCAACACGCCGGCGATTGCGCCGATCACACCCGCCAGGGCCCACCCCAGGGCGAGCATCTGGGATACGCGCACGCCCGACAGGCGGGCGACGGTCGGGTTGAATGCCGAGGCACGCATGCGTAGACCGATCGAGGTCCTGGTGAAGACGACGGACAGGATCAAGACCAGGAGCACCGTCACCCCCAACACGACGGCGTCGTACGGGGCGAACGGCCAGGTCCGACCGAACGCCTCGTAGCCGATGACGTCGGCGATGGGGGGGTATGCCTGCGGGTCGACCCCCCAGATCATGCTGGCAGTGGCTTGCAGAGCGATAAGCACTCCGAACGTGGCGATGATGGCGCCGGAGGCATCCTGACGACGCACCGGTCGCATCACGAGGAAGTGCACGATCAGACCGAGCACTGCGCCCGCCGCGATCGCAGCGACGAGGGCGATCAGCCAGCTCCCGGTCGCTCGGTAAACCGTGAGGGCGAGGAAAGTGGTGAACATCGCCTGGCCCACCTGCGCGAAGTTCACCACGCGTGTGGATCTCCAGACGAGAACCAAGGCCAACGCCATCAGCGCGATGACCGCGCCGCTCGCGACGCCACCGAGCAAGTGATCGAGGAAAGTCACCATCGCCGATCACCCCGTCCCGAGGTAGATGTGTCGGAGTTCCTCGCTGGCGAGGAGTTCGGCGGATGTTCCGTGCCCGGCTACCTGGCCGAGGTTCAAGACCACCCCAGTTCGCGCGATGCGCAGGGCGACGGTCGCGTTCTGCTCGACCAACAGCACCGCCAGCCCACTGTCGCGGGCCATCTGCTCCACGAGTTCCAGGATCTGCGCGACGATCAGTGGCGCCAAGCCGAGCGAAGGCTCATCGAGCAGCAGGACCTGAGGTCCGGTCATCAGCGCCCGACCGATCGCCAGTTGTTGGCGTTCGCCGCCGCTGAGGGTGTCCGCACCCAGGTGTCGACGCTCGCCCAGGATGGGGAAGAGCGTGTACACGCGCGTGAGCGAGGTGTTGCGCTGAGCATGTGAGCGCCACATGCCACCGAGTTTCAGGTTGTCCTCGACGCTCAGTTCGGGGATGGTCGATCGACCTTCCGGCACGAGAGCAATACCCATCCGAACGATGTCCTCGGGCTTTCGGCCCGTGATGTCAATGTCGTTGAATGTGACTCTGCCGGCTTGGGGCTTCTCCAATCCGGCCAAGGTGCGCATCAACGTCGACTTGCCGGCGCCATTCGCGCCGATCACCGCGGTGACGCGACCGGGCGGAACCTCGAGCGATACATCGTCCAGCGCCTGCACGGCGCCGTAACTGACGCTGAGGTTTTCGATGCGCAGCATCAGACATCAACCCCGTTGCTCTCCAGAGCCTCGTCCTCGCCCAGGTACGCAGCGAGAACGGCCGGGTCGTTTCGCACTTCCTCGGGACTTCCGGCGGCGATCACCTTGCCGGCATCGAGCACCCAGATGAGGTCGCAGACCTCCATCACCAGTTCCATGTGGTGCTCGACGAGCAGGACGGTCCGGTCGGGAACCCAACTTCGGATCAGTCGGCCGAGTTCGGCCATGTCTCCCGCACCGATGCCGCCCGCGGGCTCGTCCAGGAGAAGGACCTTCGGATCGCTGACGAGCGCTCGAGCCAGTGCCACCCGCTTCTGCACGGGATAGGGCATGTTCCCCGGGAGGCGATGCGCGTCCTCGAGTACGCCGAGTTCGGCCATGACCGCCTCGGCTCGCTCGCGGATGCGTCGTTGTTCGGCGTCCACCCATGGCATTGCCAGGGCGTTCGCGACGATCCCCGAGTGCGCCTGGGCGGACGCACCGAGCATCACGTTCTCCAGCGCGGACAAAGACGGGAACAACCCGACGCCTTGCAGCGTTCGCGAGATCCCCATCTTGGTCAAGTGATGCGTCTTGATGTGACGCAGCCGCTTGCCTTCGAACTTCACCTTGCCGGAGTCCGGCTTCACGAAGCCGGTGATGACGTTGAAGACCGTGGTCTTTCCCGCACCGTTGGGCCCGATGAGACCGGTCACGGCTCCTTCGGGGATCCCGATGCTGACATCGTTGAGGATCTGCAGGCCACCGAAGGCGACGCTGACGTCCACCGTTTGCAGCAGGGGATGCGTGAGCGGAAGGTGGTACTTCACGCACACCCTCCCGCCGGACGAGGCGCCCAGGCAGGCGGCGCCGAATGATCAGGACAGTGTGTCCGGCAGATGAACGCCGGTCAACCGAAAACACCACGGAAAGTCAAAAAGGGCCCCGAAAGCATCCGGGGCCCTTTTCGATGATCGCCGTTAGAGGTCGTCGTCCTCGGACTTGGCCGGATCGATGGGAATACCGGGCCCCATGGTCGAGGACATGGTGGCCTTCTTGATGTAGCGGCCCTTCGCGGCAGACGGCTTCAGTCGGTTCACCTCGTCGACCACGGCCGCGAAATTCTCCGCGAGCTGATCGGCGCCGAAGGACGCCTTGCCGATCGGGAACTGCAGATTGGCGTGCTTGTCGAGCCGGAACTCGATCTTGCCGCCCTTGATGTCACCAACCGCCTTGGCCACATCCATGGTGACGGTGCCGGTCTTGGGGTTGGGCATCAAGCCGCGGGGGCCGAGCACCTTGCCGAGCGTGCCTACCTTGCCCATGAGGTCGGGGGTGGCGACGACTGCGTCGAAGTCCGTCCAACCGCCCTTGACCTTCTCCAGCATGTCGTCCGAACCCACGTAGTCGGCGCCGGCTGCGCGGGCCTCCTCCGCCTTCTCGCCCCCTGCGAACACCAGTACGCGCGCGGTCTTGCCGGTGCCATGTGGCAGGTTCACCGTGCCACGAACCATCTGGTCGGCCTTGCGCGGGTCGACACCCAGACGCATCGAGATGTCGATGGTGGGGTCGAACTTCGTCGAGACGGAATCTTTGATGATCTTGATCGCCCCCATGGGGCTGTAGATCTTGTCGGCCTCGATCTTCTCGGCCGCTTGGCGGTACGCCTTGCTGCGCTTCATCTCTGCTCTCCTATGGGACGGGTTTCTCTTGGGCAGTTGTGGTCGTCGAGCCGCGCTGGCTCTCCCACGCTTTCTCGGACTATTCGGTTGTTGTCTTGTCGATTGTGGTCGTGCGGAACTACGCGGTGACGGTGATACCCATCTGACGCGCGGTGCCCTCGATGATCTTCATCGCGGCCTCGACGTCGTTGGCGTTGAGGTCGGGCATTTTCGTCTCGGCGATCTCGCGCACCTGTGCCTTGGTGATGGAGCCGGCCTTGACCGTATGCGGCGTCCCCGATCCCTTGGCGATGCCTGCGGCCTTCAAGATCAACTTCGCAGCAGGCGGGGTCTTGAGAACGAAGTCGAAGGAACGATCTTCGTAGACGGTGATCTCGACCGGGATGACCGTTCCGCGCTTGTCTTCGGTGGCGGCGTTGTACGCCTTGCAGAAGTCCATGATGTTCACGCCGTGCTGGCCGAGAGCCGGACCGACGGGCGGGGCGGGGTTCGCCTGGCCTGCTTCGATCTGCAGTTTGATCAGGCCTGCGACCTTCTTCTTGGGTGCCATTGTCTTCTTCCTCTTGGTTGCTTAGTTCTTGTGGATCTGACTGAACGCCAGTTCCACGGGGGTCTCTCGACCGAAGATCTCCACCAGGCCCGTCACCTTCTGGGCTTCGATGTTGATCTCGGAAATCGTGGCGTGCAAGGTAGCGAACGGTCCATCGACCACCGTCACCGAGTCGCCCACCGTGAAGTCGATCTCGATCGGTGCAGCAGCGGCCGCCGCGGCCTCGCCGATACTGGTCGGTCCACTTGCAGCAGCGGGCTTCTTCTCCGGTGTGGGCGCGAGGATCGCGACCACCTCGTCCAGGGACAGCGGTGCAGGTGAGTGTCCGTGGCCGACGAAGCCCGTCACGCCGGGTGTGTGCCGGACGACTCCCCATGACTCATCGGTCAGGTCCATGCGGACCAGGACGTAACCGGGGAACTTGTTGCGCTTGACCTGCTTGCGCACGCCACTCTTGATCTCGGTGACCTCTTCCATCGGCACCTCGACCTGGAAGATGTAGTCCTCCATGTTGAGCGTGCTCGTGCGGGCCTCGATGTTGCCCTTCACCTTGTTCTCGTATCCGGAGTACGAGTGCACGACGTACCAGTCGCCGGGGGCGATTCGCATCTCCTCCCGGAACGCTTCGACGGGATCGACCTCTTCCTCGGCGGCCTCGTCTTCATCGGCTGCTACGTCCGCGATCTCCTGCGCCTCGGCGACGACCGCTGCGGCTGCGTCCTCGGCGTCGGCGGCTTCGTCGGCGATCTCCTGCGCCTCGGCGACGACCTCGGCTTCGGCAAGCGCCTCCGCCTCGTCGATCAGAACGTCGTCGGCGGTGACCGCAGGCTCGGTGAACTCGATCGCATCGCCCGCCGGCTGCACTTCCTCCGGCTGCTTCGCGCTATCACCGATCGAGAACGGGTCGATCGATGGTTGGTCCTGCTCGGACACGTCGGGCTTCTCCTTGACTCGAGGTTCGGGTGTTGGGGGCGGGAACACTGCTCATCAACCGAAGATGAGCAGCACTCCTTCGGTGAAGACGAAGTCGTATGCGGCGATGATCCCGGCCATGATGAGCACGAAGAACAAGACCACGGTGGTGTAGGCGATCAGTTCCTTACGCGTGGGCCAGATGACCTTGCGAAGTTCGGCGATCACCTGGCGGATGAACAGCGCCAGACGTGCGAATGGACCTCGCTCAGGCGCAGCAGCACCACCACTGGGTTGCTGACGCTCGTCGACGTCTGCCATCGTCTCGCCTTTCACCTACATCCGATCGGCCGGGTGGCCGATCGACTTTCCCGCCTGTCAGCAGGGCCGAAGGGACTTGAACCCCCAACCGCCGGTTTTGGAGACCGGTGCTCTACCAATTGAGCTACAGCCCTCGGACGGGGCCCGGGCGATTGGCCTGTGGGCAGGCTGGCGCCGAGGTACCGCGGGGAGGAGTGTACGTCGGCCCCCAGCCGCCCGATGACCCCGGGCCCGTCACCCCCACGATCTCGCTGCCAAGATTGCCACGTGAGCGCACCCGCATCCCGAGTCTCCCGCCGCATCGGCGCCATCAGCGAATCGGCCACGTTGGCTGTCGACGCCAAGGCCAAGGCGCTGGCCGCCGCCGGTCGCCCGGTCATCGGCTTCGGGGCGGGCGAGCCGGACTTCCCCACCCCCGACTACATCGTCCAGGCGGCCATCGATGCCTGCTCCGATCAGCGCTGGCACCGCTATACGCCCGCCGGGGGCCTGCCCGCCCTGAAGGAGGCGATCGCGGCGAAGACTCTGCGGGATTCCGGGCTGCAGGTGGGAGCCGACCAGGTCCTGGTGACCAACGGAGGCAAGCAGGCCCTTTACAACGCCTTCGCCACACTGCTCAACCCCGGCGACGAGGTGATCCTGCCCGCTCCCTACTGGACCACCTACCCCGAGGCCATCCGCTTGGCCGGGGGTGTTCCCGTAGAAGTGCACACCGACGAGACCACCGGCTACCGGGCATCGGTCGAGGCCTTGGAGGCTGCGCGGACCGACAGGACGACCATGCTCGTGTTCGTCTCGCCCTCCAACCCCACCGGAGCGGTCTACACCCCTGCCGAGGTCGAGGCGATCGGTCGGTGGGCCCTTGAGCACGGGCTGTGGGTGGTGACCGACGAGATCTACGAGCACCTCGTCTACGGCGACGCCGAGTTCTCCTCGATGCCGGTGGTGGTTCCCGAGTTGGCCGACCAATGCGTCGTGATCAACGGAGTGGCCAAGACGTACGCGATGACCGGTTGGCGGGTCGGCTGGATGATCGGCCCGAAGGACATCGTCAAGGCTGCGACGAACCTGCAGTCACATGCCACCTCGAACGTCGCCAACGTCTCGCAAATCGCCGCACTGGCTGCTGTCAGCGGCGGCTTGGAGGCCGTGGAGGAGATGAAGGTCGCCTTCGATAGACGTCGACTCCTGATTGTCGACATGCTCAATTCCATCGATGGAGTCGACTGCCCAACACCGGAAGGCGCGTTCTACGTCTACCCGTCCGTGAAGGGAGTGGTGGGCAGGGAGATTCGCGGTACGCGACCGGCTTCATCGAGCGACCTCGCCGCATTGATCCTCGACGAGGTGGAAGTAGCGGTCGTTCCCGGCGAGGCTTTCGGCACACCGGGGTACCTGCGGCTGTCGTATGCGACCTCGGATGCGAACATCACCGAAGGCGTACAGCGCATGGCCGCATTGCTGGGTGAAGCTCGCTAAAGCGCGCAGCCGATCAAGCGCGGTTCGGGCTCGAGTTCGATACCGAATGCTTCGCGAACTCGATCACGTACGTATCGCGCCAACTCGATCACGTCCTGACTAGTGGCCGAATTCGCGTTGCAGATGGCGAGTGAGTGCTTGCTGGAGATTCGCGCACCCGAGCCGGGCAAGTGGAAGCCACGGGGAATACCGCCGTTCTCGATGAGCCACGCCGCGCTCAGCTTGATGCCGTCTTCCGCCGGGAATCTCGGGCACCCGACGGGAACATCACGCGCTTGGTCCTCGCCCAGGATCGGATTCACGAAGAAGGATCCAACACTCCACGTGTCACAATCCTCGACGTCCAGCACCATGCCCTTGCTCCGACGCAACGCGAGCACTGTCTCGCGCACGAGTTCGCCGTTGCACTCTTCACCGACGGCGACGCCTACACGATCGGCCAGTTGCCGATAGTCGACGATCACGGTTTCGATCTCGGGAACATCGAAGCCAACCTCGAGAACTACGAATCGATCAGGTCGGGACTTCAGGGCACTCGACCGGTAGCCGAATGAGCACTCCTCGTCGGTCAATCGACGCACTACTCGATCGTGACGGTCCCACACGCACACATCGGTGATGAACTGCGACACCTCGGCCCCGTACGCCCCGACATTCTGAATAGGCGTGGCACCGATCAGGCCGGGGATACCACTCAGCGGTGCGAAGGCCGCCGAGCCTGCTTCCATAGTTCGCACCACCACGTCGTCCCATGGCTCCCCCGCAGCTGCCACGACACGAAGGTGACCACCGCGATCGGTGATCGACACTCCCGTGTTCGCGACTTGAACGACGGTTCCATCGAATGCTTCGTCCGAGCACACGATGTTGGACCCACCACCGACCACCAGCACCGGAGCACCGATGTCGTCGCATTCGACGATTGCCTCGATGCAAGCCTCCCGGGATCGCGCGATGATCCAGCGCGAGACCGGTCCGCCCACCCGAAGAGTCGTGTGTTCGGCGAACGAGGAAGCACCGATGTCTACGGTCGACGAGCTGGACACCCCTTCAGCCTAGGTGTCAGCGCGGGGACAAGATGTCGTCACGACCCCTGAATCGCTGCAGTAGACGGTCGTAGGTCTTCTTCGACTGTTTGTCTCGATAGTTGGCGTCGGAGTCGTGGTAGCCGTGATGACGATCTTGACGAACGGGCAGGTCACCCTCGGGGATGCGCAGCCGGCCACCGGCTTCACGGATCGCCAGACTCCACTCCATGTCGGCGTTGCGATAGAAGCGTGCCTTCGGATCGGGTCGAACCTGTGCGATGGCACTGCGACGGAACACCATCAGGTAGCCCAGAATCGCGTCGACTTCACCGGCCTTCGCTGGGGTGAAGGATCTCCAAGCGTCGTCGACGTCGACGTTCACTCCCTTCCAGCCCGAACCAGCGGCACCTGAGGACTGCAGTTCGGCGACTATGGGGTCGAACGCATCGCCTTCGAGCACCGTCGACATATCCATGACGGCGAAGTACTCACCACCACTGACATCGATTGCAGCAGAAACCGCGTGAGCCCAACCAACGTGCTCCAGCGTCTGTTCCAGATGAATGACACATACGCGTTCGGGGTATTCGCTTGCCCATTCCTCGGCACGCACGCCGACGTCCTCGACGTTACCGAGGTCCAGGAGTAGGACGGCGGCATCGGCGGGTGCGTGCTCCAGTAACGCCGAGACGCACGTGTGAGCGTCGTCCGGCCAACCGTCCAGCAACACGGTGATGACCAACGGAGCATCCACGACGGACTCGGTCGGAAGCGCACCCACGTTGGCATAGGTGTCGAAGGGCGGCTTTGCCAGAAGTTCGAAGCCATCGGCAGTGTCGACGACCTTCCACCCCGAAGCTGTGATCGCATCGCGCAGGGTGTCTGCTCGCTCGAAGTCCCGATCCGCGCGTGCCTGCAAGCGTTCGCGCGCCAGCGCCTGGATCGCCTCGGGAACGCCCATGTCAATCGATCCGGATGGTTGCCGTCGCCTTGCCCAGGACCGTTACCTCATTACTCACGGCGGTGAGCGTGATGACCGCGCGATCGCCGTCTATGGCTGTGACCTTGCCAGAAACTTCGAGCGTGGCGCCCGCGCCATCGTCAGGCACCACGACCGGACGCGTGAACCGACACCCGTATTCCAACAGGCGCGATGGATCATCGAGCCAGTCCGTCACGACTTGGATGGCCAGACCCATGGTCAACATGCCGTGAGCGATGACGTCGGGAAGTCCGACTTCCCTCGCGAAGCGTTCATTCCAATGGATGATGTTGAAGTCTCCGGAAGCCCCCGCGTACCGCACGAGGGTTTCGCGGGTGATCGAGAAACTCTTCGCAGGAAGTTCCAGGCCGACCTCGATCATGCGTCACTCGCCCGCGCCACCAGCGTGGACCAACTCGTCACGACGAGTTCACCGTCGGTGGTTCGGATGTCGGTTCGAGTTGTCAGGATGTCGTTACCTGCTGCATTTCGAATGCCATCGATCGTGACGGTGCTGACCAACTCGTCACCCGCCACTATCGGACGCGCGTATTCGAATCGCTGGTCACCGTGCACCACTCGGGAGTAATCCAGTCCGAGTTCGGGGTCCTTCACCACATGTTCGGCTGCCGACATCGATAGCCGGATCGCGTAGGTGGGCGGGGCGACCACGTCCGAATACCCGAGCTCGCGGGCCGCCTGCACATCGAAATGGATTGCACTCGTCAGGCCGAGCGCCCGCGCGAACTCTCGAACCTTTTCCCTGCCCACCGCATACGGGGCAGACGCAGGGTACGAGCGACCGATGAAGTCAGGATTCATGGGCGCGCTGCGATCGCGATCGCCGCAGGATCAGCGTGTTTCCTTGTGCACCGTGTGCTTGTTGCACTTGGGGCAGAACTTCTTCACCTCAAGGCGGTCAGGATCGTTGCGCCGGTTCTTCTTGGTGATGTAGTTGCGCTCCTTGCAGTCCTCGCACGCCATGGTGATCTTCGGCCGTACGTCGGTGGCCTTAGCCATGTCTTCCTACCCTTCGTGCGACTGCCTCGCCGCTGTTCGTGAATCGATCTGTTCGGTTGTAGCGGGGGCGGGACTTGAACCCGCGACACAGCGATTATGAGCCGCTTGCTCTGCCAGGCTGAGCTACCCCGCCCTGCACGATCCTCCTGCCAAGGCAGAACTGACCGCGCGCCGAGCCCCAATACGGAATCGAACCGTAGACCTTCTCCTTACCATGGAGACGCTCTGCCGACTGAGCTATTGGGGCCTGAAGCCGGTCAAGAGTACCGGGGTCGAACCGGTGCTCCCACGCCAGCCCCGAACTGCCAAGACCCCGACTATGGGCTTCACTGGGGTCATGACGACGATGCCGGCCGCAACCAAGAAGCAACGCTGGACCGTTGCCGACATGCCCGACCTCACCGGCCGGACGGCCCTCGTGACGGGTGCCAATTCCGGGCTCGGCTTCTACACCGCTCAGGCACTCGCCCGCAGCGGCGCCTCGGTCACGATGGCGGTGCGCGATGTCGCCAGGGGCAACCAAGCCAGAGACCTCATGGGGCCGGTGCGCGGCTCGCTCGAGGTGTGGCGACTGGACCTCAGCGACCTCGGTTCCGTTCGCACCTTCGCGGGTGCCTGGTCGTCGGCTCATGACGCAGGCCTGGACCTTCTCATCAACAACGCCGGCATCATGGCCATTCCGCGCCGCACTAGTGCCGACGGCTACGAGATGCAATTCGCCACGAACCACCTCGGCCACTTCGCACTCACCGGCCTGCTGTTGCCGGCTCTCGTCGCCATTCCGCATTCGCGCGTGGTGAATGTCGCGTCCAGCGCGCATCGGATGGCGCGTCGCATCAACTTCGAGGACCTCATGGGCGAGAAGAGCTACAGCAAGTGGGGGGCCTACGGTCAAAGCAAACTCGCCAACTTGCTGTTCACGTCGGAACTCCAACGTCGTCTCGCGGCGAATGACCTCAGCGTCACCGCCTCGGCCGCGCACCCGGGGTACTCCGCCACCAACCTGCAAAGCGTCGGACCGAGCATGAGCGGTTCCAACCTCGGCGCGAAGTTCACCGCGGTAGCGAACAAGGTCTTCGCCCAGTCGGCGCAGATGGGCGCCTTACCGATCCTGTTCGCTGCGACGATGCCCGGGTTGCCCGGCGATTCCTACGTGGGTCCGGACGGTCGCGGCGAGGTGAAGGGATATCCGCGTCTGGTCGACCGCTCGGGCGCAGCCAAGGACGTGAACCAGGCTCGCCGCCTGTGGGATGTGAGCGAGGAGCTGACCGGGGTCGTCTATCCGCTGGATTGACCCACGTAGCGCGTCCGAACCTCTCGCCCGATGTCCACTGCTGGGGAACTTTGCTCGCTCCGTTCCTAGCGGGCAGGTACGAGAGTCGGCCTGCATTCCCACCCATTCAGGGGGGCTCGAACTCGCGGCAGCGGAATTAGGCTCCATGCATGAGCGTCGGCCCCATTGAGGAGGAACTCAAGCAGGCCGCCGCGATCGACACGTCCAGTGATGCCGGATC
>CAYLOH010000037.1:0-15318 GCA_964385255.1 uncultured Rubrivirga sp. | reverse complement strand
CCCGTAGCGCGTACCCCGTAGCGCGTACCCCTTGACGATCACTCCCTAACGCTTGTCCTCTGCAGACTCGATCAACGCGCGAGTCACGGGCGGCAGCAAGGCCAGCACCAATCCCGCGACCCCGACGATGATCAACGCGACCCCGACCTGGCGCGTCCAAGCATCCGGAGCGCTCACGAGCGGCACGCCGACCACGAGTGCGAGTAGTTGGGCGACGATGAACGGGGCCCGGGCGCCGTATCTCGCCCCCCACCAACCGCGCGCGACCAACAACAGTCCGATGCCCAGTGCCGCGAAGATGACGATCTGCAGGACCAAGGCCGGAAGGTTGGACACCTCCGGCGGGCCCGTGATTCCCACCCTTATGCCCTGCACGACGTCGTAGACCGCGTACCCGACGAGGCCGATGCCCTCAATGGCGGCGATGGCCGACAACGTCGCTAGGAGAGGGTGTCGGGGGCCGGCCACGCGGTCGAGCCTAGATCTAGGCTCGGCGCCATGCGGGCTCTGCTGGTGGTGAACCCTCGTGCGACGACGACATCCACCGCGACAGCCGATGTGATCGTGGGTGCACTCGCGCACGAACTCGACCTGGAGGTCACGTTCACCACGCACCGCGAGCACGGAGTGGATCTGGGGCATTGGGCGCTGGACAACGGCATCGACGCGGTGATCGCCCTCGGCGGGGACGGCGTGGTCAACGAAGTTGTGAACGGCATCCTTCGCGATGGTCCGGGTCCTTCCGTCCCAGCGCTCGGTGTGATCCCAGGAGGAAGCGCCAACGTCTTCTCCCGCACCTTGGACATTCCCAGTGATCCCGTCGAGGCGACCGGGGCCCTTCTGCGGTCAGCTCGAGCGGGGAGATTCCGACGGATCGGCGTGGGGCACGTCGCCTTCGACGACCGCGAACGTTGGTTCGTCGTGAACGCCGGGCTCGGCATCGACGCCCAGATCATCGCGGCGATGGAACGGCAACGACGATCCGGAAAGAAGGCTTCTCCGGGTCGCTATCTGGTCACCACGATCCAGCAATATCTGCGTGATCGCGAGGGCCCACCCATGACGCTCAACCGCCCAGGGTCGGACCCGGTCTCGGACGTGCTCTTGGCGATCGTGCAGAACACCTCACCGTGGACGTACTTCGGTTCGGTGCCCATCGACCCCTGCCCACACGCGTCCTTCGAGACGGGTCTGGACCTCTTCGCCTTGCGCAGCCTCGGGCCCGTCACAACCCTGCAGGCGGCAGCCCGGATGTTGGCGCGCGCCGGGGGTGGGAGCAGCCGAAGCGGGGTCCGACCCGGCCGCATTGTGGTCTGGCACGACCAGGCCTCCTTCGACGTCACGGCCCAGCACGAGGGGGCCACAGTTCCCATCCAAATCGACGGCGAGGGGCTGGGTGAGACGTCGCGGGCGTCCTTCGTTTCGCACCCCGACGCACTCCTGGTCATGGGGTCGCACTAAGTGGATGAAACGGACATACGTCGCACTTGTGACCAAAATGACAGCACCCGATGGCGAAACGTCGTCATTTAGGGTTGTGCCACCGCCCCGCCTCTGCGACCCTAGTCTCGCCCGAAGCCGGACTGATTGGGTCGCCTTCCTCCGAGGGTTCCGGGGAGATCCCCCTCACCCCTCTCTCGATGGGCCCGGTCGTGAAGGCTTTCACGAGTGCCGGCGACCCCGGTGCCGACCACCCTTGGAGTGATCACGCATGGACTGGCGCCACGAGGCGGCCTGCCGTGACGAAGACCCGGAGTTGTTCTTCCCGATCGGCAACACCGGACCGGCCCTCATCCAGATCGAAGAGGCGAAGGCCGTCTGCCGTCGCTGCCCGGTCGTCGATGAGTGTCTGCGGTGGGCTTTGGAGACCGGGCAAGATGCAGGTGTGTGGGGCGGCCTGAGTGAGGATGAGCGTCGCGCACTCAAGAGGCGCAATGCACGCTTGCGCGCTCGCACCAACGTCTAGTTGCGATCAATTCGGTATGCGGATCGAGACGACCGCCCGCGTGCCGTAGTCCTCTTCCGCGAATTCGAAGCTGCCGGACAGTTCTGTCTCCGCAAGTGACGTGACGATCTGCAGGCCCAGCCCAGGCGTGACGTCGCCCCTCGTTCCCACACCCGTACCGTCGTCCTTCACTTCGATGCGGAGCGAACCGGGCTCACGCATCGAGCGGACCTCGACGAATGTTCCCTGGGAATGCTGCACAGCATTGTGGATCAGTTCGGATACACACATGGCTAGCGGCGTGGCGACTTCCGCGGGTAGTCGACCGGCGTCTCCCGATCTTTCGAGAGAAATCCCCGCACGAGGATCCTCGACAGCGACCGCGAACAATGCACGGACGATCTGATCGAAGTCGACCGACTCCCCCAGGTCGGTATCCCCACCAGACGAGAGCGCTTCGTGGACGACGGCGATCGCGGCGACCCGCATCTGGGCATCGGCCAAGGCCGCCCGAACACCCGGGTCGTCCGATCGTCTCGACTGCAGCCGCAGCAGTGAGGCGACGGTCTGCAGATTGTTCTTCACGCGGTGATGGATCTCGCGAATCGTCGCGTCCTTGGACAAGAGTGCGCGCTCGCGACGCCTGATATCGGTCGTATCACGCAACAGCAGCAACGCTCCGTCACTCGAACCGTCATCCGCCATCAGCGGGAGTGCGCGCAGCAACACGGTCGCGCCGGCGGCCTCGATGTCGACTCGACCAGCGAGCTTGCCGCGGGCCAGGTCAGCGACCGCAGCATCTGACGCACCCCGTCGCTGGAGAAGCCGAATGACCACACCCGCGAAGTCAGCACCCACGATGTCCGTTGCAAGCCCTAGTCGACGCATCGCACTGACTGCATTGGGGCTGGCGTAGGTGACCACACCCCGAGCATCGAGTCGGACCACGCCGTCGCCGGCCCGAGGTCGACCCGCGGCGCCTGTGACGGTCTCCGGAATGGGGAATCGGCCCGTCACGAGCATGCCGAAAAGGGAGTCCGCCGTCGACAGGTAGAACTCCTCGAGTTGACCGGCGACCCGAGGCGCCGTCGACGCGTGACGGATGACGACTCCGATCACGTCCCGATCACGACCAGCCTGACCCTCGTCGTCCGGCGCCCGGCGCGCGGGCTCGGGGCGATGAATGGGATAGGCCTCCAGCCCCTCCGGAGCGAGTGGATTCACGTCCGTGCGGCTGCGGATGGTCCGACCGACGGTCATCGCCTGGTCCAGTGCGGACAGCCGGCCTCGCGGGGAGAACTTTCCGATCACGTCCTCGGGAACGCTCGTCGGGGCCGTCGTGGGTCGGACATGCGCAACGGCGACTGCGCCTGCGTCGTTCCAGGTGGGTATCCACAGGACAAGGTCGGACAGGGAAAGATCCGCCAGCAACGACCAGTCCTCGATGACTCCCGTCAGGAACTCCAGGTCACCGGGAGACAAATCGGTGCGATCCTTGACCAGACGTGCGGGTATCGGCACGGGACACAAAGTAGCGTGACGACGTGCACAAATCGCCCTCGCCCGCCGCAGACCACGAACAAGCCGACACGCCCCGCCACGGTGGCCACCACGCCGTCGACGCGGCGATTGCCGCGGGAACCCCAGCACTGTTCACCTTGTCCGGGGCGCACATCTTCCCCCTGTTCGACGCGGCAGTGGGTGGGGCGGCATCGGTCGCGGCGGCGAGTGACCCGCGCACTGCTGAGCGCACGGGGCGGCTGCCCCTCATCGACGTTCGACACGAGCAGACCGCTGTCTTCGCAGCCGAGGCGGTCGGAAAACTCGCTCGGGTCCCGGGATTCGCCGCTGTCACCGCCGGTCCGGGTGTCACCAACTCGGTGAGCGCAGTGACCGGAGCATGGATGAACGGAAGCCCTCTGGTGCTGATCGGTGGTCGAGCACCCGACTATCGCTGGGGATCGGGGGCCTTGCAGGAACTCGACCACGTTCCCCTGCTCGGGCCGGTGACCAAGGAGGCCTGGACCATCCACGACGCGAGCGCCATCGGACGGGACGTCCGCCGCGCCTTCGCCACGGCCGCGTCAGCCCATCGTGGGCCGGTATTCGTCGACATTCCCATGGACGTTCTCTTCACGCCCGCCCTCGATGCGACGCCCACTGCCAGTTCGGGTGGCAACTCGACGGCACCGAGCGAAGCAATCGGGCCACTCGAGGAAGTCGGTCGAGTCCTGGCCGGGGCACAGCGACCCGTTGCCGTCATCGGTTCGGACGTGTGGTCCGGGTATGCGGTCGAGGAAACCCGCGCCTTGCTGGCAAGCCTCGCCATTCCCACGATCGCCAACGGCATGGGACGGGGCGTGTTGGCCCCCGAGGATCCACTGCTTGTCACTCGCGCTCGATCCCAGGCATTCGCGCAGGCCGACGTCGTCGTCGTCATCGGCGCACCCTTGGACTTTCGGCTCGGCTACGGCAACTTCGGTTCGGATCAACCTGCCACCGTCATCCATCTCGTGGATGCCCCGTTCCAGGTCGCCCAGCACCTTCCCCAGGCGTTGACCGTCATCGCGGACCTGCGCCAGTCCACCGGCGCGCTCCTGCAGAGCACCCACGACGCGAAGGCGGACCCGAGCCGCTGGAAGGAGTGGACACGCGCGCTGCACGAGCACTCGATTCACGCCCGACAGCGAGACGAGGAGTTGCTGGCTTCGGACGCATCGCCGATCCACCCGGCGCGGGTCTACGGTGAACTTCGCACTCGCATTTCCCCCACGGACGTGGTGATCGGCGATGGGGGCGACTTCGTGTCGTTCGCTGGTCGCTTCATCGAGCCGCGTACCCCCGGCTGCTGGTTGGACCCCGGACCCTTCGGCTGCCTGGGCACCGGACCGGGATATGCACTCGGCGCGCATGCAGCCCGTCCGGAATCTCATTCATGGTTACTCATGGGTGACGGTGCGGCCGGCTTCTCCTTGTCCGATATGGAGTCGCTCGTGCGACACGAGGTTCCCGTGACCATCGTCGTCGGCAACAACTCCGGCTGGGGTCTGGAGCGTCATCCCATGCGGTTCCTGTACGGGTACGACGTCCTCGCGGATCTACCACCCGTTCGATACGACGATGTCGTGCGAACGTTCGGTGGTGCAGGTGAAACGGTCACCGAGCCGGAGATGATCGGCGCGGCGTTGGACCGCGCACGCAGTTATCGGGGTCCGTACCTGGTGAACGTCCTCACCGACCCCGAGGTCGCCTACCCACGATCCACCACGGGCGTGTGATTAGCCGAGGAACGCGCCTCGATCGACGATCACTCGCGTAATGCGGCCGCGAACGATCATCTCTACACACTCCCCCGCCGCCGTTTGGTGATCTGCGTGCACCTCGAAAACGACCTGTCTTTCATCGAGCGATACCACTCGCGCATGTGCCATCACGCGTGCCCCCACGGGCGTCGGACGCCGATGGGACAACTCGACCGCCGATCCCACGGTGGTTCGATCCGCGGACAAGGCCCCCCGCACCGCCTCACACGTTGCCTCTTCTAGTAACGCCAGCAATCGTGGAGTTCCCAATACCGGTACGTCGCCGCTTCCCAAGGCGATCGCGGTGTCCTCGGGCGAGACGATCAACTCTGCTGCACCCTCGGCCCCGATCTCGATGCCGTTCTTCATGATCTTCGCTTCGGGACCATCGCGGTTTCAGTTCGTCAAGGAGACGAGCGCATCGCCTTCCTGCACGACGTCGCCGACGGCAACGAAGACCTCTTCCACGGTCCCAGCGCTCTCCGCGAGAACCGGGATCTCCATCTTCATCGACTCCAGCACGACCAGCGTGGCGCCAACCTCGACCGCGTCGCCTGCTGCCACGGACACACTGTGCACGGAAGCCACCATCTCGGCAGTGACGGTGTGCGCCATGGTGGCGGAGCCTACTGCGTAGGACCGTTCTCCTCGAGGAAGACCTGAGTGCACTGCAACTGGGCCTGGACCCGAGCACGCAATTCATCGGGGGCGGTGCGAACAGTCGCCGATCGAACGACAAGGGCCTTGACGGTGCGTTGGGCCCTCTCCTCGTGCTCACAGGGTGGGCACTCGGTGATGTGTACGGCGATCAGGTGGTACTGCTGGGCTTCGACCTCACCGTCGATGTAGGCGCTCAGTGACGCGATGACCTCGGTGCACGGGGTTGCGTGCGGTCGTCCACAACTCACGAAGCCTCACCTCCAGCCGCTACCGAGATCAATCCACGCTCCTGCGCATAACCTTCCAACAAGCGGCGCAGCACTTTTCTTCCCCGATGCACGCGGGACATGACGGTTCCCACCGGCGTATCCATGATCTCGGCGATCGCCTTGTAGCTGAATCCCTCGATATCGGCCAGGACCACGGCAGTGCGGAAATCCTCCGGGAGTGAGGCGAGGGCACTGTCGACGTCGTCGTCCCCCAGGCGTTCCAGCGCCTCGATCTCCGCAGAGCGAGCGCCTGCACCCTCGCGGCTCTCGACATCGAGCAACTGCCCGTCGGTGAGCTCGTCCACAGAGCCGGTGAAAGGCGACCGTTGCGCCTTGCGATAGGAGTTGATGTAGGTGTTGCGAAGAATGCGGAAGAGCCAAGCACGCAGGTTCGTTCCTTGTCGATACGAACGGAACGCCGAGAAAGCCCGAACGAAGGTCTCTTGAACGAGATCCTCGGCATCCGTCGGGTTTCGCGTCATGCGAAGCGCGGTGCGGTAGAGCTGGTCCAGGTAGGGCAGCGCGTCGTGTTCGAATACCGCGGCCAACTCCGCGTCGGACAGTTCGGAGGAATCGGCTGCACCTACCCCGAACGCGGACTCCTCATCGATCATCACTCGTCAGCCTACGGGCACGGGCGGACCGATGGGCGCGCGTAGCTCGGGTCCTTCGTTCGTCGCCTTGTTCACCTGGGTGGAGACGGGATACGCCTCGAGTTGATCCTCACCGCTCCGGAGCGCTTTCTCCAGAATGGAGGCCACCGACTCGTGCGTCGAGGCTGGATCGAGCCAGCCTTCCCAACTGTCTTCCTCGACCATCACCGGCATCCGGTCGTGAATGCGACCAAGCGATCCGACGGCGTCGCGGGTCAGAACGGTGAAACTACGGACCGGTCCATGTGGACCCTGCCAATCCTCGAATAGTCCGGCCATCGCAAGGGGACGACCATCCGTGCGATGGATGTAGAAGGGCTGCTTGGGGGCACGTGCACCGACACCGGCTTGCCACTCGTAGTACCCGTCGGCCGGTACGAGGCATCGGCGCCTGCGGAACGCAGCGCGATAGGCGGGCTTCTCCGCGACCGTCTCGACCCGAGCATTGATCATCCTGCTCGCACGAGTCGCGTCCTTCGACCACGCCGGAATCAGTCCCCAGCGAGCAGTCTCGATCACCCGAGCACCGTCCTCATCCACGACGATGTACGCCTCGGCGGTGGGCGCAAGGTTGTAGCGAGGAGTCAGTTCCGATACCGGCATCTGCTCTGCCCGAAACCACCCGGCCAACTCCGCCGCGTCCTTCGCCGCTGCGTATCTGCCGCACACGGAGCCATTGTGCGCTCTACGGGACGGCATCCGTCGACCCCGGGTGCCCGGACTACCCTGACGAGGTGTCATCCGACGAATGGTGGGCCGCACTGCCGAGCGAGCGACCCGTCGATGCGCGGGTGCTGGTGCCCGGTTCGAAATCCCTCACCAACAGGGCATTGATCCTTGCTGCTTTGAGCGATGGTCCCAGTGTCATCACCAACGCACTGAAATCACGCGACACGGAGTTGATGATGTCCGCCCTGACGACTCTGGGAGTCGGGATACGCAGGCTGTCGAGTACGCAGGCATCGGTAGACGTGGCTGTCACCCCCCACTACCTGACCACGCCTGCGGGTACGTCCATCGATGTCGGTCTTGCCGGCACGGTTATGCGGTTCCTTCCCCCGGTCGCCGGACTCAGCAACGGCGATGTCCTGTTCGATGGGGATCCTGCAGCCCGGCAACGACCCATGGCCACCCTCATCGAGGCGATGCGCGACGTGGGGATCGAGGTGGACGACGCAGGAAAGGGGCGCCTACCCATCCTCGTTCGTGGCCATGGTCATGTTCCCGGCGGCGAGGTCGTCCTCGACGCATCCCGGTCGAGCCAGTTCGTCACCGCGCTGTTGCTGTCCGCAGCGCGCTTCGAGGCCGGCGCCACGATTCACCATGTCGGTCCTCGACTGCCGAGCGAGCCACACATAGACATGACGGTACGCATGCTGGAGTATCACGGTGTCACGGTCACGAAGGTCGACGATCCGCCGATCGATCAATACCAACGGTGCACCTGGCACGTCGATCCCCAGGAGATTCGCTCGTGCGACTGGCGCATCGAGCCCGATGTCTCGAATGCGTTGCCCTTCATAGCGGCTGCGATCGTCACCGGTGGGCAGATTCTCATCGAAGGCTGGCCACGCTCGTCCTTGCAGCCGACCAACGCCGTGTTAGCGGTGCTCGAGGCTTTCGGAGCGGACGTCGACTTCCTCGATGGTGGTCTTCTCGTTCGGGGGCCGGAGCGGATTCGTCCCGTCGATGTGGATCTCGCCGACATCGGTGAGACGGCCCCAACGATGGCAGCGATCGCAGTGTTTGCGGATGGCACGAGCACGCTGCGCGGTATCGCCCATCTACGAGGTCATGAAACCGATCGACTCGCCGCGCTCGAGAGTGAGATCAACTCCCTCGGTGGCGTCGTGACGCAGACCGATGATGGACTGACGATCGAGGCGGCACCCTTATCTGGTGGTCGATTTCACACGTACGACGATCACCGCATGGCGACCACGGGCGCCATCATCGGCCTACGGGTGCCGGACCTTCTCGTACAGAACATCGCCACCACGAACAAGACCCTCCCCGACTTCCCGACACTATGGGCGTCGACCATCCACGGCGGGTGACGAGTCGGTGACGTCGTGACCAAGCGAGCCCGGATGGACGAGGACGACGTTCGCATCCGACCCAGCCGCACGAAGAGCAGACGCAGAACCAAGGAGCGACCGGAGTTCGACGGTGCGCTCGATGCGACCGTCACCACCGTCGATCGAGGCCGTTTCACGGTCGTCACCGCGGATGGAAGTCATCACTACGCGGTCAAGGCGCGAGAGTTGGGTCGTAAGGGGATCGTCGTCGGTGACCGGGTGCAGGTGGTGGGCCTGTCGGACATAACGGGTGTGGAACGAGTTGGTCGCGAGGACTTCGCTCGGATCATCGGCCGACTACCCCGCGAGACGACCCTGCGCCGTACCGCCGACGACGTCGACCCGATCGAACGGGTCATCGTGGCGAACGCCGATCAACTAGCCATCGTGGTGGCGGCGGCCGATCCGGAACCTCGACCTGGGCTCATCGATCGCACTGTGGTTGCGGCCTTCGATGCTGGCATCACGCCAATACTGGTCATCACCAAGACCGACATCGCGTCGCCCGATCCACTCGTGGAGCTGTACGGCCCGCTCGGCATCTCGGTGTTCCAAGTGCGCGACAAGGTGGTCTCACAAGACACGCGCAACGCCTTCACGGATCACGTCACGGTGCTTATCGGCCACTCCGGGGTCGGCAAGTCCACACTCGTGAATTCCCTGGTCCCGAACGCCGATCGAACGACCGGTGGAGTGAATCTGGTCACGGGCAAGGGTCGCCATACGTCCACCAACGTGATCGCCATTCCACTACCCGACGGTGGCATCATCATCGATACCCCCGGCATTCGATCCTTCGGCCTGGCTCACGTAGACCCAAGCCGCGTCATTCACGCTTTCGCCGACATCGAGACTGCAGCCGAGGCATGTCCGCGCGGTTGTACACACGACGAGGAGCACTGCGCTCTCGACGGGGATTCGACGATCAATCCAGCCCGCCTTGCTTCCTTACGCCGGATACTGCGCAGTCGGTCGCAGTCTGACTACTGAGCTGGGATCTGCCCGACGCGGGTGCTGTCGATGATCGCACCCCACGTCGCCTCGGCTCCGGAGTGCCCGGTGACGACCGTCGAGACGAGCAACCCTACTGAAGCCACCAGGACCATCACCGCGAGAGCGATCACCCACCATGGACGCGGACGGTTTCCGGGGATACCTCGCGCGACCAACCAGTAGGCGAGCACGAGGACGAAAAAGACAGTCGCATGAATCGGCAGATCATCGCCGTACTCGACGTGCGGCTGTGGGTAGCCCACCCGCGAGGCCAATTGCTCCCCCGATCCACGACTCACCCATGCAGCAGCGGTACCCACCCCCGCCACGAGCACGGTGATCCATCCCAGGCGATGAATCACCGATCGCCGCAGCACCAGCACGATGGCCCCGATGACCGCGATCGGCAAGAGAACCACTGTGGCGTGCACGATCAGGACGTGCGTGGGAAGCCCGAATATCGTGTCGAGCGGCGACGTCACGCGCCGCAGCCTACGCCGATGCGATGCCTGCTCAGTGAAGGGCGCACAACGCTCGTGTCCTAGATTCCCCTTCATGGACGACGCCTCGGATGACCTTGCGATAGCCCTCCGTCTCGCCGATGCCGCCGATGCCATCGCGACCGACCGCTTTCAAGCAAGCGACCTCGTGGTCGAAACCAAGCCCGACATGACGCCGGTGAGCGATGCCGATCGCGCGGTCGAGAGTGCGATCCGCGACCTGCTGGCGCGCCACCGGCCGGGCGACGCGATTCACGGTGAGGAGTTCGGGAGCGACGACGGCGAACGGCAATGGATCATCGACCCGATCGACGGCACCAAGAACTTCGTGCGCGGAGTACCCGTCTGGGCGACCCTCATCGCATTGCGAGTTGAGGATGTGATCACGACCGGCGTGGTCTCCGCTCCGGCTCTCGGCCGGCGATGGTGGGCCACCGTGGGCCGAGGTGCATCCTGCTCTGCCCCAGGATCGCCACACCCGCGCCATCCGCTCCGAACGAGCAAAGTCTCGACCATCGAGGATGCCTCCTTCGCGTTCTCGGATGCGGTCGGTTGGCCCGCAGGATCACTGGAACGGCTGCTCGGTAGCACATGGCGCCAACGTGGATACGGGGACTTCTGGTCGCACTTGATGGTTGCCGAAGGCGTTGTCGACATCGCTGCGGAGCCGGGTCTGAAGATCCACGACGCCGCAGCCCTGGTTCCGATCATCGAGGCTGCGGGTGGGCGGATCACCACCTTCGACGGACAGCCTCTGCCGTGGAACGATCCAACGGCGGAATTCTCCGTGCTGACGACCAATGCGCTTCTTCACAGTTCGGTCGTAGATCTCCTTCAGCACTAGTCGGAGGCATCGCGTCGGTAGCACCATGGAGGCACAGGTAGGTCTCGATGGGAGGTCGATCATGCACGTCACACAGGTTCTCTCGGCTAAGGGCACCCACGTCCACTCGATCGCACCGGAAGCTACCGTTGGCGAGTTGGTCAGACTGTTGCACGAGCGGCGAGTGGGGGCACTGATCGTCAAGGACGCCTCGGAGTCGATAGTGGGAATCGTCTCCGAGCGCGATGTGATCCGTGAACTCGCGCTGGATTCCGACGTCGTCAGCTCGAACGTCAGGTCCATCATGACAAAGGACGTCGTCAGCGTCGGTCCGGATTTCGAAGTGGCAGACCTGACCCGGTTGATGACCGAAAAGCGCATCCGTCATGTGCCCGTCATCGACGAACACGGCGCTCTCGTTGGATTGGTGTCTATCGGAGACGTCGTGAAGGTACGGATGGATGAACTCGAAACCGAGCGCGCGGCCCTGGTCGACTACATAACCCACGGTGGTTGAGCGGTCGATACTCGTGGGCGCGGCGAAACGACAAGCGGCATGCCTCCCTTGGGACGGATGGTGACCAGCGGCTCCCCCTCCGGCAGAGATTGCCCCGGGGGCAGGTGCACGGTGAATCGGCGTGCCAGTTCGGCAACCATGAGGACCGACTCGACGTAGGAGAAGTCACGACCGATGCACAGGCGCGGCCCCGCACCGAAGGGGATGTGCGAAAAGCGGTCCACACCATCGAGGAATCGCTCCGGCTTGAAGGCTTGCGAGTCGTCCCACAACTGTGGGTGACGGTGCAGCAACCAAGGACTCATGATCACAAGCGCCCCTGCCGGTACCTCGACGTCGTCGAGGACGTCCGCATGGATCGCAGAGCGGGTGATCAACCACGCCGGTGGATAGAGCCGCAAAGTCTCATCGATCACCGCTCGGGTGAAGGCCAGTTCTCGGTAGTCGGCGAAAGTGACGGCACGACCCGCAGCGACGGCATCCGCCTCCTCGGCGATGCGGTCACCGACCTCAGGGTGGGTGGCGATCAGGCCCCAGGCCCAGCCCAAGGCGCTTGCCACCGTCTCATGACCGGCGACGATGAAGGTGACGAGTTGGTCGCGGATCTCGTCGATTCGCAACGGCCGTCCGGACTCATCGCGAACCGCGAGCAGCATGCCCAGCAGGTCCTCACCAGGACTTTCCGTTCGCGCGCTGACCATGTCGGCTACCGCCGAATCCAGTCGTGCGACCGAGCGGCGCAAAATGCGATTGGCCGGGGTGGGCATCCACCGAGGAGGAGTGATGGGAACGCGAGCTCGAGCAACCACCACGTCGAGGGCTTCCAGCGTGGCGGCCGCGATGTCGCTCGACCTTCCCGTGAGGTCAGTGCTCATGAGCGACGCTGCCACCACCTCCAACGCGGCCCCCATCATGAAAGCATCGACATCCACCACAGTGCCTGCCGGGAGTTCGCGCCACTGACGTGCCACCCGATCGGTGGCCGCGGACACATGTGCACCAATGTCCTGCAATGCACTGTGATGAAAGGCCGGCTGCAGTTCCCGCCGCTGGCGACGCCACGTGTCTCCATCCGAGGTGAGCAAACCCTCACCTGTCACCAGTGACAACGCCCGATACTGGATGGTCCCCTTCCCATAGTTCTTCGCATTGTCGACGAGCACACGTCGAACAGCGCTGGGGCTATTCACCAAGTAGCTCGGAGGCCTGGGAACCGGGAACTGAACGACGTCGCCGTGGGCACGCCAGACCTGGTCCAGGTACTCAAGAGGGTTACGGCGAATCACGCCGAAGGAGCGGAGCATGTCCGGACCCAGCGGCCCGGGCGCAGTCGCGGGGGTGCCGAGGAAGTGAGTTGGTCTCTTGGTCACGAAGCCACGATGCGATGCTCGTTCACCATCAGGCGCACACGGGCGGAGACGTGATCCAAGGAATCCTGGGCAACCGTCGTACCGATGTCCGATGCATAGGCCGCCTCGAACGCCTCGCGATCGTCGAACCACAACTCCGTGATCCCGTCCACTCCATCGCCATCGACGACCTCGTTGAAGCGGATCTCTCGAACACCAGGGAGCTGCCGCGCTAGTGGGGCGTGATCGTCGAGCCACCAGTGGACGAACTGCTCGTGAGTCATATCGCTGCGGCGCGTCAGCATGATCATCGCCTTGAACATCGCCTTGCCTCCCTACTGAGGTTTCGTCACTCGCGCGCCGGGTCGTCCACCGCACGAAAGCGCAAGGGCAATCACGATCTCGTCGGCGTGCGGCGCGTCAGCGACACTGATGTCGACCGCATCCATGTCGTCGAAAACCCAGCGATCATCCTTGTTGCCGATGGGGATGGTGATCTGAGTTCCCGGACCAGCGACCTTCTTGGTTCCCGGGATGATGTCGGCGCCTCCACCGATGGCCGCCCGCACCGGTGCTCCGAAACGAGGGTGCAAGATGGCGGCGGAGTGTTCGCGATCGCCGTTCGTTCCTACGATCGCACCCTTGCCGTAGCCGCGCACCGCGTCGGGTTCGATGCCCACGGCTTGCAGCGCCCGAAGACAACGTTCGACGAGGAACGCCGCCGCGTCACTGCCGAGAACCTCGAGTTCGGTCAGATCCTCCACGCGCCCGCGACCCGCCAGCGGATTCTCGACGACGACGGCGCACGTCGCCACGACCGTCGCAGGATCCACAACCGCCGCTGCCTCACGAACGGTTTCATGCACTCCAGTGTGCACCGAACGAATCTTCATCCAACTGCTCCGTCCACGTGGGCGAGGGACTGATACACGGTTGACCGTTGCTCGAGGGTTCGACCCACAGACGATAACTGTGTCGCGAGTGCAACGGGATCCATTCCCTGGCCATGCGCGGCACCGGCAGCGCGGGAGATGTTTTCATCCATCAACGTTCCACCGACATCGTTGACGCCGCCTTGCAGCAGCTGCAGAACCCCGGGGATACCCAGTTTCACCCACGATGCCTGAACATTGTCGATGAGACCTCGATAGGCGATTCGACCGATAGCGTGCATCAGGACCACCTCACGCCATGTCGGACCTCGACGCGCCCGCCTCTTCAGGTACACCGGCGATGCCATGTGCACGAACGGCAAGGGGATGAATTCGGTGAATCCTCCCGTCCTTTCCTGGAGCGCCCTCGTGGCCAAAATGTGAGCGATCCAGTGCTCCGGCTGCTCGATGCTGCCGAACATGATGGTGACATTGGAGCGTAGGCCGAGGCGATGGGCGGTCTCGTGCACCATGAGCCACTCTTCCGTGGTCACTTTGTCTGGGCACAGGACGGCGCGGATGTCGTCGTGCAATATCTCCGCGGCCGTACCCGGCAGGGAGGCCAGCCCGGCGTCCTTCATTCGCCCGAGGTAAGCCTCGAGCGGTTCACCCAGGCGTCGCGAACCTTCCAGCACCTCCAATGCGGTGAAGCCATGCACATGCATGCTCGGAACGGCAGCCTTGACGGTCTTCGTCACCCGGACGTAGTAGTCGCCGTCGAAGTCGGGGTGGATACCACCTTGGAGACACACTTCGGTCGCTCCGAGCGAAGCGGCCTCGACAACGCGTGCTGCGATCTCGTCGTCGTCGAGCAGATACGGGCGACCGCGTAGGTTCAGCGACATCGGACCCTTGGAGAAGCCACAGAAGGTGCACTTGTAGGTGCAAACGTTCGTGTAATTGATGTTTCGATTGCGGACGAAGGTGACCACCGAACCGTTGACGTCTGCGCGGATGTCATCGGCGACCTTGGCGACGGCGGCCACCTCCCTGCCACGCGCCGCAAAGAGGACAGCCAACTCCGCGGCATCGACACGCTGTCCCGCCTGAACGCCATCGAGAACCTCGCGGATCGCTCCCGACACGTGCGAGGGACCAGGAATCAGACGTACCGGGACACGGTCGGCTCCGGCGTACCACGCCGTCGACTTGCGGCCGATCTGGACTACCTCCGCACCGGTTCCCACGTTCGCCGCATCCTCGTACCTCTCCGGGAAGACGGCTCCAGGGTCATCACGGGCTAGGCCTTCGGCGTCGCTTCGATCCATGACGGCGAAGTGCAGACCGGCGTCGATCC
>CAYLOH010000036.1:0-15430 GCA_964385255.1 uncultured Rubrivirga sp. | reverse complement strand
CCGATGTACATGCCCGGGCGCTTGCGCACCGCATCGAGACCCTCGAGCACGGTGATGGCACTTGCGTCGTAGGACACCTACGCCTCCTTCTAGGCCTGCTGGCGGCTGAAATCCGGTCGAAGAACGCCCCTGTCGGGCGGAGCCCCATTCTATCGTCGAAGTCAGACATTCCGCGCCACCGACTAGCCCCGAATAGGGCCGAGAGTGTGCAGCAGAGGGAATCGACCCCCCAGTCACGTACCGCCCTACGAAATATCGGTGTTTCGCCCTCAGTGAAGGCGTCGGCGAATAATCGGGGTCATCCGTAGGTGTCCCGAGGACCCCTGCCTTTGACCACCCGAGGGCCCGCCCGCCACGAGGGCGCGTCCGGGCCACGGACCGTGACTCCCCGCACCAGGCCCTCCCCGACCGCCTGCTCGATCTGGCGCCTCAAGGAGTCGCTCAGCAGCCGCACCTGGGTGGCCCACGCGGTGGAATCGGCCCGCAGCACCACCTCACCGTCGGTCCAGGACTCGACCACCACGTGGGCTGCCACGTCCGGACCCACGACCTCCGGCCAAGACGCGGCCAACCGCGCCAAGGCCGCGGAGCCTTCCCACCCATTCTCGGCCAGGAAGTCCTCGACAACCGATCCCACGAGCTGGGGGTCACGTGAGGTGGCACCGCTGCGCTGACGACCTCGGCCGCCCCGGGACCGCGCCTTGCTGCCGCTGGTGCGTGCTCGACTCAGTGCCCGCGCCGCGACGCGCGCGGCCTGGTCCTTGGATGCTTGCTTCGACATCTCAGGTGACGCGTCCGCGCTCTGCTCGGTGTCGCCCTCTTCAATTCCTTTTTCCTCGGTCACGCCGCACTCACCCTGCCCTTCTCGACGGTGAAGCGCGCACCATCGAGTTCTTGTGGCACATCCGCAGCGACGGCGGCGGTGACGAAAACCTGCGTGGATGTGTGCACCATGTCCGCGAGGTGCCGACGCCTGTGCGTGTCGAGTTCCGCGAAGACGTCGTCCAGAATGATGATCGGATCAACGTCGTCGTCGCGTAACACGTCCGCTGCTGCCAACCGCAAAGACAACGCCATCGACCACGACTCTCCATGTGATGCGTAGCCCTTGACCGGGAACCCATCGAGCTCCAATTCCAGTTCGTCTCGGTGTGGGCCGACAAGCGTCACGCCGCGACGAAACTCATCCTCGAGCCTTTCGCCTAGATCGGTGACGAAGGCATCGCGCAGCACATCGGCCGACTGTTCATCACTCGGCTCCTGGCTCATGCCCATCGCGTTCTCCAGTGTGGTCGCGATGGCCGGCGATGACGGTCGATAACGCACGTTCACCTGTGCCGAGCCCGCGATCCGCTCGTAGGCCCGTTGCACATGTGGCGTTAGGTCGGCCACGAAGTCTCGGCGGTTTCGAATGATGTCCGTACCGAATTCCACGAGTTGCTCGTCCCAGGCGGCGAGGGTCTGACGCATACTTGCCGACGAACGGCCGGCCGCGGACTTCAGCAGTGCGTTCCTTTGACGGAGAACCTTGTCGTAATCGGCTCGCACGCCCGACATGCGCGGGTGACGTTGAATGGTCATGTCATCGAGGAACCGACGACGATCTCCCGGATCACCGCGAACAAGTGAGAGATCTTCCGGCGCGAAGACGATCGAACGAACGATTCCGAGGAGGTCACGAGCCCGGGTTGCCGGCGCGCGGTTGATGCGCACCTTGTTCGTACCGCCGGGATTGATCTGCAGGTCGACCGACACGGATCGGTCGTCCTCACACACGCGTGCTCGGACGACCGCATGCTCGGCGCCCGCGCGAACAAGTGGTGCATCGTGGGCAACCCGATGACTGCTCAACGTGGATAGGTAGGCGATCGCTTCGACGATGTTGGTCTTGCCTTGTCCGTTCAATCCGATGAAGGCGGTGACACCCGGGCTGAACTCGATATCCGCCTGCTCATACGAGCGGAAGTCCGTCAGGCTCAATGCCTGGACCCACATGGTCAGCCGGTGAGTCGGACGGGCATCAGCAAGTACTGATAGTCACGCAAGGGTCCGTCATCGTTGACGCCAACGACCACCGCCGGCCGTGTGGCCTGGGTGAACGCGAACTGAGCGCGCGGGGCGTTGATGGCACCCAGCCCATCAAGGAGATAACCGGGATTGAAGGCGATCTCGATGTCGTCGCCGTCGATGGACGCTTCGAGTGCTTCTTCTGCCTGGGCATCGTCACCCGCGCCAGCACGAAGCGATACCTCCGAGTGCGCGAACGTCAAGCGAACGGGTGTGTTCCGCTCGGCTACGAGAGCGACGCGCTTGACCGCTTCGATCAGGGCAGCTGTGTCCACGGTTGCATGCGTGGAAGATTCGTTCGGCAGTAATGATCGATACTTGGGGAATTCACCATCGAGTAGACGAGTGGTCGTTCGACGATTGTCACCCTCCAAGCCCATCAAGCGTTCACCCTCAGGTGGCAGGGACAAGGACACATTCGATCCGCCGCTCAAGGACTTCGCGGTGTCGGCGAGGGTCTTCGCGGGGACGAGTAACTCCGCGTGCAACTTCGAATCGACCGGTGACCACTCGATCTCACGCACAGCCAGTCGATAGCGATCCGTGGCTGCGAGCACGATCGACGATCCGTCGACCTCCACGCGGATTCCGGTGAGCGTGGGCAAGGTGTCGTCACGACCGGCGGCTATAGCCACCTGTGTCACCGCATGACCGAACGCCGCAGCATCGATGGTGCCGCTGCTCTCCGGCATCATCGGTAACGAGGGATAGTCCTCGAGCGGCAAGGTCGGCAACGTGAAGGCCGATCGGCCACAGGTGATCGTCACCCGATTGCCCTCCAGGGCGATAACGACAGGCTGGGCGGGCAAGGATCGAGCGATGTCCGCCAACAGTCGGCCGGAGACCAAGGTCTTACCCGGCGCCTCGATGTCGGCATCCAACGTTGCCCGCGTCGAAACCTCGTAGTCGAAACCACTGAGGGAGACGGAATCCCCCGCTGCCTCGACTACCAAACCCGCGAGCACGGGAAGGCTCGGACGGTTCGGCAGTGTTCGTGCGGACCAGGCGACGGCGTCGGCGAGTGAATCGCGCTCTACTCGGATCTTCACTCGTGGCCTCCTTTAACCGAAATGCGGGCGTATGGGTACGGGCGTGTGCGTGGGCATATGACGGATCCGGGGACCCCGAGAGTACGGGAGCGATCCACAGCTAGCAGGGCGTTGTCGTTGTCAGGAGAGAGGGAAGGGAAAAGGTAGTAGTCGTCATAGGTGTTGGGGAAACTGTGGACGCGACCCGAAATCCATCGTGAACTGCTCGATGGGGCGTGTGCACGGGCTGTGGAGTGCCTGCCGGTAGAGCTGGGGGTGTTCGTGGATATCCGGCGGGTGAATCGATGGCGTACACAGGAACCACCCGCTTGTGCACAGCGGGACGCCACGATCCCGACGGCGGTCGCGGAATTCGTCCACAAGCGATCCACAGATGGGGATAGCCGTACGGAACCGGCAAATCGGACGGCCGTAAATGAGTTATCAACACCCTTATACACAGCCTTGATCCACATCTGGGGAGAAGTTGGGGATATGTGTGATTCCTGGGCAGAACGTGAAGGATGTGACATGAGTCGGTGACCGAACATCAGGCGGGCCGCGGCTGTGACTTGATGCGGCTGGTGAGGTCCGTGACCTGGTTGAACAAGGACCGCCGTTCGGCCATGAGCTGACGGATCTTGCGGTCGGCGTGCATCACTGTCGTGTGATCACGACCACCGAAGGCTTGGCCGATTTTCGGCAAGGACAAATCCGTCAACTCGCGACAGAGATACATCGCGATCTGGCGAGCGGTGACGAGGACGCGCGAACGGCTGGTTCCGCACAGGTCGTCGACGGTCACTCCGAAGTATTGGGCGGTGGCGGCCATGATCTGAGCCGCGGTGATCTCCGGACCGGTTTCCGACGGCAACAAGTCCTTCAAGACGATCTCGGTGATCGTCAAATCGACCGGCTGCCTGTTCAGCGACGCGAAGGCGGTCACCCGGATAAGGGCTCCCTCCAGTTCGCGGATGTTGGTACTGATCTTCGAAGCGATGTATTCCAAAACCTCCGGCGGAGCGACCAAGCGCTCGTGCTTGGTCTTCTTCCGCAAGATCGCGATACGGGTCTCCAAGTCGGGGGGCTGGATGTCCGTGATCAGTCCCCACTCGAAGCGCGAACGCATGCGGTCTTCGAATTCCTGAAGCTGCTTGGGGGGCAGATCAGACGTGATGACGATCTGCTTGTTGGCGTTGTGCAGCGTGTTGAAGGTATGGAAAAACTCTTCCTGCGTCTGGACTTTTCCACTCAGGAACTGGATGTCGTCGACGAGCAGCACATCCGTTTCACGGTAGCGCCGCTGGAAGGCAGCCGCCTTGTCGTCTCGGATGGAATTGATGAATTCGTTCGTGAATTCCTCTGAGCTGACGTAACGAACGTGCGTCCCTTTGTACAAGGTCCGGGTGTAGTGCCCGATCGCGTGCAACAAGTGGGTCTTCCCCAAACCCGAGCCGCCGTAGATGAACAGCGGGTTGTAGGCGCGGGCCGGTTGCTCCGCGACGGCAACTGCGGCGGCGTGGGCGAATCGGTTGCTCGATCCGATGACGAAGGTGTCGAACACGTACTTGTCGTTGAGGCGTCCGTCGCCGGATCGGGTGTCCGGTGAGCCAGTGCCGGGACGACTGTCGGCTGTGCGCGGGGTATCCCACGGAGCGCTAGGAGTGGGGACGGGAGTGGGGTCGGGAGCGTCGTCGGCGTAGGTGGCGTCGGCCATCTCGTCGGTTGTCACGTCGTCCACGGCCGGAGTGATGGACGGATCGACGGTGACGGCGAGCCGGACGTCTTGGCCGATGGTCGCGGTCAGAGCGCGCACGACGATGGGGCGCAGCCGCGTCTCGAGCACATCCTTGGTGAAGTCGTTGGGGGCGGCTACGAGTGCGGTGTCGCCTACGAGCCCGAGCGGCTGGGTGAGGGTTACGAATGCGCGCTGCTGGGCGGGGAGTTCCTCGTCGGTGAGGCTGGCCAACGCTGCTTCCCAGTAGGGGGTCAGCTCGTTTTCCTCAGCCACGCCGCACATCCTCCCCGTCTGTCAGCAATTTGTCCACATGGTTATCCACAGGTGTGGAAGCGGAACCGTCACACTAGCGATCCGATGGGATCGACACAAGGTGGAAGCGGGGAAAAGTTCCGGGGGTGACCCCGGTTTGACCTTCACTCGGCGGGCCCTTTACCCTGGAGCGCCCTGCTGCGCATCGGCCCGCATCAGGACGTCCCACGAGGGGCACGACCTCGGCCGCATTCCCCAGGAGCACCACGATGAAGCGCACGTTTCAGCCCAACAACCGGCGCCGGGCACGTAAGCACGGTTTCCGGGCTCGCATGCGCACCCGTGCTGGCCGGGCGATCTTGGCTAGCCGTCGATCCAAGGGACGTGTGCGGCTCTCCGCCTAAGCCCGTTGTGGGGAGATCCTCCCCCGTGTCATGCACGCCCGACCCCGCGGTTGGAGGCTGTCGTCATGCTCCCCCGGCACAACCGACTCACCCGTCCCGATGATTTCCGGCGGACCATCCGTGGTGGGGTCAAGGCAGTTGCTGGCACGGTGGTGGTCCATGGGGCCCTGGATCCGAACCCCGAGCAGCCCATACGTGTCGGCGTCACCGTCAGCCGGGCCGTGGGTGGATCGGTCACGCGCCATCGGGTGGCCCGCCAGATTCGACACGCAATCGCCCGCGAGCTAGCGATGCTGCCCCCAGGCTCGACGTGGGTGGTGCGGGCGCTGCCGGACGCGGGCTCGGCCACCACCACGGGGTCCGCGCTTGCCCGTGACGTGGCGTGGGGTGTCGACGTCGTCCGTGGGAAGTTGACCTGAGTGAGCCCGTCGGACGTGGGGCGGGGCGCGCTGTGGCTGTGGGACCACAGCGTCGGCTGGATCCTTCGTTTCGTTCTGTTGGCTGCTATCCGCGCCTACCAGCTGGCGATATCACCGCTGCTGCCCCCGAGTTGTCGGTTCCACCCGAGTTGTTCGGCGTATGCCTATCAATCGGTCTCGGTCCATGGATCCGCGAAGGGCTTAGTCTTGGCGATCTGGCGTCTACTACGGTGCAACCCGTGGAATAAAGGGGGCCTAGACCCGGTGCCCGAACGCGGTCGGTGGCTTCCCGATATTCATCCCGACGGCTCAGCCCGATTCGAACCTGAACGGAGACCTGCGTAACCCATGGCGATCTTGGAGTTGTTGGACGTCCCGGTCAGTTGGGTTCTCGTTCAGTTCTACACGTTCCTCAGCCTGTTCATGAGTCCGACGTCCGGTTGGACGTGGGCGCTTGCGATCGTCGGGCTCGTCATCGTGATGCGCATCCTGCTGATTCCGTTGTTCGTCAAGCAGATCAAGGCGCAGCGTGGCTTGCAGATCATCCAGCCACAACTGAAGGAGATTCAGAAGAAGTACGCGGGCGATCGCGAACGTCAGTCGCAGGAGATGATGAAGTTGTACCGGGAGACCGGTACCAATCCCCTGGCGTCCTGCCTGCCGATTCTCCTTCAGGCACCCATCTTTTTCGGCCTTTTCCGGGTGTTGCAGTACGGCATCGCACAAGAGCAACCGATCGGTGTGTTCGCGTGGCCGCAGTATCAGAACCTTGTGAGCATCGCGCACGATGCGACGATTTTCGACGTACCACTGTGGGCCACGTTCTGGTTGGCCAGCGAGGTCGAAGCGGAGACGGGAACGAGCGCGCTCACCGTTCGGATTCTCGCCGCGATCTTGATCGTCGCGATGAGCGCGACGACGTTCCTGACTCAGCGTCAACTGATCGTCAAGAACACCGCACCGGACAACCCGATGGTTCGTCAGCAGAAGATCCTGTTGTACGTCTTCCCGCTGGTGTTCGCGATCGGCGGCATCAACTTCCCGATCGGTGTCTTGATCTACTGGTTCACGACGAACCTGTGGTCGATGGGTCAGCAGTTCTACGTGATCCGCAACAACCCGCAGCCAGGGACGCCCGCGTTCGAAGCGCAGCAGGCGCGCAAGAAGGAGAAGGCTGCTCGTAAAGCCGCGCGCAAGGGCGGTGTCGTAATCGAGGAGGCCCCCGAGGAGGTTACCGACGGTCCGTCGGTAAACCGGGTGCAACCGAGGAAGACTTCGCGCAGTAAGCGCAAGAAGAAGTAGCGGGAACCATCCCGCTGGAGTGGAGACGACGAACGTGAGTGACGACCAGACGAGCGCACCCTCGGCCGAGACCGAGGGGGAGGCGGCGGCGGACTACCTCGAGGGCCTACTAGACATCATCGATGCCGATGGGGATATCGACATCGACATGGAGGGTGAGCGCACCCAGGTGTCGGTCATCGAGGTGAACCAGGGCGATCTTGCCCACCTGGTGGGCGAGGACGGCGAGGTGCTCAACGCCCTGCAGGAGCTGACCCGGCTTGCTGCTGCCCGCGAGACGGGGGAGCGGTCTCGGTTGATGGTGGACATCGCCGGGTTCCGGGCAGCGCAGAAAGCGGTTCTGGAGGAGACAGCCCAGGCTGCCATTGCCGAGGCCCAACGCACGGCGGCTCCGGTGACGATGGCACCGATGAACCCCTTCGAACGCAAGGTGGTGCACGACGCGGTGGCGGCCGCCGGACTGGTGAGCGAGTCCCAGGGCGAGGAGCCCGAGCGCCGGGTAGTCATCCGCATTCCGTAGATGGTTTCCCGTGAAACATCCGGCGGTGTGGTACCACCCCTGCCGGCATGGCTGGTGCCGGCGAAGGCCGGATTAGCGCGGTACGCGGAGATCCTGGTAGGCCCCGGGATCGACCGGGGGCTACTCGGCCCTCGGGAGGCACCCCGAGTGTGGGACCGGCACATCCTGAACTGCGCGGTGGTTGCCGACCCCAGCGAGGGGTTGATTCCCCTCAACGCTCAGGTCGCGGATATCGGATCCGGGGCGGGCCTGCCCGGGCTGGTCTGGGCGGTGGCCCGGCCGGACCTGCGGGTCGTGCTCATCGAGTCCTTACTGCGCCGGGCAACCTTCTTGACCGAGTGCCTGCACGAACTCGAACTCACCGACCGGGTGCAGGTGGTGCGGGACCGGGCCGAGTCGGTGGCCGGCGGACCCACGGGTCCACGCCCCGCCAGGATGGATGTGGTGACCGCCCGAGCCGTCGCCCCACTGGGCACCTTGGCTGTTTGGGGAGCCCCCCTGCTGGCACCCGGCGGAACGCTGCTCGCCCTCAAAGGGGAGTCCGCCCAGGAGGAGGTCGAGCGTGATCGAGACCAACTCAGCCAGGCAGGTCTCACCGACGTCCGGGTCGTCCAGGTTGGGCACGGCGTCGTGGATCCGCCGACCACGGTCGTGGTGGCCCATCGGGAGCGCACGTAGAGAGGGTCGCCCCGCTACGGCACAATGACCCTCGTGAGTGCACTCCCCCCTCCCCGGCCCAGCGGCCTTGGCTGGCCGAACGATGTTTCACGGGAAACATCGCCCGAGCCCGGCCACCCCAGCGGCCTCGGATGGCCGACCTCCGTGAGTGACCCCACTGCTTCGGGAGCTGGCCGGTGACACGGATCCTCACCGTTGCGAATCAGAAGGGCGGGGTGGGCAAAACCACCACCACCGTCAATGTTGCCGCCGCACTCGCCATGTTGGGCAGACGCGTCCTGGTGATCGACCTCGACCCTCAGGGCAATGCCTCGACGGCCCTTGGCATCGAGCACGGGGAGGGCACCCCGGACATCTACGACGTGGTGACCGATTCAACCCCTTTGTCACAAATAGTACAAGAATGTGCCGAAATATCGGGTCTTCTGGGAGCACCGGCCACCATCGACCTCGCCGGTGCCGAAATCGAGTTGGTGGACCGCGAACGCCGGGAATTCCGACTCCGCGAGGCCGTCGACAGGTACGTCGCCGAGCAGCAGGCGGCGGGTACCCCCCTGGACTACGTCATCGTCGACTGCCCACCGAGTCTGGGGCTGCTCACACTGAACGGCTTGGTGGCCGCCCGCGAAGTGTTGCTCCCCATCCAGTGCGAGTACTACGCGCTCGAAGGCCTCTCCCAACTACTGCGCACCGTGGACATGGTCGCGGGCCATCTCAACCCCGACCTCCACGTCAGTGCCATCGTGCTGACGATGTACGACGGCAGAACGCGCCTGGCGTCCCAAGTGGTTCACGAAGTCCGCACCCACTTCGGTGCGCGCGTCCTGGACACGGTGGTCCCCCGATCGGTGCGCGTGTCGGAAGCGCCCTCCCATGCGCAGACAGTGTTGACGTACGACCCCACGAGTTCGGGTGCGATCGCCTATCGCGAAGTGGCCGAGCAATTGGACGCAATCAACGACTCATCCACCAGTGAACCTGCGATCGGAGACGGTGATGGCTAAGCGAGGACTCGGCAAGGGGTTAGGGGCCCTCATTCCCACGACGGAATCACCTCTCGAGAAGAAGCAGTCGACCAAGCACCAATCGACGAAAGAATCGACGGCGTCCGGAGCCACGAAGAAGTCCGAGGCGTCACCCACGACACAACCAGAAGCCGCGCCCACTCCCGTCATCTCCGTCGACGTCGCGCGGTTCGCCGAAATCGACGTCGAATCGGTTCGGCCGAATCCCCAACAACCACGCCAGGTTTTCGATGAGGATGCACTCGCCGAGTTGACGTTCTCGATCAAGGAGATCGGTCTGCTGCAACCGATCATCGTCCGACCCCTGGATCCAGCGGACCTCGGTGCGGGGTATGAGTTAATCGCCGGCGAACGTCGACTGCGGGCGAGCAAGCACGCGGGACTGTCGACCATTCCGGCGATCATCCGGACGACCGACGACGCCGACATGCTGCGCGATGCACTACTGGAGAACCTGCACCGCGCGGATTTGAATCCACTCGAGGAGGCAGCCGCCTACTCGCAGATGCTCGCTGATTTCGGTTGCACGCAAGAAGAACTAGCCAGCCGCATCGGGCGCTCTCGTCCGCAGGTGACGAACACCCTTCGCCTGCTCAAGCTGCCGACCTCCGTGCAGACGAAGGTAGCCGCGGGAGTGATCAGCGCCGGTCATGCGCGTGCGCTCTTGTCCTTGTCCACTCCGGAACAGATGGAGTCGATGGCCGGGCGCATCATCGCCGAAGGTCTGAGCGTGCGTTCCGTCGAAGAACTCATCACCCTCGGTGACGTGGACGGCACCACCCGAGAACGCAAGGAACGCAAGCGCAACAAGCGAAGCGACGAACTCGATGATCTCGTCACAGAACTCGTGGGGCGGGTGGCCGACCACCTGGATACCCGAGTGAGCGTGGGTGGCTTCGCCCGCAGCAATGCCCGCGGATCGCTCGTCATCGAGTTCGCCGACGCCGAGGACCTTCGCCGGATCGTGGACCTGATCGACTAGTCGATGAAGGAGGCGAAGACGTCGCCGACGGAAAGTCCGTCTGCGGCGATCGCCTGTGGCAGGAGAGAGGTCTCGGTCATCCCTGGGGCCACGTTCACCTCGAGAAACCACACGGTCCCTTCCCCGTCCACGATCACGTCGGTGCGGGAGAGGTCGCTGAGTCCGAGAGCGGAATGCGCGGTGAGTGCGACGTCGCTGACCTGAGCCGCGACGTCCTCGGTCAACCGTGCCGGGCAGAAGAACTCGGTCGTGCCCGCCGTGTAGCGGGAGTGATAGTCATACATCCCCGATTCGGGAACGATCTCGACGGCGGGCAGCGCACGCGGGCCGGAGTCGGTGTCGATCACCGCTACTGCCAGCTCGGTTCCCTCGATGAACCGCTGGATCATCGCGGTCTCTCCGTAGGAGAACGCCGACACCATGGCCGCCGGTAGATCCCGCTCGTCGCGCACAATCGACACCCCCAGGGCGCTCCCCCCGCGCGTCGGCTTCACCACAAGTGGGAATCCGATGCGACCGGCCACGGCTGACATGACTGCCGGTGCACCGAGTTCGCGAAACACCGACTGAGGAAGCACGACGAACTCGGGCACGGCGATGCCGGTTCCGGACACCAAGGATGAAGCGACGGGTTTGTCGAAGGCCAACCGGCTGGCGGCAGCACTGGATCCAACGAACGGAACATCGAGCGTTTCGAGTACATCGCGCAGCGCACCGTCCTCACCCGCGGCGCCATGCAGCAGCGGGATCACGCAGTCGGGGCGGTGCTCCTTCAAGTAGGGCAGCAATCCCGCGTCGACATCGGCCTCGGTTACCTCCCACTCCGGTCGCGCGGATCGCAGTGCTTCGGCGACACGTCGCCCTGATCGCAGCGACACGTCTCGCTCGGGGGAGAGCCCGCCGGAGAGCACGAGCAACTGGCGCGCGGAGTGTGCGTTCACGCGAGATCCGGTGCCGGGGTTGCGGCTTCGCCAGCGCTCGGTGCATCGGAGCCCGAGGCGGTGCCGAATGTCCGTGCGATGTCGAGTTCGGTCTCGACCACCGAGGCGAGTCTGCGCACGCCCTCACGAATTCGATCGGGGTCCGGATAGCAGTAGGACAGCCGCATATTCGCGCTGCCTTGACCATCCACGTAGAAGCCGGTCCCCGGGACGTACGCGACCAGTTCGGCGATCGCTCGCGGCAACATCGCGGTGGCGTCGAGTCCATCGGGCAGCGTCACCCAGGAGTAGAAGCCCCCGGCGGGGATGGTCCACCGAGTACCCGCGGGCATCATCGCCTGCAGCGATTCGAGCAGAGCATCGCGTCGTTCTCGGTAGACCTCCTGGAAGGACTTGATCTGCTCGCGCCAGGGCTGCGTCGCCAGATACTCCGAGACCGTCAACTGGGCGTAGTTCGAGGGGCACAACGTTGCCGCCTCGGCTGCCAGGACGAGTTTCTCGCGCACACCGTGCGGCGCGACGGCCCACCCGACGCGCAAACCCGAGGCGATCGTCTTGGAGAAAGATCCGAGGTAGATGACACCGTCGGGATCGTCGGCACGCAACGCCCGCGGCGGTTCCCCCTCGAAACCAAGCAGCCCGTAGGGGTCGTCCTCCAGTATCGCGATGCCCGCTGCCTGACCGATGCGCAAGATCTCACGCCGACGTTCAGGTGATTGCGTCACGCCGGCTGGGTTGTGGAACGACGGGATCGTGTAGATCAACTTGATCCGTTTGCCGGCCGCACGAACGGAGTCGATCGTCTCCTGCAGGGCGGTGGGAATCAGTCCGTCGTCGTCCATCGCGACGTGCACGACGTCGCACTGGTAGGCGCGGAACACACCGAGCGCACCCACATAGGAAGGTGACTCGACCAGCACGACGTCACCGGGGTCGCAGAACGTCCGGGTAACCAAGTCCAGGGCCATCTGCGAGCCGGTCGTGACGATGATGTCGTCGGGGTGCGCCTGCACGCCGACCTCGGCGGTGATCTCGAGGATCTGCTCACGCAGTCGGACATCGCCTTGACCCGACCCGTACTGCAGCGCCTGCGCGCCGCGGTCCCGGATGACCCGGGCGGCGATGTCGGCCATCTGGTCCATCGACAGCGCCTGGACGTAGGGCATGCCACCGGCGAGTGACACCACTTCGGGTCTGCTCGCCACCGAGAACAACGCGCGGATCGCGGAGGCGGACAACGTCCGTGCTCGCCCGGCGTAGGAGTCGATCCACGGGTCCAGCCGGGAACCCTCGACGCTCATCCGGGCTCCTAACCGCAACAGGGGTGGGGAAGTGCGCTCTTTCCGACTGCTGCCGCGGCGACTTACGATAGAGCACGCTCTACCGAGGTTCGGGGGTCCTCGGAGGATCGCTCCCACCCGATCGAGTCGAGGAGTCAGACCATGGGAAAGGTGCTGACGATCGCCGGACTCGTCGCGATCGGCGTCGTCGCCGGTTTCGTGATCCGCCTACTCATCCCCGGGAGACAAGAGGCGCGCACACCGCGGTGACCGCGGCGGCCAGACCCTCGGCTATCGCGTCATGGAACGCCGAGCTCGCCAGACGCTGGGCATCCTGCGGATTGGACACGTACCCGAGCTCCACCCGCACGGCGGGCATACGCGTCAAGCGCAACAGATCCCAGGTGCGCGGGTGGATACCGCAGTCCAGTCGATCGGTTCGCGAGATCAACTCGTGCTGAACATGCTCGGCGAGCACCTTGCCCGCATGTGAGTGCACGCCACCGCGCGCATGCCCGTAGTAGAAGGTGGCGATGCCATTGGGAAGTGGACTGTCGGATCGATCGACGTGGATGGACAGTGCAAGGTCCGCACCGACGGCGTTGGCGAATTCGGCACGCTCGGCGTCGGCGGAGTAGGCGAGGGCCGTCGTCGGTCCGTGGGCTGGTCGGGTCAGGAGAACCTGAGTACCAAGCGCTGCCAGTCGTCCCTCGACGCGGGCTGCGATCGCGTGACAGACCTGTGCGTCGACGGTGCTACCGGGATCGATCACGATCACCTTGTCGGCCACCCCGGTCTGCAGACGAGCCAGATGCATGTGCTCGCGCAACTCGGCCGCGTTCCCACCGCTGACGGTTCGGATCAATCGATCGAAGGCCCGGAAGGTGTCCGGTCCGCAGGTGCCGTCGGCGTTGACGCCCACGCCCGCCTGGAATTCACGCAGGGCCGCGTCGGTGTCCGGTCCGAAGATGCCATCGGGCCGTCCTGGATTGAATCCGAGTTCGATGAGTCGTCGCTGCAGTTGGGTGACGTCGTCGCCGACCATCATGTGGCCGGGAATGAAGGACAACACGCGATCACCGAGTTGCCAGCGGGCCTCGTCGAGTCGACGGAAGGTGTCCGGCCCCACGACGCCATCGACGGTGATGCCGCGCTCTTGTTGGAAGGTTCGAACCGCGCGATCGAGTTCCTCGTCGAAGACGACGTCATCGAGATCCACGCCGGTGGGGGACTCGCTACACAATCCCAGGTGCGCTAGCCGTGCGCGCACCTCCGCGACGGGCGCCCCGGATGATCCAAGGCGGAGCACGCGGCTACAGGAAGTCGGCCAGGTCGGCGAGCAGTGCAGCCTTGGGCTTGGCGCCGATGATCGTCTTCACTACCTGACCGCCTTGGTAGACGTTCATCGTCGGGATCGACGTGATGCCGTAGGACGCTGCGGTCTGCGGGTTCTCGTCCACGTTGAGTTTCGCGACCACGATGCCGTCGTTCTCGGCGGCGATCTCGGCGAGGATCGGGGCGACCATCTTGCAGGGGCCGCACCATTCCGCCCAGAAGTCCACGATGACGGGCTTGTCGCTCATCAGGACGTCGTCGGCGAAGGAAGCGTCGGTTACGTCTTTTGTTGCACCCATCGTGTCTCCTCGTCGTGCTCGCTGCGGATTGGCTGTGCCCTCTGGCACGTGTATGCGTCGGACTGAGCCGGTCTACGACGGGACCAGCCTACGCGGACTAGTCCTCCTGGGCGGCCAGGAAGCGCTCGGCGTCCAGGGCCGCCGAGCAACCGGTGCCGGCGGCGGTGATCGCCTGTCGGTAGGTGTGATCGACCAAGTCCCCACACGCGAAGACGCCATCGACGTTGGTACGCGTCGAGGGAGCTGCGACCTTGACATAGCCCTCGTCGTCCACGTCCACGACGCCACGCACCAACTCCGAGCGCGGGTCGTGACCGATCGCGATGAACAAGCCGGTGACGGGAAGCTCGCGTCGCTCGCCCGTGATGGTGTCCTCGATCACGATGCCGCTCACCTTGTCCTGACCGAGCACGTCGACCACCTGTGAGTTCCACACCGGCTCGATCTTCTCGTTGGTCAGGACACGTTGTGCCATCACCTTGCTGGCGCGCAACTGGTCGCGTCGGTGAATCAGGTACACCTTCTTCGCGAACCGCGTCAGGAACGTCGCCTCCTCCGCAGCGGTGTCGCCGCCACCCACCACAGCGATCTCCTGCTCGCGGAAGAAGAAGCCATCGCAGGTCGCGCACCACGAAACCCCGTGCCCGGACAGACGCTTCTCGTTCTCCAAGCCGAGTTCGCGGTAGCCCGAGCCCATCGCCAAGATGACGGCCTTCGCGGAGTAGGTGCGACCGGAACCGTCGGTCACGGTCTTGACATCGCCCTCGAGTTTCACGTCGGTGACGTCGTCGGTGATCAACTCCGCACCGAAGCGCTCGGCCTGCTTGCGCATCTCCTCCATGAGTTGCGGACCCATGATCCCCTCGGCGAAGCCGGGGTAGTTCTCGACCTCGGTGGTGTTCATGAGTGCGCCGCCCGCGGTGACGGCACCCTCGAAGACCACAGGATCGAGTTGCGCGCGCGCGGCGTAGACGGCCGCTGTGTACCCGGCTGGACCGGAGCCGATGATGATCACGTTCCTGACGTCGCTCACGGCGTTTCACTCCCAAAGCTCGATCGTGTCGATCCGGAATACCCATGGGGGTATATCACTTCACGATAACGATCCTAGGGGCGCGGCTATTCCCGAGGGTGAACGGGGAGTGACGGTCGTATGGACT
>CAYLOH010000035.1:1804-16456 GCA_964385255.1 uncultured Rubrivirga sp. | reverse complement strand
CACCCCAAGCATCGAACTGCAGGTCCAGCACACCCACTGCATGCGACGCATCCCAAAGCAGGTACGCACCACGTGAGCGAGCAACCTGCGTCAGCGCTGGAACGTCCTGACGCGCACCTGACCGGTAGTTGATGATCTGCAAACACACCAATGCGACATCGTCATCTACATATTCAGCCAGACGTTCGGGGGTAATCCGCTCGAACTCAGCAACGTCCGGATTCTCGTTGGGGATGGTCACCAATCGCATACCGAGATCCGCAGCAATGCCTTGCAGGATGTAGCGATCGGTGGGGAAGTTGGCCTCGTCGACGACGATCGTCGACCGCCCTGGCCGATCCTTGATCGCTGCTCGCGCCAGGCGATACAGATTCACCGACGTCGTGTCGGTTGCCAGCACCTGACCTGGTCGAGCGCCGAGCACCACGGATCCGATTCGGTCACCGACGGTCTGTGCCATGTCGATCCAATGGCTCCAGCCGGCGACGAGTTCACCGCCCCACTCCTCGACGATCATCGCGTGCACTGCCTCGGCGGTGGCCCTGGGGAGTCGGCCCAGGGAATTGCCGTCTAGGTAGCACATGTTCGGGTCGGAGATCAGGAAACGCTCGCGGAATCGAGCCAGCGGATCCACCTTGTCCAGCGAACGTGCGTGGTCGAGGTCGAGGAGCACCCTCAGTCGCCCCCGGCCGCAAGCAGGCGTTGGAGTGTCGCCTCGGCCTTCGCCTTGTCGGGAACGAACAGGCTCAATACCTTCTTGCGTGCTGCATGGCCGGACTTAACGTCGACCATGGATGGCGGGATACCGAATTCCTGTGCGACGGCGGCTTCTATCGCCGCGTTCGCCCGCCCGGACTTCTCGGTCTCACGAACGGCCACGATCAACTCCGGCGGATCGCCGTGGGTTCCTCCGATACGTGGCCGAGAGGCCCCGGGGTTTGCTCGAACGGTGATGGTGAACTCAGGCACGGGCCCATCGTAGGAACCACCTGGTGTTCCGCAGTGCCTCACGTGTCCACGAGTTCAGGCTTGTGGGGGGATAGGCTCGTGAGTCGTGCGACACAACGCACGGGGCGGTAGCTCAGTTGGTTAGAGCCCCCGGCTCATAACCGGGTCGTCGTCGGTTCGAGCCCGACCCGCCCCACGAGTTCCGAATCCTGACCTATGCTGATCAAGTGTTCGAGCAGCAGCCCCTCGAGGATGAGCGCGGTGTGGACGTCGGGCAAATCCGGGCATTGTTGCGACTCTCCACGGCTGAACGTTGTGCCTACATGGTTGAGGTGGCCAACGCGATGCTCGCTATTCGAGAACACGCTCAGGCTGCCCGTTCGTGAACTTTGACCCCGTTTCCATCTGTCGAATCCTCAACGATGAGAGGGTCGACTACGTCGTCATAGGTGGATTTGCCTCCGTGATTCTGGGTTCGCCCTTACCGACCGAAGACATCGACGTCCTTCCCGATCGATCGTCGGAGAATCTCACCAGGCTTGCGCACGCCCTACGGCGCATAAACGCCATGATCCGGACCGAAGGTGAAGCAATACCCGGCTCGGATGGATGCCGAGTTCTTAGAGAACATGCCGATCATGCTGAGTCTCGTCACGGATTTCGGTGTTGTCGACCTGACATTCGAGCCGGCGGGCCCCGTGCATGGCTACGCAGAATGGAACGCTGACGCGAGTTCGGAAGAAATCGCAGCAGAACTCATTATTCGGGTGGCCGCGCTAGATGACATCATCGAATCTAAACGCGCAGCCAACCGCGCGAAGGACCAGCGCGCCCTTCCGTATCTGGAATCCCTTAGGGAACTCAGACGGTCAGACTCATAATCTGGTCGTCGTCGGTTCGCGCCCGACCCGCACCACTTTGTGTGTGATTTCGGCTGAGCGTTGACGATGTCCTAGGGGCCTAGGTAGCCAGTCCCAGTTTGGGCCGGTCGAAGAGACTGATGTGCCGCAGCAGATGGCGTCGGCCCATGGCTAAGCGTCCTAGCGTTGCCCTTGACGCTCGTGTCGTTGCGGTCCTGCTCACGGCATGTGGGAACCAGTCGGCAACTGTCGAGAGTTCGGCGTCTGATGCAATGCCCGCCGCCGTCACAGATCCCAAGGTGGCCTTCGCGAATCCGGAGGCGAGCGGCGAAGACCTCATCTACGCGTGGTTCGGTTGATGCGCGCGCGTGCATCTGAGTTAACTGCCGCGCGATGTCCGGCCTGCGAGTGAAAACCGTGGGAATTGTGCAGGTGAGCCTCGATGACTACCGTTCGTCCATGTCGCGTCGACTACGCCGTTCCGTCCTCGCCACCGTCGTGGCGTCCTTCGCTCTCATCGGAGCGGCCCTGCCAGCCTCCGGAGCGCCCGAGACGAACCTCGCGAGCGGCGGGAATCCGCCGGGAGGGTGGCTCATCGATCCTTCCGTGTATCAGGAAGTTTTCGGAAATCCCGGCGTTGGTGCGCCACAGGGAACAGTCGTGGCCGACTCTGGCTTCCGTCCTTACCCGCACGGTTTCCCTCTACCGAACTGGGGGACAGCCGAGTCCTTCGCCCAGAACGCAGTGGTGTACGGAATACCGACGCGGGTTACGTTGGAACAACTCGAAAAGGGTCAATTCTCGGCACAAGCACCGCTGAATTCCCTTGCGCTGCGCCGCACGCTCGGTGACGGAGTCTGCCGTGACGCGAAGACCATCGATCCGAAGACCGGCCATTGTGATCTGATCCTGGGAGCCGAGCTTCTCGCCCAGATGATCCAGACTGCCGGGCTCGGCGGCCACTGCTTCGGGCTCGCGGCGGCGGCAGCGGGCCTATACAACGGTCAATTGCCTGCGAACCAGGTTGGAGCCTCCGGCTTGGGCATCAACGCCTTCAACACGATGGGCACCAGAGCCACCCAGACGATTACACGTCTTTTCGGCGTCCAGTACCTTGACCCGGATCTGCTGCCCACTGCCAAAGCGGGTCAATCGCCGACACAACTCGTGCAGACGCTCATAGAGACACTGCCCAGTGGCACTGTTCCGTTCATCCTTACGGTATTTGGGGAAATCGGCGGTCACGGTATAACGCCGTACGCCGTCCTCGATCGCGGTAACGGCCTGTACGACATCGCCGTGTATGACAACAACTTCCCGTTCCGGGCCCTCGCTGTCACCGTCGACACGAACACCGACAGCTTCGTCTACACATCGGCGACCGACCCGAACTCTCCGTCGTACACCTGGAGCACGGCGACTGGTTCCACCATCGCCCTCGTGGACGTCGACGATGTCCTGGCCCAGCAACCGTGCCCTGTCTGCCGAGGCAAGGATCAAGGAACGATGCTTGCATTCAGCTCGTGGTCGACTGTCAACTCCGAAGCGATCGCAATCGGGTTGCTGGATCTTGAGGGTCAGCCCCTGGCAGAGGATCTCTACCGAGCTCTAAGCCCACTGAATCCGCCGACCGAAGCGCAGCAGAGTGCTCCACTGATCGTCGTTGATCCGGGTGTGGAATTCATGGTCGCGATCCAAGCCGGACAGCTCGCCGAACCGCAGCCGATGGAGGTATATGCGCTGAGTAACGGTGCGTCACAATATCTGCTCCTCGAAGATCTTCCGGCGAATGGCACTACTCTCTTCGGAGTCGGAGAGAACTCCGCACTGTTCCAATCCAGCAAGGCTTCGAGTCCTCGCATTCAGCAGCTGTACGACGGGCGCACCACGAGCTACGACGTCAATGGGCACCCCCTCGCGTTGCCTAAGGAGGTCAGCGTGAACCAGGATTGGAATCGGTCCACGAAGCAGGTGCGCTACAGCTCCAGTGCGACGCGAGCTCTGACATGGAACGTGCAGGTGACCGGTGTTCGCGACAGTGGTGAAGCGGGCTGGGTGGCACTCGGTGTCTCGGTTCCTGCGGGAGCGACGATCTTGGTGGACTACTCCCGCGCGTCTGCGACGACATCCCCGTTGGCGTGGATCGTCGCCAAGGGTGGGGGCCGAACACCTGTGACGATGCAGCCGGTGACGGAGAACCTCATCGAGCAGTACCGCGATGAGATCTACGTGACCCAAGGGCCGTCCTGACACTCGGATTCCATCGCTTCTCCGCCCGTTCAGCGAGAATTCGCGCAATCCTGGCGACTGCCCACGAGCCGGAATGGTCTGCGAGCAGTGGGAGTGTCATCTGCAGACATTCACTCCGTCGCGACCAACGTCACCCTCGTCGGAGCGGGAATCACGAACTGCGCTTGCGCTTGCGCCTGGCAATGAAGTAGTTGAAGAGCGCGTACACAACAAAGAAGATCACGCCTGATAGCACGGCATTCAGAACGTCTGCGCTGGAGATTCCATCGCCCGCAATTACGTCGAGGAGCAGCCACACTCCCACGAACACCACGACAAGGACGATGCCTTGAAGTGCGATTAATCGACCCTTCACTGGTGTCCCTTCAGGCTGTCGCGAGGACATTTCGCACTGGCAATCAGCCGTTGCTGGGCTGTTTCCCGCGCCATCCTCTCACGCTGACCCTGTCCTCCGTGACAAGTAACCGAAATCGCGACAACCGGCGGCGGGGCACGATCCTTGTTGACAGTCCCGACCCCTTCGTGGCCACCTGCGGCGTTGCGATGGCCCAGCACGATGTGACCGGTGGATGAATCGACCGGTTAAGCCACTTTCCACATCATGTCCATGCGCGTGCAGCGGGCTCAACCCTCGGTGCATGACTCCGCTGGTTCTACTTGGCCAAGTAGAGCTTGACCGTAGAACCCTGCTCGGTGAATCCATCGTGAGTCAATTGACCGGAGGCACCGGAATACCTGCCGGTGCCACCGATGATTGCGAAGGTCTGCGATTGGGTGGGGGGAGTTCCGGAATTGGCCCGGATGAGTGCCGTTGCGTAGATGACACCCCCGGGTACCGACAGGGAAAGATCGACCTCACGTAGCTCTCGGCCGCCGGGAATGTTCACCCGCACCGTGGTCTGGTTGGTGGTGTAGAAGCCGATGGCCTTTCGACCGAAGGCCTTGGCGATATCGCCGTTTGTCACCGTGATGTCACCGATGCTCGGGCCGGTAGGGGGAAGGTCCACGATCGTGCGCTCGGGACTGCTCAAACTCCACACGAGGCTCGGTTGCATGTCAGCCCCGTTGGCGATGGGGGCGAGCCCGAAGCTGGCGACGATGACGAATCCGATAGCGGCAAGTCCGCGCTTGTTCTTCAGCATGCCCGAACGATATACAGGATTCGATCCCAGATCGTTGCATGTCTTGCTCCACCGAGTGCCTAGAAGTTCACACCTGTGGCAATCGAGCCATATTCGGGATCGTTGAACGAGTCGGTGCTGTCGTTGTTGTAGGACATGATCACGGTGGCGTCGGGCCGCGCGGCTAGCGCACCGAGACGGCAGCCCTCGCCGAACCGGTTCAACGGAATGACGGTCTCGCTACCGAGAGCGGGGCTCACGATGCCGGTCTTCGTCATCAGTCCAGCACGATGACCCGCTGCATAGTCCGCCTCGTCGTCACGGAAGCTGAGGCCTGTTGTGTTCCTTGGGCCATCTGACATGTCCTGACTGATGCCGATGTACCTGGTGTCCGGATGCGCGGTTGCCGCCTCGGTAGTTGCCTGTGGCTGACTTACACCGGAAACGACGTCCACGAGACATCGGCAGAGCGTGCACATCTCCCTCTCACAGTCTGGACGCCATCGCACTAGGTCCCACCAGTCTCACGGCATAGTGCAGCGTTGCTGCTGACGATTGGCTCTTCCCGGATTGATCCAGGCAGTCACCTTGCGAGCAGTGGCACTCCTGCCGCGCGCCATGGCTTCACAACAGTCTCCACGAGGTAGGAGATCGCCTCGGGATTCTTCGACACTGAGATCGTGGGCGGCAGTCCCAGTCGGTCCGTGTCGAAGGTGGAGTGAACGGTGGGGAAAACCTTGCGCACGGTGTCGTCGGGAATCATGCCCGCCGGAATGTAGACGGAGCCGGGGGGCGCGGGACACGATCCGGGGCATGGCTGGATCAGTTGGCTGTAGAGCGGCACTGTGGCATCCGTGCGCGGCCAAGTCCGTCCGCCTGGCCCCTTTGCCAGACGACCCTTACCGCAGGTGCGTCCGCAGTAGTCGCCCGCGATCAACGTCAACGCGACACCATCCAGCATGCCAACCTGTCGAGCATCCCAACTATTCGGATCATTTCGTGCGTGGCCGCTGGTCTTGAGCACCTGGATGGCACCAGCACCCGCCATGGTTTCGAAGATCCGCAAACTCTTGCCGGTCTCCGCATACTGCGCTCCCCATGACTGTGCGACCTTCTTCGTGTATCGCGTCGGATCGAAGGCGATGTCATACGAAGGCGCACCCAGGTGTGGGGTATTGAGTGTGACGATGGTCGGAATGCTGATGCCTGCATCGACGGCGACTTGTTCGTAGGAGAAGGCTGGGGCCATCGTGCCCGGCGCTGGTGGCTGCTTGAGCGCTGCAACCGTGGCGCGGGAAATGATGCCGCCGTAGCTGTAACCCACCAGGTCGAAAGTGTGGTAACCGTACGTTGCGTTGAGGTATCCAAGGAATCCGAGCACGGCTTGACCGGCCTGTGTCGGGTAGCCCGTGGTGTTCCACTGGACGTTGAGCGGCGGTTGCGGCGGGCAACCCGAGCGTCCTGCCGTACTGGGAGCGGAATTTTCGAAGCCAGGTGCTGTGAACACAGCAAGGCCGGCATCGACGAGGGCCTGAATGTAGGTCGCCCGTCCGCCATCGCAGGCATCCCACGGAGTTGTGAAGGCGTGCGTCGATCCTCCTCCCTCGACTACCACGACGGCTCGACCCGAAGTTTGCTCTCCCCGAGCCAGGTCTTCAGCCAGTGGAGTAGGAACCCTTAGTTTCGTCGCGGACTGGGCTTGCATGCCAGGCGCGCTTTCTGAGGCATGAGCGATGGGAGTGGAAAGCAGCGACAGTGTGAGCGCGGCTGACATCACGTGGAGAAGGTGGCGGTGCATCAGCACATCTCGCAATCAACGGTGGGGTGAACCGAGGACAACAAGTCGAGCCTACAGGCCATCGGTACCGGTTCGTCTACGGGATTGCAGCAGGTCAGAGTGTCAATTCAACCGACATCAATCCCGTGCAGCGTCAGCAGGTGTTGGGGCGCTAGCAGCCCACCAAGCCCAGGTTGCCCTCAGATCTGGCCCACACTCGCGAGGACACCAATCGCCGCCCTCGCAATCCGCTGGGAGCCAAACCAAGAGCGGTTTAGCCTCCTTCGAACGAGGCATCGCAGAGGTGTCGCAGAGTCACGCCAAGTGCACCACCCTGCTAAGGTCCGGATGGCGTGAGGGGTGTAAACGTTCATATTCCTCCGTCTCCGCCACCTCCACACAGCAGATGGGATCGTTCTTGACTCTCACTGAACGTGTTTCCCGCTTAGGTTCTGATCTCATTACTTTTGTTAAGGGCACTCGGGTAAGGGATTTCTATCCCTCCGAAGAACGCATTGCACTGGTGTCGGTATCGCAATCCAGATGGCACCTCCTTGCGCCCTTGGCAGTCATCGCTGCCGTAGGACTGAACTGGGTTCTTCTACCCGCAGATCAGGGAACTGATCGTCTAGGTCTCTTCTATGGCATGGGCTCGATCGTCCTCATGTCTGCCACTTTGCTCTTGTCCTCTCGACTACCAGTCCTTGATCGACTCTTTGGCGGTTTTGACCGCGTCTATATCTGGCACCGATGGTTTGGGATTGCCGCAATTGTCTTGTTGCTCTTGCATGCTGATGCGGAAAACGATGTTGCGAACGGCATCTTTCCATTTGGCCGAAATGCGGAAGAGACTGGTGTAGATCTTGCTGAATCAGCGGAAACGCTGTTTATTGTTCTGATTGTTATCTCGATCTTGAGAATCTTGCCCTACCGCATTTGGCGATACTCACATTTGTTGTTGATTGTTCCGTTCACATTCTCTGCAATTCACGTAGTCACAGCGGAGCAACCTTTTGCACTGGGTAGTCCTGGCTCTCTCTGGTTATGGACCTGGACCATTATTGGTTTCCTCTCCTTCTTCTACCGAGTTCTCATTGTTGACTCGGGTCTTCTGGATATTCGTGCGACCGTCGTAAAGGTCGAACACACAGCTGATGCTGTCGCAGTGACCATCAAACGAAACGACGATAGGCCGTGGAAGAGTCTCGAACCTGGTCAATTTGTCTTTATTCGAGACGACGTACCTTGGCATGAGCGGCATCCGTTCACCGTCGTCAATGACGACGTTCACGCATCGCAGATCACGGTTATTCTGAAAGAAGTGGGCGACTGGACCATCCGTATAGCGCCCCAACTACACGAAGGCAAGAAGATTGCAGTCTCTGGTCCTTTGGGCCACCTAAGCGTTTTCACCGAAGGTCAACAAGATGTGTGGATTGCTGGAGGTTCCGGAGTCACCCCGTTCCTGTTCTCTGAAGAGCAGATCAAAAAGATGGACATTCCTCCGCGCATGGTTTATTTCTATCGGGGGGCGGAGTCAGCTATAGGCCTCACCACCCTCCGTCGTTGGAGTGAGGCTGGTCTTCTCGACCTGACAGAGGTTGACACCTCCGCAGGACGGCCAAATACAAAGAAGGTCATCAGTGAACTCATAGATCCTGGAAACCACGTTGCGGTGTGTGGACCTCGAGCTCTAGTAGTCGACACCATCGGATTGGTTCGAAAGAACAAAGCTGAATCGATAGCTTTCGAGCTCTATGACTACCGCTCTCCCTACGGGCCAAACCTGAACCCCATCTTGGCAGCCATTGTTCGGTTTGTTTTGCCCACAGCATGGCTCAAAGGTGGAAGTTGGCTGATCGAAGAACAACCTGAGAAGACACTGTCGCCTGCAGCGAAGTAAATCGAGCGCCAACGATGGTTTCAACTTCTCCAGATCTTCGTCGCGGTGCCCCGATTTTGGCAATCGGCCCACAAAAGAATCGCAATCCGGGGAACATCACGGATAGGTTCCGGGCGGTGTGAACGTGGTTGCGCCTATTCGCTGACACGTGAAGCCGCATGGGACGAATCCTGTAGGGGCGTGCCGTTCGGCAGTCAGCGTGCGTCGGCACTGGGACACTAGAAGTCCACTCCCGTTGCAATGGAGCCATCGATCAGTCCTGCGACGACCGCATCAACCTTCTCCTTCACGCTGTCCGGGACCTGTGCCTCCACATCGTGGTACGGCGCCAGGCCGATGTCGCCCTCGACGTTCCGCTCGGGCGCTGCTCCCCCGTGGATGGCGGCAATCAGATCGCGTACGCCAGCTGCGATCCGCTTCTCCGCTGAAGAGAGCAGACAGGGTCTGGCTTGCGGCACCGTCTGGTACTGGTCGACGTCGATGCCGACACAGAACAACGACGTCCCTGCACCCGGTGATTGCGCAACGGTTTCCAGGGCGGCGATGCCCGTCGTTCCCCCGGCACCGAAGATCACGTCCGCGCCGTCGGCGATCTGCTGGGCTGCGGCAGCAGCGCCCCACTCGGGATCGTTGAACGAGTCGGTGCTGTCGTTGTTGTAGGACATGATCACGGTGGCGTCGGGTCGCGCGGCTAGCGCACCGAGACGGTAGCCCTCGCCGAAACGCTTCAACGGGATGATGCTCTCGCTGCCGAGGACCGCGCCCACTGTGCCGGTCTTCGTCATCAGGCCGGCGAGGTAGCCGGCCGCGTAGCCCGCCTCGTCGTCGCGGAAGACCAACCCCGTGGCGTTCGCAGGCCCATCCGTCATGTCTTGACTGATACCGATGAACCGGGTGTTCGGATGCGCGGCAGCCGCTTCGATCGTGGTCTCCGGCTGCCCCACGCCCGATGCGACTACGACGTCGAACCCACGCGCGCCGAAGTCATCGAGGTTTGCCGCGTAGGAACTGCTGTCCGTGCTCTCGAGGTACTCGGCGATGCCGCCGGTGGCAACTGCCGCTTCCTGCACACCCTCCCAGGCGGCGGCGTTGAAGGCGCCGTCGTCGACCACGCCGGTCTCGAGCGCCAGGCCGATGCAGAACGTGTCGGGATCAGCGCAGGAAGCGGACTCGGGGGCAGCCGATCCACTGGTGGACGGTGACGAACAAGCGGTTACGAAGAGCGCTAGGGCTGCTCCGACCGCAAGCCAACCTGCATTCCCTACCCTGACCACACTGTCTCCTCGTCATTGATGTTCCGTTTGCCGCGTCGCGGCGTGTTGACTTAGTCGAATCTAGCTCAGCGGGTGATCACCGTGACATGAGCGCCGTGGGAACAGTAAGCCACGGTTCATCGGGTTTGAGCGGACGCGCCTCCGGCCGATGAACGATGGGGTTGGGGGAGCGCGGCGTAGATCCGGTCGAAGATCGGCACACCAAGACCGCTCGCCAAGTCGTACCCGGTAAATGCCGAACAACATCCGACGGGTAACACCGCGTTGTTGCCCGTCCGCACGTCGAAGTACGGAAGTCGCCGCATGCCACTCGCTGCATACAGCGATGGGTTCGGAAAACCGATCGCCGCTGATCCGCGAGAACGTTCCTTCGCGGATATCGCGGCGAGTTGCGCGGCGACCAATGGGGCACCTCCTGCCGTGCCGCCGCTGGTGAACACTTCGCCGCCGTAGACCACCGGCCACCCCGGTCTAATGGCGCCGAGTAACGAGACGTCGGGCACGGTCCTGGGTCCACGAAGTGTGACGCCTCTCTGCCACCAGGGACGGTTGAAGAGGGCACTCGGGCCACCGCCCCCTGCGGCCCCGGGCATCAGCCCGGCGGCATAGGGCGCGTCGTTCCAGACACTTTCTGACTGGCGCGAGTTATCCGGCCGAAGCGTGAGCCTGGTACCGCCGACAGCGGTGACCCAGGGCGACGAAGCGGGATACCAGACGGTGGGCTTGTTGGTGTCCGACTGACACATCGACGATCCGAAGTCACCGGTTGCCGCTACGACACTCGTGCCGACGATGGCCGCCATGCGCAGCAGGTCCTCGTTCAAGGAGATGTACTCCCCGGCCTGCGCCCGGTAGTCGGCCTCGCAGATGCCGTAGGACAGAGAAACCGCATCGGGCGCGCTTGGCCCTTCGAGTATGCGTGCGAAGGCGTCGGTGATGCCGATGGGGGAGTAGGTGACTCCCAGAAGCGTTATCGCCGTCGCGTCGGGCAGCGCGGCCGAGGCGGTGATGAGGTTGAGGTGGGTTTCGACGTAGGCGTTGATGAAGGGTTGCGGGACTCCCGTGCCGGTCCGAATGTCGATGCGTTTGGCGGAGTAGTCGAAGCACCGTGCTGCCTGCTCGAGATCGCCGGCTGCGTACCCGCCACCGAAGGAGACCACCGTGAGCCTCGCTCCCGTGCCTCGAACTCCTTGCGCCGCCAGACGCGTGACTCCGTAGGCATCGTGGATCTGCCGGGGTGCGTAGACGGCCCCGTCGCGAATCGCAGCGGCATCGCACGTTTCTGCGGGCACGGTGCCTTCATTGCGTGGCCACGCCTGCGGACTCCCGGGCGAAGAGAGCACGCCCTGGAGGAAGTCGAAGGTCGTGGGCGAAATGCCGGCGGTGTCCGCGCTCGCGACGTACTCGAATGCCAACGGCACCCATTCCTCCGTGACGTCACGCAGCGCCTTGGGTGGTGCGGCGTAGCCGCCGCCATCGCGCATCACGAACGTGCGGTAGGGGTAGCCCTCGGACGGCTCCACCACGCTCATCGGCAATCCGTAGATGCGCTCCCACAGCGAACGCTTGGCGCTCAGACGTGCGAGCAGACGGTCTTTGCCCACCGCCACCTCGATACCGAGTGGCCGCGCTGCCTGTCGCAACCGTGCGATCTCCCTCGGTCTGGCCCCGTACTCCTCGCCCGCCTCGCGCACCGACAGGTGATCGCGGAAAAGCTCCGAGCCCGGGGCGGATCGAGCGACCGCGGCCTCCTGCAGGGCGGTCGAGTCGCGCGGCAGTCCCACGAGGAAAGTCACGATGGGGTCAGGAGTCTGGGCGTGGGCAACGTGCGAAGCAGTCGGAGGTGAGACGACCCCGACGAGAAGCAGGGCCGTGACGATCGATGTCGATCGGCGAAACATGATGGGGAAACTACTCCCGGCATCGAAGCGCGATGTCCGGCGAGCTGTCCAGCCCCCTGAAAAAGGGGGTAGCAAGCCGCAGGCGAAGTCCTAGGCTGATCGTGTGAATGACTACGACGACGAACCCCAGTTCCAAAATCCGTCGTACAACAACAACCGGCTCCTGATCGAAGACCCAGACGATCAATTCGTCCGGTCTGGCGGTGGTTCCAGCGCGGGGAATCGCGGCTTCGCCCCACGGAGAAACCTCGGGCCCCTGATCGAGGAGGAGCCTGCTGTCGCCGACCCGGACATCTCAATGTCGTTGGGCATGCCGAAACTGCAGGAGATGGCCAATGCCAAGAAGCACGCCGCAGCTCGGAAAATATTCAACACGCGCATGCACAACAAGGTTGCAGCTAATCCGTGGACCAAGCTCGGTCAGCAGACTGAGAAGAACGTGTACGGCATGTTCGGCGAGAAGCCGCGCGATTTCGAAGGTACTGCACGACTATTCGGCCGGAAGGCGGGCAACTTCCGGAGTGCGGAGCGCGAGAATGCGAAGGGTCTCGGATTCTGGGGCCGCCTCAAGCAAGCATTCAACGGAAAGCCGGGCGCACCCAAGCGCACCTGGATGGAGCGCCTGTTCGGTGCGCGCAAGAAATCCCAGGATTTGACCCGCAGTGAAAAGGCTGCCTTCACGGCGCAGCGCAAGGGCACGAGTTGGGCAGATGCCCTCGCTCCGCTCAAGGAAGAGGGTTCAGCGAAGTTCGAGGACTGGAAGGACGAAAACGCGGGCGAGGAGCAGAAGGAAGAGGGCGCTGGCGTTGGTGACGGCAACCCCTCATGGCAACCTGTTCAGGAAGAGAACAAGGAACCAGTGGTCGCCAACCAAGCACGGGTGTCTGAGAACAATTCACTGCTTTCCCAAAACCTGAACGACCAGCAGAACATTGAGGAAGAAGAGAAGGAATGGGGTCAGGACGAAGAGAATTCACTTGATGGAGATTCCATCTACGAGGACGAGAACGACGACGGTGAAGAGTTGTCACCCGCGATGCAGTTCGTGAGGGATCAAGCGATACAAAACATGAAGAGCAAATACTAGAAAATCACGCTTCGCCTAGGACTCCTCGCTCCAGCCAGGATGTGGCGACGATGAATTCTTGCCCCTTGTGCGGCTGCCTCATAGGCAGTACTGATCACTGCGGTCCTCATGTAGCCGCCCGTCATTTCCAGCGTGGCGCGCATGGCACTGTCCGATTCGTCAGGGGTGTCGGCTCGAGATTGCCGATGAACATGTGGCGGTCGCGTGGAGTGGATTCGACGCTACCTGAAGGACGAGGAGGAGAAACTATTTCCTGCGCTTCTTTCCTTTCTTCGTTGCCTCGTCACCGTCCAGGTACTTCCTGAGATCCTTTTCCTCCTTCATGTTGAGGATGAATGCATACTTCTCCATCGGATCGGTCTCCTCTTGCTGAACTTGTGGTAGGGCCTGTTGCCCGAGTCCAGGCTCGGGTTTGAAATCAGGCTGCAGCCAGTCCAAGTTCATGTCCGGCATTTGTGTTTGGTCCGCATCGCCGACCTTGTCCTCGTCTTCGAGTTCCTCCGGCGCCTCTTGGATGACATCGTCATCCAACAACTGGGGCTGATCGGAGGCCACCGGCTCGTTCGGCTCCTCAGACTTCTTCGCCGCGCCGGCCTTGGACTTGTAGACCTGCACCTTCTTGGGTAGCGCGGCGGACAGCGGTGACTTCCCCCCGGCAAACGTCTTCTCCCGATGTTGCTGGATCTGCTCTTCGGTCAGCGGAGTCTGCGGCTGATTGAAGTCTGCTTCCGCCCGGGCGGGCATCACCAGGCCGGTACGCGCCAACTGACGGCGCCGGCTGTAACCGAGTTCGCCCTCCACCTCTCGTAGCCCACGCTGTTGTTCGAATACTTCCTTGCGCGCGAGATCAACGGCGTCTCGGGCGGCCAACACTTCGGTATCTCCTGGGACGAGCCCCCGGTCCTCGAGCGCCTTGAGCTTCTGGGCCTTCGAGAAGTAGTCGGTCTTCGTGTCGTTGATCGTGTTCGCCATGCCGGATTCCTGGGCGCGGAGCTCGGCGCGCTTTTCGCGTGTCGCGTCGGTGGCGGTGGGGGACTCCAGGCCCCAGTGCTTGTTGAAGAGGCGGTCTCGGTCTTCCTTGCCGAAGGAAGCTTCCTCGAGCGCCCCGCCCACCTTCTTTATGCCCTCCCCGATCGGCGTATAAACGGCGAGTCCGGCGGTCTTGGCGTAGTCACCTACGACAGGGACTTTGGCCAGCCCGCCGGTGCCGAAGTTCTGCCACACCTCGGACATCGCGGCCTTCGCGGCAGCCGTCTTGAGATTGCCGGCCTTGAGGTCGTTTTCTCCACCGTCGAAGCCGATAACCCCGCCCGTGGTGGAAAGGGCCTTGCCGACCCCTTGCCCTACCCCAGCCAAGACACGACCCGCCCCCTGGCGTCGTCGCACGGAGCGGCCCTGAACCGGTCCAGCGTTTTCGGGTGCATTCCGACCTGAAGTCGCCGCCTCACCTGGGGCCTCTTCCTGGGAGATCAGGGGCTTCTCGTCAACGGCTGCCTGGGCCTTTGCCGGGTTGGCGCGCGCCTGCTCCGCT
>CAYLOH010000035.1:0-1704 GCA_964385255.1 uncultured Rubrivirga sp. | reverse complement strand
CTTCTCGTCAACGGCTGCCTGGGCCTTTGCCGGGTTGGCGCGCGCCTGCTCCGCTTCGAGTTTGGCCTGCTCGCGAGCCATGGCCGGGCGCTCATTCCACAGGCCACGCCACTGTTCCCTGTCCGCGCCGTCTGCCCGGGCGGTCCGATCGTTCCATTGGAGTTCTGCTGCCGCCTGGATCATCTCCGTCGTGGCCTCGTCCGCTTTGGACTGGAGTGCTGCTTCCTCCTTGCCCTTGAGCGCCTCCAGCTTCTTCTTCGCGGCGTCATTCGCTCCCTTCTTGGTCCTGTAGGCCGTTCGTATCCCGAACTGTGCGATCGCCCGCGCCGCGAGGTCCCTTCGCTGCTTGTCCTCATCGTCCGTTCCGAGGAGGCCTTGCTTCACTTCCTCGTCAAGCTGCGTCGCGTCGCTTCGTAGGCGAACGTCATTGCGAGCTTTCATGAGCTTGTTGAATTCTCCGCCGTATTGACGTTGATGCTTCTTGTCGTTGAGCATCGCGGTCGTGTTCATGTCCTGCCCGTAGTTCGAGGAGTAGCCAGACTGTTGGGCCTGCTTGCCGAGTTTCATCGCGGCGGCTGCTTCACCGGTTGCCGATTGAAGGAGTCCTGCGCGCGCATTCGGGAACGCCTCTTGGCCTCGCCTCTCCTCATCGACTTCATCGTCGATTAAGCCGTCCGCGTTCGCTCGGTCTGCTTGCAGCATGCGCCGCATCACGGTTGTCGAGAATTGGCGCTCCAGCAGGTCGGCACGCTTGTTGTGCATCTTCTCGAAGGGCTTGCCGTACTTCTCCGTGAGCCCGGTGCCCGCAGCGCGCATGATCGTCGCCGGATGCTCTACGAACTTGCCGGCAGAGAGCGCATTGAAGTTCTTGGAGTACTTCATGCCACCGGTACCGGGAATCTCTGCTTCCACCGGTGTGATTCGATCGAGGTTCTTGATGTTCAGATAGGGATCGAGTTGCTTTGTCAGATCCTTGCCGGCGTGACCGGGCAGGCCATCGGCTCCAGGGTTGAGGTGGTCGTACATCTTCGCCGCGTCCTTGCCGACGAAGCCGTAGGTGAATTGCGCGGCCTTGCCGACATCGGCGTAGGCCTTACCCGCGGAACCCAGGACCTTCTCGTCGTCGAAGCCTTTGTCCTTCGCGAGCTTGTCGAGTTGCTTCATTCCCGCTTTGCCGAGGTTCGCACCCGCGTTGAGGACGTCGAAGGCTTTTCCTGCTGCGTCCCCCTCGGGGCGCACCGAATCGTCGTCGTTGATGGCACCACCGATAGCGGTGAGGACGTGTCCGGTGGTGGCCGCACCGGAGTCCTTCTGGTCGGCTTGGGTGCGTTGGGAGAACGGAAACGCGGTCGTATTGTCCGGTGAGGCGGACTTCGACTGCTCTGTGATGGACATTGCCTTCTGGTTCATCAGTCGCAGGTACGCGCGCTCGTCCGCGGAAACACCCTTGCCGGCCTTCATTCGGAAGTTGATGCTGTTGGCGTTGCCGAACACCGTGTCCTTGTAGCCCTGGGGCTCGGGCGTCTCATCGGTGGCCACTTTGGAGGGGTCCTGCATGTCCTCGCGCAGTTGCGCTTTGGCCTTCATGTGCTGGCCGTACGCCGATTCCGAATCGACCGAGATCGACGGCTCCTCACCGGCGGCGTCCTGAGCAGCGGCCGGTTGTGCAGCGGCCGGTTGTGCAGCGGCCGGTTGTGCAGCGGC
>CAYLOH010000034.1:0-18549 GCA_964385255.1 uncultured Rubrivirga sp. | reverse complement strand
ATGAACCACGGTGGCATGAGCTGATGAACGACCACGATGAGAAGCCCGTGGTGCGGGTCTCCCGTCGTGGACTACTCACCGCCGGCGGCGCCGCGATCGTGGGCGCCGCCGGTGGGGTGGTCCTCGGCCGGACTACGGGAGCGGAGAGTGTCGCGACACCGACGGCGCGCCCTAGCTTGCCCGAGGGAAATCCAGCGGGTTGGAGCGCGCGGCAGACGATCGACTTCCATGGAATCCACCAGGCTGGTGTCGATACACCCGAGCAGACGTACGCGACTTTCCTCGGGTTGAATCTGCTGAAGGCGAGTGCGCAGGATGCCGACAGCGTGCTTCGCATCGTTAGCGACGACGCCGCTCGCTTGATGGCCGGTCGACCTGCTCTCGGCGACACCGAGCCGGAGATCGCCGAAGTGCCGGCGCGCTTGTCCATCACCATCGGGCTCGGTAGATCGTTGTTCGAGAAGACCGGACGCATGGATCAGCTTCCACCGTATGTCGCGGAGATTCCCGCTTTCTCCACGGATCGACTTCAGGGCGAGTGGGCTGATACCGACTTCCTGATCCAGATCGGCTCCGATGATCCCCTCACCCTCGCCCACGCGCAGCGAACCGTGGTCAAGGGACTTTCGACGCTCGCGAGTGTCGCCTGGGTCCAGTCGGGCTTCCGTTCGCCTACGCCGGCGAATGAGGGAGGACGTGCCTCGCGAAACATGATGGGTCAGGTCGATGGCACGGTGAACCCGTTGCCGGGGACCGCCCAATTCGATGCGGTTGTGTGGACCACGGGTGATCCTGCGTGGGCCGCTGGTGGAACCGTCGTGGTGATTCGCCGAATCCGGATGCTGCTTGATGAATGGGATCGTATGGATACCGGCGCGAAGGAATTGGTAATCGGCCGCACCCTTGACACTGGCGCCCCGCTCGGTGGCGCGAGCGAGACCGATGAGGTGCGTTTCGATGTACTTGATGACAACGGATTGCCTGTGATTCCCTCGAACGCGCACATGCGCGTTGCTCATGCGGAAACCGATGAGGAGATGATCCTGCGCCGTCCTTATACGTACGACGCCGGCTTCATCGACGGAGTGCAAGATGTGGGCCTCATCTTCGCGGCCTACACGGCCGATCCAAGAAGATCGTTCATTCCCATGCAAGAGAGACTCGCTGAATTCGACGCCTTCAATCGGTGGAACACCACCATCGGATCGTCGTCCTTCTTGATTCCTCCCGGGTGTGCGGAGGGCGACTACCTGTGCAGCGGCCTCTTCGTGTAGACCATCAGTTGCTCATGCGGGCTGAGAAGTCCCACGACGAGATAGTTCGGGGTTCGATACGAATCGCCACCTCACTGTCGATTCGGCTGAGGAGCCACTCACTGAGGTTCGTGCGTTCGCTTCCTTGATATCGGGTGATGAGAGTGCGTAGGACGTCCTCCACGTTTTCATCGACGAGTTGTGCAACGCCCGTTCCACGCACACCTCGATAAGGAGGTGTGTCCGCGGCGACCTCGAATCCCACCCGGTCATCGCGTTCGAGTCGCCGTGTCAGGAGTGAGGACTTTTGAGTGCAGCACCACAACTGGATGCCGATTGGAGCGAACCACAGGCTCTGAACTAGGGGACCGGATGAGCCGTTCGTGGCCAACCGAATAGGAATCCGTGTCGATGTAAGGAATTCCTCGATGACTCGCTGATCCCATGGTCCGGAAGCGATGCGCGTCATCCCACTGAGTATTCCACCCGCTTGGGTAGTGTTCGCCGGCCTTCAATGTGAACCAAGAGGGGAGTTCTCGTGGCAGCCCTCCTGGCCTTGTTGTCCAGCCTGGCGTGGGGAACATCCGACTTCATGGGTGGGTTAGCGGCTCGTCGAGTGGGAGCAATACGAGTTCTCGCAGTCTCGTATCCCGCGGGTGCTGTGCTGATCACGATCCTCGCTTTGGTCGTCATACCGGGTCAGTGGTCGTGGACGACGGTCGGCGTCGGCGTCATCGCAGGCGGCGTCGGCGCGGTTGCGATCGGCCTGTTGTATGCGGCGCTGGCTCGAGGGCAAATGGGAATCGTCTCGCCGATCACCGCTGTTTTGTCCGGCGCCGTTCCGGTCGTCGTCGGGATCGCCCTTGGTGAGTCGCTTTCCGCGTTGGCCCTTGCGGGTGTTCTGGTCGCCGGGCTTTCCGTCGTCTTGGTGAGTCGAGAGTCTGGACCGCACCGACGCACACCAGTCAGGGCGGTCGTGTTGGCGATCGGCAGCGGCATGGCGATAGGTGTGTACCTGAGTGTGTTGGGTACCGCTCCGGCCGATTCGGGAATCTGGGTGGCGACCATGGGTCGGTGGTTCTCCACCGTGCTCGTCGTCGGCATCCTGCTTGTCCTCCTGTTGCGACAAGCTGGATCGACCCGCGAGGTTCGCGGGCCCTTTCCCTGGAGCCTCGCCTTGGCTGCCGGGGCGTTGGACGCGCTCGCCAACGCGGTCTTCCAGCTCGCCGCCCAGCGGGGTCTATTGGCGATCGTCGCGGTGATCGGATCGTTATATCCGGCTGCGACCGTGGTCCTGGCTCGAGTGCTCCTGAAGGAGACGCTGTCGAGGATCCAACTGCTGGGCGTGGTTCTGGCTCTCGCGGCTGCCTCGACGCTGACCTTGGCCTAGCACGGAAGCCCTCCTGTTCACGGGATTCAGCGGCGACACGGCTAGACAATTCCCCGCGCCGGGCACGGTCGTGTGCGACGGTGGGGATATGCAGGCGTTCTCCAAGGGTTTTGCTTCCGTTATCTCCGTCGTCGCCCTGGTGGCATCGGGTTTGGTCGGTGCCAGCGCCGCGAACGCCGCGCCCGGCGACGTCCTGGAAATCGGTCTGGCCTCGGGTGCCACTCCGCGGGATGTGGCGCCCGGCCCCGACGGGAACATGTGGGTGACGGGTGGAGCTTCCAAGACCATCGCGAAGGTGACGATGACGGGCGGGGTGACGGCCTACGCTCTGCCGGTCCCGGCGAACGTCGGCAATCCGTGGGGGATCGCTGCCGGCCCCGACGGGAACATGTGGTTCACGCTGCGCGATGGGGGGAAGATCGGACGCATCACCATGCAGGGTGCGGTATCGATCATCGATCTTCCCGACACCACGATGCGTCCGCAGGACATTGCGGCCGGTCCTGACGGGAACATGTGGTTCACCGAAGTGGGTGGTCGCATCGGTCGGGTGACCATGACAGGTGCGGTCACCATGTTCCCCGTTCCGTGGGCTAACTCCCAGCCGAACAGCATCGTGCAAGGCCCCACGGGCAGTAATCGGATGTACTTCACCGACTCAGGAGCCGACCGAGTTGCCTTCGTTCTGATGGATGGGACGACGTTCGGCAGCGTGAACCTGACCACGGCTTCAGGTCCCACGGGTATCACCAATGTCAACGGTGATATCTGGTTCGCGATGTCGGCGCGCAATCAGCTGGGCAAGTTGGTCGCGGACACGACGATCCTGGAGATGTCGGTGGCCGGTGCTCCCAGTGGACTTGCCACGGGTGCCGGCAACACTCTGTGGGTCTCCCTGTCCGCAAGGAACTCGGTGGCGAAGTACTCGGCTCAAGGGGCCCCGTTGGGTGAGTACAACCTGACGAGCCCCAACTCCGGTCCGACAGGCCTGTCCGAAGGGCCGGACACGAACATCTGGGTAGCGCAGACCACCGCGGGCAAACTTGCCCGCGTTCTGTCCGGTCAGGTACCGGTGTCTACTGCTGCACCGGCGATCACACCGAATTCCGGTGTTCGACCTGGCACCACTCTCACCACGAGTGACGGTACGTGGAGCAATGCACCGGGCAGTTTCCTCTACCAGTGGCAGGCGTGCACGAATGCGTCCGACGTGAACACCTGCACGAACATCCCTGGTGCCACGAGCAAGACGTTCGTGCCGGCAGCCGCGAACAACAACCAATTCATTCGTGTGTCCGTGCAAGGAGTGAACGGCAGCGGCTCGGGCACCGCAGCATTCTCGGCACTGGTAGCGGTCGGCACGGCCACCCCTCCACGCCCGACCCCCGGCCCGGTACCGACACCGGTCTCCGGAGGCTCGACCGTGAATCTCGCCAGCGGCGTGACCATGACGCTGCAGGCGCCTGCCCAAGTGCGCAGCGGTAGGAAGGCGACCATCGCAGTCTCCGTCAACACGGCGAACATCAAGGGCAAAGTCCGTATGTCGATCGTCGACGCGGCCGGGCGAGAGCGCCAGGTGATCGCCAAGGGTCGGTGGTTGAAGCCCGCCGACGCGAGCTCCAAGCAGGCGCGCAAAGGTAAGCGTGTGAGCACGAGCCTGGCGCCCGGTACCTACTCCGTGCGCGCGGTCTTCACGCCCGCGCCCGCATTCCGAGACAACTACCCGGTAGCAACGCTGTCTCAGGCGATCACCATCCGCCGCTAGACGACTGAGCACTAGTGTCCGAACCGTGCGAACGGGCCGGGTGGTGCATGTCGTGCATTGCCATGCCGAGGGTGAAGTCGGCGACGTAGTTGTCGGAGGAATTCCCATTCCGCCCGGTGCGTCGGTGTGGGAGCAGTCCCGGTTCATCGCCAACGACGGTGAGCTTCGCGACTTTCTGCTGAATGAACCGCGTGGCGGCGTGTTCCGTCACGTGAATCTGCTGGTGCCGCCATTCGATGCGAGAGCCCACAGCGGTTTCATCATCATGGAACCTGAGGACACTCCGCCGATGTCCGGCTCGAATTCCCTATGCGTCGCCGCGGTTCTCCTGCACATCGGGCAAGTGCCCATGAGCGAACCCTTGACCGAGGTTCGACTCGAGGCACCCGCAGGCTTGGTCACTATCGAGGCGCAGTGTCGTGATGGGGATGTCACGTCATTGGCCTTGACCAACGTGCCGAGTTTTGTCGAACGGCGCGATGAGATTCTGCGCGTCGAGGGCTTTGGAGACGTGCGAGTCGATACGGCGTTCGGTGGGGACAGTTTCGTCATCGCGTCGGCGGCTGATCTTGGGATCGAGATCCGGCCGGAGAACGCTCGTCACGTCGCGGAAGTCGGCAGGGCGTTATGCGCCGCCGCCAATGAGAACTGGCGCTTTGAACACCCCACCCTCCCGGAGTGGACGCACTTCTCCTTCGCGTACCTCACTGGTCCGCTGGAGGAGGTCGACGGCGTGCTGACATCTCGCAATGCGTGTGCGATCAAACCCGGGAAGGTCGACCGTTCCCCCACGGGTACTGGCTGCTCCGCGCTCTTGGCCTTGATGCACGAACGAGGTGACATAGCCGTGGGCCAGGAATATCGGGCACGATCAATCATCGATTCCACCTTCGATTGCGCGATCCTTCGAACCACCTCGGTGGGTGATAGAGCGGCGGTCGTCCCCATAATCCGCGGTCGAGCCTGGGTGTACGGAACGAGTCAGTACTTCCTCGATCCGCGGGATCCGTGGCCTGCCGGGTACCGGGTTGCGGACACCTGGCCCAACGCAGAATGACGCGCTAGGCCTCGAGTTCAGGTTCGGACTCGGTCGCGACTGTTTCCCCGCGTCCCATCAAGCGCAATCCCCACCCAACGCTTGGGCCGATGAGCAGGGCGAACAGGACGGTACCGATCCCAACAGTCCCTCCCAGGATCCAACCGAGGGCGAGCACGGTGATCTCGATTCCCAGGCGCACTCGAGCGACGGATATGCCGAAGCGCTGGTGAATTCCGGTCATCCAGCCATCTCGGGGTCCGGGGCCGAGGTTGGTCGTCAAGTACAGACCGCTTCCAAGCCCGATGAGAGCGATGCCGGCGAAGACGAAAGCGAACTTGAGCCACGTTGGATCAGGATGGGGAATGAACCACACCCCGACCTGGAGTGCGGCTGCGATGACGAGTGCGTTGGCGATGGTTCCCAATCCCGGGCGCTCACGCAAAGGAATCCAGAGCGCAAGGACCACCGCGCTCAGTACAACGGTCGACAGTCCGATGGACAGTGATGTGCGAGCACTGACACCCTGCGCCAGCACGGTCCACGGTCCGTTGCCCAACTCGGCGACCACGAGCAGTGCTTCACCGGTTCCGAACAACCACAGTCCGAAGACGAGCACCACGAAGGTCGAGGGTTTTGCCCTCCAGCGTGAATCGGATCGCCACGGTGTTATCGGAATCGAACGCGATGGACGCAGTACCTCGGGAATCCGGAATGAGGTCAGACGAAGATTCGTCATGCGCGCCATCGATTCATAGAGGCGTCAACGTACTCCTCGAAAGTCAAACATCCGGAACATGGTCTAGGTCCAGTCCGTCAGCTACGTCGCTCACGTCGACCAAGGTCACGTCCATGCGGCCAGCGAGGAAAGTGCGTGCCCCCTCGTCCCCGCTGACGGTGTCCAGCAACGCGCGAAAGTGTTCGCGTGGTATCCGAACGGGATGACCACGCCTACCGTGAAAGGTTGCGACGGCGATACCCGGTGCGGCATCGACAACGCGCTCGACGGCTTCCCCCGTCAAGCCTGGAAGGTCCACCAATGTGATGAGTGCGTAGTCGGCGTCGGTTTCCTCCTCCACCCATGTCAAGCCGGTTCGAAGGGATGAACCCATTCCCTCCGGCCAGGATTCGTTGATGAGCATCACCGCGTTGTTCACGTGTCCAACCCAAGCTCCAAGGACCACACCGATCGGATCACATCCACCCTCACTGAGGATTCGCACCGCACGATCAATCAAGCGCTCACCGTTGAACTCATAGGGAGCCTTCGGGCCGCCGAACCGCACACCGGCTCCCGCCGCAAGAACCACCCCCGCATATCGTCCGTGCGATCGGCTCAACGGGGCGCGCCTGGATGAATCGGTCCGTCGGTATCGGTGAGATGACGTGCGGTTCCGCCCCACCGAGCTTGGATCATCTCTGCAGCGATGGATATCGCGGTCTCCTCGGGGGTTCGCGCGCCCAGGTCCAGGCCGATCGGGGAATGAAGCCGCTTCAGTTCCTCGTCGCTGACTCCTGCTTCGCGAAGCCGTTCGAGACGGTTCTCGTGTGTGCGCCGTGACCCCATCGCACCGATGTAGCCCGCCTTGCTCGCGAGCGCGACCTTCAGGGCCGGAACGTCGAACTTCGGATCATGAGTCAGGACGGCGATAACGGTGCGTTGATCCACCTTCTGCTTCTCAAGCCAGCGGTGTGGCCAGTCGACGACCACCTCGTCGGCCTCGGGAAAGCGCTTCGTGGTCGCGAAAATCGGTCGAGCGTCGCACACCGTTACTCGGTATCCCAGTACTTTGCCAACTCGCACAAGTGCCGCGGAGAAATCGATCGCACCGAAGACAAACATCTGTGCCGGTGGGGCGTAACTTGCTACGAAGACATCGAGACCCTCGCCAAGGCGTTCGCCTTCGGGCCCGTAATGGAGGAAACCCGTGGTGCCCGCGGCTAGAAGGCCGAGTGCGTCCTCGCGAACGGTGTCGTCGAGTCGGGCCGTACCCAAGCTGCCTTCCGTGCCGTCGCGGCGAACCACGAGGTGACGCCCAATTCGAGCTTCGTGACCAGCGGGCGCGTTAACGATCGTTGCTATCGCAACAGGCTCGTCTGCTTCGAGGCTTGCAGCGATGCCCTCGAGTTCGGGCCAGGTGGTCGAGTCGACGCGCTCGGCGAAGATCTCGATGATGCCACCGCATGTCAGGCCCACCCCGAATGCCTCGTCGTCGCTGATGCCGTATCTCTCGTAGCGAGGTTGCCCATCGGCGAGTATTTCGAGACCAACGTCGAAGAGCGCACCCTCCACGCAACCCCCGCTGACCGAACCCACGGCTTCCCGCGCGCCGGTCACCAGCATCGCGGCACCCGCGGGTCGGGGGGCGGACTTCCATGTTCGGACGACCCTTGCCAGCGCCACCGCCTCACCGGAGCGGTAGGCCGCGAGCAGATCGTTGAGGACCTCGCGCATGTTCTGCAGGGTAGGCCAATAATGGTGCGATGTCTCAGGTCACGGGGGCGGCTGCCGTCAGGTTCGCCTGGGTGGGTACCGATCCGATCGTCGCCGATGAGCTCCGACTTCAGGTTGCTGACCCGGCGGCGGGTGCCTGCGTGGTCTTCACCGGTGATGTTCGCGACAACGATCACGGGCGTGCGGTGGTCTCGCTCACCTATGAGGCCCATCCCAGTGCCGTCGATGTTCTTCGTGACGTGGCCCGGGAGGTGGCAGATGCCTTCGACGTCATCGCCGTGGCCGTAGCCCACCGGTACGGCGCGATCCCGATCGGTGAATCAGCGCTCATCGCGGCCGCTAGCGCTCGGCATCGTCAGCAAGCATTCGATGCCTGCGTCGCGTTGGTTGAAAACACCAAGCAACGGATTCCGATTTGGAAGCATCAGGTCTTCGACGATGGAACCGACGAGTGGGTGAACTGCGCATGAGTGAAACCGACTCCACGCATATCGACAGCTCGCTTGTAGATACCTACGGACGCGTCCACCGAGACATGCGGGTGTCGCTGACCGATCGATGCTCGCTTCGCTGCAACTACTGCATGCCCGCGGACTTCGCGGACTGGATTCCGGGTGATCATCTATTGACCACAGATGAGTTGATGCTCATCTTGGATGTGGCGACGGAACTTGGAATCGAGCAGGTCCGCCTCACTGGCGGTGAACCACTCCTGCGTCCCGATGTGGTGGATGTTGTCCGCCGCATCTACGCGCTCCCGCACGCGCCCAAGATCTCCCTGACCTCGAATGGTCTTCGATTGCCGCAATTGGCCCAGCAGTTGGCCGACGCCGGGCTTGAACGCGTCAACGTCAGTCTGGATACCCTCGATCCCGAGCGCTTCAAGCAGATGACGCATCGCGATCGCTTCCACGATGTCATCGCTGGGATCGAAGCTTCCAAAGAGGCGGGTTTACTTCCCGTGAAAGTGAACGCCGTGTTGATGCGTGGCTTTAACGATGACGAAGCCGTTCCCCTCCTGCGCCATGCGATCGCCAATGATTGGAGATTGCGTTTCATCGAACAGATGCCACTGGATGCGGGCGGGTTGTGGGCGCGCCCGAAGATGGTCACCGCAGACGAGATCATGCAAATGCTCTCCGAGGAGTTCGAGTTGACCCCTGTGCCGGGGCGCGGGGCGGCTCCAGCGGAGGAGTTCTACGTGGACGGTGGGCCGGCGACAGTCGGGATCATCGCCAGTGTGTCCCGACCCTTCTGCGCAGCGTGCGACCGTTTGCGACTCACCGCCGACGGCCAATTCCGTAATTGTCTGTTCTCCCAGGATGAGACCGACGTTCGGGCACTCGTTCGAAGCGCATCGTTGTCCGAGGACGAGATTCGAGCAGGAATCGCCGAAACGCTGCAGAAGGTGACTCGCGCCAAACTCCCTGGGCACGGCATCAACGACCCGTCGTTCATCCAGCCTGCTAGGCCGATGTCCGCGATCGGCGGCTAACCACCGGCGAAAGGCGGCAGCACATCGAGTTCGGCTCCGTCAGGAACCGTCACCTCCGGCTGATCGTCATGGACGGCGAGGCCATCCATCAGAAACGAGCAGCGGGGAAGCACCGCAGCCAAGCCGGGGTAGTCGGCGAGGAGTTGGCCGGTGACTTCGGACCAGGTTCCCGGGCTCACGAGAGCGGAGTCCGTGCCCGCGGCCGACCGTGCGGCGGCGAAGAAGCGCACGGTCACGGCCATGAGGGCAGGCTAGACCGAAGGCGCACGAAAGGCGTCCCATGGCGTTCGCTCGGCTTGTATCGTCGACATCTCGGCCGGACAATGCACGTCGAACTAGTAAGGAGTATTCATGGAGCTCACGAACTCTTTCACCGTCCCAGCGGATATCGACACGGCCTGGAAAACGCTCCTCGACGTGGAGGCGATCGCCCCGTGCATGCCGGGTGCCACGTTGGAATCTGTCAACGGTGACGAGTTCAGCGGCAATGTGAAGGTCAAGCTCGGTCCGGTGTCGATGACGTACGGCGGGCAGGCGAGATTCGTGTCGAAGGATGAATCAACGCACACCGCGGTCATCGAAGGAACGGGAAAAGAGTCGCGTGGGTCAGGTACCGCGCGAGCCAATGTGACGACCGCCATGGTGGCCGAAGGCCCGAATCTCACGCGAGTCGACGTCACGACCGACCTGACGATCACAGGTAAGGCAGCCCAGTTCGGCCGTGGAGTAATGCAGGACGTTGCGGGTCGCTTGGTTGGTCAGTTCGCGTCGAACCTTGAAGGGGTCATCGCATCCCGCACCTCGGGACCCCAGCAGTCATCAGCGGAGGATGGCGTGGCCACAACGGGTTCGGTCTCAACAGAACCCCGAACCGCTGTGTCTGCGCAACAAGCAGAAGCCCTGGATCTGGGTTCGGTAGCGATGGGCCCGGTTCTGAAGCGAGTGGCTCCGGTGATCGTCGGAATCGTCGCCGTAATTGCGATCATTTGGATCGTGGCGAGTCGTTGACGGCTGATTGACGCCCATGGCCCTCGAAGATCTCCTTCCGTCCCCGGATGCTTTGCGGACGCAGTTGGCGGCGCACGGCTATCTCTGCGACGAAGGCCTGGCTACGGCGCTGTTCTGCGCCGCCCGATTGCCACAGCCGTTACTGCTGGAGGGTGAAGCTGGTGTCGGCAAGACCCAGGCGGCCAAATCGCTCGCGGACATGCTCGGTACGCCCCTGATTCGCTTGCAGTGCTTCGAGGGCATTGATGCGTCAGAGGCGCTTTACGAGTGGAACTATCCGCGACAACTCCTGAGCATTCGGATGGCCGAGACGAGCGGCACGTCACTCGACGAAGCCTCGTTGTTCGAGCGCGAGTACTTGATCGAGCGACCTTTGCTGCAGGCAATCGAGCATGACGGCCCCACTCCGGCAGTGCTGTTGATCGACGAAGTGGACCGCGCCGACGAGGAGTTCGAAGCGTTCCTGTTCGAGATGCTCGCCGAGTCCACGGTCACCGTTCCCGAACTCGGCACCATTCATGCGAAGCAGCCACCCATCGTGATCTTGACCTCCAACCGCACGCGCGATCTGCACGATGCCCTGAAGCGCAGGTGTCTGTACCACTGGATCGAGTATCCGGATCTGCAACACGCGACGGCGATCGTTCGCGCACGCGTCCCGGAGGCCTCCGCTCAGTTGGCCGAAGACGTGGCAGGGGCGGTTCAGCGCATCCGTGGTCTGGATGTGCAGAAGCCGCCCGGCATCGCCGAGGCGATCGATTGGGTTCACGCGGCAGCCCTACTCGGCTTGACGCGCTTAAACGAAGTGGGCGTTGAGCGCACCTTGAGTTCGGTGCTCAAGTATCGGGAAGATCAGGACCTCGCACGGGCTGAAGGGCTGGCCTGGGTTGCGAGTGGCTGAGCGCCCCGACCTAGCGGCAATCTGCACGGCATTCGGTGAGGTGCTGCACGCGGCGGGTGTTCCGGTCACGCCGGAGCGCAGCGCGCGCTTCGCGACAGCGGTAGTGGTGGCAGAACCGTCCGATCTGGGGGAGTTGTACTGGTTGGGTCGAGTGACCCTCACGACGGCGCGCGATCAGCACGAGGTGTACGACCGGGTATTCCAGCAAGTCTTCCGCGGGATCGTGGACATCGCCGAGTTCGGCTCCGACGGTCTCCAGCGAACACCGCCCGCATCCGCTGCCACCGGCGATCGAGATCACTTTGATCGAGAACACGGAGGCGAAGGGCAGTCGGGGCGCGGCGGAACCAGCGCAACGCCAGGAGCAGCGGACCCGAACTCCTCCACCGATGAGGCGAGTGCCCTTGCAGCTGTGAGTGCGCAGGAGAGATTGAACGATCGGGAGTTCTCGACACTCACCGAAGACGAACTCGCACTCATTCAGCGTTTGGTCGAGCAGCTGCCTTTCGTCCCACCTTTGCGTCGAGGGCGACGGACGAGACGGCATCGTTCTACCGGGGATATCGATATCCGAGCCACGATGCGCAAGTCGCACCGTACGGCTGGCGATCCGGTCCGATTGGTCCACCGCAAGCGCGCGGCGAAGCCGCGTCGCATCGTCTTGATCGCGGATGTCTCTGGCTCCATGGAGCCGTATGCGCGCATCTACCTGCACCTGATGCGCGGAGCGGTCCGCGCCATCAAAGCCGAGGCGTTCGTCTTCGCTACCCACCTGACTCGCCTCACCCGACAGTTGTCGTCGACTGACACCGAGATCGCCTATCGAAAGGCCGCCGAGGCGGCGAACGATTGGTCGGGGGGAACGCGTATCGGTCTTGCGATCCGCACCTTCATCGATGACTTCGGTCGACGTGGACTGGCGCGCGGTGCGGTGGTGGTGATCGTGAGCGATGGATGGGAAAGCGATAGGCCCGAGTTGCTGGGCGAGTCCATGGAGCGGTTGTCGCGTCTGGCTCACCACATCATCTGGGTGAACCCGCGCAAGGCTGCGGAATCCTTCGAGCCACTGACGGGGGGTATGGCTGCCGCGCTCCCGTACGTGGACACGTTCCTCTCGGGTCACAGCCTTCGAGCGCTGAACGATGTCATGGCTGCCATCACGGCAGCAGGAGATCGGGTCGATCGCTCGACGACTGCGCGGGCACGTCTCAGCAGCGTCGCGTAAACAGACCGGTCCCTGCGAATAGAGTTATCGAGTGCTCGTCCCCGTCGATGATTACCGCGAGGGCATCCTCGCCGGCATCGACCCCCTGGCGCCCATCGCACTTCCCTTGGCAGATAGTCATGGCTGCGTGCTCGCCGAAGACGTTGTGGCCCCGTGGCCGCTGCCGTCTTTCGATAACTCTTCGATGGATGGATATGCGGTCCGCGTCTCCGACATCTCGGGAGCGAGCGAAGGCACCCCGGTCACGTTGACGGTGATCGACGACGTGCCCGCCGGGTTCCGCGCGGACGTCCCGCTCACTCCAGGTAGCGCGGTCCGCATCATGACGGGAGCGCCGATTCCGTCGGGCACCGAGTGTGTGGTGCCGGTCGAGATGACCGATGGTGGGACCGAGACAGTCGTGATCCGCGGATCAGTCGACGAAGGCGCCTATATCCGCCGCGCGGGTGAGGATGTGATCGTTGGCGACACCGTTGTAACAGCCGGGACACTGCTGTCTGCTCGCCATCTGGCCGTGATCGCCGCTGTCGGCAAAGGGCATTTGGTCGTGCACCCTCGTCCACGGGTAGCGGTGATATCCACGGGGAGTGAACTCGTCGAGCCCGGAACGCCGCTCACCAAGGGCTTGATCAGCGATTCGAACAGTTTCCTATTGGTTGCCGCAGCCAACGAGGCGGGGGCGCAGGCGTATCGCGTTCCACCCGTGAAGGACGATGCTGAGGCTTTCGCGGCGGCGATTAGCGATCAGCTTCATGTCGCCGATCTCATTCTCACCAGCGGTGGTGTGAGCATGGGCGCCTACGACACCGTCAAGGAAGTCTTCACCGAAATGGGCACCGTGGAATTCACGAAAGTCGCCATGCATCCGGGAATGCCCCAAGGTCATGGTTTCGTGGGTGAGGCCGAGGGTGAGCGCATTCCGGTGATCACCCTCCCTGGTAACCCGGTGAGCTCGTTCATCTCCTTCCAGAACTTCGTGCGTCCTGCCATCAGCAAATTGCGTGGTCTTCCGGGCCTGGATCGCCCACGCATCGTTGCCGAGATAACCAAGACAATGGACTCGCAGCCGAACAAGCGGCAGTTCGCTCGTGGTCGCTTCCTCGCTGACGGTCGAGTCGAGCCCGTGGGTGGTGGTCAGGGATCGCACGTGATCGGTGGTCTAGCCCAATCCGATTGTCTGATCGTCATCCCCGAGGGCGTCGCGCACGTCAACTCCGGGGACAAAGTCGACGTCATCGATCTGCGAGTCGATACCCGATGAGCGAATTCACGCACCTGGATGAATCCGGCGATGCACGGATGGTCGATGTCGCCGCGAAAGACATCACCGAGCGACGTGCCACCGCCGAGGCGTTCGTGCGCACCGGTTCACACGTGGTCGAACTGTTGCGCGGAGCGGGTGTTCCGAAAGGGGACGCCCTCGCGGTCGCACGCATCGCAGCGATCATGGGAACCAAGCGCACACCCGAACTCATTCCGCTGTGTCATCCGATTGCCGTGCACGGTGTGGACGTCGACCTCGTTGTGGAAGACGAGGGCGTTCGCATCACCGTGACGGTGCGCACCGCCGATCGCACCGGTGTGGAGATGGAAGCTCTCACCGGCGCGAGCATTGGTGCCCTCGCAGTGATCGACATGGTCAAGGGCGTCGATCGTTCGGCGATGGTCGAACGTGTTGTGCTCCTTGAAAAGTCCGGTGGTCGATCTGGCCACTACGTCCGGCCATCCGAAGGCTGAACGGCGTGCCGGCTTACCGTGCTTTGGTCATCACCTCGTCCAACCGCGCAGCACGTGGCGAGTGGGAGGACACATCCGGGCCGATCCTGGTTGCCGGCCTGGGCACGCTGGGATTCGACGTGGTGGGCCCGCGCATTGTGGCCGACGGTGAACCTTTGGCTGCCGCCCTCGAGCAGGGAGTGTTCGAGGGGTTCGATCTGATCCTCACCACCGGTGGCACCGGACACACCCCGCAGGACCTCACCCCGGAGATGACCCGTCGGGTCATCGAGCGTGAGTCACCGGGGCTGGCCGAAGCGGTGCGCAACTACGGAGTAGCAGCCGGTGTGCCGACCGCGATCTTGTCCCGCGGAATCGCCGGCATCGTCGGCACCACGCTCATCGTCAACCTGCCCGGCTCACCGGGTGGCTGCAAGGACGGCATCGCGGCGTTGGGACCGGTTCTGCCGCATGCACTCGACCAGATCCATGGCGGCGACCACCCACGCTCGGACTAGTTCACTCTCCGTTCACCCAAGGTTCGCCCCTCGTTGGGCGCAGACCCGCGTAGGTGTCACGTTCCTTCTATTGGATGCCGCTCATGCCAACCGGTGTGGACCAGCAACCGAGAAAACTCTCCACATCCACACAGTTCCACCGCAGCGACCGCATCTTCAACCGGGGTGTTCTGGTCGCTGCTCTGACTTCCCTGTTCATCCTCGCGGGCATCGCGATTTTCCTCGGCGCCCAGCTGGTTCCCGTCGTCCAAGAGCAGGGCATCGACTTCTTCATCACCACCGAATGGGACCCAGGAGCCAACAAGTTCGGCATCCTCGGAATGCTCTACGGCTCGGTGATGCTCGCTGTCATCGCGCTGATCATCGCCGTACCCGTCTCCATTCTGCTTGCCGTCTTCGTGGTCTTCCTCGCGCCCGCCCGGGTCGCGAAGATCATGACCAACTTCATCGACCTGATGGCGGCAATTCCTTCGATCATCATCGGCCTATGGGCGTTCTACATCTTCCAGCCCGTGGGAGTTCAGTGGGCTCAGCTCATCAATCAGTACCTGGGTTGGATCCCGCTGTTCTCCGTGACCACGGACAATTTCGTCGGCTCACCATTCATCGCAGGTTGGGTGCTGGCCGTCATGATGATCCCGATCGTCACCGCGGTTACGCGCGAAGTGCTCGACAGAACTCCTCCGGAGTTGATCAACGCTGCCGAGTCCTTGGGCTGCTCGCTGTGGACGATGCTGCGATACGTGGCGCTGCCCTTCGGGCGGGGCGGCCTGATCGGCGGTGTCATGCTCGGCTTGGGTCGGGCTCTGGGTGAGACGGTCGCCGTCTACTTCGTGTTGAAGTTGGTCTTCGACATCAATTTGTTCCGAGTGCTCGAATCGGGTGGCGGCTCCATTGCGACCATGATCGTGTCGAAGTTCGGTGAAGCCGGTCCGAAGGAAATTCAGGTCCTGCTTGCCTCCGGGTTCGTGTTGTTCGTCGGAACGTTGATCGTCAACGTCATAGCGAATCTTGTTGTCAGTCGATCAGGGAAGTTGAAATCATGAGCGGCCCCACGACCGTCTACGCCGAGTCCGAACTCGAACGGTTGAAGAATCAATCGGCTCTACGACCCTGGATGCAGCGAACGGCCAAATTCAAGTTGGTCACTGCTCTTGGAGCGCTCATTCCCCTGTTGATCGTCGCCGTCATCTATGCCATGACGGACATCCCTGGCGCCATCGTGGTGGTGGTCTTCTACTTGCCACTGCAGATAGTCGCCGCAGTGATCGCGGCCCTTATCTCAGGAGGCAAGAACCGCACCGCAGACGCGGTGATCATCGTGCTTGCCATTGGTGCCACCCTGCTGAGCCTCATCGTCGTGGGATCGATTCTCTGGTCGATCGTGACGAAGGGCCTCGAGGCCATCAGCTGGTCCTTCTTGTCACAGAACAACATCTATATCTCCCCACCCACCCCCTTGGGCTACGGCGGTATCGGTCACGCGCTCTTGGGCACCGTGATGATCGTCGCCATAGCGCTCTTGATCGCTGTCCCCATCGGAGTGGCGACGGCGGTGTACATCACCGAGGTCCGCGGCAAGGCTGCAAACGCCGTGCGTTTCTTCCTCCAGGCGGAAAGCGGGGTGCCTTCGGTCGTCGCCGGCTTGTTCATCCTCACCGTCTTCATCCTGACCGGGGTGATCTCGCAGAGCGCCTTCGCGGGCGCCCTTGCGTACTTCATCTTGATGCTTCCGACGGTTGCCCGAACGTCTGAGGAAGTCCTTAAGCTCATCCCCGAAGACTTGCGCACCGGTGCTCTCGCCCTGGGATCCACACGGATGCGCACCGTCATGAAGGTCGTCCTGCCCGCAGCGCGAACAGGCATCATCACCGCAACCATTCTGGGAATCGCCAGGGTCATGGGTGAGACGGCGCCCTTGCTGCTCACGGCACTGACCAATGACGGCACGGTGTTGAACCCGTTCACTGAACCCATAGCCTCGCTGCCCACGTACATCTTCTTCAACGTCTCACTGCCGTTCCCCTCGGCTGTCGCCCGCGCTTGGGGGGCGGCCTTGGTCCTGATGGTCCTCGTGGCCATAGTCTTCACCGCCGCACGGTTCTTCGGAACCAAGAAATTCGCCAAGTCATAAGGAGAGGGAGTCATGTCGACCGCCGAATTCGAGGACACCACCACCACGGGTGAGTTGGAGGCCCACTTCGCCGAGCCCGCACGCTCTCGCCAGATCGAGATGGAGTCTCGGGAGCTCAGCGTCTGGTTCGGCCAGCGCAAGGTGCTCGAGGGCGTATCCATCAAGTTCCCCAAGAACTCGGTCACCGCTCTTATCGGACCATCCGGTTGCGGCAAGTCGACCTACATTCGCACCCTGAACAGGCTCCACGAACTGATTCCTGGTGCGGCACTCGCCGGTGAAGTCCTCTACGACGGCCGCGACATCTACGCCGCTGACGTCGATCCGGTCGGCATCCGATTGAAGATCGGCATGGTCTTTCAAAAGCCCAATCCGTTCCCGAGCATGACCATCCGGGGCAACGTGCTGAGTGGCCTGAAGCTCTCCGGCATGAAGCGCTCGAACCACGACGACATCGTCGAGGAGACCCTCACCGCAGCGGGATTGTGGAAAGAAGTGAAGGACCGGCTCGACCACGCTGCAGGCGACCTGTCCGGTGGTCAGCAGCAGCGGCTTGTGATCGCCCGGGCGCTTGCAGTGCAGCCGAGTGTTCTGCTGATGGACGAACCCTGCTCAGCCTTGGACCCGGCGTCAACGCTCAAGGTCGAGGAGACCATCGGCCAACTGTCCAACTCGATGACCATCATCATCGTCACGCACAACATGCAGCAGGCCGTACGTGTAAGCGACTACACGGCCTTCTTCCTGGCCGCGGAGAATGAGCCGGGCCATGTCGTTGAGCAGGGTCTGACCACCGAGATCTTCGGAAACCCGCAGGATGAACGGACTCTCGACTACGTCAATGGGCGTTTCGGTTAACAACCGGAGAACGCGGCCAACCACGTTACGTGATGTTCACCTAGGTGTTCCGAGTTGGACCTTTTCCATGAACGTGCTGGTCAGATGACGTCCCTACGTTCGCCCATGTTGGCACGACCGTGTCGATGAGTCGTATGAAGGAGTTACCCGTGCGTCGCACTCTCGCGATACTGTCCTCGGCGAGTGTCGTTGCAGCCACGCTGATCGCTGCAGCCCCCGCTCAGGCTAATCAAACTATCCCCGGCGGTGGGGCATCGTTCCCGTCCGTGTTCATCCAAGACTGCGCAACCCGCTTCAACGGGTCGCAGAGCAACTTCACCATCAACTATCAGTCGGTCGGATCGGGTCGAGGCAAGTCCGGCTTCGCCAACCGCACCTATGTCTTCGGTGCCTCGGATAGCGCCTACAGCGAGCGCGACACCAAGCCCTCCTTCGGTTGGGAGTACGTCCCGATCATCGGAGGCGCGGTCACCCTGCCGATCAACCTGAACGGCACCAACGGCCAGCCCATCGGCAACCAGATCCAGCTGCGACAGTCGACGGTTGCGAAGATTTTCGGTGGCAACATCACCACCTGGAACCACCCGGAGATCGTCAAGGCGAACCCACGTATCGCGAAGAACCTTCCGGCGACGCCCATCACGATCGTGTACCGCGCAGATGGCTCGGGCACCACGAACAACTTCCTGCAGTACCTGAACGCGTGGGCGCCGTCGATCTTCCCGAAGGTTCAGGACGCCATGGACAGCGCCTTCCCCGGTGGCAAGCCTCCGGCGAACTCCATCTCCGGCCCGC
>CAYLOH010000033.1:4936-19073 GCA_964385255.1 uncultured Rubrivirga sp. | reverse complement strand
GGCACCTGCCGCTTCGTCGGCACCGCCGGCCGCCTCGCCCACTGCCGGCGCAGATGTCCCGATGAGAACGGGAAGCGAATCCGCGGTGCCGCCCGCACCCTCGTCGGCGCCACTTGCGCCGGGATCGACCGGAATCCAGCGTCGTGCACGGGATGACGCGGGTTCGTCGGCGCCGTCGGATCTTTCGTCACCGTCGACCATGTCGACAGCGTCCGTTCCCGATGTCGCGCCACCCTCGGGAAAGAGTTCGAAAGAGTCGCCTGCGGAGATGTCCGGGGGTGCAGTCTCGGGTGAATCGCGTCCCTTGTTGGGTGATGGCTCATCGGTCTCCCCATCAACTCCGGGGTCCTCGGGTATTCGGCGTCGTGCGCGGGCTGACGTGAGTGCTTCGACGCCGTCCGTCCCGGGTGTCGCGCCGACGTCCGGGGAAGCGTCCGCAGGTGCAGGTGCAGCGTCTGGTGAGTCCCGCCCGGTGTCGGGTGAGGGCCCATCTTCTTCCCTCGTCTCACCGGGGTCCTCGGGTATTCAGCGTCGTGCGCGGGACGAGGCGAGATCGTCGGCGCCTTCGACAGCCTCGGCACCCGCGACACCCGCGGCACCTTCAAAAGTGTCGAGCCGACCCGTATCCGATGCGGGCCCGCTGTCCGGCGATATGTCCGCGATTACGTCCGGGGGCGCGGTGTCGGGAGAGTCGCGTCCGTTGTTGGGGGATGGCCTGTCGGTTTCCCCCGTGGCTCCGGGGTCCTCGGGTATTCAGCGGCGTGCACGTGACCGCTCAGAACCATCTGTTTCGTCGACATTCGTCACATCGCCATCTGTCACGCCTGCTCCCGATACGTTGGCGGCGTCGTCGTCCGCGGCTGATGTACCGGCGGATTCGTCGGTGGCCGCAGTGCCTGCAGTGCCTGCAGTGCCTGCTTCACGTCCGCTGATAGCCGACGTGCCCCCTATTGGTTCGACGGAACAGTCGGCCATCCAGCGGCGCAGCCGCGACGAGGCGGATGCGCTCGTGTCAACCGCGGCCGCGGGGCCCGATATCGCCGTGCAGGGTTCGCTGTCGCACAAGCCAATCATCGGACGGGACGAAGCACTGGTTACTCCCGGCTCGTCCGGCTCCGAGCCGAATCCGTCCGAACCAGCGGTCGGCGGGGACTCGACTCACTCGGAACCGCCCGCTACGCCGAAGGCCCGAGCAGGCGGCCGGACGTCGAGCAGCACGACGAGTGCGGTCTCTCCGGTCGATGCGACAGTTTCTGTGCCGGCGAGTCGGGGCCCGTCCGCTTCCCGGACCGTGGTGGGTTCCACCAGTCGCCCGATCCTGGCGAGCAGTGGCCGCACCGGGATCCAGCGTCGTGAACGCAGCCGTCCCGCGGGCGGTGATGCATCCCAGAGCGGTGGCCTCGCCGACTTGGGATCGATGCCCGAACCGCGGGTCCAAGGACCGCGACGGATGGCGGTCCCCGAACCCGTGCGCCAGATCTTGCGCGAAACGGTGGGAGAACCACCTGCGCACGTGACCGTGCACGAAGGTGGCGCAGCGGGAGAGATGACCGATTCGGTGAATGCGGAGGCCTTCACCCGCGACGGACAGATCTACTTCGCCAACGACGCACGGGTGGACAGCCCACGCGGTCAGCAGTTGCTTGCCCACGAACTCACCCACGTGATCCAACAACAAGGTCGCGCGGGCTCGATGCCCGGCGAGCACACAGACGAAGGCCAGGATCTGGAGCGAGCGGCCCGTCAAGTCGAAGACCACATGGTGAACGGTCGCGGACGATCCGCGCGTGCCGTCGTTCGCGCGCCAAAGCCCGAAGGTGAGGAACCAACTCCGCTGCACCATCGGACCGGATCGATGGATGCGCCCTCGATGCGGGCCAGTGGTGGGGGTGCTGTGACATCGTCGGGGTCGCAGGGGATCAGTCCCGCGGGCGGCGGGAGCATCGTCTCGAGTGCCGCACACGGAGTCGATGCAGGAGTGCAGCGCAAAGCACGCGAGCCCTCTCGCGCGATTCTCGACGGTATCGGCGACACCGCGTCCAAGGCGTGGTCGAAGAGTCGCGAGACCCTGCTCGGTCAGTTGGAACAGGAGTACTCCGGTCCTCCGAAGAGCAACAAGGAACCGGACAGTCGAGCCAAGCAGTTGGAGCGTCAGGCTGCCGACCTGTATCCGTATCTACGCCGGCGACTGCGGGCGGAATTAGTGCGTGACCTCGAGCGAAGGGGCCGGTTGTGATCGATCTGTCGAGCCTCATGGCATTCCTGCCCCAGGTCCCCGCCGGCATGATGCCGTCGTTGCCCACGGGATTCGGTCCCACGCGTTACGACCCGGATAACCCGGGGGGATTCTTCAGCGGTTTCACCATGTCTGTAGATGGGGTCAGCGACCCATCGCTGGGTGGTGGGTGGCAGTCCATGTCGCTGGGTTCGATGGAGATGAACACCAACGATCTTCCCGCCGGCGGCTACCTGCGCACGTCATTTCGAGAGATCGAGCGGATCACCTACGGCAGCGTCAATCTCGCGCGTCCATGGCAGCCGGGCACCAGCGTTCTCATCACCGAGTGGTTCAGCAAGGCCCGCGAATTCGGACCGACCCAGGTTTCGATCACCATCGAGGTCCCCGACGGTCAATCGAGCAAGAAGTACTCGATCATCTTCCGCAATTGTCTTCCGAAAGAGTGGAACGCTCCCTCCTTTACGGCCGGCATGGTCAACGCCGTGGGAACCGGTGTCATGCCGCCGACCACGATCGAGACGCTGTCCTTCACCTTCTCCGGCTACAACATCGAGACATTCGGTGGCAGCACTCCGATGGTCGATCAGTCCATCGCCTCGGAGGAGCGAGTCGAACCCTGCAAACTGGTGATCATCCCCAACACCGGTAGCGCAACGCGCGCGATCTTGGCGCGGATGAGTTCGTGGACACTCGGTTCGTCTGGTCTCGGTGGGATGCTCGGGCTGGGCAGTATCGGATCGGCGATCGCACGGCAGGCAGCGGTCGTCGCCGCCGAGTACGACTCGGTCGAGTTCTTCCTTCCCCCTGCGAGCATGAAGATCAAGAAGGCCGCCAGTTGGGAAGTCACCGACTCGACATCCTCATCTCAGTCCGGTCCGCTGGAGTGGAACGGTCCTCAGCCGATGAAGATCGAATTCGAGTTCATGATGAAGTCCGAGGGGATTTCCCTTCGTCCCACGGGGGCTCTCGGTTACGGCAAGCAGCGAAGCGTGATGGCCGAGTTGAAGAAGATGCTGATGCTGGTGGAGAACTACAGCAACTCTTTCTGGTCCACCGCCACCACACCCCCGTTGGTGATGCTGTTGTGGGGTTCGTTCATCTCGCCCTTGAGTGTCGTCTCCCAGTTCAGTTCGCAGATCGTGCGTTTCAGCTCCGATGGGGATCCGACGAAGGCCATCGGTTCGATGGAACTGACGCAGTACCCCACGTCCACGGGATTGACCAATCCGACGTCCGGTGGTTTGGCACCCGAACTTAGTGAGACGGTTTTGGAGAGTGACACGCTGGCGCACATCTCCTATCGGACCTATCAGCATCCGAAGCATTGGCGGGACATCGCCGATCACAACGACATCGACGATCCGATGCGCATCCCGGCGGGCCGCAAGGTGTTGTTGCCCTCGCCGATCGATTTGCCCAAACGCGGTGAAGGCGGCACGGTCATCGTCGATGACGCAGACGAGGAATACACGGGATCCGAGGAGGACTACTGATGGCCAGTCTCTTCGGCAACGCCTACGACCAGCCTGGTGCGAACCTGCGCTTGCTCTGGGATCGCAGCCACATCAGCGATGAGGAGGCGGCCCAGGTTGCTCGCATCACCATAGATGCGGCATTGAACATGCCCCGCATGTGTGAAGTCGAGATCAAGTTGGGGCCGAAGAAGGTCGCCGACTTCGGTGGCAGCAAGAGCCGCATCGGCCAGACGATCTCGATCTTCGCCTACGGTCTGGGCGACTTGACCGGCGACATCGTCTTCCGCGGCCCGATCGCCAGCCGGGAAATACGTACCGATCCAGCGCACGGCACACGCATGGTGCTCCGGGCATATGACCAGGGCTACGAAATGATGGCGGCGAGCAAGACGCGATCCTTCAAGGACATGACGTACGGCGAGATCGCGAAGAAGATCGCGGGGGATTACAGCCTCGCAGGCCTGATTGGCAGCGACGTCACCACATCCGGCACGCGCCACCCCTTCGTGGTCCAATCCAACGAGACAGACTGGGATTTCCTCGTCCGCATGGCCCGTGAGCAAGGGTGGGTGTGCTTCGTTCGAGTCTTCACCCAGTTGACCATCGGTAAGACCCAGTTGTTCTTCGGACCACCCAAGACGGCCGTCGGCAGTGTGGGCAAGGAGGCGGTCTTCAAACTGGGCGACCGTCGAATCAAGTCCATTCGCGCGAGCGTGACGAGCGTCGGTGTGCCCAAGACGGTGGTCGTCCCCGGCTGGGACGATGCCAAGGGTCAGGCCGCCAGAGGCGATGAATCACTCAGTTCCTCCGACCGAGTGACCGCCAAGCTCGACACCTTCGTTACGTCGAAGAAGGCGGGCAAGGTCACCTCGCTGGACACCTTCGCCCTCACCCGGGCGCAGGCCGATCGAGCCGCCAAGGGAGAGGCCGCTCGGCAAGCGGGTGGTGCCGTCGACGTGAATCTGCTGGTCCGCGGAACGCCGCTGGTCAAGTTGAACCGGCTGATCAAGTTGGAGGAATGCGGCGACCTCTCCGGCATTCACACTGTGAGTGGCATCCTGCACGTGTTCGATCCGAGTGCGGGTGGCTTCACGACCGAGGTTTTCTGCACCGGACTCGACGACCGCAATCTGGGTTCCTTGGCTTCCAAGGCAAAGCCAGCGGAGCGCTTCTACGGCATCTACCCAGCCGTCGTGAGCGACATCAAGGATCCGAAGAAGTTGGGCCGGGTCAAACTCACGCTGCCCTGGTTGAGCGCCGAATACGTAACCGACTGGGCTCGAGTCATGCAGTTGGGCGCTGGTGAGAACGTGGGCCTGCAATTGATGCCGAGGCCGAAGGACGAGGTGGTCGTCGCATTCGAGAACGGGCAGCTCGACTCACCCTTCGTCCTGGGCAGCGTTTTCGGTAAGAACTCGGGGAAGATCGCCAACGACAAGATCGTCGAGAACGGTCAGCCGGTCGTCGCAGCGTTAACGACGAAGGCCGGGCATCAATTGATTTTCGACGACTCCGCCAACTCGTCCAGCATCACCTTGCGGACCACTAATGGTGATTCCTGCGCCATCGAACTCGACGCGAAGAAGGGCATAACGATCACCACCAAGGGAGATCGCGATGTGGTGATCAAGAGTGCATCGAGTGTGCATGTCACGACAGAGAAGGACGCCAAGATAAAGGCCAAGGACGTCACGGTCGATGCGGCAGGAGGCGTCAAGGTTCAAGGCAAGACCAAGGTGGACGTGAAGGCACCGAACGTGTCCGTCACGGCGGATTCGGCCCTGAAGCTCAAAGGCACGAACGTGACGGTGGATGCCACTGCCAGTTTGACTTTGAAGGCGACCGGAACGGTCAGCGTCAAGGGAGCGGTGGTGAAACTGAATTGACCAGCATCGACAGTTCGTTCACCGGAGCCGGCCTGGGGTACCCATGGTCCATCACTCCGCAGGGAGGCATTCGCCTCGTCTCCGGCCATGTGAACGTGGAACGCGCCATGCGACTGATCCTGGGTACCGCCTACGGCGAACGTCCGATGCGTCCGGAGTTCGGCTGTGGCATCCACGACATGCTGTTCGAACCCGGCACGTCGGAACTCTTGAGTCGAATCCAATTGGAGGTACGCAACTCGCTCCTGCGATGGGAACCTCGAATCGACGTTATCGACGTGGTAGCCAGTTACGACGATGATCCGGCGAAGGTCTGGATCAACGTGCGCTACCAGCTCAAGGGCGCTTACGACCCTCGCAACCTGCTCGTCCCGTTCTATGTCATCCCGACGGAGGTCGCACCGTGACGCTTCCCGCCCCTAACCTCGATGATCGGGGTTTCCAGGACCTAGTCGATGAGGCCAAGCGCCTCGTCCAATTGCGCAACCCCAACTGGACCGACCACAACGTGGCCGACCCCGGGGTCACCTTGATCGAAACCTTCGCCTACATGACGGACCAGTTGATCTATCGGCTGAACCGGGTACCGGATCTCCATTACATAAAGTTCCTCGAACTCCTCGGCGAGAAGATGATCCCACCGGGAGCGGCGACGACCCGTCTGGAGTTCCTGCTATCCGTCGCGCAGGAAGTCGACCTCGTCATCCCCAAGGGCACCCTGGTCTCAACGCCGCGAACAACCCCTGCGCCCCCCGTCACCTTCTCCACTGTGCGTGACCTGACGATTCCGACCCTGGCAGTCGCCCACGTGCTCACCAAGCAGGCCGATGGTCCATTCGAAGCGCACCAAGAAGATCGCGCGATGCGCCGCAATTTCGAGGCGTTCGGCAGCATGCCGCAGGAGTCCGATGCCCTGTACATCGGGATGACGCAAGCGGCACCGGAGTGCCTGGTGAACGTGCTTTTCTCGGGTAGCCCCACGATCGAAGGCATCGGTGTGGATCCCCTCAACCCCCCCTACGTGGTCGAAGCTTGGGACGGACGGGACTGGTACCCGGTTCGCAAGCGAACCGACACCACAGGCGGGTTGAATCGCGATGGCACGATCGAGGTCTTCATCCCGCGCCACGAGGTATCGCGCGTTGCCGGTATCGCCGCCGCATGGCTTCGTATCGTCGTGAACGAACCTCGCGCCGATCAACCTCGCTACAAGGTCTCCCCGAGTATCGCGACCATCGATGTCGAGGCCGTCGGCGGTCACGTGGACGCCCGTCATTGCGAGCCGGTCATCGACGAGATCCTCGGACCATGCAGCGGCACGCCTGGGGACAGGCTGATGCTGAGCCGAACTCCGCTGATTGGCGGTCAAGGGGATCTGGTCATCGAGGTCAATGGCGCCCAGGGGTGGGACACCTGGCATCGAGTGGAGAGTTTCGCCGATTCCGGTCCCGACGACCGACATTTCACGATCGACGAAGTCTCCGGACAGATCCGATTCGGTCCGGTGGTTCGCACAGAGAACGGCGGTACCCGTCAGTACGGTGCGACTCCGCCTGCGCAAGCCATGGTGCGAGTACCCGAGTACCTGGTCGGTGGTGGGACGATCGGCAACGTCGACGCCGGAACGCTCACCGTTATGCGGTCGAGCATCCCGTACGTGTCCGAGGTGACAAACCCGGGTGCTGCGAACGGGGGTTCGGACGCTGAGACTTTGGACGCGTTGAAGGAACGTGCGGCGATCACTGTTCGTACCCAGATGCGCGCGGTGACCACGCGTGACTACGAACTCCTCGTGCGACTCGCGGCACCGTCGATAGCGCGCGTGTCCTGCGTGGATGCCACTGAGATGGGACGTCCAGGGCATGTTCTCGTGCAGGTGATTCCGGCAGTACCGGAGGATCTGCGCGATTTCGAATTGCTGCAGCCACATTCTGATGTGCTGGAAGAGATTCGTAAGTTCATCGAGCCTCGCAGACCAGTGGGTGCAATCGTGCACATCGAGCCGCCGAAGTACCTGGGTGTGTCGGTCGCGGCGCGTCTGGTGGTGCAGCCGGGAGCAACGGCCAGAACCGTCATGGAGAACGCGGACGCGGCGATCCGTCGATTCCTACATCCAGTGCTGGGTGGCAACGAGGGTCGCGGATGGCCATTCGGGCATCCGCTGCTGTTGGCCGACGTCCATTCGGTCCTGCAGCGCGTCCCAGGTGTTGCCTACGTCGACGTGGTTCGCCTGATTCCCGTCGATGTGGTCACCGGCACGCGAGGTGCCCCAGCCGACCAGATCAGACCGGGCTCAAGGGACCTGTTCTTCTGCGTCGGTAACGAGTTCGAGATCCAATGAGTACCGACGTGACCACGCCCGCAATGGGGCGCCGGGCCATACCCGGGGCGCGCAGTCCCTTCCCACTGGAGACGCAGATCCCCGCCATGTTGGCGGAGGATCCGTTGATCTGTGCCTTCTTGCGCGGACTGGATGAAGTGGCCGCTCCGGTCTTCTCGGTTCTCGATTGCTTCGACGCGTATCTCGATCCGCACCTTGCCCCACCGGACATGGTCGCCTATCTGGGTTCGTGGATCCTGGCCGACATCGACGATGTCTGGAGCGAGGCGGCGATTCGCGACGACGTGGCGAAAGCCCATGAGCGGGCGGTGTGGTCGGGGACAGTCCGGGGCATCCGGGAACGACTCGTACCGCGCGAGGTGGCATCGGTGGAAATCACCGATTCGGGCACTACCCTGACGAGCACTATGCCGACCGATCCGCAGCAGTGGACTGAGGCCAGCGCGCCCACCGTGCGAGTGGAAGCCAGCACGGGCGACCGTGAGCACCTTCGGCGCATCGTGGCGCGTCTCGTGCCCGCCCACGTCGTGCTCGAGGTCGAGACCTCCCAGCCCTAACCATGACCAACCCGGCCGAGATCACCTGCACGAGGTGCGGATCACGCGTTCCCTGGGGACCGTACTGTCCGCAATGCTCGGCCTACTTGGAATTCGCCGGCGATCCCCCGTGGAGTCCGGAACCGATCGATGGGCTCGCTGAAGCCGCTCACGAGCAAACCGAGGAGTTGGACGTCGTCGAGGTCGACGAGGCTTCTCGCGCCGAGGTGGGCCTGGGGCTCGAGGAAGACGACGAGGAGTTGTCCGAAGTCGAGGATGTTCCGAGCGAATTCGAGGATCTGTTTCGACCGCTAGAGCCGGTGAGTGACCCTTCGGCGTCGAAATCCGACATCATCGAGGTGGTCGCCATCGCCGTCGTGGGCGGTGGCGTCGCGGTCCTCGCCGGGTGGATCGCCCAGTGGTGGGTCGGCGTTCTGGTGGGACTCTTCGTCGCTGCCTGGTGCCTGTTGCTCGTGGGTTCGTGGCGGTCGCGACCGACAGCTCCACTCGGAGCCGAACGTCCGGTTGTCAGTTATCCGGAGGTTGATTGGGACGCCACCGTGGTGGAGGTCGACGTGTTTGCCGGGGTGCCGGCGCCCGCGGAGCCGCCGGTGCTCGAAGCGCGTGCCCCGCAGGAGCTGCCATCGCAGGTAGTTGAAAGGACAGTCGCGAGTGGTTCACACAGAATCACCGGCGACACACCGTGCGCCGCGTGCGGCCAACTGAACGAGGCGGACCGTCACTTCTGCGAATGGTGCGGCGCCCCAATGCCGGGGGCCTACCTCGGTCCGGCTGTCGCGATCACGCGCGAAGACACGCGGTCATTCGCTCTCGCGCCACCTAACCCACCGCGTCGACTGAGTCGCAGTTGGCGCACGCCGATCCTTGCTCTCACCCTCGTGGGTGTCTTCCTCGGAGCAGTCGTCTTCGCGCTCTTCGGCCCGAACGCCTTCAGGTTCCAGTTCGGGATCACCCAGGTGTACCAGGTGATCCACCAGTTCATCGACCCCAAAGCGGGAAGCGTCCTCACGCCGGAGGCCGTCGAAGCCTCATCGACTTTGCTAGGAACTACGCCGCTCAATGCCCAAGGCATCGATGGACGTAACTTCTGGGCTTCCGAACCCTCCTACAACTTCGGAGCAGGCACCACTTTGACGTTCACGCTCGCGGACGAAGCCACGATCGATCGCATGCTCATTCTTCCGGGAGCTCAACGCAGCCAATTCGGGGCACAGGCGCTGGCGACCCCGCAAGACATCACGCTGACCTTCGACGATGGCTCGACCACTGAGTGGACTTTGCGTGCCGTAGACGGGGATAGGGACATGGAGCAACTCGTGAAGTTCCCGCGGGTGAGGACGAAGAACGTCACCTTGACGATCGATTCCACCTATCCCCCCGGTGACAGCGCGGGGGATGATTACGGAGAGGTCGCGATCGCCGGGGTTGCTTTCATCGCGCCCCCCGCACCGCCGGGAGTGCTGCGCTTGCCTTCAGAACCGCGACCCAGCGTGTTCGGGTCGACTGGTTAGCGAGGAAGGTCGGTCAACAACTGAGTTGAAAGCTGACTGGGAGCAGTGGCCTGCGGACTTGTGGCGCTCGGATCAGCGGCTGCCTGCGGACTTGCCCCTGGAGGGTTCGTGGCCTGCGGTACCGGCACTGCGGGCACCTCGTCCTCGATGGGCTCGGCATCGGTGCGCACGCATGTCCGAGGAGTCCAGCGCGAGACTCGTTCGGTGCTTTGGGCACGCATCCGGAAGCAGTAGCGAGTGTCGGGATCCAGATCCCTGACTTCCATCGCCGTGTCGTCTACGCCTGGCGCGGGACTGACGTCCGCCCAGCCGGAGAAGATCCGACGCTGCACGATCCAGCCGGTGAGTTCTTGAGTTGGATCGCATACGAAGGATGGACGGCCACCCGTGCCGGAGCCAACGCCCGTGCCCGTGTCGCCGCCGCCACGCAGGTTGCCCTCGGATGGGTTGCCGATAGATCGCGGTGTGTCCAGGGAAGACGAGCGACCGGCGCGCGGTTCACGGAAACCCGCCGGTGGAGTCGTCGCCTTGCCCCACAGCAGCGCGACTGCCGTTGTCGAGAGCGGGCGTGCGTCGAGGTTGATCGGTGGACAGGGTCGTGGTGGGAGGTCATCACCGGCTCCCTCAGCCAATTCGTCTTGGAAAGCGTCCGGGATACCGTCGCCGTCGGTGTCGACGAACAACGGATCCTCGACCTGTGTACACGCGGGCGCGGAGTACAGCGACGTCAGGCCCCCCGCCCGGGAAGCGATGCGGTAGCAGGCTATGCCCGGTGGCACGTCCTGGACCACGTACCGGGTCACGCCTTGGTCCACGGCTTCGACTTCGGTGCAGCCGAGGCAGACGGGGGAGGCCAGCTCCAGCTCATTGGGTTCACGCTCGGATCGGGGCATCACCGAACGTGCGATTCCCCCCGCGGCGCCGCTGGACTGACCAGGTATCTCGACGACGATGGTCGGTTGGGGGCTGGGCTGCGGATTACCCGCCTCACCCACTGAGTAAATCGTGTACCCCTCGGCACCCACCGATGGAAGCCAGGTCAGAAGCACTTGTCCGGGAGCGGGACCTGGCTCGGCGGCGAACGACGACGGCACGGTGGGGGTTCCTTGAAGGGGCGGGGCGAAACCGGACAACAATCGAGAGATGAAGAAGGCGGCGATCAGGCCGAGGATGGTGAGCAGGACCAAAAGCCGTCCGAACACGCCGAGCCGCAGCCGCACGAACGGTCTGTGCAGGACGCTGCCGATCACCTGCTCGGAGTCCAACGCGATGAGCGGTAGACCTAGATCTTCGTCCTGGACGGGGGTGAACGTGACCGTGAAACTTCGAGTGTTGTACTCCGAACCCACCAACTTCGGAGCAACGTGCACCTGGATCTCCGTCCAGCGTGACTCTCCGGGAGCGAGGGTGATGCGCGGCTCCTTGGGCGCCACCCGCATGTAGCCTTCGGGGTCGCTCGCGGTCACTTCGTAGGTGACGACCGAGTTTCCTTCGTTGGTGACCTGCACCAGCATCGTCGCTCGGGTGCGAATCGTGAATGACGTCGTCGCCATCATGCAGCGGAAGCGATAGAACGGGTTGACGGTCACGAGCATCTCTGCGGTGGTAGAGACGTCGGGGCGCACTTCTGATTGCACCTTGACGCCTACCGCGTAGGTACCGGCCAATACGACGTGACTCATCAACGGTCGCAACTCGAGCGTTGCGGTGTCTTCGTCCCCGGGGAAAAGGGACAACGAGGGCGGCGTGATCTCGCCGGAAGTGCGTGCTGCGCCCAGCAGGATCAGGTCGTAGGTCTCGACGATGTTCCCGGGGTTGCGAACGGTTATCTCCGTTTGCGCGACTTGACCAGGATCCAGCCGTATGTGGGAGTCGGACAACTCGACCACTGGCCGGATGGGCGTCTCGGCGTCCGTGAGTATTCCGCTGGTCATGGGTCCTCGAAAGGGGGGAAGGGTCGTGGGGAAGGTTTCGAGTCCTTCGCACGGTACCTGAGCACGGTGGGGAAACGCCGAAAGCACGTCACTCTGGTCACTCGTGTCGCATACCCCCCAAAAGGGTGGGGGTAGCCAAACCGTGCACGGCCACCCGTCGGTCGCTACCTTCGGCCCATGGGTCGTCGACGCACCCGCGGGTGGGGACGCAGGTCGGGTGGGGTATTCGCGGCATTCGTAACGTTTGTAGTGCTGGCTGCTCCCGGGTCGCTCGCCGTGGAACTTGGCCCTTCGCTGGTGGGAGGCACGGCTGTTCGCGATCAGGTGGTCGTCACCGCGGAGAAGCCGAACCGGATCATCGTCCTCGATGGGCAGGTCAATGAGGTTCGAACCCGTCTGGACCTGGCGGGCCGGCCGGCTTTCCCCACGGCGAACCCTCGTGGCACCCGGGTCTTCGTCCCCCTTTTCGACTCCGGCGAAGTCGTGGCTATCGATCCCCGTGTCGGACAACAGCTCTGGTCGGTGAAGGTGGGAGCGGGACCTCGATCGGCGTCGCTGGATACCACCGGGCGACAGTTGTTCGTCGCCAATGCGGGGGAGTCGACCGTCAGTGTCGTGAACATACGGTCGCAGGAAGTCCTGGCGACAATCCCGACGGGCAGCAATCCGATTTCGGTGACGATGCACCCGAGGCGTCCTCGCGCGTACGTGGCGAATGCCGGATCGGGCGACATCACGGTTCTGAATACTCAGAAATTGCGGGCTATCGAGACGATCAAGGTGTGCGGACAACCACTTCGGCCCGTCCTGTCTCCCTCAGGGGACCGGCTGTACGTGTCGTGTCGCGCGTCAGGGGCACTCGCTGTCGTGGACACCGACCGCAACGCCCTCGCGCGCTTGGTCACCGTTGGCCAAGGCCCCACGCCGCCGTCGTTGTCCAAGGACGGCAGGCGAGCATTCGTGCCGCTTGAGGGTGAGAACGCCGTGGCGGTGGTGGCTTTGCCTAGGGCACAGGTCGAGTCGAAGATCACCGTGGGCAGTGGCCCAACCACCGCGTCGTTGAACAGGACCGGTCGACTGCTGTTCGTCCCCAATCGCGATGGGGCCTCTGTGTCGGTCATCAACGTCAAGCGCCGGGTTGTCGCCAGGACCGTGCCGACCGCACCCGCTCCGATTCAGGTGCTGTTCGCCGACCGACCGGTGGTGATCTCGGAGTCGGGCATCGTCGCGGCACTTCCTGAGCCGGCCTCGCCCGTCAACACACCCCCTGAATAGGGGGGAGCGACCCCCGATCGACCTGATTAGCCTGACAGCGTCGTCATTCATGAGTCGTATCCCCTGAGGGTGGTCATGTCCACAGCGCCGGCGTTCGTCCTCCTAGACGACCATGGGCTGGTCCGAGATGGCATCGAACGTCAACTTCACAGCGATTTTCCCGAGTGCGCCATCGTCTACTCCGGGGACTCGCTCGCGGAGGCGCTCGCGGCCGTCTCCGCCGTCTCGGTGTGCGACTGCGCCATCGTCGATCTCGATCTAGGGGATGAGACCCCGGTTGCTGAGACCGTGTCGGCCTTCGCGGTCCGCGACATCCCCGTGGTGGTCGTCAGCGCCATGGCTCGACCCGATGTCTTGCAAGCAGCACTTGCCGCAGGTGCGCAAGCCTTCATCGCCAAACGTTCGAATCTCGGGCAGTTGAGCAAGGCCGTGAGCACCGTTCTCGACGGTGGTACGTGGATTCCCCCGGATCTCGCTGGAGCGGTGTTGCGTGCGCAGTCGAACGTTGACCTCTCCGCGCAGGAGAAGCGTGCATTAGTGCTGTACGCATCGGGCTTGACCTTGGAGATGGTGGCCCGTCGCATGGAGATCACCCCGAACACGGTGAAGCACTACCTGGATCGTGTTCGCGACAAGTACACGCAGGCAGGCATAGCCGCGCGAACGAAGGTTCAACTGCACAGGGTTGCCCGGATGGAGGGCCTTCTCCCCTAGGGCGCTGTCTCGACCGCCTATGGCACCCTTGCCCGGTGTCGGCACCGGTTCTCGTCGATCCGCCACCACCACTTTCCGCGGTCATCAACACAGCTGGCAACGTCGCCGCTTTCGCCGCCGGGGCCATTGTCTTCGTACCTTCGGCGGCCTTTCTGCTCGTGACCGGTGATGCGAGCCCTCGAGATTGGGTTGCCTGGGGCATACC
>CAYLOH010000033.1:0-4836 GCA_964385255.1 uncultured Rubrivirga sp. | reverse complement strand
TTCTGCTCGTGACCGGTGATGCGAGCCCTCGAGATTGGGTTGCCTGGGGCATACCCCTTCTGCTGTGGCTCACCGGTCTCGCCGCTCGCTCGAGGCCATCTCGTGCTGTCGTTCAATCTTCCGCAGGGCTCCTTCTCGTCCTGACGACGTACTTCGATCCGGGTTCGGATCGCTGGATCTCCATCACCACGATCTGCTTCGCGGTGATCGTGGGCGCCGTTTTCAACCTCAGTACGCGTAGTGCGGCCGTGGTGGTCGTAACGGCGGCGATCCTGGATTTCGCGACGGCTCTGGGTGTGGATGCACCGCGCGCGTTGTTCGGGGTTGTGCAGTTGGTTCCGTGGGCTGGAGGTGCTCTTCAAGTTCTAGCCGGCGGTGGACTGTTGCTGGCATGGCATAGCTGGATGCGTAACGTCACACTGGCTGACAGCGAATTCGACTCCATCAAGCGAGCGATCGAAAGTGATCAGCAATCCTCGGCCTCACGTGAGGGCACGGAGGCAGTCGCCCGTCGAATTCACGAAACCATCTTGAACACCCTGGCCGCCATCTCGATGGGGGTCGAGCCGGGTCGGGAGCCGGAGGCTCAGAGCGCTTGTCGACGCGACCTGGAGCAGATGAACCGAGATGTGCGAAGACTCGATGCGTGTGAACTTCGGGAGGTCATCGAAGCCGCCATCACGACTATTCAACCCTCACGTTTGGCGTGCTCGGTGACCGTGCGGGGCGATCGTCGCGTGGAAGCGCGCATTGCCAACGCCATTCATGACGCCGTGGTCGAAGCGCTGCGCAATGTGGAGAGACACTCCGGTCAGCTGGAAGCCCAGGTCGATCTGCGGGTGGACGACGTCATCACCATCACGATCAGCGATACGGGTCGCGGGCCGACGCCAACGGCGCCTGAACGTTTCGGCCTGAGGAATTCACTTCGCTCCAACATGGCGTCTATCGGCGGTCGTGTTCACCTGGAGAAGAACGATCGAGGTGGAACGACAGTCATCTTGCAGTCACCAACCGATGTCGATCGCGGCTTCGTCATCCCAACATTTCCCATCCTCGGCGCTGCGGACGCGACACTGATCGGCCGACTGGGGGCCACCGGAACGAACTTCTTCATGTTGCTCATCTTGGCTCCGGTGCTCGCTTCTATGCCGAATCCGATCCCGTTGGCGATCGCCACCCTGGCATTCATCGGTCTCGTCGTCCTCCTCGCATTCGCGTGGCAGACACCCCTGCGACCACTTCTCAATTGGTGTGGGATAGCGCTCATCTCCGTGCCATTCGTCGTGGCCGCCTGGCAGCCCCTGACCTGTTCGGCGTCTCCGGCTTTGCAGGCGCTCATCGCCGGCGCGTCGGGGGGTGCGGCTCTCCTTATCCTCGTCGCCAACAGACCGTTGTATAGGCGCCTGCTGATCGTGTTGCTCGCCGTCTCGGGTCCGCTCGTAGCTACGTTGCGCCTACCTGATGAATGTCGCCTCGAGCCAGGGTTGTCGGTGGGAGTCAACGCCGTCTACCTGGCTGCCATCGTCAGCGTCTTGACCTGGATCGACCTGCGGTTCGACGTGCGGCGAGTACAGGCGCAGAGTGCCTGGCAATCGTTCGTCGAGAACCAGGCAGCGCGCGAGCGTGATGAAGCGATCGCGCGCGGTTGGAACTTGATCGGGCCAGGGGCGCGCGACTTGCTCGAAGGAGTAGCCGATGGCTCGATGAGCCTCGGCGATCCCGAAGCCCGCACGAAGGCGGCAGCCGAAGCCTCCACGATCAGATCTGCTCTGGGTTTGGCACTGGAACCGGGGGACACCTTCGGAGCGCTCACGAGACGTCTTGTCAGGGTGGCCATGCATGTAGGCGCGACGATCGACGCCGAAGCTCTTACTCCCGCCCAGCGGTCCGACCGTCTACCTGACGAAGTCTCCGTGCTCTTGGAGAACATGGTCCGCCAGTGCGCCGGTGAAACGGTCACGTTGCGGGCCTTCACCGACGAGGGCTTTGACGAAGTAGCCATCACGATGCCACGCGTCGAGATATTCGATGAGTCCGTGCGATTCATAGGTGATGTCGCGCTTCAAGTCGAAGCGTCGGAAGATCAGATGATCGTCATCTTGCGCCGGGCCGCCGCCATCTGATCTGACCGAAAGCCTTGATGTCCCTCCGTTCGGGGGGCGACGGACGGTCGTGTGGGAGAAAGAGCATCACTCCAGGAGCGAGCCCGTCATACTCACCCAATGCGCGGATCCTCTCGGGCAGTAGGCGTCGTTCTCTTGACGATCGGCGGATTTGTCGCAGCGGCGATTCCAGCTAGCGCGACCGACGATCAGCTCACGGTCATGAGCCGCAACATCTACCTGGGTGCGGATGTATCGGTTGCCCTTGAGCTCATCCCCGACATGCCGGCCGCCGCTCAGTTCATGTGGGAGCAAGTGGCACAGACGGACTTCTCGAAGCGGGCACCGGCTCTCGCCGCCGAACTGGCCCGGGAGAGGCCGGATGTGGTTGCGGTCCAAGAGGCCACGACCTGGTACTGCCGGCCGTCCCTGTTCGGATCCAGCACTCCGGTTTTTGATTTCACCGCGCAGTTGCTCGAGGCGACCAAGTCGACCGGCGTCGAGTACGTCATGGCCGAGCACGACGGACGAGAGGCCTTCAACCCCGGCTATTCGATCCCCGTCCTGCCGTCTGTGACCACTGTTCGCGATCCGCAGACCTTCCAACCGATCTTCGGCACCGATGAGGCAGCGTGCGGATTCACCATCGGGGACGCGCTGCTCGTTCGCGCGGATCTAGCCGAACGCGTGACTGCGGTGGGATCAGGGGACTACGAGTCGAAATACGCAGTGGTGCCCGTCATCTTCGAAATCGATCGGGGATACACCTGGGCGGATTTGTCCCTTCCGCACGGCACCGTCCGAGTCGTCACGACACACCTGGAAAGCGTGTGGGATCCGAAAGCCCCGCCTGTGAATTCCCAGCAGGCGCGTGAACTGATCGAGGCGACCAAGTCATGGGATATGCCGCTGGTCGTGATGGGTGACTTCAACAGCGATCCGCGGGATCCCCGCCCCGTGGACGCACCGAACCCAGGGCTTCAACCGGACACCACCACGGGGTGCGAGGCTCAAGTGTCGGGACCATCCCCGGCAACAGCCGATGCAACGTGCAACTCGTATTGGACGATGGTTCAGGCGGGCTTCGAGGACGTCGGTCCCGACGCGTTGGACCAAGCGAATGCCACATGGGGAGCGAGCGCTCTGCTGGCCGGGCCCGATCCTGGTCGTCTGGCCTCGGAGGCAAGTAATGATTTCGGCTTCACGGATCGGCTCGACTACATCTTCGTCAAGAACGGTGTCAGCGTCGTTGAGACTGGATTGATCGGTGAAACGTGGCCGAATGGTGAAGACATGTGGGCGTGTGACTCACCCGAGCAGGTTCGCAATGCCGCGGAAGTTGTTGCGATCACGGGGGCCTCGCTGGGCGAGGCCTTCTGCCTGCCGACGGACCACGTGGGGTTGGTTGCCGTGCTGAATGTGCCGTCGACGCCGGCGGTCGAGCATGAGGATCGTACGACCTTGATCATCGTAGGAATCGTGATCGTCGCGGGGATGACCGGTGTGATCACATCCTGGGCCGTACGCCGAAGTTAGATCACATCAATCGGATCGGCGCGCCGCGAAGCAAGACGAAGTGAGCCGGAGGCATTGATGATCGACTGCCGTGGACTAGCGACGCCGGACTTCACCAGGTACTTCGCGGTAGCCAACCCCGATCACCGTCTCGACGGGCACCGAGCTTCGACCAGTGATGCGCACCGCATATGTTCCGCGAGTCGCATCTCGCTCGACGCGGGACAGGTAGAGGTAGTTCGTTCCGCCGTAGGGCTCGTAGAACTCCGTGCGTTCGTTGATCAGCATTCGGCTTGAGCGTCCGTCAGGATCGGTGATCGTCACACGGGGAAGTTGTGAAGGGCTCACGGTGTTGCCGGGAGCCTCGTCGACTATGAGCAGTTGAACAGCGAGCGTGTCACCCTCATTGAGTCGAAAGCGGAACCCGCGCTTGTCGCCTTCGGCAATCTCCGAGCGCACGGCAAAGGACACGGTCCCGTCCACCAGTAGCGGGCCTTGTTGCGGTGTCGTGTCGCGGCTTGTCAGATCGACCCCTTGATGAGCGTGGGCGAAGGGTGCGTGACCGAACAGCAGCACACCACTACACATGACCCCGAGAACGGAACTCGTGAAGCCGACACGTCGCATGCCGCCACTATGTCAAGGGAATGGGACGGCGGCATTTCGGCGTGCCCCGATGACCTACTCTTGTAAAGTGCCGTCGAACGTCGACAAGTCGGATCGCACGTCGTTCTTCCCTGCCATCGAGAAGCGGTACGGCAAGCCGATGTCTTTCTGGCATCGACAGATGAAGAAGGTCGCAGGGCTCAAGTACCCCGAACAGATGGCTTTCTTGCAGGAGGAGCACGGATTCAGTCGAGCACACGCCAACGCGCTCGTGCAGTTCTCGCGCGGCTCGATGAGTTCGCGACGGTTCGAGACTGTCGATGACTACCTGGCGGAACAGGACTCCGCAAAACAGAAGACGGTGACGTCCATCCTGCGCGCCATCACCACCGCATTCCCGGATGCCGAGGTCGTCATCGCGTGGAATCAGCCGATGGTCAAGAGATCCGATCGGTACGTCTTCGGCCTCAGCGTCGCCAGTCACCACATATTGATCGCTCCCTTCGATTCGGCCGTTATCGATCGCTTCCGCGATCGGCTGACCGCGTACAAGGTGAATAAGAAGACGATTCAAGTTCCGGTCGACTGGAAGGTCGACAAGGAACTACTG
>CAYLOH010000032.1:2876-19806 GCA_964385255.1 uncultured Rubrivirga sp. | reverse complement strand
GCGTTTAGACGCGACGGTGCAAGCCCTGCTCGCAGCGGGAATCAACGGCCTCGTCGCCTGCGGCACTACCGGCGAGGCATACGCGCTGTCGCTCGAGGAGCGGCGCGCGGTGAGTGCACGTATCCAGGAGATCGTCGACGGTGCGGTGCCGATCCTCGGCGGCGTCGGGGGCATGTCCACCGATCAGGCTCTGGACCATGCGCTGCTGGCGAGGGCACTGGGGCTGGACGGACTGATGGTCGCCGCTCCTGCGTACTGCCTACCGACGCAAGCGGAGTTGGCCAGCCACGTCAGCACGGTGGTCAAGGCAGCCGGCTTACCCACGGTGTTGTACGACTACCCGCAACGCACGGGTGTGTCCTTCTCGATCGAGGTACTCGATCGACTCACCGACGATCCGTTGATCATCGGCATCAAGGAGGCGTCCGGGGACCTGGAGCGCATCCCCGTGTTGCTTCAACGCTATTCCGGCTCGATCGACGTGGTGTGCGGGGCCGATGCAGCGGCGCCGACATTCCTCGATGCAGGCGTCCGGTGCTGGATCGGTGGCATCGCGAATCTGCTACCCGCGGCGCACGTAGCCATGCTCGATCCGGCCACGCGCGCGGCGGTGCACGCTGCGATCCTGCCCGTACTGGAGTTCATCGAGTCCGGGCGTTACATCAGCAAGGTCAAGGCGGGGATGGCGATACGCGGACTGGATGTGGGCCTGCCACGTGGTCCCCTCAGCGAACTCGACGGTGAGGACGCCCGTGTCCTCGCCGAATTGCTGGACAAGGCAGGTCCCTGGGCTCCCATGCTCGTTGGCCCATGAGGATCCTTGTCGTCGGCGGCGGCATCATCGGTGCCAGTTGCGCGGCGTCACTGGCCGAGCGCGGTGCAGACGTCACCGTCATGGATGCGGGCAAACCGCGCTTCGGTACGTCGTCGGCAAACGCCGGACACATCGTGGTCAGCCATTCGGTGCCCATGGCGGCACCGGGGATGGTCGGTCAGGGAATGCGCTCACTGCTCGCCCGCGACGGCGCCTTCGCGTTGTCGTCCCATCCGGGACGCGGGACTGTGGGTTGGCTGCTGGGATTCGCACGACGGTGCAACGAGGCGAACGTCACGGCGCTGCAACCCGGTCTGGATCAATTGCTGCATCGAAGCGCGGAGCTCCTTCGCGCCGATGATTCCGTTCTCATGACCACGCAAGGTCTGTGGCAGGTGTTCACGACTTCGCAGGAGGCGGCACATGCCGAGGCAACGCATCTGCGTCGGCATGGCGTGCAGGTACGGGATGTGCCCGAGGAGGAGTGGCGCCGCGAGCCCGGACTCACCGGGCGGGTACGCGCAGTCATCGAACTGTCCGAGGACTTCGGTGTGGATCCAGCCGAACTGTGGCGGCGGATGCGCGATCGCAGCGAGATCGCGGGTGCTCGCTGGCAGGAGGCCGAGGTCGCAGACCTTCGAGACGCCGACGCCGACGTCGTGGTCCTCGCCGCGGGTGCCTGGTCACCGGAGGTAGCGCGCTCGACGGGCGTGCACGTACCGATACATGCCGCCAAGGGCTACTCGGTGACGATCTCCGGCGTCACGTCGATGCCCACTCGCCCGATGCTGCTGATGGATCAGCGCACAGCGCTCAATCCGCTCCCCGGAACGCATCGACTGCGACTCAGCGCCCGGTACGAGATCACCCGCGCCGACGATCGCGAGATCGTTCATCGGCGCATCGGAGCACTCATCGAACGCACAAGGACCGCTATCGATCTCCCACAACACGTGGGTGACGTCGAGCCGTGGACGGGGGTCCGTCCGGCCAGCATCGACGGTGCGCCGTACATCGGCTTCCTTCCGCAGCGATTGCCGACGCCGGTGCTCCTCGCGACCGGCCACGGCATGATCGGCACCACGCTGGCAGCGGGAACAGCGGACCTGGTTACCCGGCTGGCCTTCGGCGAACCGGTGAGTGCTGCCGAAGCGCGACTGAGTCCGGCGCGTCTGTTCGCGTAGCACGCGTCACCTAGCATCGTCCGGTGGAATCGATCCGCACCTGGCACTGCGTGGACTCGCACACCGAAGGCATGCCCACGCGCGTGGTGGTGGGTGGCGTGGGCGTTCTTCCCGGGAGCACGATGGAGGAACGACGCCAGTACGTGATCAACGAGGCCGACGATCTGCGCACCTGGTTGATGTTCGAGCCGCACGGCCATGGCGCGATGAGCGGAGCCATCCTTCAGCCGCCCACACGAGCAGACGCCGATTGGGGTGTCGTCTACATCGAGGTTTCCGGCTGTCTGCCGATGTGTGGTCACGGCACGATCGGCGTGGCGACGGTCCTGGTCGAGACGGGCATGGTCGAGGTACGCGAACCGCAGACATCGATCCGATTGGACACCCCCGCCGGGTTGGTCGTCGCAACCGTGGACGTCGAAGGAACGCGAGCCCGAGCGGTCACCATCGAGAACGTGTCGAGTTTCGTCACGCAACTGGATGCACGGGTGGATGTACCGGGAATCGGGACCGTCACCTATGACATGGCATTCGGCGGGAACTTCTACGCGATCGTCCAACTCGATTCGATCGATGGCGCTCCGACGTTCGGCCGCGAGCACGCAGACGAACTACTCGAGCTCGGTATGCGCATCATGGGTGCCATCAACGAGCAATCCCCGCCGGTGCATCCACTCAACCCCGCCATCGATCACGTCCATCACGTTCAACTCGTGGCACCGGGGAGCACCGCCCAGCACTCTCGCCATGCCATGGTGATCTATCCGGGCTGGTTCGACCGCTCCCCGTGCGGCACCGGCACGAGTGCACGCGTTGCGCAACTCATCGCCCGAGGTGAGATGAAACTGGGCGATGAACTGGTCAACGAGTCGATCATCGGAACACACTTCATCGGTCGAGCGATCAGCGAGACGACGGTGGCGCACTACCCGGCCATCATTCCGACCGTCACCGGGCGCGCCTGGATTACCGGCACCTCCCAACACATGCTCGCGCCGGATGACCCTTTCCCCCGGGGCTTCCTGCTGTGAGCGATGCACACCGAGCCGATCCCCACCTGCCCCATCCGAGTCGACTAGCGCCGGACCACCCCTCTTTCTTGGCGATCATGGCCGCCCATGACGCCGCCATCGCCGCGGGCAGCCCCGGGTATCTCGATCCGGGGACCGGTTTATACGTGATGACGGCCGAACACCACGTGCGGCGCGGGAAGTGTTGTCACAATGGCTGCCGGCACTGTCCGTACGTGGAGGCCGAGGCCTGACTGCTGGGAGTTCACATGGGTAACCCGGATGTCGAACGGCTGGCGCGCGGGAAGTATCTGTCCTTGACCACCTTCAAGCGGGACGGGTCCGCGGTTGCCACGCCAGTGTGGGTCGCGCGCGATGGCAACGAACTCGTGGTGATCACCGATGCCGCGTCGGGCAAGGCGAAACGGATCCGCAACAGCGGTCGCGTGGTCCTGGCTCCATGCGACATGCGCGGCAAGGTCACGGGTCCCAGCGTGGACGGTGTGGCTCGATTGACCGCCTCGACCGAGACCGACTACATAGCGGCGCAGATCAAGCGCAAGTACGGCCTCGCCTACACGCTCATCGGACTGATGGAGAAGCTGCGCCGCCGCGAATCCTCCGGCTCGGTCGGCATCCGCATCGAGGTGAGTTGACCATGCAAACCCGTCCTTTCTACGCACCACGTCCCGTGGAGTATGCGGATGTGCCCCCGGCCGTCACAGCCAAGACGGCACCCGCGAACCTGCCTCCGGGTCCACGACCTCGATTCCCCGGTCAACTGCTCTATCGATTCCAGAAGGACACCCCTGCCTTCCTGCTCGATCTGCGCGACACCTACGGACCTGCGTCGTCGTTCTACCTCAACGGCCAGTTGTTCATCGGACTGTTCGCGCCCGCGATGGTGCATGAGGTCACCGTGGCCCAACAGTCCGCGTTCGTGAAAGGTGTCGGTTTCGAGCGCATGCGCAAGGTCCTCGGCACCGGGTTGCTGACGAATGAGGAGCCGATCCACCTTCGTCACCGGCGCATGATGCAACCTCCGTTCCACAAGTCCCGCTTGGACGGGTACGCCCAGCAGATGTCCGACCTGTCCCGTGCCGCGGTCGACGCCTGGGGAACCCGAGGGACGATCAACATCGCGCCGGAGATGATGCGTCTGACGTTGTTGATCGTGGCGCGCACCTTGTTCGGGACCGACGCGGATCGACACACCGAACGCATTGCCGAATCCATGGAGATCGCAATCGACCGGATCGAGCGGACCATGCTCCCCGGCCTGGATCGCTTCGATGGACTTCCACTCCCCTACTGGCGCAAGTTCCGCGAGGCCTCGGACGAACTCGCCGCGATAGCCGAGGAACTCATTCGCGAGAGACGGGCAACCGGCTCCGACGGCGACGATCTACTCGGATTACTCCTGGCGCTGCGCGACGAAGACGGCTCGGCCTTCACCGACGAGGAAGTGCGCGACGAGGCCCTCACCCTCATTCTCAGCGGCCACGAGACAACGGCGAATGCGCTCACCTGGGCGTTCAGTTGGCTGGGCACCCGTCCCGACGTCTTCACCGCACTGCGCGAGGAAGCCCTGGCCCAGTCGTGGATCACTTCGGGCGCCGCGCCCACCATCGAGGACGTGATGTCCACCGAGGTCGCCGGTCAGGTCGTCGCCGAATCACTGCGCATGGCACCGCCGGTGTGGGTGGCGCCCAGGCGTGCACTACGGGATGTGGACGTCTGCGGTGTGCAGATCCCCGCAGGCGCACACGTGCTGGTCAGTCAATACGTAACGCACCGAGATCCGCAGTATTTCCCGAATCCGCACACCTGGGAGCCCTCCCGCTGGACCGCGCACTTGCACGCGTCGTTGCCGCGTGGCGCCTACTTCCCCTTCGGTGCGGGAACGCGCAAGTGCCTGGGTGATCAGTTTGCGCTTCTGGAATCACGGATCATCCTGTTGCACGCGGCCGCAAAACACCGATTGCTGCCGGCGGATTCCCTGCACCCGCTTCCGAAGGCCGAGCCCCGTGCCACCTACCGGGCCAAGGGCCCGGTGCCCATGCGGGTGGCGTGATCCGGCGCAACTGCGCTTACCTTTGTCCAGTGCGCCGCACCCTGACTCTTCTCGCCGTTTCGACGCTGATGGTGGTCGGCATCCCCACGGTCCAGGCGCAAGGCGATGTCCGTGCCCGCGGTGATTGGTCGATGGTTCCGCAGTCCAGAGACGCCGACGGCGATGGCTTCATCGACGGTGACGGCGGTGTTCCCCGGGCACGACCGCTCGGATCCGAGCCCGCCAGGAAATTCGTGGGTGCGGGGAACCGGATAGCTCAACCGTCGGAGCGACTGATCAACGGCAATCAATCCTGGTATCTGAATCCGCAAGGCTTCTCGGTTCGTTTGGATGCCTGCGATTCGCGCGGGCAGGAATATCAGTGGCGCATCTATCGAGGCGACGACCAAGTGGAGCGAACGCGGTGGCGCGCTCTCAAGCCCAAGACGTGCACGAGGACCGTGCGGCTGCCCGAAGGTGATTACCGATTCAAGCTCGAGGTGCGCCGCGGAGTCTCCACCGAATTCACGTGGATGGATGCACGCGTCAAGGACTACCTATTCGTCGTACTCGGTGATTCCTACGCCTCCGGTGAGGGGAACCCTCGCAACGTCCAGGCGTGGATCGACGCCCCTGACAGGCCATTCAATCCCTATTACGACGACGACGCATGCAACCGGAGTACCCGATCCGGGCCAGCACAAGCAGCGCTCGCGCTGGAGAACTCCTCGTCCAAGTCGACCGTCACCTTGATCGACGTCGCCTGTTCGGGAGCAACGGTGAACTCCGGCGTGCTGGGTCCGCAGTCATCTGCGGGACGGGCCACGAGCCAGATCGAGCAAGTCCGGCAACTGATCGGGGATCGGGAGATCGACGTCGTGGTCTTCTCCGTCGGCGGTAACGACATCGGCTTCACGTCGATTCTCAGCACCTGTGCGCTGAGCTTGGACTGCCCACTAGCACGCGCCACGACTCCCCCACTCAACCGCTTCGACAACGTGCAGCAAGGCGTGCAGACCCTGACCGCTCGACTTCCCGACGCCTACGGTCGAATCGCTCGATGTTTGGGCGGCGACTCCTGCACGTTGACCGACGGGACGGTGATCCCGAGTCTGAAACTCGCTGCGGGAGCTCGCGTTCTGCCGCTGACCTACCCGGACATCACGCGTTCGGGCTCGGGTGAGTCCTGCACGTACTTCACACTGTCGCGTGCCAGCTTCGCCTGGGCGCGGGACACGATCCTCGTGCCCCAAGCACCGAATCCGTACCGCTTCATCTCGCTCGGCGGTACGGCACGAGATCTATCGACGAGCGCGGGGACTCTCAACGGACAGATCCTGGCGACGGCCAATCTCGGATGGCAGCCAGTCGCGGGGATCTGGGGCGCATCGGGTGAATCGACGACCGGGCACGGGGTGTGCGCGGGGTCACAAGCCTGGGTATTCGGCATCACGACCATCACCGGACCCTTCTCGTCCGGATCGTTCCACCCGAATCCCCCAGGACAGAAGATGGCAGCTCGTCAGATCGCGCAAGCCCTCGGGCTGGGCTAACGTCGCGACGTTCCCACCGATCACCGAAAGGAAGTCCTCCTGTGTCGGATGTGCGTGTCGGTCTGCTGGCGTACGGAGCGATCGGCCACGAACACAATCAAGCGGTGCAGGCCACACCCGGTCTGACCTTGACCGCTGTGTGCGACACCAATCCCGCACGAATCGACGCCGCTCGCGAGTGGGCTCCCGACGTCGCCGGCTTCGCGGATGCCGAAGCCATGCTCGATTCCGGTCTGATCGATCTTGTCGTCATCTCCACCCCTCCCAACAGCCACCACGACTGGGCGATGAAGGCACTCGCTCGGGAACTGCATGTGGTGCTGGAGAAGCCGATGGCTCTGACCGCGCGTGAGTGCGATGCGGCTCTCGCCTACGCCAGCGAACAAGGCAAGACCCTTGTCGTCTATCAGAACCGGCGGTTCGATCCGGACTTCGTCACCATGCGGCGTCTGGTCAATGAGGGTGCCATCGGTGAGGTTTTCCACTACGACAGCTTCGTGGGTGGGTACTCACGTCCGTGCGACTACTGGCATTCCGACGCCGATGTGTCCGGTGGAGCGATCTTCGACTGGGGTTCGCATTACCTGGACCAGGTGCTGAACCTGTTCGATACTCCCGTCGCGCACGTGTCCGGCCTGAATCACAAGCGCAAGTGGGACCACGTGACAAACGCCGACCATGCCGAGGTGATCGTCACCTTCGAAGATGGCCGTCGCGCTTCCTTCATCCACTCGGATCTCGCCGCGGCGCGCAAGCCGAAATTCCACGTGATGGGCACCGAGGGCGCGATCGTCGCCGAATGGAATCCCGACGCCGAGCCGGCGGTCGCGGACCTGCCCGCTCGGCTGTTCGTCTACGACTCCACCGGTACGTCTTCACCCGTAGCGCTCGACGAGGTGACACCTTTCACCTTCCACGCCGAACTTGCCGCGCACCTGCGTGATGGTTCGCCGATGCAGGTATCGCCGATCCAATCCCGCAACGTGGTCGCACTCATGGAGGCCGCGGAGGAGTCCGCGCGTGATCTCGGACGCCCGGTGAAGCCGAGCTTGATCGCATGACGGTTCGCTGGGGGATCCTGGGAGCGGGTTGGATCGTCCAGACGGCGACGGCGCAGGCACTGCGCGATGCCCCAAGTGCCACCCTCGCTGCAGTGGCATCGCGCGACATCGCTCGCGCCAGGGCACTAGAACCCGAGCGTGCCTGCACGGCGTACGCCGATCTGATCGCTGATGATTCGATCGACGCCATCTACATCGCGCTGACTAACGACCAGCACGCACCGTGGATCGAGCAGGCGATCGCCGCTGGCAAACATGTGTTGTGCGAGAAACCCCTCACACTCTCCGCAGAGCAGACGCTCGCCGCATTCGCGGCGGCGGATGCGGCGGGGGTGCTGTTGGTCGAGGCAGCGTGGTCGATGTGGCACCCGCGTATGCGGCGCATCGTGGATCTGGCGAGCACCGGAGCCATCGGTCAGGTCGAGGACTTCCTCGGCACCTTCACCTTCGAGGGTGTTCCCGAGGGCAATTACCGTCTTGATCCCGCCCGCGGCGGCGGAGCCCTGCTCGACGTGGGCGTCTATCCGCTGCACGCCCTCGTCGGATGCCAACCCGAGGGCTTCACCGTTCGACCCGAGACGGAACGCACGATCAGTGCCTCGGGTGTGGATCTCACCACCCGGGCCCGCCTTCACCTCAGCACCGGAGGTCGAGCATCGGTCGTCGCCTCGTTCGCCATGCCCGAGTCGCAGCGCCTGCTCGTGCGCGGGTCAACTGCGCAGATCCGGGTTCCCGACGAACAGGCCTTCACCTCGTGGAAAGAACCCACGACCCTGCTCATCGGTGATGTTCAGGAAAGATTCGCACCGACCGACGCCTACCAGGACATGTTCGAGGCCGTCAGCGGGCGCATCCTGGGACGCCCCGACTGGGTCCTGACGGCGGACGCTTCCCTCAGGGTCGCGCAACTCGTCGACGCGCTCCGGTGATAACCTTCATCTCCTCGCGCCGCTAGCTCAACTGGCAGAGCAGCTGACTCTTAATCAGCGGGTTGTAGGTTCAAGTCCTACGCGGCGTACTTCACCAGACTTTCCGTAGCCTGGGCGCTCACGATCGCTCAGGCAACTTCCACCCCTCAGCCGGACAACGGCAAAACGATGTGGCGCTCGCCTTCAGCCGCAACGGAAATGGGGATGCCCCAGTCCTGTTGGTGCATGCGACATGCGGGGTACGGCTGCTCCTCACTGGGAACGTCGCACGAAGCACCCTTGGCCGCAACGTGCAGGACGCCCTGCTCGTGTGATGCGTCGATAACGATGGTTCGCGTCAGTTCAGTGCCGGTTCCCGCGCCATCGATGATCAACGACGGTGGACTGCTACTGATCACGAGTTGAGTGGCCGGGCCATATCGATCATCACGCTTCTCCCCGGGTGGTGGATCGAAGACAACTTCGATGGTCAGTGGACCGGAGCACACCTCCAACGCCGGGCGCATCGTGCGCATAGCCGCGCCCTGAACGGACTGACCCGAGGCCAGTGCGTGCGTCGACACACGCCCAGCTGCCGCCTCGACGACGAGGACCTTGCCCCCGTCCGGATGAAGCACTACGTCACTAGGTTCGGACAGGTTCCGAAGCAGTGTGCTCACCTGATCACTTTCGGGATCGAAGGCGCGGACGGCGCCGTTGTAACTGTCGGCGATCAGCAGACGTCCGTCGGCAAGAACGGCTAGACCCAGGGGGTGCTGCATCAGCGCGTCGAGCGCCTGGCCGTCCACATGCCCGAAATCGAACAGGCCCTTGCCGATGCGGGTTCGAACCTGGCCATCGTGGATCTCTCGGAGGGCCGATGTCTCGGCATCTATCACCCACAGTCGATCACCACCTGTGGCGATACCGGAGGACTGGGCGAACCAAGCCTGGCCGACGGGCCCATCCACGAGGCCTTCATTCGTGGTTCCAGCGAACGTACCGACAATCCCCGTCACTGGATCGAATTGCCACAAGCGATGCTCGCCAGCCATGGCGATGACGACGCGGTCGCCGTCCCACACCACGTCCCACGGGGTCGAAAGCGACACATCGAGCGCTCCTCCTTGCGTCGGATCTCCCTGCATCCACTGTCGACCGTTACCCGCGATAGTTCTGACCTCACCGGTTTCCAGGCACCAGCCCCGCAGCGCATGATTCGCCGAGTCGGCGATGACGACGTCGTAGCCCACGCGTTCGGCCACGTCGGATGGCAACTGCGCCAAGCCGTAGGGCTCGTTGAACTGCGGCTCAACCCCGTCGGTGAAACCGCGATCCCCCGTGCCCACCCAATCTCTCGGATCGTTGGGTGAGTCGACGTCGGCAATGGCGAGTCGGTGCCTACCGGAATCGCTGATCACCAGTCGGCCGTCCCGCAAGATCAGCGCCTTGCCGGGTTGGAGGTAAGGCGTTACGGCTTCCTCCAGTGTCACGAATAGGTCAGGCCCACGAAGCAAGCTGCCATCGGACTCCGCGGCCCGCACGAGTTCCTCGATCCGTGCCTCGATCGCATGGCCATGGCCCTCGCCGGAGAAGGTCGACACGACGTCGCCTCGGGTATCCAGCAGCACGAGGGTCGGCCAGGCTCGCACGCCGTATCCCTGCCAGGTCTGCATATTCGGGTCATTGAGCACCGGGTGCGCGATGCCATGGCGCTGCATGGCGGCCACGACCGCTTCGGGTTGCTTCTCGTGTTCGAACTTCGGCGAGTGGACGCCCACCACCGTCAGGACATCGGCGAATCTGCGTTCGATCGGTCTCAACTCCGCCAGCACGTGGTGACAGTTGACGCAGCACAGGGTCCAAAAGTCCAGCAGGACGATACGACCACGGAAGTCGGCAAGCGTGAGGTGACGCCCCCCGGTTCCAAGCCAGGTGTCACCGATGAGTTCGTGTCTCATGTGAGTTGACGGCGTGAGCTGATCACACCCGTGTTGAATCCAGCCAGATGAAGGCCACCGTGAAATCGGGCATGCTCGATCTTCAGACAGCGATTCATGACAACGTTGAGACCCGCCTCACTCCCTCGCTCGGCGATGGCATCGTCGCTGATACCCAATTGCAGCCACAAGGTAGATGCCTGCGCGTCGAGAGTCTCTGCCAATACCTCGGGCAAGTCGCTGGGCTTACGAAAGACATCGACGATATCCGGGACGCCGGGAAGTTCCGCAAGGCTCGGGTACACCGGTTGACCGAGAATCTCACTCGCTCGTGGATTGACGAACCACACCGTGTAGCCGGATGAGGACAGCAAGTACGTTCCGACGAAGAAACTCGCTCTCGCCGGATTGTCTGATGCCCCGACGATGGCGACTGACTTCGCTTGCTGGAGCAAGGCCAATCGTTCGCGTGCCGATGGCGGGGACCAGGTCATCGTGACACCCCCGTAGCCACCGTCAAGGCTTGATCGATATCCCACAGGATGTCCTCGACGTCTTCGAGGCCCACGCTGATGCGCACAAGGTCGACCGGGACACCCGCGGCCTCGAGTTGGGTATCGGATAGCTGTTGGTGCGTGGTGCTAGCCGGGTGGATTACCAAGGTTCGTGCATCTCCGATGTTCGCGAGATGACTGAGCAATTGCACGCTGTTGATAAAGGATTCCGCCGCCTGGTAGCCACCTGCGATTCCGAAGGAGAACACTGCCCCAGGGCCCTCGGGTGTGTAGCGTGCGGCCCGCTCGTGATCGGGATGACCCGGTAGTCCGGCGTAGGAGACCCACGAGATTCGGGAATCTGATTCAAGCCAACGGGCAACTGTCTGCGCGTTGGCGACGTGCTCACTCATCCGTGGCGCCAGGGTCTCCACCCCCTGCAGGAGCAGGAAGGCGCTGTGCGGGGATAGCGCCGGCCCGATGTCGCGCAGTTGCTCGACGCGGATCTTGGTCAGGAATCCGTACTCACCGAAGTTGTCCCACCACTTGATTCCTCCATACGAGGCAACGGGCTCGGTCATCGTCGGAAAGCGCCCATTCCCCCAATCGAAGGTTCCGGCATCGACAATCACGCCTCCCAGGGTGGTGCCGTGACCACCGAGGAACTTGGTCGCCGAGTGCACGACGATGTCGGCGCCGTGCTCGATGGGTCGACATAGGTAGGGCGTCACGGTCGTCGCGTCGACAACGAGGGGGACCCCCGCGTCGTGGGCAACCTGCGCGAGTCCGCGGATATCCGCGACCGCCGACGATGGGTTCGACACGACCTCGGCGAACACTAGCTTCGTGTTGTCCTGGATCGCATCGGCGAAGTCCCGCGGATCGCTGCTGGCGACGAAGGTCGTGTCTACACCGAATCTGCGCATCGTCACGTCCAATTGGGTGACCGTGCCACCGTAGAGCGCCGACGAGGCGACGATGTGATCACCGGCGCCTGCGAGCGCAGCGAAGACGCAGAACTCCGCTGCTTGTCCGCTGCTCGTGGCGACCGCCCCGAGTCCGCCCTCCAAGGAGGCGATCCTCTCCTCGAACGATGCGACGGTGGGATTCCCGATTCGCGAGTAGATGTTGCCGTACTTCTGCAGCGCGAAAAGGGTCGCCGCATCTTGGGTATCCTCGAAAACGAAACTCGTCGTCTGATAGATCGGGACCGCGCGAGCGCCCGTTACCGGATCGGGAGTTCCCCCGGCGTGCAGGGAGCGAGTGCGGAATCCCCATTCGCGATCAGTCACAACAGTCCCTTCACGTTTCGTTTCACACCCACCGTAGAGCCCGCTGCTCCACGCGTGCGAGTAGGAAGTCCGTGGTCTTGCCCAAGATTGCCAGACAGATGATCGACAACAGCAAGATGTCGGTTCGACTCGTGTTCTGACTGTCGATCAGCAGGAAGCCGAGGCCCTTGGAGCTGGCGATCAACTCCGCGGCCACGACGAAGAGCCAACTTTGAGCAAGGCCCAGCCTCAAGCCCGCGAAGATCGTCGGCGAGGCGGCGGGGAGCAACACCTGGCTTGCGAGTCTGAAGCCGGTCAGTCCGTAGGCCCTTCCGACCTCTAGCAACTTGCGATCGGCGTGCATGAAGCCCGATGCCACCGTGGTGAATACCGGGAAGAAGGCTCCGATGGCCACAAGCGTCACCTTCGGCCCCTCGTAAATCCCCATCCACAACACCAAAAGGGGAACCCACGCCAATGAGGGCACGGCTCTGATCGCTTGGATGGTGGGCGAGAGGAGTTTGCTGGCGATCGGGGACAAACCAACGAGGGAGCCGATGGCGATGCCGATGCTGGCCCCGATGGCGAAGCCGAGCAAGACGCGCTGGAGGCTGATCGCAACGTGCTCCCAGAAGGTTCCACGCTCGATCAACTCCACGAGCGCCGAACCCACCGACGCGGGCGTGGGAAGCTGGCTCGCGCTGTAGACGCCCGATGACGACAGGTACTGCCACAGTCCCACCAGGGCAATCGGCAAGAGCAGTCCCAGCAGGATCCCCACGAAGGGAACGCGAGGTACAGCGACGCTGCCTTCAGCCACCGATGGCTCCTGCTGAGCTTCGGTGATCGTGGACTCCTGGGCGAGCGGACTCACGAGGTGGCTCGCTCTGCGAAGCTCGTGTCGTACAAGGTGCTCAGAGCGTCCAATGCCTCTTGCTCGGAGCGCACCTGACCCTCGGCCACCAGCGTTGGCAAGATCGTTTCGAGCACCTGTTGCTGAGCGGGGCCGGGGACGAGCGACACGTCGATGATGGTGCGCTCCGTGAGTACCTTCTTCGCGATGTCAGGATCCAGGCTCGCCTCGGTGGCCAGAACCTCAGCAGCGGCGTCCGGGTTAGCCAAGATCCACGCTCGAGCATCCTCGTAGCACGCCAAGACAGCGTCGATCATTTCGGGAGACTCCTCAATGAACTTCTCGCGTGCATTCAAGACGCCATACGAGGGGAAGTCGACATTCCGATACACGAGACGAGCGCCGTCCTTCAATTCCGTGGTCGCCATGATCGGATCCAGGCCGGCCCACGCCGCGACGTCACCGCGGGCCAAGGCAGCCTGTCCGTCAGCGTGCTGGAGATTGATGATCTCGACGTCCGACTCGGTCAAGCCGTTGGCTCGCAATGCCTGGAGCAGGAAGAAGTAGGGATCGGTGCCCTTGGTGGCAGCGATCTTCTGACCCGCCAGGTCCTGAACACCGGTGATCGGTGAATCCGCATTCACGACTATCGCGGTCCATTCGGGTTGACTGAAAACACCGATCGTCTTGATTGCCGCTCCGTTCGCTCGCGCAAGGAGCCCGGCCGCCCCGGCAGTCGAGCCGATGTCGATCACCTCCGCGTTCAGGTTCTCGTTCGCCTTATTGCTGCCGGCCGACAACACCCACTCGACGTCGAAGCCCTGGTTCTCCAGGCAAGCCTGATCACGAACCACCAGGCTCAACGGGTTGTAGTAGGCGTAGTCGAGGCGGATTTGCTGTCCATCCGCTGACGACGGTCCTTCCCCACTCGCGCAGGCGCTGACGGCAAAGGCGCCTGCGAGAAGGATGATGCCGAGACGAGTCTTCTTGTTCATGGATGTCCTTACTGGTGTGGTTATGGATGTCGTGGGTTCGTGAATCGGTACTAGGAATGAATGCCGAAGTGTCGAAGGAGCTCAACACGCAGCGGCGCGAGGTGAGGGTCGCTTCGATCTCGTGGGTGGGCCAACGGGACGTCGAGGATGTCCAACACGCCTGCTCCGCGTTGACCGAGAATCACCACACGGTCCGCCAGGTACAGGGCTTCGTCGATGTCGTGGGTGACCAGCAGCACAGTCGTGCCGATGCGTTCGACAACCTCGGTGAGCAGATCCTGCATGTGCATGCGGGTCAACGCGTCCAAGGAGGCGAAAGGCTCATCCATCAGCAGGACTCCGGGATGGCCGATCAGTGCTCGGGCGAGAGCCGCCCTCTGGGCCATACCCCCGGAAACCTGCCGAGGCAGGTAGGCCCCGAATCCGGCCAGACCGACGAGGGTGAGCCAGTCATCGACTTCGGACGCCTGCCTGCCACCGCGCGCCCCCAGCTTGACGTTGGCCGCGATGGTGCGCCACGGCAGGAGCCTGGGTTCTTGGAAGACCACCGAACATCGTCTATCGATCCCGGTCACCTCATGGTCGTCGACGAGGACGAGACCGCTGGTCGGGGTTTCCAGACCCGCCACGAGCCTGAGGAGCGTCGACTTTCCGCACCCGCTGGGGCCGAGCAAAGCGACGATCTCACCCGGTCGTACGTCGAGATCGACGTCTCGCAAGACGTCGACGCGCGTTCCGTCGGTCATGAAGGTCTTGCTGACGTTCCGCAAGGACACCGGCGCCGGTGGCAGGGTCTGAACGCTGTGGAAGCTGGGCAGTTCGATTGTCATGGTCTTCCTTCGGGCAAGGGTCGGGACACCGCATGGCGGTGTTAGGGCAGAAGAGCGAATGCGGTCAGATACGAGGCATTCGCCGGCTGCAAGGCCGACAACAACACGAACATGAGTGCATGTGCACCACGATGATCTCCTTCGTCACATCGGTTCTGGCCTTAGCACCCCGGGGGGTTGCTGCGACGTCAAAGAGCCAGATCTCTCAGTCGCTCTGGATGTTGAAAGGAACGTATCACAGGGCACACGGACCCACAACCTGGCCCCGATAGTCGATCCAGCATCGTGCGGTCGTCCGGCCCACCGAACGAGTAGCCAACGATTCCTGAACGTGTCGATTCCTCGGATGGAAGATCCGACCCTTCGCGGTCCACTGCCGCGGGATCCCGTCGTCCTGATTCGCCGCTTCGGGTCTTGCTCACTGTCCAATGACGGAGTCTGTCTGCGGCCATTGCTAGCTCGTGACCGCTTCATGGCGTCAACGCTTGATCACCGCAGTCACCGGATCGCACACCATGGTGAATTCCTGCTGCCCGAAGGGACAACGTGCCGTGGATTGGGCCATGGCTCCGACATACGCGTATCTGGCAGTCGTGAGCGTCGCATTGATCATCATCGACATCCGACACAAAATCCTTCCGAATGCCCTGACGTTGACCAGTTATCCGATAGTGCTGTCTTTGCTCACCATTCCGGCCGTAGTAGAGGATGACTGGCGATCGTGGGTGCGCGCCTTCGCCGGATCCCTCGTCGTCGTGGTGCTGTTCACTGCCCTGGTCTTCTTCTCGTCGGGATCGTTCGGCATGGGGGACGCCAAACTGGGCGCTGTCCTTGCATTGCCGCTCGCTTGGCAATCGTGGACTCACGTGTTGGTGGCGATGGCCGGTGCGTTCTTTTTGTCGGCCATCGTGAGTGTGGTTCTCCTTCTGACACATCGCGCCACGCGGTACTCGCTCATTCCTTTCGGGCCGTTCCTCATCGTTTCGACCTGGCTAGTCACTGTCGTCGGATGACCGTGCATTGCCGGCGATCACCCCTGTTCTCGTTCCTCCTTCGCCCTTCAATGGGAGATCCGTCGATGGTCGTCGGCGGATCGAATCAGGAGGTAGGGAATGAAGCAACGACTCTTGCGGTATGCCGTGATCCTGAAACAGGATCGGGGCGCGACCGCAGTGGAATACGGCCTCATCGTCGCGCTCATCGCGGCGGTGATCGTCGGTGTGGTCGCAACGCTGGGCACGGACATCCAAACCGCGTTCCAGACGGTAGTTGACGAACTCTGACGATGATCCGACGCACGCTCGGTGCCGACGAGCAAGGAGCGGCAGCAGTCGAGTTGGCGATCCTGCTGCCACTGCTGCTGCTCCTGCTCTTCGGCCTGGTCGACTTCGGTCGGCTCTTCTTCGTTCAGATTGGGCTGAACTCCGCCAGCATCGAAGGCGCGCGTGCCAGCGCCTTGGGACGCTCGAGTGCAGATGTCACAGCAATCGCCCAAGCGTCGGCTCCACGGGTTGCGCAGATGACGGGCGTGGCGGGGGCGCAGATCGACGTCGCGCAGAACCCCTGTCCCCGACCCGGGAACGGCGCCTCGACTGAGGTCAGCGTCAGTGCTCCCTTCACGTGGGTCACGCCCCTCGCCTTCTTCCCCGGAGCAGGGGATCGCACAGTGACAGCTTCGTCGCGCGTGGTGTGCTTCGGATGAGGCGATGGCGAGACGATCGCGGAGCGATCTCCATCCTGGTGACGCTTCTTATCACCGGTGGAGTGGTGGTCGGACTACTCGCGATGGTCGTCGACGTCGGTCGCCTGTTCAACGAACGTCGAGTGCTGGTGAACGGATCCGACGCGGCCGCGCTCGCCGTGGCACGTGAATGCGCCCTCGACGAAGCTCGGTGCGACGACTCCGCGTCTGCGATCGCCGGTGACCTAGCGAGCGCCAACGCTGGCCCCGATCAGGTCAGTGC
>CAYLOH010000032.1:0-2776 GCA_964385255.1 uncultured Rubrivirga sp. | reverse complement strand
ACCTGCACCATCGTCGATGACGACGGCAACAGGATCGTGCTGTCGGACATGATCGACGGCTTCTTCTACGTCCAACTCGACGATCAACGGCGCGACTGCCTCACTCCGGTGCAGGTGTACGTCGGGGACATCCTGCCTCGCGCCGACAACATCGTTCAACTGTGCGGACCTCGGTACGAAGACGCGTTCCAGTCCTTCATCGGAGTCCAGACGCCGCTACCGGTGTTCGACCAACTTCCCAGCGGGGGCGGAATCGGAACCACGACGATGCGGGTGGCGAGTTTCGTCGCCTTCACCTTGCGCGCCTATCGACTCGGTGGCGGACGGACTTTCGGGCAACCTCCCGGCGGCTGGCCACGGGAGTGCCGCGCGAACAATCGCTGCTTCTACGGCGACTTCGGTAGCGCAGTGACTGGCGACACCGGCGTAAATCCGAACGCCCCCAACCTCGGTGTGAAGTCGGTGCAACTCATCCCTTAGGAGTCATATGCGCACAACCATCGTCACCTTCGTCGCCGCCATCGCGCTGGGGCTCGTGGTCGCCCTGGGTGTGTTCACGTACACATCGGGGGCCAACGATCGAGCATTGGCCGACCAGGAGGCGGTCGAAGTCCTGGTCAGCACGCAACAGATCCTGCCCGGAACCACGGTGGCCCAGGCCTGGGAGGACGGATCGTTCGAGCGCAGTCGGGTTCCGAGCTCCAACGCTCCTGTCGGGTATCTACCGGCAAACGCAGACCCCGACTTCGTTGCGCAATCCGGTATTCCGGCCGGTCAGATAGTGCTGGGGTCCGCATTCGGCAGCGAATTGCCGGTGGCGGAGACGATCAGTCTGGCCGAGGAGGAGGTGGCGGTAACCGTCGAACTGGGCGACCCGCAAAGGGTGGGAACATTCTTACGACCCGGTTCGTCGATAGCGATCTTCAACACCAGCGAAACCATGGAGGGTGAGCAGCGCACTCGGCTGCTGTTGTCTGGTGTGACGGTGCTGGCGGTCGGCGATGCCACCGTCGACCAGTCCGAGGACGCGCAAATGCAGGGCGCGCAAACCGCCCTCGTGACCCTCGCGGCGAGCCCCCAGCAAGCCGAACTCATCATCCACGGCGCACAGACCGGCTCCCTCTATCTGGCACTGCTCGGCGCCGAGACGACCTCCCTGACGACGACCGGCGTCAGCAATTCGACCCTCTACGAACAGGAGACACCATGACCACCGTCGTGGCACCGACAGCCAGGGACGCCGAGCGCTTCGGCTTCACCATCGCCTCGGACATCACACCCGTGGCGTCGGTCATGGAGTTAGAGGACGCCCTCGCACGGCACCCCGATGAGGATTTGGTGATCGTCCATCCGGACATCGACTGGAAGTCCATCGTGGAGGTGGTCGAGCGATATAGGGCGAGTCGGCCGACGCTCGGTTTCGTGGTGGTCCGTCGGCGGATGGACGTCGCTGCACTGTCCCAGGCCCTGCGCGCTGGGATCCGCGAGGTGGTCGACGCCGACGATGCAGCCGCCTTGGTGGATGCGTGCGCGCGCTCGCGTCAGATTTCCGATCGATTGGCATCCGCCTCCGAACAGTTCAAGCACCCGTCATCCGGCGGTGTGGTGATCACCGTCTTCTCACCCAAGGGAGGAACTGGCAAGACGATGGTGGCGACGAACCTGGCCGTGGCGTTCGCGCGCCAGAACATGCGCACCTGTCTGGTCGACCTGGATCTGCAATTCGGCGATGTGGCCATCGCTCTTCGGCTCGAACCTACTCGAACCACATCCGACGCCCTCGGTTTGCGTGATGCCATCGACGAACACGCACTCTCATCGCTGCTGCTTCCCTACCGACCGAATCTGAGCGTTCTGCCCGGGCCCACCCGGCCTGCCGATGCCGAATTCATTTCCCCGGAATTGGCGTCCACGCTGCTGGAGGGTCTTCAGTCGATGCACGACGTCGTCATCGTCGACACACCTCCCGCGTTCAACGATGTGGTCTTGCGTTCATTGGACATCGCCGATATTCACTTGCTGGTGACCACACCGGATCTTGCCTCCTTGAAAAGTATGAGGGTCGCGCTCGACACCCTCAATGCGCTCGGCTATCCCTCCAGCAAGCGGCAGATCATCATCAACCGTGATGAGGCAAACATCGGTCTCACCCACAGCGATATCCGGCAGATCCTGCAGATGCCGATCGCCGCGCGAATTCCGGCCGATCGCGGTGTGGTCATCGCCTTGAACCACGGCGCAACGGTGCTCGAGGACAGTCCACGCAGTCCCGCGAGTCGCGCGATCGGCAAGTTCGCCGATCAGCTGGCATCGGCAACGCCGATGACGAAGACACCCATGAGCACGCCTTCATCACAAGGTGAAAGTGTTCGCGAATCGGTTGGTGTCGGATGAGTCTGGCGCATCGCCTGGGAACAGCCGCCCCCGATCGGTTGCCGCGACCGGCGGCATTGGCCGAGTCTTCTCTCACCACCGCCGTACACCAGCAACTGCTCGCCACCTTGGGCGAGCAGTTGTACGGGGACGTCCTGGATTCCCGAATGCTGGAAGGGGCAGTCTTCGACGCCATTTCAACGGTCTTGGAAACGCGCGACGAACCCGTCACGGCAGCCGATCGGGCGCGAATCGCACAGGAGGTGACCGACGACATCCTCGGTCACGGTCCCCTCGAGCCGCTACTGCGCGATCCGGAGATCACCGAGATCATGGTGAATCGCCACGATCTGATCTTCATCGAACGCGACGGCCTGCTGCATCGAACCGAACTTCGCTTCAT
>CAYLOH010000031.1:16609-19987 GCA_964385255.1 uncultured Rubrivirga sp. | reverse complement strand
AACGAGAAGCGCAGCAGCGTCGGATCCTGATCCGGGGGCTCCATGCCGCAGGTCGGCTCCACCACGTAGATCGTCGTGAGTCCCATCTGGCGGCCCATCTCGCGCATCGACTCCTTGTCCATGCCGTCCATCTCGGTCATGTCCACCATGAATTCCGGCACCACGATCAGCCCGGCGTCCACGCCGTTGACGTTCGCCCGAAGCACCAGCAGTGCCTGCGAGGTCGGAACCTTGGTCACCTTCGTGACGCAGTTGCGCAGCACCTGGGGGTTCGATGTCATCCCGGCGGCGCCCGGCTGCCAGTCCTCCGTCGGCATGTCCAGCACGTCCACGGGTTCCTCGACGCCCACCGAGCCGAGGACCTTGTCGACGGCTTGGGCCACGGTGGCCGAGGTCAACCTGTCGGACAGCTCCATGACCTTGCGCGCCGGTGGAATGAATCCCGCCTGCAGGACCTGGGGCCCCTCGGCGATGGACGCCTCCACCGCGTCACCGGCGAGCGACCTCTCCGCGGTGGCATCGGCGGCGACCAGCGCCGGCTCCTCCGCCGGATCGGACCCACCACCGAGCACGTTCGCTCCGACGACCAAGGCGAGGCCGACCACGCTCGCGGCCACCAACGGTGTCGTCCACCTGCCACCGGGCAGCGTGCGCAGGCGCCGAGTCGAGTGGTGAGAGGGAGAAGAGTGCGAGGAACGCGATGCGGAGACTCCCTCACCGGAGCTCGCCGATGCGGAAAGCCCGGTGTGCGACACGGCCGATTCGATGCGCGCCCAGACTGCGGCGGGAGGAGATTCCAACGGCGGGGTCTGCAGCGAGGCCGACCACTCACGCAGCATTCCGGAGACGGCCTGCTGGATCCTCGGGTCGAAGCCGGCGTCGGAGCCGGCGTCGTCGGCGGCGGCACGCACTGCGTCCTGGTCGTGCTCGTCACTCACCTGTCCGTCACCTCCTTCGCCGAACCGTCGCTGCCGTCCCCTTCTGCTCCGACGGACGGGGGAGGGGAGTGGTTCCCGGGGGGATTCTCGCGAAGGAAGCCCAGCGCCTCCGCCAACTTGGCCCGTCCGCGCGAGCATCGACTCTTCACGGTTCCGGCTGGGCAGCCCAGGATCGCTGCAGCTTCTTCCACCGAGTAACCCTCGACGTCGACCAAGACGATGGCCTCCCGCTGGTTCTCGGGCAGGTCGGCCAATGCCCGGGCGATGACCAGTTGGGTTTCCCGAGCCTCGATCGGGTCGGCCGGGATCCCGCCCCGGCCGACCGGAGTCGCGTTCGCCGCCGCGCCCCCGATCGTGTCGTCCTCGGGGAGGGGAACGCTGCTGCGAACCGAGCGGCGACGCAGCCGATCCAAACTGGCGTTCACGACGATCCGGTGCAGCCACGTCGTCACAGCCGAGTCGCCTCGGAACTGGTCGGCGCGGCGAAAGGCGGAGATCAGCGCGTCCTGGAGTGCGTCGGCTGCCTCCTCCGGATCACCCGTGGTGCGCAGGGCAACCGCCCATAGACGGTCCTTGTGGCGAGCGATCAACGCACCGAATGCCTGCGTATCCCCCGCGATGTGTGCGTCGAGCAGAACACGGTCGGTCAGCGGCTGTTCCGACGTGGCATCCCCGGGGTCACCGGCGACAGCAGGCCCATCCGACACGCTTGCGAGCCTACTGATCGCAGCGTCAGCGCTATTCGCCCGCGAACGTCTCCTGCGGGTCCAACCCGGTGATCGTCACTTGGCGAATGCCGCCTTGAAAACGCGGATCCTCACTGCCGACCGTCTCGGGAATCGCGGGCAGCCCGGTCAGCCAGATCAGAACGTACCGGCCGATCACCGTGCGCGGTGAACGCATGGCGATCTCTGGGCCGGCATCCTTCACGGATGCGAACTCGGTCCACAGATCCGGATCGTCGAGAACGCGATCGGCGACTCGAACATCGAGATCGGTTCCGAAACCGACGAGACCTACCTCGACCGTCGCTATCTCCTTCGGACTTCCCAGATCCACGATCAGACCAACGCCACCCTTGTCGCCCACGGTCGGTGTTCGGTACTTCCGCGTGAGCCACGCCGTCGTGGCGTCTGCGTCCACCGCACGTGATGCACTCTCGTTGCGCTCTTGACCTTGTAATCCGTCGGGGCGTCCGTCACCGTCATCGTCACTCAACGGGTCATAGGACTGCGCACCCACGATGGGCAGGACAGCAGTGAGGCCGGAATCGAAGTTCTCTTCGTACGGAACCGCCTCCGATTCCAGAACGGCTCGGAATTCCTCCGTTTGGGCCGCTTGTTGTTCCTGCACCGGGGGGTCGGACGTGAGTTGCTGCCATCCGAGCCACCCGACCACCAACGTCGCCGTGAGTGCGACGAGCACCGCGGCGATACGACGCGCGTAACCGCCACCTCCCGTCGTCGAGGTGACAACGTCGTCGTTCTCGGACGCCAAGCTTGCGCCAGCGGCGCTCACCGGCTTACCGATGCCGCCGGCCGCCGCGCGCAATCGGGTACCCACGGTCACCGGTGTCGAGGTGCTGACCGGTGCGAGGTAGTCGATCGCCGATCCGGCCACCGTCGCGAAACCCTCCACGGACGTGATGGGCATGGCTCCGCGCGGGCGCGCGACCTGGCGCACCGATCGGGTGACGAGATCGTCGATCTCCGCCGGAACACCCGCGCGCACCCGCGAGGGCATGGGCACCGTGCGCCCGGCAGCTGGTGCGAGCGGTATGTGCACGGTCTGCGGGTCGATCGACAACGCCGGCCAACGTCCGGTCACCATCGCGTAGAGCAGTCCTCCGAGTCCGTCGACATCCGCATCGGGGGCGGCGGGGTCGATCGGACCGAAGAGCGCGGCATCGATCGCGAGCCCCCGAATCCGCACCTCGCCCGCCTCGGTCCACAACACAGCAGTGGGACGAAGGCGGCCGTGACCCACGTCGTGCTGGGCGCAGGTAGCCAAGGTTCGGGCGATCTCGCCGATGATCTCGACGGCGACGGTGGGATCGAACAAGCCTCCGCCGCCGAGACGATCGGCTAGGTGTTGTCCGGACGCCCACTCGCTCACGACGGCTGTTCGCGCCTGCGCACCGTCGGTTGCTGGAACATCGAGGACGTCGAGTATGCGAAGTAACCGCCGATCGTCGACGAGTGCGGCTGCTCGGGCAGCGCCGAGCACGCGGTTCAAGCGTGCATCGTCCTTGCGGATCAATCGAATGGACACCGGACGATCGAGGATCTCGTCGTGGCCTCGCCACAACTCGGTGGGAAATTGGCGGTAGCCGTCGAACTGCTCACCGGGTGAGTGCACGCTGATGAGTTCGAGCAGCGTGTATCGGTCGATGCTGCGCTGGGAGTCAGCGCCTTCGGATTGTTCGACGCCAGACCGCCCG
>CAYLOH010000031.1:14773-16509 GCA_964385255.1 uncultured Rubrivirga sp. | reverse complement strand
CGCCCGACTGCCCGGATTCCGGTAGCTCGTCACTCATCGCCGCACCAACGTCGAGCCCATCAGTTTCGAACCCACCAGCTTCGAACGCACCATGGCAACGGCGCTGGAGACTTCACGGACTCGCACGAGCCAGGCGACGACGGCGAATGCGAGCAGGCCTATCAGCGCCGACACGACGATCACGACGAACGCCTGCACTTGCGCGGACTGATCGGCCAGCGGAAGTGATGCGTAGGCGAATCGACGCGCGATGGTCATGGCGATCGCGGCGATCACACCCGCGAGCACCAGCCGCACGACCACCCACGCGGTACGCCCACTCTCCAACGATCCGAGGCGTCGGGCGAGGAGGAACCACAAGAGCACGAAGCCGAACCAGTACGCCAGTACGTAACCGAAGGCCAGCGACGCGATCTGAGGTCCGCCGGCGGCCTCGACATCGATCGACGTCAACAAGGTGAAGAACCACAGGACCAAGGCGAGCATCACGGCTGAGAAGGCAACGGTGACGAAGAACGGTGTCCGGGTGTCCTCGAGGGAATAGAAGCCACGAAGCACCACGTAGAAGAGCGTGAAGGGCAGCAGGCCCAACATGAACACCGAAACGATCGAGCCCATGACTTCGGCCTGCTCGACGGTCGCCGCTCCGTAACCGAACAACAGCACCGCAACATCCGAACCCACCACGAACAGCACGGCCGCCACGGGCACGATCAAGGCGGCGACGAAGCGCATCGCCCCCGCGACGTCCTGGCCCACTTCCTTCAATTTGCCCTCGTGCGCGAGTCGACTGATCGCCGGCAGCAAGGCGGTCACTATCGAGATGGTGATGACACTGTGCGGGAGCATGAACACCAGGTGGGCCTTCTGGTACGTGGTGATTCCCGCCGCCGTAGCACCCGTTGCCGCCGCGTCGACGTTCGCCTGGGCCGCCAAGCGGGTGATGACCAGGTACGTGAGTTGGTTCACCAGGACCAAGCCGATGGTCCAACCCGCGAGTTTGCCGGCCCTCCCGAGCCCTTGGTCCTTCCAGTCGAATCGCGGCCGCCAGCGGTAACCCGCAGACGAGAGGACCGGAATCAAGATGACGGCCTGCACCACCACTCCGAGCGTGGTCCCGATGCCGAGCAACAACACCTGATTGGTCGTCAAGGCGCCATCGGCCGCTGCCGACGTCCCCGCTACTTGGATGAACAGAAGGAAGGTCGCGATGGCCACCACGTTGTTCGCAATCGGGGCGAACATCGGTGCCCCGAATTTCCCGCGTGAGTTCAAGACCTGGGACAGCATCGTGTAGAGCCCGTAGAAGAAGATCTGCGGCAGACACAATCGTGCGAACGCGACGGCGAGGTCGTATTGAGCCTGCGGGTAATCCGCTGGCGTGTACAGATCCACGATCCACGGTGCGGCGACGACCGAAACGATCGCCAGTACCAGCAGGATCGTCGCGGCCGCGGTGATCAAGCGGTCGGCGTACGCCTTGCCGTCGTCGGCGTCGGCCTCCATGCGGCGAACCAGTTGGGGAATGAACACTGCATTGAGCGCTCCACCGACCACCAGGATGTAGACGATCGTGGGCAGCGAGTTACCCAGCGAGTAGGCGTCGGACACCAGGTAGAAGCCCAAGGCCGCGGCCAAGGCGATGTCACGTGCGATCCCGGTGACGCGCGAGGCGACGGTGCCGGTGGCCATCACCGAACTGGCGCCGATCAGCGCCCGGTTCCTACTCACCGCTC
>CAYLOH010000031.1:3293-14673 GCA_964385255.1 uncultured Rubrivirga sp. | reverse complement strand
TTCCGGCTCGCACCGCTCGCGTTCCGTATCCGCCGCGAGATACCCACCACCACGAAGACAACTATGGCGACGAACGCGATCGCCACCACCCAAGCGGCCGCCCGCGCGTATGCGGTGCTCGCCACCTCGATGCGAGCAGGGGAACCGAAGGCGGACCCGTCCGGGGTCAGGAGTTGGACCTGCACGGGCAGCGCGTTGACCCCGACCACCCGGGCCTCGACGTCGACGCTCACCTTGCGCCCGGGCTCGATGGTGATGTCGGTCAGCGGATCGGACTCCAAGCGGATCGATGGGAAGGCACGCAGCGTCACCCCTACCGTGACGGTGCGGTCGAGTTGGTTCTCGATGGTCACCGGCACCCGACCCGTCTCCCCCGAGAAGGTGACGGTGCCTTCGGAGAGAACACGAACTCGCCCGACCTGCTCATCGAGCTGCGTCCGAACCGTCGACAACAATCGCCGTCCGGTCTGCGGCTCGCTTCGCCACGCGCTCGACTCGGTGCGTAACAGAGCGGAGGCGAAAGCGTCGGAGATGCCGAGGGGGTTGTCGAGAACGCTGGTGAAGGTCGCCAACTCATCACTCGCAAGTTTCACCTCGGCCAGGTAATCGCCAGGTAGTTCGGCAGCGATCGCCTTGCTTCCGTAGGTGCCCCGATCGCGGCGCACCGGATTCACCGGCCCATCTAGGAGTGCGGTCAAGGTGATCGGTTCGAGCCACGGTGCGTTGATCGTGGCGCGCAGGAGCGAGTTGACCACCGCAGCGGCCGGGTTCCATCGGATGTCGTTGGGGCCGACCACGATCGCTCGCGAGGGCGCATCCGATGGAATCGTCCCGGCGAGAACCGCGGATTCGGCGAGGAACTCTTGACGCACCCCGATCGCCTCGGCGCGCGTGCTCTGCGGTGCGGTGAGCAGTGCCGACATCCGAGGTTCGCGCAACACAGCCTGGATCGCACCGGAAGACGTATTGATCACGGCACGACCGGTGTTGGCGCCCGCATAGGCATCGGGCGCGGGCAGGGCACGACCGGACACGATGACGGTGCGAACCCCCGCCGACGCGAGCAGGTCCGCAGTCGGTTTGTCCAACCGTCCGAAGGGCGCCCAGTAGAGCCCCCCGGTCACCGGTTGGCCGAGAACCGCGGACGCGGTGGGGGAGGCCTGGGTAATCGCGCGTACGACATCGGTCGACATCCCGGCACGGGTCAGTGCGACGGCATCGACGTCGGCGTAGGGCAGGACGCGCAATGTCGGACTCGTGGTGGCGGGTGCCTGGGCAGCGTCGAGAGCAGAAAGCAAGGCTGCCAGCCACGCTCGCGCTTGGTCACTGCGATCACCGACCACCACCTGGCCCCCGCGTTGCACCTGATAGCCGTCCGCCATGTCCGCGACGGATTGCAGGAGCGCAGGGTCGGCGATCCAGCTGACCGACCGAGGCTGCAGGGATCCTGCCTCGACCAATGTCGTCAAGCGTCCCTGCGCCGAGACGGCTCGCGGAGTCTGATCGTCCAAGAAGACACCGTTGGCTTCACGCGCAGGCCAATCCGCCAATGGCCACAGCCATGCGATCTGCACCGGTTCGACGGGATCGGGAAACCACGGAAGGAACGTGCGCACGATTCCCTGACGCTGTTCAGGCGCCTCGGCCAGCCCATCTTGTCGCGCGCCGAGCGCCTCGACACCGAGCACGTATGCACCGTTTCCGGCGAGCGGCAGTTCCGCCAAGGGAATACGCAGCGCGAATGAGACCTGACCGCGCGGAGGGACGGCCTCGGCGATCGTGGTGCGTGATTGATCGATGACCGCATTCGTGGGTTCGGTTCCCTCGGCCTGCAACGGGGCCGCACTCACCTGGGTGATTTGCGATCGAGCCGTGAGAGGTGCGGTCGAGAGGCGAAGTCGCACCGAGACATTCGACATAACGTCGCCGGTGTTGTTGACGACTCTCCCCTCGATGCGAAGGTCGTCGCCCGGTGACGGAACCACGGGAGTCAAGCGATCGATCACGACACCGATCGGGGCATCCACCACGGCCCGCGCTGGCGTCGAGGGCGCAGCGATCAGCCATGCGACGGCCATGACGAGACCGACGACCAGGGAAACGAACATGTGCGCGCCCCGCTTGGTCAGCGACGACACGTCGAAGAAACCGAGAATCAGCCCGCGGCTAGCTGGCATCGGCCAAGAGTTCGGGCACACGCGCAAGAAGCCGCCGTTCGTCGGCGTAGGCGAGCCGCTGCGGCAGTTCGTCGAGTGGGACCCAGGCCACCTCCTCGACTTCGGCGTCGTCGTTGTTCAACTCCCCACCCTCGGCGATGAGGAGGTAGTGGTGGACCGTCTTGTGCACTCGCCGACCTTCGGCGGTGAAGTAGAAGTCGATGACACCCAGCGGGGCCAGGACACGACCGGTGATCCCGGTCTCCTCGGTGACCTCCCGCACTGCGGCGGCCTCGAGGGATTCACCCTGCTCGAGGTGACCTTTGGGCAGCGACCACATCAAGGTGCCCTGGCTGTTCATCCGCCCGATCACGGCCGCTCGACGCTGGGAGTCGACCACCAGGCCACCGGCGGATGTCTCCTCTACGGTGCGCCGGGCCATGGAGCGAGGATAAACCGACGCGCGGACTAGCCTTGTGCGTCGTGTCCGGCAATGTGCAGGCCCTGCGTCAGCAGGCCATCGCATCCCTTGCTCCGGTTTCCGGACTGCTGCAGCGAGTCGGTGAGCATTTCGAGACCGCCGGCCATCAGATCGCACTCGTCGGAGGGCCTGTTCGCGACGCCCTGCTCGGGCGCATGCACGCCGGAACCGATCTGGACTTCACCACCGACGCGCACCCGGACCAGATCCTGGACTTGCTCGCCGACCTGGCGGAGACCACGTGGGACGTCGGTATCCGCTTCGGGACCGTGGGCGCTCGCATCGACGGCCGTGAGGTGGAGATCACCACCTACCGCTCCGAGGCCTACGCCCCCGAGTCGCGCAAGCCCGAGGTGCAGTTCGGTTCCCAGTTGTCCGAGGACCTGATCCGTCGGGACTTCACCATCAACGCGATGGCGTTGACTTTGCCGTCCTTGGAATTCGTGGATCTCTTCGACGGCATCGGGGATCTAGCCGCCGCACGCATCCGCACCCCCGGTACCGCGCAGCAGTCCTTCGACGACGACCCGTTGCGGATGATGCGCGCAGCGCGCTTCGCTGCGCAGTTGGACTTCACGGTCGATAACGACGTCATCGAGGCCATGCAGCGACAGGCGGATCGCATCCAGATCGTCTCAGCCGAGCGCGTGCGAGAAGAGCTCACCAAGATCGTGATGAGTGATCACCCGCGCATCGGATTGACGCTGCTCGTGGACACCGGTCTCGCGGACTACGTACTGCCGGAGCTGCCTCTCTTGCGTCTGGAAGAGGACGAGCATCATCATCACAAGGACGTGTACGAGCACACGCTGACCGTCTTGGAACAAGCCATGGTGCTCGAGAAGGTGCACGAGCCCACGTGCGAACCCGACCTGACGCTGCGGCTAGCCGCGTTGTTGCACGACATCGGCAAACCGAAAACCCGTCGCTTCGAAGCAGGTGGCAAGGTCAGTTTCCATCACCACGAAGTGGTGGGTGCACGCATGACCAAGAAACGCATGCAAGCACTTCGCTACCCCAACGACGTCACCGACGATGTGTCCAAGCTCGTCGAGTTGCATCTGAGATTCCACGGGTACGGAACCGGTGAGTGGACCGACTCCGCTGTTCGTCGGTACGTCCGCGACGCGGGCGACCAACTCGTTCGCTTGCACAAACTCACGCGCGCAGACAGCACCACCCGCAACCGCAAGCGGGCATTGGCGTTGCAGCGTGCGTACGACGATCTGGAGAAGCGAATCGACAAGCTCTCCGAGGAAGAGGAGTTGGCCGCGATCCGTCCCGACCTCGACGGCAAACAGATCATGGAGATCCTGGGCATTCCCGCTGGGCCCGTGGTCGGTCAGGCCTATGACTTCTTGTTGGGGTTGCGTTTGGATCGCGGGCCGATGGATCAGGCGAGTGCCACCGAAGCCCTGCAGGCGTGGTGGGCGGCTCGGGCGAGCGATTGACCCGCGGTAGCGCTGCGGGAGGACGTGACTAACCGCGCAGCGCGGGGATGTCGGAGGGCCGATGCTCGGGTGCGCCATCGTGCGGGGCGTACATCAGGATCTGCGCGACCGTAATCAATCCGAGCAGTAAGGCCGTCCACCCCAGTGTGCGTTCCAGCGTGACCGCGCCGAACGCGAACACCGCGATCAACCATGCACCCAGTAGTCCCCATCGAACGAACGGTGCGTACTCGCGCATCGGACGGCCGATGACGGAAAAACCGGTGGGCAGGCGTTGACCTATTTCCGCCAGCCCGGATTCGATGGATACGCGTGTGAGGGTGGCCGAGCGTGTGGTGCCACTGAACCACCCCAGCGCGATCACCACGATGCCGAGAAGTACCAGGCCTTGCACCGCCAGCAACAGGTAGATGAGCAGCTGGTTGTAGAAGGCGGTGGCGGCGGCTTCGAAGAGCGTGTCTTGGAAAGCGTTCACGAATGAAGCCTCGGCGAAGCGGATCCCGTAGTTGAGTGCGACGGCCCACGCCAGAACGACGATGCCGACGGCGACGGTGGTGCGGGCACGACGGCTCGCGAGTAGAACCGACACGGTGAACAAAGCCGCGGTGATGAGCAGTATGAAACCCAGGATGGGACTCGCGAAGGCGTAGATGGTGCGCACCTGAGACAAACCCGGTGAGTCCATCAGCACGATCTGGGCGTCGCTCTCGGGGATGGTGACGACTCCGGCGACCGCGATCCCTTCGTCGACGAGGGATTGCTGCACGTCCTGCAGCAAGGTGGAGATGTCCAGGACGAGCAGGTCGCCTTCGAACTGCACCGGTCCGGTGGGATCACCCGTCAACGCCGCCATGAATCCCTGTTGTGCGGCTTCGTTAATGCGCACCCACGCCGATTGGAAGGCGTCCGATTGCACGAAGCGCTCGACGCCACCGCGGATCAAGCTGTCGATGCCGGCCTTGATCGGGCCGGAGAGAAGATCGGTCAGTTGATCGTTGGGAATCAACGCACCGAGAAGTCCGCCGGCGAGCTCGGCGGTATCGACTTGCTCGATGATCGCGCTGCTGACGACGTCCGAAACCGCCTGTTGGATCTCCGGGTCCTCCGCCAGGGGTCCCACGGTGTTGATGAATTGCTGGGAGTCCACCACGGTTTGGTGACCCCAGTGGCCGATGACGGCGATGGGCGTCAACAGTGCAGCGATCAGGAACAAAATCAAGGAGACGACCGAACGCCCACGCCAGCGCTTCCGGGTGACCGGACTTTGCGCGTACGTGGCCGATGCCCCTGTTGTCATGGTCGCGAGCATAGGGCGCCGGGCGTCGACGGCGCGTCACCTTGGGTTAAGTGCGTGCGCGCTTGGCAGTGGTCCGGGCGTACCAGATGGCGACCGCGATCAGTATCAATCCCGAGACAGTGAAGCCCCAGGTGAACCGTCCGGTGATGGGGGCCGCGAAGGCAGTCAGGGTTATCCCTGCCACCAAGGCGACGTTGACCAGCATGTCGAACAAGGCGAAGACTCGACCGAGGCGGTCGTCGGGGATCTCTCGTTGCAGCACGGTGTCCGCGCACACCTTTACCGATTGACCCGTCAGCCCGATGGACGTCGCGCCGGCGATGAGTGTCACCAAACTCGGCTGCACAGCGGTCACCGTGAGTAGGCCGAACCCGATCACACCCCCTTGAACCATGACGATGGCCACCCATCGACCGATCCCGATTCGTCGGGTCATGGTCGGGGTGATGACTGCGCCGATGAATGCACCCAAGGCAGCGCCCGCGGTGGCGAGCGCGAAGTCACCCAAGGCGGCGTCCGCCTGGTCTGTCGTGTTCAGGCTTCCCCGAACCAGCAGCAAAGCGCCGGCTGTGAGGATGCCGAACACGAAGCGGTTGGCGATGATCGCGACCATGATGTCCCGCGCGGGCAGTCGATCGCGCAGTGTTCGTGCCCCCAGGATCAGGCCGCGAACCACACTGGCGAAGGTGTCCACCGGTTCGTTCTTGTCGGGCCCGAGTGCGTTGACCGCCATACGCGCGGCGATCACACCCGCGACGATGTAGGACACCAGTGCGCAGATGAGGACCACCTGTGATCCGGCGTCCCCGCCACCGGCGAGTGCACGAATGCCGACACCCGCGATGGCGCCGACACCGACCGCGATGGTGCCCGACGTGGGTGCGAGTGCGTTGCCGGTAATCAGTTCCCGACCGCTGACCACGTGGGGTAAGGACGCGGAAAGGCCGGCGAGGATGAATCGACCGACGCCCAAGACGAGTAGGACGAAGAACCCCAAGACCACGTCCGCCTGTCCGGCGCCGACCACCACGATGACGGGAATGGTGAGTAGTGCCTTCACCAGATTCGCGCGAACGAGCACGTTTCGTCGACGCCACCGATCCAGCAGCACACCGGCGAATGGTCCGATGACCGAGTAGGGCAGCAGCAGGATCGCGAACGCGGCCGCGACGCGCACGGCATCGGGTTGACGTTCGGGAGAGAACAGAACGAACGTGGCCAAAGCCGATTGCAGCAGTCCGTCGCCGAACTGGCCGGCGAGGCGGGTGCTGTAGAGGCGACGGAAGTCGTGACTGGCGAGTACCGATCGCAGTGCGCCGCGCTGTGAGGAGCGGCCCTCGGTCATGTGCGCGAGGGTACGCGCCCGCACTGAGTGCAGGTCATGTGTCTCGCACGTACCATCGTGTGGTGGCAGTTCGCCGTGGCTCCAGCGGACGCACCACCACGGTGCGCGGCTCTTTGGTGCGCGGTGAAGCGGGCAAGTCGAGCAGGACGAGGCGGGAACCCCTGCCCCCGGCCGAACCGGTCGCGGACCCGGTCGCCCCGCGTGGCGTCATCGACTACGCGCTGCAACGCCGGGCGGACATCGCCCGCTTCCACCGAGGCGGCATCCTGTCCAGCGACTTCTGTGACGCGGACCCCTACCTGCTGAAGGCGGCGAAGTTCCACGGCGAACACACCGACGACGATTGCCCGGCCTGCCACTCGCCGGACTTGGTGCACCTGACCTACGTGTACGGCGACGAACTCGGCCCCTACTCCGGGCGGATTCGCGAGACCAAGGATTTGCCGAGTCTGGCCGTGCGCTTCGGGGACGTCGGCGTCTATGTGGTCGAGGTGTGCCCGGCCTGCCACTGGAACTACCTGCTGCGCACCTACCGCGTGGGGGACGGGGTGCCCCGGCGCGCGCTCCCCACACCACGGGACCTGCGCGACCTCGACTGAGGCCAGACCGCGGGAAATCGGGCAAATCACCTCATTCGGGCGACGGCGTGCCATCACCGTTCCCAGGGGCAAGTCTGATGGACTTAGCAGGTCGAATCCCAGGAGTCACACAAGCATCGTGGGCCCCACGGAGACGGCACCCGTACAGCAGGTTCCCTTCCCCGACCTGGCGAGGACATGAGCAGCTACCGAGCAGCCACGCGGAACACCCGCTCGGCTGCCGCGCGTCGATCTGGCTCCCGTGTCGCTGAGACCACACCCATCCGACCAGCCGATCCGCGGGCCATCCCGCCACGCAATCCCAGTACCCCCGGTCGACGCTTCCGCGCTCAGGCGTCGGCGGGTGGCGGTGGCTCGAGACAAGCCGGTCGACCGTCGGGTACCGGACGCACACGCGGTGGTGGAGCGCGGTCGGCCGGTGGTGCCGGAGGCCGTGGTCGCCCGCCTCGTCGCGGCAACGGCGGGCAGGCTCGTCCACCGCGCCCACCACGATCGCCGTTGAAGATCTTCTTGTGGTCGATCGCCGCGTTGGCCGCCGTCGTCACGACCACCGGGGCGATCGCATTCAGCATCTTGCTGGCGCGCACCGAGATCCCCACGCCGAACGAACTAGCGACCACCGAAGCGACCGTCGTCTACTACGCGGGCGGTCAATACGAGATCGGCCGACTCAGCGACGCGAATCGTCGGGCCAGTGATCTGCAGCAGATCCCCCTGCACGTGCAACACGCGGTGCTTGCGGCGGAGGATCGCGGCTTCTACGAACACGGTGGCATCGCACCGTGGAGCATCGCGCGCGCAGCCATCAACAACGTCTTCGACTCCGGGCCATGGACCCAAGGTGGTTCCACGATCACGCAGCAGTACGCCAAGAACGCCTACCTGACGCAGGATCGAACCTGGAAGCGCAAGGCCAAGGAAGCGCTACTCGCCTTCAAGCTCGAGACCCTCGTGTCGAAGGACCAGATTCTCGAGGACTACTTGAACATCGCCTTCTTCGGTCGCGACTCCTACGGCATCGAGGCCGCCGCAATGGCGTACTTCAAGAAGCCGATCCAGAGCATCACACTCAGTGAAGGCGCGGTGCTCGCGGCGATCATGAACAACCCGGGTCGATTGAATCCTGAAGACAACCTGGCGACCCTGAAGGGACGTTGGCAGTACGTACTGGATGGCATGCTCAGCGAAGGCTGGATAACGCGCGAGGAGTACGACGCGGCGGTGTTCCCACAGATCGCCGCGCCGCAGGGTGGTAACCGACTGGGTGGACAGAACGGTCACCTGCTGAACGCGGTGCAGCAGGAACTCATAGCTCTCGGTATCGACGAGATGCAGATCCAGCGTGGGGGTCTCACCGTCGTCTCGACGTTCAATCGTCGGGCTCAGCGGGCCGCCGAGCGTGCGGTCGAGCGCTTCGGTCCGGACTCCAAGGCCAAGGGAGTGCGCATCGGGTTGGCCTCGGTGCGGCCCGGGACCGGAGAAGTCGTCGCCATGTACGGCGGCAAGGACTTCATCTCCGATCAGATCAACAACGCGACCCGGCAGTTCGCGCAAGCAGGTTCCACGTTCAAGCCGTTCGCACTCGCCGCCGCATTGGAGAGCGACGTCCCCCTGAAGAGTTACTGGAGCGGCGATTCACCCGCCACTATCCGCGGCTACGAACTGAAGAACTACAACGACAAGTCCTACGGTGAGATCACTCTGTTGGAAGCGACGCGTGAGTCTGTCAACACTGCCTACGTCGCGATGGAAGATGCCGTCGGTGTGGATCGGGTAGCCGACGCAGCCGTGCGCGCGGGAATCCCCAAGAAGACGCCCGGCATGAATCTCAAGAATCTCGATCTGACGTTCGTCCTGGGCACCGCATCACCGTCGGCATTGGACATGGCCAACGCCTATGCCACGTTCGCGGCGCGCGGTGAACGGGCCCGCACAACGTTCATCCGCAAAGTCGTCGACGCCGATGGTGACGTGCTCTACAAGTTCGAACCCTCCACCACCGAGGCGTTCTCTCCCGACGTCGCCGACGCCGTCACGTATGCACTCGAGGACGTCGTCACTAACGGAACCGGTGCCAGCGCCCGCGCTCTGGGCCGCCCCTCGGCGGGCAAGACCGGAACCACCGACATGAACAAGAGCGCCTGGTACGTCGGCTTCACACCGCAACTGTCCACCGCAGTGTTCATGACCAAGGAGAACAAGGACGGAGTCCCTGTCTCGCTATACGGAACGGGCGGTCGCGACATGGTGACCGGTGGCAGCTTCCCGGCAGCCATCTGGACGGGCTTCATGAAGGCTGCGCTCAAGGGACAGGACGTTTTGGGATTCCCGGAGCCACCGAGGAACGCCCTGCGCAACCTCGACTGCCCGAGCGTGCTGCCACCCAACGCCAAGGACGTACCGCTGGGCTGCCCCACCCCTGAGGTGCAAACCGAATTCGGGCCCGACCCCGCCGAGGGCGAAGCTAACCCCGAGGATCCGAACGAATTCGGCCCACCCGTGCAGGAGTCCGCCGATCCGTCGGGCACTGACCAGACAGTGACCGCTGCCGCGGCCTCGTCGACGCGCCAGAATGATGCGCGCTCGACAGCCGCGAGCCAGAAGAAGAACAAGAAGAAGACCGACTGACGACGAGGGGGACCCATGGCGCGTCCTTCGTCGGATCCCCGCGTTCGTCCGAGCATCGAGGACGAGGTCGTCCGCGCGAGCACCGATGCACTCGGTGGACCTCTCGGACGACACATCGATCGCTTCGCCCCACCGTGGAGCGTCCTACGGATCTTGATCCTGCTGGCCGCCGGGGGATATCTCGTCGGCTATCTGCTGGATTACTCGTGCGTAGCAGGTGGTTGGGCTTCGCCGGATCGCTACGAACAACTGTGCTATTCCGATATCCCGGCGCTCTTCGGTTTCCGTGGATTCGCCGAGGGTTACCTGCCCTACCTCCAGACGCCGCCCGGTGGGCAACCCTTGGAGTACCCGGTGTTGACGGGGATCTTCATGTGGGTGGCGTCGATACTCGCGACGCCGATCGCGGAAATCCTCGGCATCGATGCCACGGTCGCGTTCTTCGACGTGAACGTGATCGGCCTGCTGGCGTTCCTACTCATCGCGGTGATTGCGACGGCACTGACCGTCCGGCATCGACCGTGGGACGCGGCGATGGTCGCCCTCGCTCCGACCATGATCCTGGGCGCCACGATCAACTGGGATCTCATCCCGATCGCGCTCACCGCGCTCGCGATGCTGGCGTGGTCGCGCAACAGGCCCGGTTGGGCAGGAGTGGCGCTCGGTCTCGCGGTCGCGGCGAAGTTCTATCCGATCCTGCTGCTCGGGGCATTCGCGATCCTGGCTTTGCGCACGGCGAAGTGGCGTCCGTCGTTGGTGCTCCTGGGTTCGACCGTCGCCACGTGGGTGTTGGTGAATATCCCCTTCGCTATCGCCAACACCGAGGGTTGGTGGTACTTCTACTCGTTCAATTCCGAGCGTGGTGTGGACTTCGGCTCCATCTGGTACGCCGCGAGCGTCCTAGGTGTGCCAGGTGTGCCGGCGCATGCGCTCAACATCGTCGCTACCGGCTCGTTCGTGCTGCTGTTCGTGCTCATCGCAGTGCTCTCCTTGACGACGAAGCGACGTCCTCGCCTTGCCCAAGTCGCCTTCTTGGTGATCGCGGCGTTCGTGCTCTCGGGAAAGGTCTACTCACCGCAGTACGTGTTGTGGCTGGTTCCGCTGGCAGCCATGGCCAGGCCGCGGTGGCGGGACTTCCTGATCTGGCAGGCGGGTGAAGTCGTGTACTTCGCAGCGATCTGGTGGCACCTGGCGGGCTACGGCGTCGAGGATGCGAAGGCACTCGGGGTGGAGTTGTACGCACTTGCGACGTTCATCCACGTAGCCGCAACCGCGTTCTTCGCGGCGATGGTGATCCGCGACATGGTCGATCCGGAACTCGATCCGGTGCGCACCGACGGCGTCGCGGCGGACGCGGACGATCCTGGCGGCGGCCCGTTCGACCACGCCCCCGACGCCTTCACCCTCTCCCCGCGAACTGCCA
>CAYLOH010000031.1:0-3193 GCA_964385255.1 uncultured Rubrivirga sp. | reverse complement strand
AGCAACGCGAACTGCCAGAAATTGACTGGCGAACCTGCCCACAATCAAGGTTGAACCTGCGCACAAGCAAGGTCGTGTTGTCAGAGGGCCCCGTCACCCCGACCAGGGTCTACTCGTGGACGAGCACTGCGTCGAACCGCGACGTCGTGAAGCGAACATCGGCGCGCATCTCATCGCCGACCTGTGGGAGCACGCACTCGTGCGGCAGCCACACCATGGACACGTGCTGATGCGGTGGCTCGGCGAACCAGCGTTGCTTGCCCTGCCAGGTGAACGGGCTCATGGCGCGTCCGGCTGCGTCGAGTGCACCGATGCCCGCAGTCGTGACGCGCTGCCGCACGGTCGCGGCGGGAGAGGGTCCGGCAAGCCCGACTCCGTGGGAGGTACCACCGGACACGACGACCAAGGTGCCTTGCTTAGGGCCACTTCGCTGGCGATATCCGACATGCGTTCCCGACACCAGCGGATGCACCGCGAGCACCGTGCCGGTGGCGGCCAACGCCGGTCTATCGCCGAGCCACAGCCGCGTTCCGGTGCGCAGTCGCAGGATGGTTTCGTCCACGCTCGACCGGACGACGGACAACTCCGCGTCGTCGAGGTGAGAGACCCACACCGTGTTCGCCGGAGCGTTGTGGCCGGGCCAGACCGCTGTCCTGTTCTGCCACAGACCGGCCCACCGGACCACCTCGCGGACCTTCGCGTTGCCCTCGCGGATACCGCGGGGCGCCACGTCGTCGGCGGGCTGGGCAATCGGCATGTGGACCGCAAGACCCTCGACCAAGACCCGACCGCGCTCCATCGCCGTGCGGATCTCGTCGTCGGCGAAGGCCTCGAGCAGATCCGATTCACTGAACCCGAAACGGTGCATCGAGGTGTGAGCTTCGAGGATGACGCGAACCGAACCCGGCCCGGATGCCAGTGAACGCAGCGCGTCGATCGACGCCACCGTTCGGATCACACGCCCGGCGTGCAGTTTGTCGCCGAGTTGCCACCAGGCATCGGCAGCTATGGGATCGAGTGGTTGAAAGGGCTCGAGCACGATGATGTCGCCGCTCGTTCCCTCGGCAACGTTGGCGATCTCGAAGACCGTGCCGACCGCCACCGTGTCGGCCCTCAGTCGTGAAGCTTCAGCGGACAGCACCGCCGGTCCGAAGCCGTATCCGTTGCCCTTGATGACGGGAACCGGGGCATTGCCGGAGGCGCGCGCGACGGCATCGACCACCGCGTCCTGGTGGGTCCGCCATCGCGGCCCGTCCACGCGCAAAACGAAACTCATCGCCGTGATTGTCCCGTACTAGCCGTTGCGTTTCTGGTAGGCCGCGAATGCGCGCGCCCACATAGGTCGCAGTGCGAAGTCCCATTCGCCGACGTACTCCTGCGCGTAACCACCGCTCCCCACTTTGAAGCGGACCAGGCCGATCAGGTGGTTCTTCGGATCCAGGGTGGCCGAGATGCCGCGCAGGTCGTAGACCCGGCAGCCGGCTTCGTGCGCGCGGGTGATCATGTGCCACTGCAACGCGTTCGATGGTCGCACGTCCCGGTCGGCAGTGGTCGATGCGCCGTAGGAGTACCAGGCACGATCGCCGACGCGGATCAGGATCGTCGCAGCGGCGAGGTGTCCGTCGTATTCGGCCAGGTGCAGCGTCATCTCGTGATAGTCGTCGCCGTTGGAATTCAACGCGTCCCACATCCGCTCGAAGTACACCTGGCCACGTGGAGTGAAGCGATCACGTTCGGCTGTCTCGACGTACACCCGATGGAATGCCGCGAGATCCTCCCGCGAACCGAGCCGCACCCGCACCCCGGACTTCTCGGCTTTGCGGACGTTGCGTCGCCATTGTTGGTTGAAGCCAGCGAACACATCGTCGAGTGAGCGATCTTCGAGAGGAATGCAGTACACGTACCGCGGTTGGACGTCGCCGAATCCGGCACCGGACGAGACCTCTTGCTGCCAACCTCCGGCTCGCAGGGCGTCCACGACCTGGCTCGCCGTTGTCGAGTGCCAGTCCGCGGTGACTTGCCCTATCGAGCCGGGTGAGTTCCAGGCACCTGCGTCGGCGTCGGCCAACGCGGACTTCACCGTCTCGGCTTCCCAACGCCTGGATGCAATCGGTGGTCCCATCTTCACCTGGAAAGCGCCCACCGCCTTGCAGTGTTCGAGCAGCGGTGCGAGCCAATCGGAGACAGAACGTGACGACGACGTCCAATCGATGATCGGACCCTCCGGGATGTACGCCAACGAACGACGACGCACTTTCGGAACGGGACGGTGCAGGATCAGCGCCGCACCGACGTGTCGATCACCCTCGAACCAACCGACGGACTCTGCGCGCCATCCGATCTTCACCTGTGCCCAGGACGGCAACTGCAGAAAGGACACCGAGGGTTGCGATCGCAACCAGCTCGCGTGCTGCTCCGCACTGATGGTGCGGACGGTGAGAGACACGGGCTAAGGGTGTCAGGAGATGTCGAGATCGACGACTACCGGCGCGTGGTCCGAGGCGCCCTTGCCCTTTCGAGCCTCGCGGTCCACGTAGGCGTCCGTCACGGCGTCCATGAATAGTGCGTTGCCGAGGATCAGGTCGATACGCATGCCCCACCCCTTGTGGAAGGCGCCATTGCGGTAGTCCCAAAAGGTGTAGGGCTCGCCTTTGAGTGCGCGGGGCATCACCTCCGTCAGGCCGATGGATTGCACGTCGGCCAATGCCGAACGCTCGGCGGGTGTCACGTGCGTGGAGTCGGCGAACAACGAGATGTCCCACACGTCCTCATCACGCGGAGCCACGTTGAAGTCACCGGTGAGCGCGTACGGCAGGTCCGGGTTCGCGGCCAACTCCGCAGCGGCGGTTGCCTTCAGCGCCGACAACCACTGCAGCTTGTAGTGGTAGTGGTCGTGCCCGGGTTCGCGGCCGTTCGGCACGTACAGACTCCACACCCGCACGCCATCGCATGTAGCGCCGATGGCCCGCGTTTCCACGACGTCCTCGTACGGCGGTTGATCCACGAGGTCCAGGACGACGTCGGTCATTCCCACGCGGCTGAGCAGCGCAACACCATTCCAGCGCCCGTTGCCGTGCGCCGCGACTTCATAGCCGAGCGTCTGGATCGGCATCTCCGGGAAGGCCTCGGTGGTGCACTTGAGTTCCTGCAGTGCAACGACGTCCGGTTGGGCTGCCTCGAGCCACTCGACCAC
>CAYLOH010000030.1:12393-20034 GCA_964385255.1 uncultured Rubrivirga sp. | reverse complement strand
CGCGACGTGATCGACCAGCAGTTCGCCGGTCTCAGCCAAGCGGCCGCGGACATGTCCGATCCAGCCACCCAAGCCGCGATGGCCGAGATGATGAAGGACCTCAACGACCTGCTCGATGCGCACCGTCGCGGCGAAGCAACCGACGAGGACTACCAGAACTTCCTGGACAAACACCGGGACTTCTTCCCGAATGCCCCCGAGACACTCGATGAGTTCATCGACGAACTCGCCCGGCAATCCGCCGCGATGCAGCGGATGCTGGAGTCGATGACGCCCGAGCAGCGGGCCGAACTCGCCGATGCGATGCAGCAAGCCCTCTCGGACATGGGACTGCAGGAGCAGATGGCACGGTTGCAGGACAACCTTCAGGCGCTGCGCCCGGAGTTCTCGCGCAGCCGTGGCCCCGGGCTCACCGGGGATGCCTCGCTGGGGTTGCCCGATGCCACCCGCGCCTTGGCGGAGATGGCTGATCTGGAAGACCTCGCCGCGCAGTTGTCCGACGCCGACGCGATGACCGACCTCAATCAGATCGATGCCGAAGCACTCGAGCGAGCCTTGGGGCGCAGCGCACGCGACGACCTCGAGGCGATGCAGCAGATGCAGCGCGAGCTGGAGACGCAAGGGTTCCTCACCGGTGATGGCGACACGCTTCGGTTGAGTCCGAAGGCGATCCGCCGCATCGGACGTTCCGCGTTACGCGAGGTATTCGATCAGATCGAAGCGCACGATCGCGGTGATCACGGCATGCATCGCACGGGCGCCGCGGGGGAACCCACGGGTACGCACCGTGCATGGCGCTTCGGGGACGAGGAATCCATCGACGTCGTGCGCACAGTGCAGAACGCCACGCGGCGCCGGGTCGCCACGGGCGGGGGACCGGACCTGGACGCCGAAGACTTCGAGATCTCCGAAACCGAGACGGTGACGCGCGCGGCTGTCGCGTTGCTCGTCGATCAGTCCTTCTCCATGGTCATGAACGACACCTGGAGCGCGGCCAAGACGATGGCGCTGGCTCTGCACTCGCTCACCGCCACCAGTTATCCGCTCGACGCACTGCAGGTGATCGGCTTCGCGAACATGGCCCGAGTGATCGACCCGATGGACATCCCGGACCTGGAAGCCAGTCAGATCCAAGGCACCAACCTGCAGCATGCGTTGATGCTCGCCGGGCGATTCTTGGACAAGCACCCCGGATCCCAGCGGATCGTGATGGTCGTAACCGACGGTGAGCCCACCGCGCACCTGAGCCCGGACGGCGGTTGGTGGTTCGACTGGCCACCCACGCGGGAAACCATCACCCAGACCGTTGCCCAGGTCGACGCCATGACCAAGCGCAGGGTTTCGATCTCGTGGTTTCGGCTCGGGGACGAGCCGCGGTTGGCGAGATTCCTCGATGAGATGGCGCGCCGCAATGGAGGCAAGGTGTTCGCCCCGGCGACCGAGCGGCTCGGTGACTACGTGATCAGCGATTACGTCCGCGCTCGAACGCGCACGCGTGGGTGAGTGATCCACGCTCGAGCTGTTCGTGAATCACGACAGATGTTCGACCAAGAACGCGAAGCGGGCTTCCCATGCTCGCTTGGCTATCGACGAGTCGTAGGCGATGTAGTCGAAACCGTGCGGAGCCCCATTCCAGATGTGACCCTCGACGCTCACGCCGTCGGCGATCATCTTCTTGGCATAGGCGAGGTCTTCGTCGTAGAAGATGTCGAGCGTCCCGGTGTCGATGTAGGTCGGCGGGAGACCGCTGAGGTCTGTGGCGCGTGCGGGTGCGGCATAGATCGGGACGTCCGCGCGATCCACGCGACCGGAGAGGTATGCGTCCCAACCCGTCTCGTTGTCCACATAGGTCCATAACTGGAACTGTTTGGGAAAGCGACGGTCGGGGACGACGTTGCGATCGTCGAGCATCGGGTAGACGAGCATCTGGCAGGCCAGCGGGAGTGTGGCGGTGTCGCGATTCTTGAGGACCGTTCCGGCGGTGAGACCACCGCCGGCGCTGTCACCGCCGATACCGATGCGTGTGGGGTCCCACCCCTCCATCTCGGCGGACTCGTGCACCCACGCCAAGGCAAGGAGGGCGTCGTCGATCTGTGCTGGATAAGGAGCCTCGGGCGCCAGGGGGTAGTCGACGGAGATGACGGGCAAACCTGTGTTCGTGCTGTAGTGCATACAGCGCTCGTCGTAATCCTCGATGGAACTCACGATCATCCCGCCGCCGTGGATATACAGAAGTGCTCCCCGGCTGGTGCTTCCGATCTTGCGATATACGCGCACCCGTAGCGAAGAACCGTCCGGGCGGCTGATGCGGTGGTCCTTGATCGTGACGTCACTTGCTTTACCGAAGCGCCGTCCTAGATCCTCGTTGACCGAATCGGACATCTGGCGGCGGCATTCGACATCGCCGAGTTCGCAAGGCTTGGCGCGAATCGTCGACGGGAGCTGACGCAAGAGCGCCCGAAGGACACCAGCGTCGATGTTCCCGAACAGGGTCATAGGTCGACGCTAGTGGCAGAACGGTGGCGCGTCTGGGACCCGGAGGATTTGCGAGCCATGCGCGGCCAGCGTTACCGTCGATGTCATGCGAGGCAGGATCGGATCCATCGTTGCCATGGCTGTAGCACTGTCCTTGGTCAGTGCACCGCCGGTGAGCGCTGAGGAGGTGGCGGTTCCGGAGGAGGTCGCAGCCGCCCTCACCAATGCCGCCGGCGATCCTCAAGGGGCCGCGGCCGCGTGGGCATCGTGGGCGGCCACCGCGCCGATGAAGTACGTCCGAAACGGTAGGAATCCGAAGACTCGATCGTCGTGCTCGATCGACGCTGCCGGGGTCGCGGACTGTAATGACTTCGCGCAGGTTGTAGGTCGCGGTAATCGCAATATGGGCATGAAGAAGATCTCGGAGATCATCACCGCGGGCAAGCGGCAGTATTTCCGGGACCCACCGCTGCAGCGTTGGACTGTCACTCGAACCAGTAGCAATCCCAATCCGATCACGGGCGTTGCCGCTGGTGTCGGTTTCAACCCATGGTTGCCCTGGAACGACCAAGCCTCGGAGATCGGGACCCAGATCCTCGACAATGGCACGCTTCAGATCGCCGCCGCGAATCCCGCTCCGACGCAAGATGAAGCATCGCGCACCGTCGCCCGCATTGCCGCGAACGGATTGCAGGCCACGCTGCTGGAGTACGACAAGCGTGGCCGACTTTCCGACACCACGAGGATCACGATCACCAGCGTTCCGACCATCAAGGTTCCGAAAGCGCGCTGACACTAACCTTCATTCGTGGTGAAGGCGAGCAAATGGTCCGTCCTGGCCATCTTGTCCTTCGCCCTTGCGTTGATCTCCCTCGACAACACCATCGTGAATGTCGCGTTGCCGAGTTTGCAGGAGGAACTCGGTGCGTCGACCGCTCAGTTGCAGTGGGTCGTCGACGCCTACTCGGTGCTCTTCGCTGGCACGCTGCTCTTTGCCGGAAGTCTGGGGGATCGGTTCGGACGCAAGAAGATCCTGCTGATCGGTTTGGTGATCTTCGGCAGTGGGTCACTTGCAGCAGGTGCCGCACCCGATGCGAATGCCCTCATCGCGTGCCGCGCCCTCATGGGCATCGGCGGAGCCTTCATCATGCCGTCCACGCTGTCGATCCTGGTTCAGACGTTCACCGTCCCGAATGAACGCGCGCAGGCGATCGGCATCTGGGCGGCCGTTGCCGGCGTGGGGGTGGCGATCGGACCGATTGCCGGTGGTGCGTTACTCGAGCACTTCACCTGGCATGCGGTGTTCCTCGTCAATCCGCCCTTGGTCTTGGTCGTTCTCGCCTTGGCGCTGCGTTTCATCCCCGAGTCCCTCGACGAGAGCAAGCCGTTGCTCGATTTGCGGGGAGCAGCGCTGGTGTCGCTCGGACTGATCGCCCTCGTCACGTTCATCGTCGAGGTTCCCGATGGTGGGATCACGACGGTCACGCTGATTGCCGGCGTAGCGGCGGTTCTCTTGCTGGTCACATTCGTCTGGTGGGAAAGGCGCGCTCCTCGACCACTGCTCCCCATGACTTTGTTCGCCGACCGAGTCTTCACCGTGGCGGTCGTCCTCGTTGGCTTGGTCTACTTCGCGCTGATGGGGGCACTGTTCTTCCTCCCGCAGTTTCTGCAGCTCGTGCAAGGTCTCACTCCGCTTCAGTCGGGCATCGGCATGCTGCCCGGTGCGGGTGGTCTGCTCCTCGCTTCGCTCGTCAGCCCCCGCCTAGCCGAACGCTTCGGTGCTCGCCGCACGGTCGTCACGGGTGTTCTCTTGGTCACAGCGGGCATGGTGGCGATGTCCCTCGTCCAACCGATGACGAGTTACCCGTATGTGGGCGCGGCCCTGGGTGTCACGGGCATCGGCATGGGGTTGACGCTGCCGCAGGCGACGAATGCAGTCCTGTCGCGCGTGCCTCGAGAGCGCTCGGGGATGGGTGCAGCCGTGAACGATGCTGTCACCGAACTCGGCGGGTCTTTCGGAGTCGCGGTTCTAGGTGGAGTCCTCGCCTACTTCTATCGCCTACGAATTGATGGCGTTATCGCTGCCGCCGGTGACGCTGCGGCGTCGGTTCCGCAGGAGGCGCTGGAGGCCGCTCGCGAATCACTAGCGGCCGCGTCCGTCTTGATCAATCAACTCCCGGTGAGCGTTGCCGATCCAGCGAGGGAAATCGTGGGGGAGGCCTTCGTCTCCGGAATGGGCTGGGCGCTCGGTTTCGGCGCACTCGTGACCCTGCTCGGCGCCGTCCTGGCTTGGCGACTGTTCCCCAAGCGCATGGAGCGCGTGGAGGAGTAGATCTCAGGCAGTGAGCTCGCGCTCGCGTCGCATTCGAGCATCGAAGCGAGCCACCAGGATCATGTGCGGAACGGTCAAACCCCAGATGATGGCGAGACCGAACCACAAAGCTGGCCCCATCGCTACGGATGGATCGAAGAACGTGACGAGAATCAACACGATGGCCACGAACCCGATCACCGAAGGAACCCCGCCGCGGGACACGTGCAGCAGGGAACGCATCGATATGGCGCCCTGGCTCACCTGTGCCAAGCGTGCGGTGTGGCGTAGCGCGTGCCAGAAACCGAAATAGACGGCGAAGGCGATCAGTGGGGATGCCACGTACCCCAGCACGGTCAGCGCGAACAGCTCGATCGCTCCACGGATGTCCCCTTGCTGGATGAGCCAGAGCAGACACACGACGATCAGTGTGAGCACCACGATCCGCAGACCCACGATCACCTGATCGCTCATGATCGTTGCGAGCCGGGGCTCGATGGCGGTGAGCGTTGCGACCGCAGCGGGAGAGGTAAGTGGCAGGAGAACCGGCGCGCTGCCCAGCGCGATCGCGTAGGGAATGCGAACCCACCCACGAATGGGTGGTAAGTCCTGAAGTTCGCGCGTGGCCTCCACGTCCCCGGTGCCGAAGTGCCACACGGTCATGGCAAGCACCGCGATGAGGGCGATGCCTGGCCAGGCGATGATCGCCACTGCCGCCAGTGCGGCGATGGCGAGGTACGCGAGGGCCCCGAGAACCCGCTCACGAGTACCGAGTGCGCGTGTGAGGGTGAGGTTGTCCACGGCGCCATGGGGAATGCCGACCACGAGTGCAAGAAGAGCGATCGCGATCGGCAGTGGACCGATGGTGGTGCTCGCAGCGGTGGTGCGGCTGATGAGGCTCACCACGACGGCGGCGCCAGCCGCGATGAGTCCGATGTTTAAGACGATGGTGGCATTGGGCGCGGTGACGATCCGGGTTCGCGCAGCCGTGTCCACCGTTCCCACGGCGGTGAGTCTCCTCCGATCGGACGCTAGCCGCCACTTGGGCGCAGATGCCAGCAGACGACCGCAGCGGCGGCGGCGACGTTGAGGGAGTCGACTCCTCGTTGCATGGGGATACGAACTGCACTGTCAGCCTGCTCGATCGCGCGGGTAGATAGGCCATCGCCCTCGGTCCCCAGGATGAGGGCGACTTTGTCGGGCGGCTCGAAGGCATCGAGATCCATGGCATCCTCTCGAGGAGTCATGGCGACCACGGTGAAACCGGCATCCCTGAGGATCTGCAGATCGCCCGGCCATGACGACAGGCGCGTCCACGGCAGATCGAAGACTGTTCCCATCGAAACGCGCACACTCCGGCGATACAGGGGATCGGCGCAGCGCGGCGAGACGAGGAAGCCGTCGAACCCCAATCCGGCGGCCGAACGAATGATCGCCCCGACGTTCGTGTGATCGACGATGTCCTCGAGCACGATGATCCGTCGCGCACCTGCGACCACGTCGGCGAGGCTCGGCAGAGCGGGGCGACGCATCAAAGCCAAGGCTCCCCGATGCACGTGGAATCCGGTGATCTCTTCGAGGATCTCCTTACTTCCGACGTATACGGGCAACCCGGTCACCGGAGTCAGAATCGGAGTCATCCGCTCCAGCCACTTGTCCTCCATCAGGACCGAGACCGGCATGTGTCCAGCTGCCAGAGCCCGTGCGATGACCGATGCGCTCTCCGCTATGTAGACGCCGCTCTCGGGTTCGAACCTCGCCCGCAGTGCAACATCGGTCAAGTCTCGATAACCGGTGAGACGTTCATCCGAGGGCGAGTCGATGAGTTCGATCTGCACGGCGATCTCAGTAGTTCACTCGGCAGTCGGTCGAGATCACTTCGACCAACCGATCGAAAGAGGCTTGGTCGAGCGTCCCGTCTTGTAGCCACGTCTGCTCCATGAGCAGGGTGTAGCCCTGGGGGTTTGCCCGAAACGCGGTGCAGACCTCCGCCTTCACGTCATCCGGCTGTGCCGCCCACAGGGCATCCGCATCCACAGCAGGGCTCGCACTTCTCCCAGGAATCAAGGCTGCGATTCCTGCTCCGGCCAGGCCGAGTATCAGGAGCACCACGATCGTGATGGTGAAGGCACGCGAGCGGAAGATCGACACGCCTCAACCGTACGTGGCTGACCGGTCCTTGCCTGTACGGAGTCTCCTTTGACGACTCGAAACATCGGGCCTCGACCGAACGATGAATCCGTCGGATCAATCCGATTCGACGTTCTTCACACGTGAGAGGAAGGGAGTGCCACCTATGCACTCGCGATTACCCAAAGTGGGAACAGCTGCAGTCGTTGCAGCTGGACTCGTCGCCGGTTCACTGGTGATGGCGCCGACTATGACCGCGGCGGAGGAGGAAACGGCAGGCAATAACCTGGCCTTTCCGGTGCTGTGGTCGGAGGCTGGCTATCAACTGACGCCACCCGGAACGATGGGCGTGACTTCGATCACCGGCACGGAGCAGCCGTGCTCGGAGGACACATCTGTATCAGCTGCCATTCAGAAGGATCTCGGGAATTCCTGGCAAGCGGACAACGTGCTCATGACGGGAAATTCCGTGAGCAGCCTCGACTGGGGCGACAACATCGAAGTCAAGGACTGGTCGGTCGGCCAGCAAGTACGGGTTGAAACAGCCCTATACGCAGATCTTGGCGAAAGCACGATGACGGGCTACGAGATGTGCCACGTGTCGGGTAAGGGCACCGACGAAGTGTGGGGCGCCCGCATCGCCACCGGAGGTGGTAGCGAGATGACCATGGAGGCGGCGTCGGAGGAACCGGCGGCCGAGGAACCGGCGACCGAGGAACCAGCGG
>CAYLOH010000030.1:0-12293 GCA_964385255.1 uncultured Rubrivirga sp. | reverse complement strand
GAGGAACCAGCGGCCGAGGAACCAGCGGCCGAGGAACCAGCGGCCGAGGAACCAGATATCGCGGAAGCCCCGGAGAACGGTGCCAAGTCGTTGATCGAATACGAAAGCGACGAGGCGATGGTGTACACCGCTGGTGCACGGCTAACGATCCAGCGCATTGATGCTGATGCCAATCCGACGTGGGACGCTGCCCAGCGTCGCTGGGTCGGGCCTGGTGTTGCCGATCCCGTCTTCAATGGAGCGGTCCATGAGAAGACGGGCGACGGACCTGGTTCGTATGGAGCCGAAATCAACGTCTCGGGCAAGGTGGTGTTCGGCTTCAACTGGCAGACCGATGGTCTGTTCAATGGTGACTACCGCATCACGTTCAGCTTGGATGGCCCGGTTGGCGATTTCCCCGGAACTGGGACGTCCCTGGCAAGTGCGGAGATTCGCCAGTCCGTGGAAGAGACAGCGGGCGATGAGCTCGCCATCCGCTCAGCTCCGATGGCCGGTCACGGCGGCGGCGGCATGGGCGGCGGCGGCATGGGCGGCGGCGGTCACGGTGGCGGTGGCGGTGGCGGTGGCGGTGAAGGCGGCGGCAACGTCGCTGAAATCGTCGGCGCGCAGAACCTCTCCTTCATCGATGTCGGCCTGAGTGGTGGAGAGAATCCACCGGTCGACCCGGATCCTGAGCCCACTAATCCTCCCGCCCCACCCAGTGGCGGTGGTGGCGCGGGCACTCCTCCGGCTGATTCCGGCGGAGCCGTCGCAGGCGGCGGTGCATCGGGAGCGGGTGGTCCCACTGCGGGACAACCGGGTGCCGGTGTTCCCGTCGAGGTGGCCAGTCCGATCCTGGCTCAGCAGCGAGTCAAGCAGCGTGCCCGAATCACGGCTCCCAAGAGCAGCAAGCAGCGGGTGCGCACCCGGTTGATGCTGACCGAGGGTCCGCTATTCACCGATCAAGGTGTGACCGTCCGCTGGCGCGTCACCAAGAGATCGCAAGACAACTGCACGATTCGTAATCGCAGTGGTGAAGTGTCTGTGAACTTCACCAATCCCGGTCGCTGCACGGTCGTGGCGTGGGCACCTTCGCCCAATCCACTCGTGTTCGCACCCTTCCGTGAAAAGCGCGTGTATCTCGTTCGCAACAACGTCTAGATGCACACGCTATGAGGCGCGTCGGTGGTGGTCTGGTCTGGGACCGGGCCACCACCCGCGTCTCACCGGACTTCGCTGGTCACGTCAATGGAGCCGTCGGGACGCTGTTTCAGAACGACTCGAGCCGCTTGCTGTGCTTCATTCGCCGTCTGGACATCGCCAGCCGCGATCGCTTTCGTGTAGGTCGAGAAGTCGGACAAAGTCTGCTCGGTGTAACTGGAGGCGAAACTCTGGATCGCCCGCTCGAAGGAATCACCTGATCCCATGTACGAGGCGATAGCGACGCTGTCGCCGCTACGGGCGTGGGCTCGAGCCAGTGCCGTCCCGCACAATCCTGCGTACGCTTCGTATGCGTCCTTACGCATGGCGAGCGGGTCTGGGCTCCACTTCATGTCACGAAGTTGCCGAACGTAGTAGCTGCGATCGGGTCCTTCGGTGAAACCGAGGAACGCATCGGTGGCCGCCTGGATGATGCGCTGGCCGGCGACCACGCGCTTCCCATGCGTGGAGTACTTGGAAGGAGACGTGTAGGGCTCCAGCACGCTGGTGACCGCCTGCTTGATTTGCAGCACGAGGAGATCGTTCTCATCACGGCCTTGGAGCAAGAGGACGAAGGCGAGCAGACCTACGCTGCCCACGCCCACAACTTTGTGTCCCGCATCGATCCAGTGGTAGCGAGACAGCAGGTGGGCGCGATCTATGAGCAGACCCGATTGGTACATCTCGAACATGCGGGCGATGTTGGCTTGTGCAGCTGGATCCGCATCCAACGAAACGAGCAGCGGCGGTTCATTCTTGAATCGACGGTGGCCGTCGACCATCTCCGTCAACTTCGCAACAGCAGACCAGCGGTCCTTCGCCGTGGCTGCCTGGGTAGTTTTTCGGAGGGCACGTTGACCTGCCTTGGAACCAGACTCCTGAGCCCACTGTTCCAGCAGCGTCGCGTCGATTCGGTAGTACCACAGGTCGAGGTCGTTCATCCCAGCGAAGGCGGTCATCGCCTGTCGGTAGGCAGTGGCTACTAATCGAGGCAACGTGGCTGCGAAGTTCTTCGGGTGACCAGCTGTCACTGCGGCCACTTGGAAACTTGTCGCGAGTCGCATCACGTCCCATTCGAAGGGACCGGGGTTCGTTTCATCGAAGTCGTTGAGATCGAAGACGATTCGACGATCGGGCCCAGCGAAGAGTCCGAGATTCGACAGATGAGCGTCACCGCAGAGTTGGACGGTGATTCCGGTGTTCGGCATCGATCCCAGATCGTTGGCCATGACGGCTGCCGCACCGCGCAGGAAGGCGAAGGCGTCCGTCGACATACGTTGATGGCGTAGTGGGAGAAGATCGGCAATCCGCTCGACTTCTTGTGCGGCGAGTGTCTCGACGGGATTCGGTCGCTGAGCAGACGGTGTGTACACCCCGAGCGATGACCGGGGGCGCTCCTTGCGAGCTGCCTTCCCGGCCGCGGTTCGCTCCGCCACGGTGGACTTGCGCGTCGGGACTTGAAGGGTCATTCGCGAAGCGTACGGTTCCCCGCTCAGACTGGAAAAGGTCTGGTTCGGTCCCAACACGGGCGGGCGGATACGGCTCGGAGGACCCCTCAGACGTAGGTTCGGAACATGGTCTGTCGAATGTCGGCCCTTCGGGGGCAGGTACTTCTCGTGGTGGGCGCACTCGTCGTCTCCCTCATGGGCGCACCTGGTGCGGGTGCGAACGAGGTGTCGGGCGTTGCCCGCATGCAGGCCTGCACGCCTCCGTCCGCAGCATTCGTCTCCCTGGGTGCCGCCCCGGAAGTCCAAGGGGCGATACCCCTTACTGCGGGTATGCATCGACTGTGGGATCTGGGCGTTGCCTGGAAGGACGTCAATCCGGCGCCGGGCGTATTCGATTGGAAGACGCTCGACGCCGAGGTCGCCCAGGTCGAGGAATCCGGATCGAAGCCACTCCTCGTCCTCGGCATGACGCCAGGCTGGGCCGCAGCCGACCCCAGTGCCGGAGATCCCCGCTGGGGGCTGGGAACCGCGAGTCCTCCGCGCGAGACCTCGTACTGGCGTGACTACGTCGCCGCGGTCGTCGATCGATACGGCGCCCGGATCCCGGCGTATCAAATCTGGAACGAGGCGAACCTGACCACTTTCTGGTCCGGCAACCCCGAACAGATGGCGCAACTCACGAAAGAGGCGTACGACATCATCAAGGCCAAGCAGCCGGGAGCGATAGTCGTAGCGCCGTCCATCGGGCTTCGCCTTGCGGCGCGTATGCGTAACTTCACCAGAGCGTTCATGGGTGCGCTTTCCACCCGCGGGTTCCCCGTGGACGCCCTGGCGATCCACACCTATCCGGCGGGAACGGGAGGACCGGCGGACCGAGTCGCGCTGGTGACCGATTGGCAGAACGTGGTCGTGGAATCGGTGGGTGCGACGTCACCGGTGTTGGACTTGCCCGTGTGGGACACCGAAGTGAACTACGGTCTCGCCGGTCCCGGCACACGTCCCGGCCGTGCCTACACGGATGCCGAGGCTGCGGCTCTCATTCGTCAGACCTATGCGGACTCGCTGTCGCTGGGCATCGACGCGACGTTCTGGTACCTGTACACCGCGGCGCCCTTCCCGGTGCTCGGTGCCCAGTTGTGGTCGGGTGCACCGGACGCGTTGCAGGCATGGGCGAGCGTGGCTCGCGCCTTCGCCCCCGGATCTCCCTGCGCGTTGACGGCGCCAACGTCGGATCGGTTTGCTATCGACGCCCAATTGGCGTTCCGCTCGACGGCGGTGGATCCTGGTACGGCAGCGGTTTCGATCGGTCAAGCCTCTGGTCAAAAGCTGGACGTCAAGGACGGACGGGTAGCCGGTGCCGATTGGTCGATCAGCCTTCAGCCGACAGCCTCTGGCGCGAAAGAGGCGACCACGATCACAGCGTCCGGCCTCATGCCTCAGTCACCGGCATACGTCTGGGACGGCGATCGTTTCGTTGCCTATCTCCTCGCTGATACATCGGGCTCCGCCTCGGGAGTGATCCAGTCGTCCGAGGCGCAGAGTGTTCAACTCAACGGTTTCGCTCCCGCAGGTGAAGTTCGCTCGGTGACGGTGAGTCTTGCTCCTCCTCGACAGCAGTATCCGAAGAAGGCTGTCGCGGTGAAGTTCTCCGGTGACACGCTGATGCCAAAGTCACAGCGCCAACTCGCTCGCCTGGCCGAAGGTTCAGCGGCCACCGATTCCGCCGTCATCCGGGTCGTCGCACCAACGAAGAACGAAGCGCGAAGTCGCGCGCGGACCATCCAGGGTTTCTTGACCGACTCAGGCTTTGCGGGTGAGATCTCCATGGTCACCCGAGTGCGAGCGTCGGATCGAGCCGCGGTGCGCTTCACCAACTAGTCGATTTGGCGACTGCCTACGATGAGCGCTTCTTCGAAGGAGAGGCATGCCTGGGCTCGGGACCCTGCTGAACGTCGCGGCGATCCTCGTCGGATCGTCGGTTGGCGTGCTCATCGGCCACCGGTTCCCTGATCGCACCCGGGTCAGTGTCACCGATGCACTGGGTTTGGTCGTTCTGGTAGTCGGTGGGCTGAATCTCCTGGCATTGGGCGATTCCGCCTACCGCGATGCGGTGACCGAAGCAGGCACCTTGCTGGTTGTCCTCGCTGCGATCTTGATTGGCGGCATCATCGGGTCGCTGCTTCGGATCGAATACCGATTGGAACGCATCGGTGGCTGGCTTCAGCGGCGATTCACCAAAGGGGATGAGCCTCGCTCACGATTCATCGAAGGGTTCGTGACTGCGTCACTGGTCTTCTGCATCGGACCACTCGCCATCTTGGGCTCGCTCAGTGATGGCCTTGGTCAGGGGATCGAGCAACTGGCTCTGAAGTCGGTTCTTGATGGGTTCGCGTCGTTAGCCTTCGCCGCCACGTTGGGCTGGGGGGTCGCTGCCTCGGCGATCTCGGTCGCCGTCTTCCAGGGAGTCATCACGGTCATCGGCTTCTTCGCCGGGTCGGTGCTCCCCGCTGCCCTGATCGCCTCGGTAACGGCGACCGGTGGCGTTCTTCTGCTGGGTGTCGGCATCCGATTGTTGAACATCAGGGCGATCGCGGTCGGTGACCTTCTTCCGGCCCTCTTCGTCGCACCGATACTGACCGCTTTGGTGGGCTCGCTCCTCGGCTGAAACGTCAGGAGACCGAGAAGTCGTTCACAGACCGCAATCGTCGATGATCGTGGTCATGAGCGCTCCGAAGAGTTCGGGCTCCATGGCACCGTCTTGCAGCCACGTCTCCTTCATGAGCGCGTAGTACTCGTCGGGGGATGTAGCCAACCCGCCGCAGACCTCGTCCTTGACCTCCTGCGGCTGGCTGAACCACAACAGTTCCGCCTCGGGCAGATTCCTTATGACCTCGGCTCGTTCCACCGGTGGTTCGCTGGCCGTACGCGACGTGAGGAATACGGCCACGCTACCGGCCGTGAACGCGATGATCACGACCACGACGATGCCGATGATCACTCCGCGGCGCCGGAAGAATTCCACGTGCCCAAGATACGCGGTTACGCCGCGGAGTCTGCCCGGTGACTATCCTCAGGCCGCCAACAGGCGGCACGGGAGGCAATCATGAGCGACGTCGCAAGCGCCATTGGCGTACGTGCTTGGCGACTTGGGTCCATTCTCATGGTCACCCTCACGTCGCTGCTCACCGCACTTGGCCTAGGGCTCTTACCTTCAGTTGCGGCTGCTGGTCCGTCGGCGTCGGTTCCCATGCAATCGGATGGTCCCGTGGAGGCCGTGGCCACCGTGTTAGTGACGGAGATGTCGGCCTTCAATCTGGCGACGAATACTTTCAACGCGACTTTCTATCTGAGCCTTTCCTGCGATCAAATCTGCCCGGAAGAGGAGTGGGACATCCTCAACGCGCAATCCTCATCACGTGAATTGATCGAACAGAAGGATGGAACCTCGTGGTGGCGAGTTCAAGGAACCTTCACCTTCGACCCGCAGTTACAACTCTTTCCCTTCGACACCCAGTACTTGGAGATCGAGATCGAACACAGGCTGTTGGACGCGGATCAACTGGTCTTCGTGCCGAATCCGGCCGACAGCGAAGTTACTTCGGAGGCATCGATCTCGGGATGGGAAACCGAAGCCTTCACATTCACCAGTACGACAGTGACATACCGAAGTTTGGAACAGGACTACTCACGAATGACCTTCACCGTGCCCGTGACCCGCAGCACTCTGGCAACGATCACCAAGTACTACGTCCCGCTCGCCATCTTCATCTTCTTGGGGGCAGCCACCTTGGTGCTCAGACGCTACGAGTTCCAGATCGGCACTGGTGGCTCGGCGCTGGTGGGCTTGACCGTCTTCTACCTCGCGACGAGCGGCGGCATCGGAAATGTCGGCTACCTAACGGTCTGGGATCTGTCCGTCTTGCTCGGTTACCTGGCCCTCGGGCTGGTGCTGATCAGTGGCGTGATCGGGCTCTACCTCACCGATCGTGGGACTTTGGAAGAGCCGGACGGTGACGCCATCGGTAGGCGCATGAGGAACTGGTTCTTGGCTGCCTTCGCGGGTTTGGTCGTCATCGGAGCCGTGGCCATAGTGGCGACAGGAGTGAGCACCTGACATTGAGGGCGGAGCGCCCGGAGCAGTAGTCGCGTCCGCGATGACGGGCGGCCCAACAGTCGGCTGGACATGTCCCACCTGCCAACACGCCGCAGGTGTCCACTACTGGACAACTCGTTATGTCTATGTCTAGACTATTACATCTATGGCAACGCTCGAAGCAAGGAGGCCCCGATGAAGGTCCACTTCCTATCCTTCGGTCGCCGCACTACGTCGGTGGCGGAGAAGCCGGTTCCCGCCCACCAGATCGAATCCGACTTCTGCGCAGCGATCTGTCGATTCACGCTGGATTGCTCATGCGGAGCCCACCACGACACGCCCTACATCGACGAGGCTTTGGAGTGGCGTGAGATGCACTCTCGGCTGGCCCCGATCGCTGACCAACTCCCGGCTTAGTCATGGCCAAGGCCCATATCGAGACCGAACCCGCCGCAAAGAAGGCCCTGGAAAAGGCAACCAAGGAGTGGCGGGCGGCGAAGAAGCGCGAGCGCGAGGCACGAGATGAGGTCGCTCGTATCGTCGTCGACGTCGTTAAGGCTGGGCTCGTCACTGAGAACAAGGCGTCCAAGATCACCGATATCCCACGGATGACCATTCGAAAGATGCTGGGCAAGAGCTGATCAGCGACGTCGGCCCCCGGCTAACGTACCTCCATGCGTCGCCTCATCGAATTGTCACGTTTCGTCGTGGCCGTGCCAGCCATCGGGTCCATCATCGGCGCCTTCGTTTTGATGGCGATCGGATTCTGGGACATCATTCGTTCGCTGCTGAAACTGCTGGATACCGCTATCCCCTTGAAAGAGTCTGTGGTCTCCATACTGACCGCGGTCGACGCCTTGCTGCTGTCAACCGTGCTGCTCGTCATCGGCTATGGCCTATACGAGTTGTTCGTGGATGACACGGTGAAACTGCCATCGTGGCTGCAAATCAATTCCCTTGATGACCTCAAGTCCAAACTGATTGGCGTCGTTGTCGCGATCATCGCCGTCGTCTTCGTGGGCATACTCGTGGAAATGACGAATGCTCAGGATGTCATGTTCATCGGAGCGGGTGCGGGCGCCGTGCTCATCGGGCTGGGAGTGTTCTCCCTCGCCGCCCGAAAATGAATGAACTGTGTGACCCGGCGCCTAGGCCGACTTCGAGCGAGGAATGGATTGCTCGAAATGGAAAAGGTTCGTCGGGTCGTAGCGCTCCTTGACTGCACGTAGTCGAGGGAAGTTGGCGCCGTAGTACGCTGCGCCCCAACGCTTGAGTTGCCGGTTGCCGTAGTTGGAGTACTCAGCCCCTGTGCGCCACGGTGCCAGGCGTGCGTATAGCCGATCGACCCATTCTTGGCCTGCGGCAACAACGTCCGCGGGAGCTCCGGGCGCGACGCGTGATTGGAACTGGTAGATCAGCCAGCCATCTCGGTGGGGGAATGCGGTTGCGTCAGCTGGTGTGTCGTGGACCGCTCCGCTCAGTGGCTCGATGATCAACTTCCCTGCCTGCAGGTTGAAGTTAACCCCCTCGGGTTGAAGCACGGCATCGCGTTGCCACCGTTCGAGTTCGTCGAGCATCACTTCATTTGCTGCACTCGGCCAAGGGGCAGTGCTGATGTCGGAGTATGTGGATAAGCCGACTCGGGGAAGCAGCCCTCCGGGCTTCGTGACAGGTGCGCACTGAGCACTGGTGAATCCTTGACAGTATTCGTCGAATTCCGCCTCGAAGAAGTTCTGCCTCAGCATCGTGCGTGAAACGGGGGCGGCGCCCACTTCGCGAATGAAGTCGTCGATCACCTCATTAGCTTTGCGTCGCGACCCTCGGTACCACAGACTCACGGTGACGGTCGGTTGTGCGCCGGGAGCTTGTGTGGACGTGACGAGCACCAGATTCGGATGAGCGCTCGCGGGCAGTACGTCGGGCCAGGACTGGAAGGCCTCGAGCACCCGAAGGGCATGCCGCCACTCGAATTCGAGCACGAAACTGTTCAGCACCATGTCGACCGGGACGGGAACGAAATCGAAGGAGGTGACGACCCCGAAGTTGCCCCCGCCGCCCCCGCGCAGCGCCCAGAACAGGTCGGGGTTCTCCGCCTCGGAAGCTCGGAGCGCCTTCCCGTCGGCGGTCACAACGGTCGCCCCCACCAGGCGATCCAAGGTCAAGCCGTACTCGCGGCTGAATGGCCCCACTCCGCCCCCCTGGGTCAGACCAGATATGCCCACCAAGGGACAGGTGCCTCCGTTGATGGCCATCCGCCCCTTGGTGAAGAGCTCTCGGTAAATGTCGATGAGCAGTGCGCCCGCGCCGATTCTCGCTTTCGTTCGTGCGCGGTTCAGCGTCACTCGATTCATCGCCGACAAATCGATGAGGAGTCCGGTTCCCGTGGAGAAGCCCTGGAAGGAGTGCCCACCGGAGCGCGGGGTCGGCTTGATGCCAGTGTCGCGACAGAACGTGACCGCGGTTTGGACGTCGGCGGTGGTCCTCGGTTGGATGATCGCCTGTGGTGCGACCCAGTCGTAGATCGTGTTCCAGGGGAGGCGGGCGGTGGCGTACGCGGGGTCGTCGGGCAGCAGCAGCCGACCGGACAACGATCGCCCGAGGGCGGTCCAGTCTCCTCGACTGGTGGCCGCGTATGCGGGGTTCGACCCCAGGGGGAGTTTCGCGCCACCTGCCATCAGCCCCAACGTTCCCAACGACCCCCCGAGCAATACCCCTCGACGGCTCACTTTCCTCGGTTCGGGCATAACTCGATGATGACATAGCGATCTCACGAGTGAGGCCCTAATGGATCGGTGTTCCGCTCTAGACTCGCGCCGTGCAAGCAACGATCTTCGATGGTCACACAGTCACTCCCTGCACCATTGATGAAGCAAAGACCGCGAGTTCGACCACGGGATTGACGTGGATTGACGTGAAGTTCGACGGTACGAGCGATCCACAGATGACTGCGATGCTCACCGCACTCGGGATCGATCCATCGGCCGCCAATGTCAGCGGTCAAGCCGATTCCATCGCCTTCGAAGTCACCAAGACCGGTTTTGCGGGTGTGGCGTGGATGGACGATCAATCCGGTCTCCCCGCGCAGCAGTTGTATTTCGCCTGGGATGCGAATCGTCTGGTGACCATGCGAGTGAGCGGGGATCAGGCAATCGCCGAAGTCCAGCAGCGAATCATGGATCGAGCCGAACTCATGTTGGCCGACCCCAGCACGGTCCTGGGCGTAGTCCTGCAGTTGCTCCTCGTGGGAGTTCAACAGGGCCTGGTGCGGTTGGCCACGCAGGTAGCCGCCCTCGACGAGCAGATTCTCAACACCAGCGACCCCAATAACGACCAAGCCCAGCAACTCGCAGCCCTTCGAGCCAGCATGACCCCCCTCGCGTTGCGGCTGCCGGCCTACGACATCAACGTCGGATCAGCCCTCATCGACCCGCAGTCAATTCCCGCAATGACCCCTGGCGGCGTTGCCCAATTGCAGACATTCGCGAGCCAACTCGACGGGACTGCCCAGTTCATTCAGACGATTACCGATTCCATGCGTAACGCCGTTCAAGATCTGCAAGCTCAAGTTGCGGGCTGGCAAGGCAACCGGATCAATCAACTCACCATCGTGACGATCATCTTCCTGCCCATCACCTTCCTCACCGGCTATTTCGGTATGAACTTCAACTGGCTCGACGATCAACTCAACTCGATGGGCAGCTATCTCTTGTGGGGCATTGCTCTTCCCGCACTCATTGTCATCGTTTCCATCGGCATCTTGATCCGTAAGGGCTTCACCTTCACAGGACTCTTTGCCAATGCGGGTAAGCGGCACAAAGGCCGCAGGCAAACAGACTCTGCGGGGTAAGTCGAAACAGAAGTGTCGTATGAAACTCGGGGAGAGAGGCGATACGCCTGGCTTGGTCCGGACCCTGGCCGCCGATGGGGTCTATCGCACATCATCGGGAGTTCACGACATCAAGCGAATGGATTCGGGGGTGGGCAACATGCTACTCGTTGCTGGTCGGTACTCACCGAGAAAACTCATTGTCGCTCCATCGGGGCCGATGATTGGCCGCACGAGTACTTCGAAGAGACGGTAACCCCCGGCGGTATCTCGCAGGTGACCAAAGGCTGCCACAGGAAATCCGTTATTGAGTTCCTCCCTAACAGCCATCGCGTTGGGTTGGTCACCGGGGTGCATCAATTCGTAGATCGATGTGCCCTGCAAGTCACGTGGGTGCCAGCCCAGTAACTGCGTGAAGCTGTCACTCGCCCACAAAATGCTTCGATCCAAACCCACTAAAGCGAATGCGCGCAGCATTGACAGATCGAGGGAAGACGGCTGCGCGTTGACGCCCATTGCTTCGGCGAGGTCTGGTGCGGCCTCGGGTTCAAACCGGTACCCGTAGCCGTGGACGGTGACTATGCGCCTGGGTTGGGTTCCTGATTCGCCGAGTTTGCGGCGTAGGCGACTGACGGTCACGTGTAGACAGTGAGTCTCAGTAATCCACTCACTGTTAGTGAGAACCTGGGTGAGGTGTTCGCTGCTGAACGCTCGCCGCGGAGAGTTGGCGAGGGTGGTGAGCAATGTGTACTCGGCGTTGGTGAGGTGGACTGCTAGCCCGTCCACGCTTACTTCGTGGGCTTCACGGTCGATGACGAGTGAGCCGCCGCCCTGGTGGTGGATCCTGTCCATGGAGTCCCCGATTCCGCCCGATGAAATCCCCCCAGCGAGGCCAATTGGATCACCGAAGGGCGGGGATGCCTCTCGTGGGAGGCCGGCGTTTCCTTACGAAATTCTCACAATTTCGCGATCAAGTGGTGAGACCGCCGATTTGTGTGCCATCACCGGGGCAGGTTCACGTGCTGCCCACCAGCAGGACAATCCGGTTGTGCGCGAGCGGTGACCTGAAGCAGTCAGCGGCGTTGGTCTTGGCTAGTCGGTCGACGACGACGGTGGTGAAGCCTCGGGCTTTCAGGTAGAAGGCGATCTGGCGTGCTCGGTCTTGCAGGTGTCGAGCGCCGACTGATTGCCGTTGAAGCAGGTGAGTCCGGTGACGCCTACCGCAACCAACAACGACTAATTCGCGCACTTGCGGCAATCCGACGCGGTCCGAATTGCTGTTGCGGTCAACGTTGGGGTCAATCCGCAATCGAACAACCCTTTTCGAGAGGGAAACGTGCGCCCGGAAGGACTCGAACCCTCAACCGACAGGATCTCCACGGGTGACCTAGTGGTGTAGGCAGGTGTGTGATGTACCCAGCGGCAGATCTCAGTTCACCTTCGAAGACACCGGAATCCTGCACTCCATCCTCTGAAGGTCATGAGCCGCAGATTGCACAACCCTGTCAGCCCCAGCCAAGGGTCCTCCACGGCGTTCCGCTCAGATAAGACTCATTGTGGAGGTGCACTGCCCCAAGGTCCTAGCAGCAAAACGTATCCGTCAAGTCGACCGTAGTGCGTCTGGCTAGGTAGATTCCAGTGTTGACGTTGTCCAAATGATGATCTGCGAACCCACCAACCAAAGCTACCGCGGGCATCGAGTAAATGTAGTTGTCGCTGGATTCAATTGAATTCCGGTCGAGACGAG
>CAYLOH010000029.1:0-21536 GCA_964385255.1 uncultured Rubrivirga sp. | reverse complement strand
AGCGCCCGCACCTGCCGCTGCTCCCGCGCCCGCGCCGACAAGCGCGCCGTCCGGCGCGGAGGTCGTCGTCGTCCTGCCGGCTCTCGGCGAGAGCGTCACCGAGGGTGTGGTGACACGTTGGTTGAAGAAGGTGGGTGAGTCCGTCGCCGCCGACGAACCACTGGTGGAGATCTCGACCGACAAGGTCGACACCGAGATACCAGCCCCGGCGGCCGGCACCCTCGTATCCATCGCGGTGGAAGCCGACGGGACCGTCGAGGTCGGTGCCGAGATCGCGAGGATCGCGACAGGGGCCACGGCACCGTCCGTTCCGACACCTGCGCCTGCGCCTGCGCCTGCGCCGACGACACCCGCGGCTCCCACCGCCGCTGCGACACCCGCCACTCCTACCGCCACTCCTACCGTCGCGCCTTCGGGCGCAGATGCGGGCGCCGCTTCCTACGTGACCCCCCTCGTTCGCCGACTGGCGGCCGAAAACGGCGTTGATCTGGCGACGGTCAGCGGCACCGGCGTGGGTGGGCGTATTCGCAAGGCGGACGTCCTCGCGGTCGTCGCAAATCGCCAGGCGTCAACCCCGAGCGCACCCGTTTCAGCGTCCTCTTCCGCATCCACGCCAGCACCGCAGAGCGCCCCGACTGCAGAGGCGTCCGCCTTGCGTGGACGCACCGAGAAACTCAGTCGACTACGTCGAGTCATCGCTGAGCGCATGGTGGAATCCCTGCAGACATCCGCACAACTCACCACCGTCGTGGAAGTGGACGTGACCCGGATCGCAGCTGTGCGTCAACGAGTCAAGAAGGATTTCGAGGCACGCGAAGGCGTGAAGTTGACCTTCCTGCCATTCTTCTGCAAGGCAGCCGTCGAGGCGCTGAAGGTGTATCCGCAGATCAACTCCTCCATCGACATGGAATCCGGCACGGTCACCTACCACGAGTCGGAGAACCTCGGTATCGCCGTGGACACCGATCGCGGCCTGCTGGTACCGGTGATCCGTGATGCCGGTGACTTGAACATCGCCGGAATAGCGCGTCGAATCGCGGATTTGGCCGAACGCACTCGCACGAACAAGGTCGCGCCCGATGAGTTGTCCGGAGGAACGTTCACCGTGACGAACACCGGCAGTCGCGGTGCACTATTCGATACCCCGATCATCAACATGCCTCAGGTGGCGATCCTCGGGACCGGTTCGGTGGTCAAGCGCCCGGTCGTGATCAGCGATCAAGGCCAGGACGTCATCGCCATTCGCTCGATGGTTTATCTGGCCTTGTCCTACGACCATCGGATCGTCGACGGAGCGGATGCGGCTCGTTTCCTCGGTGCGATGAAGGCCCGCTTGGAATCCGGTGCCTTCGAGGCCGAGCTGGGTATCTGAGTCAGCACCACACCAACCCCGCCGCGCTGGCGGCTATGCGGTGCGCCACTATGGAGGGAAGAGCCCCGACGGGGCATCCGTCGCCGAGGAGTAACGAACCCGAATGTTGACCAGCGCACTGCTGTTCGCCGGATCTATGGTCGGGATCATCCTGGTCGCTCGATTCGCCCTCTACGAGCCCGCCCAGAAGCTTGCCCGAGCAGCCAATATGTCCAGGGCAGCCACGGGTCAGATGCTCGGCTACCTGACCAGCACACCCGAACTTGTGGCGACCATCTTCGTTGCCGCTACTGGCTTGTTCTCCGTCGTCAGCTACAACATCCTCGGCAGCAACATCGTCAACGTCTTCCTCGCACTGATCGCGGCGCTGTGGTACCGACAGGTGAGAAAACTCGGCGGCCGGGCTTTCCGCTTCGAGCAGGCGATCATCGCGGTGAGCATCGCGATACCGATAGTCCTTCTGGTCACCGGTCAAGACAGCGCGTGGTGGAGCGCTATCGCTCTGGTAGCGGGATACGTCGGTTACCTCATGGTGATGCGCAAGCGCCATCAGGCGGTGGGCCCGGTCGAGGACGAGGACGCCGTTCGCCCGTGGTCCGAAGGCAAGGCCCGCATCGTGCTGCAGATCTTGATCATCGCCGTAGGTCTGGTCGCGCTGTACTTGCTGGGCGACGTCCTGGGCGACTCGATCTACGAACTCGGCGTGGCATTCGCCGTTCCCACCATCGTCCTGGGGGGTTTGACCGCGGTAGCCACCAGCCTGCCCGAACTCACGACGTTCTTCGCGTCTTATGCGGCGCACAAACGGTCCAGCTCCGATGGGAACACCGAAGTAATACACAACCTGATGGCCAGCAACGCATTCAACCTGCTGGTCATCCAGGCGATCGGCGTGGCGATCTTCCAAATCTTCGCCTGACTTCCGGACCCGCCTCCGAGGGGCCGACCCAGCCCCGATGCGACATGCTTGACCCATGAAGGTCGCCATCACCGGAGCATCCGGTCTCATCGGTTCAGCCCTGGTGCCTCACCTTCGCAGCCGCGGGGACGAAGTGTTGCGCTTGGTGCGTCGCCCGTCGACCGCGCCCGACGAGGTGACCTGGGACCCCGCGGCCGGGACGGTCGACCTGGCGGGCCTGGAGGGCATTGACGCCGTCGTCCATCTCGCTGGAGCCGGGGTCGGCGACCACCGGTGGACCGACGCCTACAAGAGGACCATCCTGGACAGCCGCGTCGACAGCACGCACACCATCGTCACGGCCATGACCCAACTCGCCTCACGTCCCTCCACGCTGGTCGCCGGTTCAGCCATCGGTTGGTACGGCGATACCGGCGATCGGGCGGTGGACGAAAGCGCCCCGGCGGGGACCGGATTCCTCGCCGACGTGGTGCGTGCCTGGGAGGCCGCCGCGGACCCTGCGCGATCGGCCGGCATCCGGGTGACACACGCGCGCACCGGACTCGTCGTCGCCAAGGAGGGCGGCGCGTGGGCCAAGTTGTTCCCGATATTCAAGCTCGGGCTCGGCGGCAAGCTCGGCTCGGGGCGGCAGTACTGGTCGTGGATCTCGCTACGCGATGAGATCTCCGCTCTGACCTACCTGCTCGACAATCCCTCCCTCGACGGTCCGGTGAACCTGACCGGCCCAGCTCCTGCGACCAACGCCGAGGTCACGTCGGCGATGGGCGCCGTGTTGGGCAGGCCCACGCTGTTCGCGGTTCCAGCCGTCGCTTTGAAGACGGTTCTCGGAGAGTTCTCGACGGAGATTCTCAGCAGTGCGCGCGTCATCCCCGAGGTTCTGGAGTCCGCGGGATTCACCTGGCAAGACACGACCGTCGAGTCGGCTATCCGCGCGGCCCTGCGTTAAGGGTCGACGACACCACATGACGCAGCGCTGCGATGTCGTGGTCGTCGGCGCTGGCCTGGCCGGCCTGGCTGCCGCGCGGCAACTCTCGATCCACGGCGTGGACGTCATCGTGGTCGAAGCAGCCGAGGCCGTCGGTGGACGGGTCAGGACTGACCGGGTCGACGACTTCACGCTGGATCGCGGTTTCCAGTTGTACAACCCGGCCTACCCCGAAGCGGCCCGCGTACTCGATCACCAGGCACTGGATCTGCGGCCCTTGGTCCGCGGCGTGGACGTAGTGAGAACAGGACGGCGCGGACGAACGGTGCTGCATCTGGCGGATCCACGCTCACCGCGGAACTGGCATGCATCGACGTTGGCGCGAGCCGCCGGGAGCGTGCGAGGCAAAGCGGCATTCGCCGCATACGCACTGTCAGCTTCGCGTCTGCGCGGCCGAGACTTCGATCGACGACCCGACGAACCAGCGCAAGTGGCCCTTGCTCGCGCAGGCGTCGACGCGACCATGATCGACGAGGTCATAAAGCCTTTCCTGACGGGAGTCTTTCTGGAACCGCATCTGATGACGTCACGCCGCTTCATGGATGCAGTGCTCGCCAGTTTCGTGAAGGGCACGCCGTCATTGCCCAGCCAGGGGATGCAGGCGATTCCCGAACAGTTGCACGCAGCCCTACCCGACCACTCGGTGCGGCTCGCGACACCGGCGGAGTCGATCGCGGCTCACCGCGTCGACACACCCGATGGCCGCATCCAAGCCCGCGCGGTGATCCTCGCCACCGACGCGATGAACGCGAGGCGACTACTTCCCACGGCCAGCATCCAGACGCTCGGTAACGGTGTCACCACCTACTACCACGCTGTGAGAGCCGATGAACTCGCAAAGCCTTTGGCGCGGGGTCGCAGCATCCTCACAGTCGACGCCCAGCGTCGCGGGCCGGTGATCAACACCGTGCCGCTGTCCTATGCGGTGCCCACCTACTCCCCCGCCGACATGGTGCTGGTGTCCTCCTCGACGCTCGACGACGGGGTCGAGAGTGGCATCGAGGGCGACGTTCGCGCACACCTGTCCTACCTGTACGGAGTTGACACGTCGAGATGGCGCTTGCTCGCTCGCTATTCGATCCCCTATGCGCTACCGAGCATGCGACCACCGCTGCGCATCACACCGCGCGAGCGCAGTGGTCCGGTGATCCTGGCAGGCGATCACACAGCCACCGCGAGCATCCAAGGCGCCATGGTGAGTGGTCGACGTGCTGCCGATGAGGCCCTCGACCGCCTCGGCATTCGGCGACCGGACGAACGTAGGGTTGTCGCATGATCGTCGCCCCGTCGGCCACCACCGCGGGTTCGCTGCGAGTGGAGCGAGTGGGGTTCGGCGAGGGCGCGGTGGATTATCAAGTGGCCTGGGACCTGCAGCGCGAAGTCCACGCCGCAGTCGCGCGTGGTGACGCCAACGCGGTGCTGCTACTGGAGCACCAGGCGGTGTACACCGCCGGGCGCCGCACCGAGCCCTTTGAACGCCCCTTCGATGGAACACCCGTTGTTGACGTCGATCGCGGCGGCAAGATCACCTGGCACGGCCCTGGACAGTTGGTGGGCTACCCGATCGTTCGCCTGCCCGACCCCATCGACGTGGTCGCCTACGTGCGCCGGATCGAACAGATGCTCATCGATGTGTGCGAGCACTTCGAAGTTCCCGGAACGCAGATTGCCGGTCGGAGCGGCGTGTGGGTCGAGGCCGACCACACGGGACCGGATCGCAAGGTGGCAGCGATCGGGATCCGCGTAGCGCAGGGCGTGACCATGCACGGGTTCGCGCTCAACTGCGACTGCGATCTCGCGGCCTTCGACCGCATCGTGCCTTGCGGGATCGCTGATGCCAGCGTCACATCCCTCAGCAAGGAGACCGGACGCCGCGTCACGGTCGCCGACGTACTTCCCGTGATCGAATCCCGCCTGCCCGAATTGCTCGCAGGTGCGGCATGAGTGTGTATTCAGGAACCGACGGACACGGACGAAAGATGCTGCGGATCGAGGCTCGCAACGCCGAGGTACCGATCGAGCGCAAGCCACCGTGGATCAAGACGCGTATGCGAACCGGCCCGGAGTACCAACGCATCAAGGAGCTGGTCAAGGGCGAAGGCCTACATACCGTGTGCCAGGAGGCGGGCTGTCCGAACATCTACGAATGCTGGGAGGACCGAGAGGCCACCTTCCTCATCGGCGGCGAGCAGTGCACTCGTCGATGCGACTTCTGCCAGATCGACACCGGTAAGCCGTCTCCGTTGGACACCGACGAACCACGTCGGGTTGCCGAATCGGTTCACACCATGGGACTGCGGTACGCGACGGTCACCGGGGTCGCTCGAGATGACCTGCCCGACGAGGGCGCGTGGCTCTATGCGGAGACGGTCCGTCGCATCCATGGCCTGGGCATCGACACGAAGGTGGAACTGCTCATCCCAGACTTCTCCGGCAACCCCGACCTACTGGGCCAGGTGTTCGATGCCGCACCCGAGGTGCTCGCTCACAACGTGGAGACGGTGCCGCGGATCTTCAAGCGCATTCGACCGGCGTTCCGCTACGAGCGCAGCCTCGACGTGATCACCCAGGCTCGCGCGGTGGGACTTATCACCAAGAGCAACCTGATCTTGGGCATGGGCGAGACGCGCGAAGAGGTCGAGCAGGCACTGCGTGATCTCCACACCGCTGGCTGCGAGTTGATAACCATCACCCAATACCTGCGACCCACTCCTCGCCACCACCCGGTCGAACGATGGGTCAAGCCGGAGGAGTTCGTCGAATTGGCCGACGTCGCCACCGAAATCGGATTCGCCGGTGTGATGAGCGGCCCGCTGGTGCGCTCCAGCTACCGGGCAGGGCGCTTGTACGACCAGGCAGTGGCCGCCAGGGAGTCCGGCGATCGCGCAACCATCACCGTCACATGATGGAAGCCCAAGCCGATGCACGGGTGACCGCCACGCACGTGTGGCCGGGCGACATGACCGAACCTGTGTCCGTGGATGCCTTGGAACTCGACTGGGGCGGCCCTATCGGAGATAGGCACCACGGTGAGCTGATGGCATCGGATGCTCGACAAGCAAGAGTCTTTCCCCGCGGCACCACCATTCGCAATCATCGACAGTTGTCGATCGTCGACGTTGATGAACTGGCTCAGATTGCCGCCGCCTTGGGCATTCCGCGTATCGATGCAGGGACGATCGCCGACAACATCTGCACCGCGGGAATCCCCAACCTGACCTCACTTCCGACGATGACTCGGCTGGCATTCCCCTCGGGAGCCGTGATCATGCTCGGCGGACCGAACGCTCCGTGCACCATCGCCGGGGCCATGGTGGCGCGGCTGCACGGGTCTCGGCCGGAGGCCTTTCCCAAGGCGGCGCTTGGTCGGCGCGGGGTAACCGGATGGGTGGAGCATCCCGGGAATGTTCGACCCGGCGACGCCGTCACGATCCTTCTCCCCGACTAGGCTTGACGACCGTGGGAAAAATCCGCTCGAGCCTGAAGGCGATCGGCCAGAACTGGTCGATGACCCAAGCGGTCTTCCGCTTCCTATGGGCCGAGGTTCTGGGAATCTTCCTTCTCACGGTCGTCGTCGTGGCCATCCCGGTCGCATTCTTCGTGAACTGGCTGACCGCGATCTTGCTCGCGCTGCCGTTGGGCCTGCTCGCCGGCACCTACTGGTTCAGTAGACGGGCGATGCGTGCGGCCTACTCCCGCATCGAGGGGCAACCAGGAGCAGCCGCGGCCGTGATCGAATCACTGCGTGGCAAGTGGGCCGTCACACCCGCAGTAGCCATCAGCCGAAGCGAGGACATGGTTTCTCGGGTGGTGGGCAAGCCGGGAGTGATCTTGGTTTCCGAGGGGCCGTCATCGCGCGTGGGGCACATGCTCGCCAACGAGCGCAAGAAGACGGCCCGGTGGGTTCCCGACATTCCGATCTACGAGATCCAGGTGGGCAACGACGAGGGACAAGTGCCCTTGGGCAAGATCCAGAAGACCTTGTCGAAGTTGCCGAAGAACCTGCGCGGAAGCGAGGTCACCGAGATCCGTCGGCGACTGGAGGCCCTTGGCAACGTCCAGCAGAACATGCCAATCCCGAAGGGTCCGATGCCTACGAGCCCGCGTCAGGTCCGTCGACAACGCCGATAGCCGACGCGGCCCGCGCGTGAGCCGCGTGAAGGCCACCCGCTAACGCACCCGCACGACCATCGAACCGGCGGCGCGGTCATGCAAGCCGCGGCCCTGGTCGTCATAGACGACCGCCGGTATGACCAGCAAGATCAAGGCCGTACGAACGACGACTCGCCACAACGGGAGCCGTCCGCCGTCTATCGAGACGACCCGCAGCCCGAGGATCCGCTGGCCGAAGGACGCACCGGTGAGCCATGTGAGCACGATCACTTCCAGCGAGAAGATCAGCAACGTCGCCAGCATCGAAGCGTTGGTGCCATAGCCGAATTGCGGGAACGCCAACAACGCGACCAGGACGCTGGCGAACCAGTCGATGAGGAAGGCGACGATCCGCCGGCCGAACCAAGCACGCGGCTCGACGCCCGGGGAATCCACCCCCCCACCGTATTCGCGGACGGAATCGAGCCCGCGGTTAACACAGCCGAAACAGTCGAGACACCGCTCCGACACGACCCCTTTCTAGATTCAGGGCACATCCAGTGGCGCAGGGCCGCTGAGCGAGGCGATGCACGCGAGTGCAGGAGGTGGAAAATGTTCAAGAGCGCTGACGAGGTGCTGAAGTACGTCAAGGACAACGGTGTGGAGTTCGTGGATGTCCGATTCATCGATCTCCCCGGTGTCATGCAGCACTTCAATATTCCTGCGGCATCCTTTGGCCCGGAAGCCTTCGACGACGGATTGATGTTCGACGGTTCCTCGATCCGTGGATTCCAGTCGATCCACGAGTCCGACATGAAGCTCGTTCCTGACCCGGCGACCGCCTACATCGATCCGTTCCGGCCTGCCAAGACCCTGGTCATGAACTTCTCGATCCTCGACCCTTTCACCAACGAGCCGTACAGCCGTGACCCGCGCAACGTCGCGGCCAAGGCAGAGGCCTACTTGACCTCCACAGGCATCGCGGACACCGTCTACTTCGGCCCCGAGGCGGAGTTCTATGTCTTCGACGACGTGCGCTTCGAGACGAATCAGCACTCCGGCTACTACTACATCGACTCGATCGAGGGTGCCTGGAACACGGGGCGCGTCGAGGAAGGTGGCAACCGCGGATACAAGACCCGCTACAAGGGCGGCTACTTCCCGGTCCCGCCGGTCGACCACTTCGCCGACATCCGCGATGACATGGTGCGCACCCTCATGCAGGTCGGTCTGCAGGTCGAGCGGTCACACCACGAGGTGGGAACCGCCGGACAAGGTGAGATCAACTACAAGTTCAACACCTTGCAGCACGCAGCCGACGAGGTCATGTTGTTCAAGTACGTGGTCAAGAACGTCGCGTGGGCAGCCGGCAAGACAGCGACGTTCATGCCCAAGCCGCTGTTCGGTGACAACGGTTCGGGAATGCACTGCCACCAGTCTTTGTGGAAGGGCGGCGAGCCGCTGTTCTACGACGAGATGGGTTACGGCGGACTGTCCGACCTCGCCCGCTGGTACATCGGTGGACTACTCGCCCACGCACCCTCGTTGCTGGCCTTCACGAACCCGACGGTCAACAGCTACCACCGCCTGGTGCCGGGATACGAAGCTCCGGTCAACCTCGTGTACTCCGCCCGTAACCGATCGGCATGCATCCGCATCCCCGTCACGGGTAACTCCCCCAAGGCCAAGCGCATCGAGTTCCGAGTGCCGGACCCCTCCAGCAATCCTTACCTCGCCTTCTCGGCGATGTTGATGGCGGGCCTCGACGGCATCAAGAACAAGATCGAGCCGATGGCCCCCGTCGACAAGGACCTGTACGAGTTGCCGCCGGACGAGTTGGCGAACATCCCGCAGGTGCCGGGCTCGCTGCCCGCAGTGCTGGAGGCACTCGAGGCGGACAACGAGTACCTGCAGGCAGGTGGGGTGTTCCCGGCGGACCTGATCGAGACCTGGATCGACTACAAGCGCGCAAACGAAGTGGATCCGATCCGTCTTCGTCCGCACCCGCACGAGTTCGAGCTCTACTACGACATCTAGGACTCCCTCCGCGTCGATTCGCCTCGCGCGCATGGGATACGGACAGCCCCCGACCTCATGGTTCGGGGGCTGTTCGCGTGTTGTGAGCGGTCATCCCACGTAGCGACCGATTACTCGAAGTTCCCACTCATGCGCCATGCACGGGAAGAAGTGTGCAGGGGTGCCCCGCGCCAAAGGAGTACCGCAGCATCACACGTATGTCACACCAAACTCCCAGGGGTTCCCAGACTTCAGGACGTCGGCCAGCGGCGAAACTCGTCAACCCTTCAATGGGGGAGTTAACGGTTGCACCCTGCCGGTTTCGAGTTCGGCCTTAAGGGCTCGCAATACGTCATCCACTCCGGCCGGGCTGAGGCCGAGCGTCGCAGCAGTGCGGCTGCGATCCATGCTGGTATCTCGCGGGACCGGAGCCGGGAACTGCGATTCCGGTGGTACAGGACCGGTCCGCAATAGCTCTCGGTCCAGGCCGAAGATCTCGGCGGCGCGCACCGCCAAGTCCCACCTTGTGACCGGCTCGTCACAGACCAGATGGAACGTCCCGGTGGCGTTGAGTCGAATGACGCGATCGATTCCCGCTCCGATCTCCGAGGCCAGGGCGACCGTTGCAACCTCGTTGACGTTGTCGCCCTCCCACACGGTGAACGTCTCACCGCGGCGCAACTGGGTGACCAAAGACGAGGTGAAGTACCCGAACCCCACGTCTTGGCTGCGTTTGGCGGAATCGGCGAGCCGGTGCCATCCCTTCACTCCCCCAATGCGGCAGATGGCTGGTGCGCGTGCCAGATCCTTGATGACCTGCTCTCCCACCGCCTTGAGAACGCCGTAGAAGTTCACCGGGTTGACCGGCTCTTCCTCCCGAACTAGGTGACCGGTGCCGTCGAACACCCAGTCGGTCGAGATGAAAACCATCCGAGCACCGGCGGCATCGGCAGCCTTCGTCAGCCGAGACGTCAACTCCACATAGCTGTCCCAGGCATAAGCGCGATCGGCTTGCAGACGCTCGAAGTCGTTCGCGATGGCGCAATGAACGACTGCGTCGATTCCGGCCAGGTCCGCCGGGTCGATCGCCGAGTAATCCAGGACGAGGGCGGGCCAAGGCAGACCGCTGGCCGCGCGAGTACCCGCGATCACCTCGTGTCCACGCTCGGTGAGCACGGTGGCGATGTTGCTTCCGACGAAACCGGATGCTCCGGTGACGAGCACTCGTGCCATGTGGCCTCCACTCACGATGCTGTCGTGCGGCTCGGACCTTACCGGTGTTCTCCTCGATACCGTGGTGCGCGTGAATCAACGCGTTATCGGCTGGCTACTCGTCGCGGTGCAAGTCGTCATGTTCGTGGTGTTGGCACTGTTGCCGTGGCGTGAACCGAGCACCTGGTCTGTCCTAGCCGCGGTTCCTCTTCTGGCCGTCGGTGGGTGGCTCGGCATCTCGACGTTTCGCGCGCTGGGGAACGCCGTGACCCCGACGCCGGTGCCGATCGCGGGCGCTGGATTGCGCACCTCGGGTCCCTACAGCCGTGTTCGCCACCCGATGTACACCGCGGTGCTCTGCATCACCGTGGCCGCGTTGATCGCAGCGGGCTCGTGGTGGAGTTGGGCCTGGGGGCTGGTGATTCTCGTGTTCTTCTGGGGCAAGTCACGGTGGGAGGATCGCCTACTCGCACGCGAATACGGCGATTACTGGCGGATCTGGGCCGTGCATACGGGCGCGTTCATGCCTCGCCGTAGAAGATCCGCTCCATGACGCCTCGAGCTCGACGCGTAGTGCGCAGGTATTCATCCGTCAATTGAGTGGGAGCGGAGCCAGGTCGTAGGACCGCAGCCAGGGCAGCCAGTTCGTTCACGTCGCTGGGTAGAGAGTCTGAGCCTCGCCCCCGCACCACCATCATCGCGTCGCGTACGGCGCTCGCCAGGATCCAGGCTTCGCGCAGGGTTCGTGCGTCGGTCGCGTTGACCAGTCCGGTCGTAACGCAAGCATCGAGGGCCTCCAGCGTGTTGGTGGTCCGCAATTCAGGGAATTGCGCAGCGTTCTCCATTTGCAGCAGTTGCACGGTCCATTCGACGTCGGACAAGCCACCGCGACCCAGTTTGGTGTGCAAGGTCGGATCGGCGCCGCGAGGAAGGCGTTCTGCTTCCATCCGTGCCTTGAGTCGCCGAGCCTCGCGCAATGCACCAACGTCGAGACCGCCCGTGGGATACCGCAGCGGGTCGATCAGGGCGGTGAAGCGAGCACCCAGATCGTCTGAACCCGCGATCACCGTGGCTCGCAACAGCGCCTGCGCCTCCCAAGGCGAGGACCAGCGCTCGTAGTACGCCTGGTACGAGGCCAGTGACCGCACCAATGGCCCTGCCTTCCCTTCCGGGCGAAGATCCGCGTCCAGATCCACCTGCGGGTCCAACGAGGGAGCCATGAGCAAGGACCGCAACTCCTCCGCCATCGACATGGCCTGCCGGCCGGCGAGGGTCTCATCCGCTCCTGGACGTGGCTCGTGGACGAACATCACGTCCAGGTCGCTGGCGAAACCGAGTTCACGCCCGCCGAAGCGCCCCATCGCCACGACACACATGTCGGTGAGGACGGGTCCGTCACCCACGACTTTTCGACGGGCGGCCTCGAGTGCAGCCTGAACGGTCACAACCGCGACCGACGAGAGTGCCGGTCCCACCTGGTCGACGCCGATGATTCCCAGCACATCGGCGACGGCGATGCGAAACAGTTCCCGACGACGCACGCCGCGAACGGCCGCTACAGCCGCGGTGGGGTCTTCCTGCCGTTGCACGAGTGCCAGGGCCTCGCTCTTCAACGCATCGAGATCTCGGGGCATCAACTCCTCGTCGTCGGCGAGCATTCGCACCGACTCCGGTGCTCGCAGGAGTAACTCCGTGGCGTATCGGCTCGCGGACATGATGAACGCGAGGCGTTCAGCAACCACCGACTCGTCGCGCAATAGGCCCAGATACCAAGGTGTGGCGCCGAGCGCATCGCTCACTTGACGAAAGCCGAGCAGCCCGGCATCCGGGTCGGGTCCGTCGGCGAACCACCCGAGCATGACAGGTAGCAGCGTGCGCTGGATAGCCGCTCGCCGCGAAACACCACTGGTCAACGCTTGCAGGTGTCGGATGGCATTGGCGGGATCTGCGTAGCCGAGCGCCTGCAGTCTCTCCTCGGCTGCTTGCAAGGACAGCCGCGCCTCCCCCGCCTCCAACCGGGCGACCGATTGCAGCAAGGGTCGGTAGAAGAGCTTCTCGTGCAAACGCCGCACCTGGCGCTGATGGCCCTTCCACGCATCGAGCAACTCACGCACCGGATCGGTCCGAAGGCCGATGGAGCGCGCGAGCACGCGCAGCTCGGCATCGTCGTCGGGCAGCGTGTGGGTGCGTCGTAGTCGTCGCAGTTGGAGTCGATGCTCCAAGGTTCGCAGGAATCGATAGGCGTCTGCTAAGGCTGCGGCGTCAGCCCGACCTACGTACCCCCACGTTGCCAGTGCCTCCAATGCGACAAGCGTCGTGGCACTCCTGAGCATCACGTCGCTGCGTCCATGCACGAGTTGCAGCAGTTGCACCGAAAACTCGACATCCCGTAAGCCACCCGGGCCAAGCTTCAATTCACGTTCGGCAACACCGGTGGCGATGTTCTGCTCTACGCGTTTACGCATCTGCTGAACGTCGGTGACGAAGTCCGGTCGGTCGGCTGCCGCCCAGACGAACTGCGTCATCTGGTCCACGTAGCGGTGACCGAGATCTGCATCGCCAGCGGCAGGACGGGCCTTCAGCAAAGCCTGGAATTCCCACGTGCTCGCCCAGCGCTGGTAGTAACCAACGTGCGAGGGAAGGGTTCGAACGAGAGCCCCTTGCTTGCCCTCGGGCCGCAGCGCGGCGTCCACCTCCCAGATGCTTCCTTCGGCAGTGGTGGTTGAACACGCACGCATCAGGGCACCTGCGAGTTGGGTGGCCACGCGTAGGGCGTCGGATTCATCCACTCCGTCGACGGCCTCGGCCACGAAGATGACGTCGACGTCGCTTATGTAGTTGAGTTCCCGCCCACCGCACTTGCCCATACCGATGACAGCGAGTCGGCAATCCGATGCCGACTCGCCGACTTCGGCCCGGGCGATGGCCAAGGCGGCCTCCAAGGTCGCATCGGCCAGATCGCTGAGCCACGTCGCCACCGCTTCCATCTGCGCTAGACCGCTGAGGTCGCGCGCGGCGATGCCCAACAAGCGTCGCCGATACGCCAGGCGCAAGGCATCCAGCGCCTCGGGTGCCGTCGCTACCGGCTCGGGTGCCTCCGGCAGCGCGCCCACCGACCGCAGCAAGTCCGCACGAGCGTCCTTGGCCGACGGCGCTTGGGCGAGCGCCTCGGCGTCCAGCAGGACATCGAGGGACGAGGGTTGTCGAACGAGGAAATCACCGAGGGCCTCCGAAGCCCCCACGATGTCCATCACCCGCCCGCGGAAGGATTCATCGGCCGCCAACGTCGAGCACACGTGTGGCTCACACGCCTCGACGAGACGGACGAATTGCCGCAGCGCCAAATCCGGATCGGCGCTGGTACCAAACTGCTCACCGATCTCGGCGATCAACTGTTCGTCGAACTTCCCCTGCAACGCACCCAAATGCGCCTGAGCGCGCTCGGGATCGACGAACCCACTACGGGCCAAGATGCCCGAGGACGTGACGTGCCGGTCGCTCACAGAACCTGACTCTAGGCGCGCAGGAGCAAGGGCGGCGAAGCGCTACTCACAGCATCGGGAGGTAACGATCCAACTCCCATGCGGTCACCTGACGCCGGTAGTCCTCCCACTCCGCGCGCTTGTTGCGAAGGAAGAAATCGAAGACGTGCTCACCAAGCGTTTGTGCCACCAGTTCGGACTTCTCCATGACGGTGATGGCCTGGTTCAAGGACCCTGGGAGCGGATCCATACCCAGCGCGCGACGCTCAGCTGCAGTCAGACTCCAGACGTCGTCCTCCGAACCCGGTGGCAACTCATAACCATCCTCGATGCCCTTCAGGCCTGCGGCGAGTAGCACCGAGAACGCAAGGTAGGGATTCACGCCACTGTCCATGGCTCGGTATTCGATACGGGTGCTGTTGCCCTTGGTCGGCTTGTACATCGGCACCCGGATCAACGCCGAGCGGTTGTTATGCCCCCAACAGATCCACGCGGGAGCCTCGCCTCCACCTGCGAGCCGCTTATAGGAGTTGACCCACTGATTGGTCACCGCGGTGATCTCCGGTGCATGCACCAAGAGACCGGCGATGAAAGAACGGGCCACCTTCGACAACTGGTAGGCCGATCCGGGCTCGTAGAAGGCATTGCGGTCGCCTTCGAACAGCGACAGGTGCGTGTGCATGCCACTGCCTGGATGGTCGCGGAACGGCTTGGGCATGAAGGTCGCGTACAAGCCCTGCTCCATCGCCACTTCCTGCACCACCAAACGGAAAGTCATCAAGTTGTCGGCGGTTGTCAGCGCGTCCGCGTAGCGAAGATCGATCTCTTGCTGCCCGGGACCACCTTCGTGGTGGCTGTACTCGACGGAGATCCCCATGGCCTCCAACGTCGTGATCGCCTGGCGTCGGAAGTCGTGCGCGACACCGTGTGGGGCGTTGTCGAAGTAGCCGTAGCGATCGATGGGAACCGGTTGCTCCCCGGATTCGGGTCGACCCTGGAACAGGTAGAACTCGACTTCCGGGTGGGTGTAGAAGCTGAAGCCGAGATCCGCTGCCCGGGTAAGCGTTCGCTTGAGCACGTGTCGTGGGTCCGCGTAGGACGGGGAGCCGTCGGGCATCAAGATGTCGCAGAACAACCGCGCCACCCCGGGGCCTTCGTTTCGCCAGGGAAGCAGTGCGAACGTGCTGGGGTCGGGCTTGGCGAGCATGTCCGATTCGTGAACGCGCGCGAATCCCTCGATCGCCGACCCATCGAAACCGATGCCCTCGTCGAAGGCCCCCTCGAGCTCAGCCGGTGCTATCGATACGGACTTGAGCGTCCCCAGCACGTCGGTGAACCACAGGCGCACGAAACGGATATCTCGCTCCTCGATGGTGCGCAGAACGAACTCAGCTTGCTTCTCCACAGCGCCATAGTCTCGTGGCTCGTGTTACGGCCGCGTTAACCCACGCGCCCCTGGGTACCCTCAGCGGGTGCCCATCGTGCGCGTCGCTCTCGGTCAGATCAACCCGATCGTGGGGGATCTCCCGGCGAATGCGGCCGCCATCCGAGCGGCGGCTTCGCGCGCACACGAGGCTGGCGCGCACCTTCTGGTGTTGCCCGAGATGGCCCTCACCGGTTACCCCGTCGAGGACCTGTCCCTTCGCCCCTCATTCCAGCGCGCGTCCCGGGCTGCGATGACGCAACTGGCCGCAGACATCATGACCGATGGTGGCGGCGACCTCGTCTGCTTGGTCGGCTTCCTGGACCACAGTGACGATGACGACCAGACCCTCGGACGACCTCGCGGCGGCCCCATCAACGCCGCCGCGCTCGTCCACCAGGGTGAGGTGGTGGCGCGGTACGCCAAGCACTTCCTGCCCAACTACGGCGTTTTCGACGAAGCCCGGTACTTCGTCCCCGGAGACGAGCCACTCACCTTCGACATCGACGGAGTTCGGGTAGCGGTCGCCATCTGCGAGGACTTGTGGCGAGACGGTGGTCCGGTGCAGTGGGCCCGCGACGCAGGTGCGGCTCTCATCGCGGTGCTGAACGCATCCCCCTACGAACGTATGAAGGACGATCAGCGACTCATGTTGTGCGTCGATAAGGCACGCGTCAGCGGTGCTGCCATCGCCTACGCGAACATGACGGGGGGCCAAGACGAGCTCGTCTTCGATGGAGATTCCTTGGTGGTGGATGCATCCGGGCGTCTGATCGAACGTGCCTGTCAGTTCGACACCGATGTGGTAACCGTCGACCTCGATCTGCCGATCGCCACCACTGAGACTCCGTCCGCCATTCGATTCACGTCGAATCCAACGGACAGAAGCGAGCAAGGGGCACCGAGTCTGCTCGCCCCTCGACTCGACGATCACGAGGAGTTGTACGCAGCGCTGCGGATGGGCCTAGGCGACTACGTGGACAAGAACGGATTCCGTAGCGTGCTGCTGGGATTGAGCGGCGGTATCGACTCGGCTTTCGTGGCCGCCCTGGCAGTGGATGCGCTCGGCGCCGATCGCGTGTTCGGTGTTTCGATGCCGAGTCGCTATTCGTCGGGGCACTCGATCGATGACGCCCACGATCTCGCCCGGCGGACCGGGCTGACGATTCGCGACGTTCCCATCGCACCGATGTTCGATGCTTTCCAGTCGAGCCTGTCACTAACCGGGCTCGCCGAGGAGAACCTGCAGGCGCGCATCCGCGGCATGATCCTCATGAGCCTGTCCAACGCCGAGGGGCACCTGGTGCTCGCAACGGGGAACAAGAGCGAACTATCGGTGGGGTACTCGACGATCTATGGCGATGCGGTCGGCGGATTCGCGCCGATCAAGGACGTTCCGAAGACCCTCGTGTGGGAGTTGGCTCGATGGCGCAACGCCCGCGCCGTCGAGCGAGGCGACGTTGAACCCATTCCACCTCGATCCATCACCAAGGAGCCCTCGGCCGAGTTGCGCCCTGGACAACTCGACACCGACTCGCTACCGGACTACGGGCAGCTCGACGCTCTCCTGGACGCGTACGTTCATCAGGACATCGGGGCACGAGGGCTGGTGGAACAGGGGTTTCCCGAAGCGCTGGTCGAGCGCGTGCTGCGCATGACGGATGCAGCCGAGTACAAGCGTCGTCAATATCCACCTGGGACGAAGATCGGTGTGCGTGCATTCGGGCGCGATCGCCGACTGCCGATCACCAACCGCTGGCGCGAGAGCGCTAACTGAGCACCAGATCGACGACATCGCGCGTCGCGGTTCGATCGGCGGCCTCGCATCCAGCCCACGTGCTCAAGAACACCATGGCTCCGATCAACGCGGGTATCGCGACGTCCACGTCGAATTCGGCGGGGAGTTCCCCGGCCCGTTGACCTTCTACCAGCACCGACCTGATGCGCCTGCTTCGCGGATCGATGACGCGCCGGTAGAAGTCCGGCATCAGGGTGGGCGACTCGCTCGATTCGCTGAGAACGTGACGCATGATCCGGCCGGCGTGCGAGGTTGGCATGCCCTGCCGGACTCGCTCCATCATCACCGACAGACGCTCCTTGACGCTGCCGCTTTCGGGTATCGGCGGGAGGTCGTCGTTGATGCGGTCCAACGCCTGGGCGATGAGTGAGTCCTTGTCGGGGAACCGACGGTAAATGGACGCCTTGCCCACGCCGGCGCGTGCCGCGACCTCTTCGACGGTGAAGCGGGCGAAACCTCGCTCCGCGAGCACGTCCAATGCCGCCGCCGCAATGGCCGCATCCACCTGCGGATTTCGCGGGCGACCTTTGATCGGCGCGTGGGTCATCGCACCTCCCCCGGATCTCCACGGACTTCCTCGCGGAACTCCTGCGGGTAAGCCGCCACTTCCTCCTCGATCAACGCATCCACCGGACTGTCCGGCTCCTGAACCCTCGCCTGCGGGGGCGAGATGGGAGGAAGCCCGAAGCCGACGATGAGTGCGGCTACCGCCACGACGGCTGCGGAGATGGCGCTGGTCAGGTGCATCGCCGACAGGAAATCTTGGAAGGCAAGCGCCTGCAGTCCCGCAGCCACGGACGTCGGCAGCCCCGCAGCGCTCTCCAGGACAACCTGGGTGGCGATGATCGATTCGCTGGCCGCGTCGATGGCCGCCTCGGGGATAGCGCCATCCGCCGACTCCTGCCAGCTTCCTTGGAGATTGGTCGCGTACTGGGTAGCCAGGACGGTGCCGACGATGGCAACACCCAAGGCGCCGCCCACTTGTCGAACGGTGTTCTGCACCGCCGATCCCGCACCGGCCCGGGCCAATGGCAAAACGTTTTGCATCACCGTCGAGGCGGGTGCGATCACATTGCCCATGCCCAGTCCGAAGGCGAAGAAGGCGACCAGCAAGATCCATATCGGGGTATCGATCTGGACGAATACCAGCGCCAAGAGCGCGAGCGCGACGATGACCAAACCCGCCGTCATGACGGCGCGATACCCGAAGCGGGCCACCGTCGTCGCACTGCGCGGGGCGGCGAGGAGCTGGCCCACGGCGAAGGGGATGAAGCACAAACCGGCCGTCAGGGTGTCGTACCCGCGGAGCACTTGCAGATAGAAGGGCAGGCTGAACGTGATGCCCGACAGCGCGAAGAACGCCAAGGACACTGCAGCGATGCTCACCGCGTAGCCGCGGTTCTTGAACAGACCCACGTCGAAACTCGGGTGGTCGCTGCGGTGCTCGAGGTAGAGGAATGCCGTGATGATCGCCACCCCGACGCCGATCGGGATGAGGACGGAGGAGTCGAGCCAGTCCTTGGTCTCGGATGCGCGAATGATCCCGTAGATGAGGGCGGTGAGACCGGCGATCGACAAGAGCAAGCCCAGCACGTCCAAGCGACGGGGTTGGGGGTTCTTGGATTCGGGGACCACCCGGGCGATCGCGATGAGCCCGACGATGACGATGGGCACGTTGATCAAGAAGACCGAGCCCCAGTCGTTCCCGATCAGCCAACGAAAGAGTTGCGGGTGCTGCAAGAGTGCACCGCCCAGGACGGGCCCCAAAGCAACCGCCGCGCCCACGGCACCCGCCCACATGCCGATGGCCTTGCCACGCTCGTGCGGCGGGAAGACCACTGTGATGATCGCCAAGGTGGTGGGCAAGACGGCGGCGCCTCCGATACCCATCACTGCCCGGGTACCGATCAACATCGGCGCGCTCACCGCGAACGCGCTGAGCGCGGACGCCGCAGCGAAGATGATCAACCCGATGACCAGCACCTTCTTGCGACCGATTCGATCCCCCAGGGCTCCCCAGGTGAACAACAACGCGGCGAACACCAGGATGTAGGAATCGACCGCCCAGACCAATTCCCCCGGACTTGCCGAGAGGTCGGCCTGAATCGTCGGAAGGGCGATGTTCAAGATGGTGTTGTCCAGTACGACCACCAGCAAACTGACGACCAGCACAGCCAGGATCGCCCATCTGCGAGGGTGCCCGTCCCCCGAGGTCATCCAGTCGTCCGCCGCCACGCCCGTCCACCCATCGTCGTCGGTCTCACATTACGGAACGCAACAGTATCGAATATTGCCCCTCCGTTCCGGGCGGCACGGTGACGCCACGCGTGGCATGCTTGCCCTATCCGGGGACTCTCCTGAGCCTCGAGATGGGAGTTCGATCATGTCTGTTCACGCATCTCCTCATGCAGCGCAACGTCGTCTGACGATGCTCGATTTGCAGCGCAAGACCGACGCTGGCGAAAAGTGGTCCATGATCACCGCCTACGACGCGTTGACGGCGGGTGTCTTCGAAGACGCCGGTGCACCAGCGCTGCTGGTCGGCGACTCGGCGGCGATGGTCGTCCTCGGATTCGACTCCACAGTGCCGATCACCGTGGAGCAGATGCTGCCGCTGGTCCAAGGGGTCGTTCGAGGATCTCGACGGGCGGTGGTCATCGCCGACATGCCCTTCGGCTCCTACCAGCAGTCGCCGGCGCAAGCCCTGGAGACCGCGGCCGCCTTCATGAAGGACGGGGGTGCGCAGGCGGTGAAGCTGGAGGGTGGATCCGCCGTTCTTCCGCAGGTGGAGGCCCTGGCGAGTGCCGGGGTTCCGGTCATCGGCCACGTGGGTCTCACCCCGCAGTCGGTCAACCTGCTCGGCGGCTACCGGGTCCAAGGTCGCGGGGAGAGCGGAGAGATGCTCCTTCGCGACGCAAAGGCGATGGAAGCCGCCGGGGCTACCGCGGTCGTCTTGGAGGTCGTGCCCGCCGAACTGGCTGCCCGAGTGAGCGAAGTGCTCTCCATTCCCACCATCGGTATCGGCGCTGGTCCGGGGACCGACGCCCAAGTGATCGTGTGGCAGGACTTGCTCGGACTCACGCCCGACCCCGCACCCCGTTTCGTTCGGCGCTACGCGCAACTGCGTGACGTGATGGGCGAGGCAGTGGCGGCATGGATCCACGACGTGCGGTCAGGTTCGTATCCAGCCCCCGAACACGAGTATCACTAAACATCGGTGATGCGCACGCCTGCGTGTGCCTTGTAACGCCTGTTCATCGAGATGAGATTGGCAGTCCACGCTTCGACTTGACCTGCGTTGCGAAGCCGACCGCCGTAGATGCCACGGATGCCCGTGATCCTTCCCGCCAGAGCTTGCACGATGTCGGTTGCCTCGCGGTCGTCACCGAGGACGACCACGTCCGTATCGATCGAGTCGACCGATTCGTCGAGCAGCAAGACAGCGGAGATGTGATGGAAGGCCGCGACGATACGTGAGTTCGGTAGGACCGCGGCGGCCTGCTGCGCAGCGGAACCTTCTTCGACGGCTAGTGCGTAAGCGCCTTGCTTGTCGAATCCCAAGGGGTTGACACAATCGACGACGATCTTGCCAGCAAGGTCCTCGCCCAAAGACTCCAGGAGTTCTCGATGGCCGTCCCACGGGACGGCAACGATCACCACGTCTCCCGACCGCGCCGCCTCTTCGTTCGAGACACCGACGACACCCATACCCAGCTCGGCGGCGACGCTGGCCGCCCGTTCCGCAGACCGGGAGCCGATCAGCACCCGGTGGCCCGCGAGTGCGAATCGCCGCGCCAATCCGCGACCCTGTTCGCCGGTTCCTCCCAGCACGCTCACTGTGACGTCTGTGACGTCTGGCAACTCGTATGGGCTCGCTGGCGCTGTCGTCTCGCTTGTAGTCATAACGAGTGATCCTGCCAGAGATACGGACGCTCCACACGACCAGCAGCGTCCAGCGCGCACCGCGTGCGTCGTCAACTTGGATAAACGAACGCAAACTTCCGCCTTCACTCCCCCGCGCGCGATACCACATCCGCGACACGACGACGCGAAATGACGCCGAGATCTTTGCCTTTATGCGCTACCTCTGTCACAGTTTCACTAGTGGACTCTGCAAAAAGTGCAGAGCCAACGACACGGGAGGCAACGTGGCGGTCGCACGAAAGACTGCACGCAAGGCGTCAGCCAAGAAGGCTGCACCTCGCAAGGCAGCCAAGAAGGCAACCAAGCGGACAGC
>CAYLOH010000028.1:0-21796 GCA_964385255.1 uncultured Rubrivirga sp. | reverse complement strand
ATGGCCAAGTCTCGGATCCAGAACCTGCGTGAGGTCGTTGCATTCGAGAAGCCGGTTCTGAGCCAGCGTCAACGGCTACTCAATCGAGCCGCGAGTCTGTCCGATATTCGCAAGGCCGCTGAACGTTTCACCCCCCGAGCCGTCTTCGATTACACCGACGGTTCGGCGGGCGAGGAGTTAGCCCTCGTCCGGCAACGGGATCTGTTCCGATGCATTGAGTTTCGTCCGACGGCGCTGACGGATGTCTCGTCTGTGGACACCTCTACCACTTTCCTCGGGGCTCCGGTCCAAATGCCGATCGGATTCGGGCCCACCGGCTTCACCAGGATGATGCATCACGCCGGCGAGAAGGCGACCGCATCCGTGGCGAACCGGAACGGGCTCGTCTTCGTCCTGTCGACGCTTGGCACGACCAGCCCCGAGGAGTTGATGGAGGCGGTACCTGGAGGGAACAACTGGTTTCAGCTCTACATCTCCAAGGACCGATCGATCACCCACGGGCTACTGGACCGCGTTGAGGCCGCTGGGTTCACCACGATCGAACTCACCATCGACACTCCGGTGGGTGGCATCCGCCGACGCGACATTCGCAACGGCCTGACCGTTCCACCCAAACTCACTCCCGCAACGGCCATCAACATGGCCATGCACCCAGCGTGGGTGTGGAAGGCGCTCACCACCGAGCCTTTGGAGTTTGCGTCGCTGCGGAACTCCGAGGGCACAGTTGGTGAGTTGCTGAGCCGGGTGTTCGACGCCTCATTGACCCTGGACGACGTCGCCTGGTTGCGTGAGCGCTGGGGCGGCAACGTTGTGGTGAAGGGCGTTCAGAGCGCGGCCACAGCACGCGATCTGGCACATGCAGGCGTGGATGCGATCGTCTTGTCCAACCATGGTGGACGGCAATTGGATCGGGCGCCAATCCCACTCGAGGTGCTACCGGAGGTCGTCGCTGCGGTACCCGAGAAGACCGAGGTGTACATCGACGGAGGCATCACCGACGGAGCCGATGCACTGGCTGCCATTGCACTCGGTGCTCGAGGCGTATTCGTCGGTCGCGCACATCTTTACGGCCTCATGGCAGGTGGAGCTGCCGGCGTACAGAAGGTGGTGGACCTATTCCGGGACCAACTAACCACGCAGATGGCCTTGCTCGGGGTGCGCAACCTTGGCGAGTTGACGCCCGATCACATTCGCTTTCGGGCTACTCCGATTCGATAGGAAGAGTGACGGTCTCGCTCCTGGCCACCACATGGGCGTCCTCGTCGTAGACCGTGATGATCTCGTCCTCGACGATCAGGTTGCCATCCGCATCGCGGACATCGATTGTCTCATCGATCAAGGATCCCTCAGGAGCTGACGCGACCACGATGTCGTCGGTCACCGTGCCGAGAACATTGTCGTTCTCGTCGAGCACTATCTCGACCTGGATGTCCTCGCCGATCTCGATATCGTCGTCTGGCATATGTCCTCCTCGCTAAGGAACAGTTCGGACCTCACAACCTACCGGTTAGAAGATCACGCCCTTGTGCAGGATGAAGCAGCCATACGGCTGGTCTTCGAGGGTGTGGATCACGGCATACGCACTCTTGGCACGTTGGTAGAAGTCCAAGCGCGGAATCACGCCGTAGTCGAATTCCCGATTTTCCGATCTCCGCGCTAAGGCAAGCACATCATCCTGTAGCGAGGTCGTCTTCATCGGATCGTCTTCCACTTCCATTCGCTCGAGCGGATGTTGGATGAACGAGTCCAGTGGAAACACGCTCAAGATCGCCGTTGCCGCACGCAGCACGCCTACCTCACCTAGGCGGATCACAAACTTGCCGCTTGCGGCCGCTGGATAATTGCGATCGACGAGAAGCAGCTGGTCACCGTGGCCCATGTCGTCGAGGATCTTCAACAAGTCGCCATTGAGCAACGGATCGATTCCCTTGAGCATGTTCCGACGCTACTGCGTTGTGAGGCACCCTGCATCCATGACCCACACGTGGTCAGCGGCAGCCCTCGCCCACTGGCGATCGTGCGTGATGACGACAACCGTGTGACCTGAACTCACCTTCTCGGTGATCAACCCGCGCACGAGTTCTCGTCCTGCTTCATCGAGGCTCGCATCCGGTTCGTCCAGCAGAGTCATCGGGGCCGCTTGCACCCACACCCGGGCGATGTGAACGCGTTGCCTTTCACCCCCCGAGAGGCTGCCGAGCGGCGCATGTGCCAGGTGGGCCAGGCCCACCAGATCGATCGCCTCCGCTGCGGTGGGCCGAGTGGAGGTCTTTCGAGGTGGCTGTGCGGCTGCGCCCCAGGCGACCACATCGCGCACCGCGAAAGCGTCGGCTCCAGGGGTGCTCTGTCCGAGCCACGCCAGTTGACGGGCACGCTCAGCCGGGGCCAGGGAACTCACCAGGTGCCCGGCCAACGACACCTGCCCTGACGTAGGGGTGAGTTGGCCGGCCATCAGAGATAACAGCGATGACTTGCCGGAGCCGTTCGAGCCCACGATCGCGATCAGTTCACCAGGAAGCACCTGGGCGTTGGCGCGGTAGACGCGAACGGCGCCTCCAGTAGTGAGGGATAAATCTCGAATCTCCATGTGTGTCACCGCGCACCTGCAATCCGCCCCTGGACCATTCGGCGCAGCAAATACAGGAACACGGGAGCACCAATGAGCGCGGTGATGGCACCGACAGGCAGTTCGATGGGAGCAAGCAGTTGTCGGGCAATGAGATCCGCGATCGCCACGAGTAGGGCTCCGGCCAATGCGGATACGGGAACGAGCGTCACGTGACGAGGTCCGATCACTTGGCGAATCGCGTGCGGCACGACCAACCCGACGAAAGACACGATGCCCACCACACTGACACCGGGCGCAACCAGCAGCACCACCGAGACGAGAGCCCAGGTGGATACGCGAGCAGCGGGAACACCGAGGGACGTTGCCGCGGCATACCCCAATGACATCGGGTCCAGATATCGCGTAATGAGGGCGGCAACGAGTGCCCCGACAACGAGGAAGGGAATGACCGTGATGACCGCATCCCACGTTGCCAGCGCGAAGGATCCGTTCGCCCAGAACGAGAAGGATCGACCGGCCCCACGATCGATGAATGGAGTTGCGATGAGGACGATGGCGAGCGCCAGGAAGGACATTGCAATACCGCCGAGCAGCACCGCAGTGGAGTTGACATCACCCCGGGTTGATGCAATGGAGCGAACGACCAAGAGAGCCCCGCCCGAGACGATCGTCGCAACCGCTGCCAACGGAATCGAGTTGAAAGAGAGCCCCAACGCAGCACCAACGGTTGCGCCAGCGGCGCCCGATGCCGAAACTCCAACGATCGATGGGGCTGCCAGCGGATTCAAGAAGACTCCCTGCAGAAGCACACCGGCGGTCGCTAAACCGGCACCGACGATCAGTGCCAGGGCGAGCCTGGGTGCTCGGATGTCCCACACGATCCGAGCGTCGTTGTCGGCATAGCCCAGACCGAGAGATAGGGCGGCCACGGCGACTACACCGACGAGCAGAGCGAGGGTGACGACAGTGACCCTTGCCGAGGAAACGTGCGAACTCACGCTGCCGCCGCGAATGCCTGTGACAGTCGCTCGACAAGCGCCGGGGTTCTCGCACCGAAGGACAACAACGTTCGATCATCGACCACCACCACGCGTCGTTCCTGTCCTGCCGCGGTCTGGGCGATGCCGGGCAATTCGACCAGTCCATCAACGCCGCCGACTGAATCCAACCCGTCGGACATGACAAGAAGAACGTCGGGATCCGCCTGCACGATGGCCTCAGCAGTCAGCGGCACGAAGCCGTCGTAGCCGAGCTCCGAACCTACGTCGATTCCCCCAGCCGCTTCGATCAGCGCATCAGCGCCGGTGTTGGCGCCTCCGAGCAAATAGACCGCGCTCGGTCCGCGCAAGTAGAGGAAAGCAACGCGTGGTCCGGTGGCTTGTTCTGTATCGACAATCGGGGTCAGGGCACCGGCGAGTGCGTTGGCGGTCTGTGGATCAGCACCCACGCCCTCGGCGATGGATGCGATGCGTCCGGGGATATCCGCCAGTGTCCACACGGACGGTACCTGCACGATGCGCGCGCCGGCGTTCGCCAGGGTCTGAATCGCCTCGGGAGGTCCCGACAGTTCGTCCACCAGGACAACGGCCGGTTCGAGGGCGAGTGCTTCTTCGATTTCGATCTGGTGCGCCCGTGTCACTACCGGAACATCAGCCGGTGTCGCACTCGTCTCGTCCTTGCCTACCAAGCGACTTCCCGCCCCGAGCAGTTGCACGATCTCCCCGGAACCGACCGCGAGTGCCAGGATGGTTTGCTCGCCCGCTACAGGCGGAGATGGGAAGTCGAGTACATCGAGTTCGGCATCATCGATCACGATTGGCCACGGCTCCGACTGGGCTACATCGGGATTCAACGCGTCCTGCTCCGTCGCTTCCCTAGATGCCGTGGTACAGCTGCTGATGACGAGCACGCTCACGCACAGTGCTCCTATCACCGCCTTCATCCGCACGCGGTGAGTATGTCTCAGGCACGCAGACCGTTTTCCCGATACACCGTCGGCATCATGTCGACAGGGTGTTTCGAATCCCACTTCCGGGTACTTCATATCGTCTTCCATCATGCTTCGAACCTCCGTTCTCGCCGCAGTCCTCGCTGCCGTGGTGGCTGGATTGCACGCGCCTTCGGCTTCGGCGACGCCCTCGCGTGAGTCGCAAGTTGGCGAGTACGGGCAACGAGTCACGGTGATGCAGACCAAGGATCTCGATCCGAAAGGACAGTCGGTCGTGGTGCGTGGTCAGAGGTTCGATCCACGCGTTGGTGTGTACGTGGCGTTATGCGTGGTCCCACCCAGCGGACAGGCCCCCACCCCGTGTGGTGGCGGTGTCGACCTTGAGGGTGCATCAGGAGCATCGGCATGGATCTCTTCGAATCCACCGCCGTACGCACGTTCCCTCGTTCAACCCTTCAACAAGCAGGGAGGCTTTCGCGCTGCGATCACGGTGGCATCGAAGATCGGTGACACCGACTGCCGCCAGGTTCAATGCGCCATCACCGTCCGCGCCGATCACCTGCGCTCCCGCGACCGATCGCACGACGTGATCATTCCCGTCACATTCCGATGAAGACCCCGACGCTCGGCGGACCCGGGCACAAGTAAATGGAGGAAAGAGTGCTGTCACTACGCACTGGTGTGACACTGGCAGCTGCAGGAGCGCTTGTTGCTTCCACGGCGGCCATCGCACAAGCGAACCCCGGTGGCTTCAACGTCACCATCGCAAAACAACCGGCCAACTCTGTTCTCGCGGCCCTACCGTCAACGGTGTCCCTGGACGTTTCAGTATCCGGCTTACCCGAAACCGTGGGTATGTACGCGCTTCACTGCAAGGTGCCGGATAACCCCCGCTCTGCTCCTACGCAGTGCAATTCGGCCGAAGGGACCCTCGCCTACCTTCCCGCCGGCACGGTTCGCGGCGGTTCCGCGCAGTTCCCGATGAAGATCAACGCCGAGTTCTACGGCGTCAACCCCAACCCCCAGGACGGGGCTGCAACTCCGGAACTGGTGGACTGCCGAGCCGAGACCGGTAACCCGCGGTCTACGGCCTGTGCGGTTTACATCCTGGGCGCCGGCCGAGAGGCCAGCAACCCGGCATACCTGCGGGTGTTCCCCACTCAGTTCACCGCACTCACCAAGGAGCGTCGTGACGACACACTCCGGTTGAGCGTGGACGGACAACGCGTGAGCCCGAGCAACACGCCAGCGCTGACCAACGGGCGGGCGGTTCCGTTCTCTGCGACCTTGGAGTCGGGCCTGACACCGACGGTCAGCAGCGACAACTGCTCGGTCAAGGACGGGTCCATCACTGCGCTCGCTGGTGAGGGGACCTGCACCGTCACAGTGATGTCCAGCGGTGGCAAGAACGTGAAGCCACTCATACGAGTCTTCAACTTCAACCTCAAGGGTTAATCACCACTCATTCACCAGCTGGCCCCCACGATCGCGTGGGGGCCAGCCTTGCTTTGTTGCCAGAGATGACGTCTGGCCCTACGTTCTCGGCTTACCTTCGTGATTCAGTGGTTTCGTGTTTCGAGCGACGTGCCATGCCGACAGCATCGAGCAGGTAGTTCGACTACTCGACACGGATATCGATTCCGGGCTGGCGGAATCCCTTATCTCCGATCGACTAGACGAGCACGGTCGTAACGAACTTGATTCCGGGGGAGGTATGCGGGCGTGGCGCGTGCTTCTTTCACAGTTCCGAAACCCGCTGATCTACGTCTTGCTCGCATCCGCAGCGGTGACCATCGTCATCGGTCACGGCGTCGATGCAATCGTCATCCTCGGGGTAGTCCTCGTGAATGCGATCGTCGGATTCATCCAGGAATGGCGGGCAGGCATTGCCCTTGCTGCTCTGGCGAAGATGACCGTGACGTCGGCGACGGTGGTTCGTGATGGAAAGGTCTCGCGCGTCCCTTCCGCTGAAGTGGTTCCCGGAGACATCGTGATGATCGAGGCCGGTGATCGAGTTCCAGCCGACCTTCGCATCGCGCACGCACAGGAACTACAAGTCGATGAGGCGAACCTAACCGGGGAATCCGTTCCGGTGCACAAGCACCCGTACCCCCTTCCTGCGGATACTTCGCTTGCAGACCGGATAAACATGTGCTTTTCCGGGACACTCGTCACCGCCGGGCGAGCCCGCGGCATCATCGTCGCAACCGGAACGAACACCGAGATGGGTCGCATCCACGAACTCATGGTGGAGGCGGAGGGTGTCGAGACACCCCTCACCCGAAAACTCACCCGATTCAGCCGCTGGCTGACCATTGTGATCCTCGGTTTAGCCGCCGTCACGTTCATCATCGGCTTGGTTCGCGGTGAGGATGCCGCGGACATGGTCACTGCCGCGGTTGCGCTCGCCGTCGGTGCGATCCCCGAGGGACTACCCGCTGCGGTCACCATCACCTTGGCTATCGGCGTGAATCGGATGGCTCGTCGTAACGCCATCGTGCGCCGGCTTCCTGCTGTCGAGACTCTCGGTAGCACAACCGTTATCTGCACCGACAAGACCGGAACCTTGACCGAAAACCGCATGACCGTGCAGAGCGTGTATGCCGATGGTCGCTTCTGGTCGATCACGGAGTCCCTGGCAGAAGCGCCCCTTGGTGTTCGTGATGTTCTGCTCGCTGGGGTGCTGTGCAACGACGCCAGTGTCGGAATCGATCCTGGTGATCACGACAATCACGTCGGCGATCCCACGGAACTGGCACTCCTGGTCGCCGCGGGGGCCGACGTTCACGCCGAGGCGAAGTCGTGGCGTCGCATAGGCGAGATTCCCTTCGCGTCGGAGTTGCGCTTCATGGCAACGTTGCACGAGAACCCCACTACCAGTGACAACCTGCTAGTCGTCAAAGGCGCAGTGGAGGACCTGTTGCGCCTGTCCTCTGCCGACGAACGACAGCGTGCATCGGCCCTTGCCGCCACCGACCGATTCGGCGAATGCGCTCAACGAGTCATGGCCTTCGCCTGGATCTCCGTGCCCGCGGGATTCTCCCTTTCCCTAGCGTCTCTTCGAGAACTCGAACTTGACTTCCTCGGACTGCAGGCGATGATCGACCCACCGCGACCCGAAGCGATCACCGCTATTGCGGCCTGTCACACGGCCGGCATTGACGTCAAGATGATCACCGGTGACCACCAGCGAACCGCCGAAGCGATCGCGCAGCAGATAGGGCTGGCATCGACGCACGATGGTGCTCTATGCGTGCTGACAGGTGCTGAGTTATCGGGGCTTGAAACCGAGCGCACACACGATGCCATCGTGCGGACAGATGTCTTCGCACGCGTCACTGCCGAGCAGAAGTTGGACATCGTCCGGGTGCTGCAATCTGAGGGCAATGTGGTTGCGATGACTGGCGATGGTGTCAACGACGCTCCCGCATTGAAGCAGGCGGACATCGGCGTGGCGATGGGACTGCACGGGACCGAGGTCGCGAAGGAAACCGCCGAGATCGTCCTCACCGACGACGACTTCGCAACCATCGAAGCTGCAGTAGAAGAGGGTCGTGGTGTCTTCGACAACCTGACGAAGTTCATCACGTGGACTCTGCCGACGAACCTGGGTGAGGGGCTGGTCATTCTTGCCGCAATCGTGCTCGGTACGACGCTCCCGATCCTGCCCGTGCAGATCCTGTGGATCAACATGACCACGGCGGTGGCGCTGGGTCTGATGTTGGCATTCGAACCGAAGGAGCCCGGCATCATGACCCGGCCGCCGCGCCCTCCGAACAATCACATCGTCACGGGCGAACTCGTGCTTCGCATCGTCATCGTGGGGGCGATCATGTTGCTTGGCTCATTCAGTCTGTTCAGTGTTGCGCTGAATGCCGGTTCCACGGATGCCGAAGCTCGAACGCTGGCCGTGAACGCTTTCATCGCGATGGAGATCGGTTACCTATTCAACTGCCGTTCTCTGCACCAATCGGTGTGGAGGATCGGTTGGTTTACCAACCGATGGATATGGGTGGGCATTGGCTCGACGGTCGCGTTGCAGATCATCTTCACCTACCTACCGTTCATGAATGAGATCTTCGGGAGCGCTCCGCTTCCCCTAGCCGCATGGTGGCCGGTGGTCGGACTGGGCGTGCTGATCACCCTGGTGATCGGTGCGGTGAAGTGGTTGGAGAATCTGCGCGATGAGAGTAGAGAAGTAGCGCCCGTCAGTCGGTGATGACGAATCGCTGCATGCGCAGTGACATGATGAGCGCGACGATCCAGCCGATGATGGTCCAACCCAGAAGCAAGTTGATCCAGAAGACGAGCCAATGCGGTACATCGCGAACTGCCGCGATGGCCCAGGGGAGCATGTAACCGGCAGTCAGAATGGCGACGATCACGGACACGACCTTGGTGGCGGTCCACGAACGATCCGCCGGCTGAACGCTCATATTGCTCATGGGGGAACCGTAGCCGATCAGCCGAACATCACGGCGTGGATCGCGGCTGTGTGCTGCGGCGTGGATCCGCAACACGAGCCAACAACGTCAACACCCATCGACTTCAGGTTCTCTGCCAGTTCCGCCATACCCTCCGGCGTTCCGTTGTAGACGAAGTCGGCACCGACCAACTCCGGCAGGCCGGCATTGGATTGCATCATCAACAACGACCCTTCCGGCCGAGCCGCGGTCATCTGCTCGGCGATAGTCCGCATCTCCTCGAAGCCTCGTCCACAGTTGGCGCCCACAACATCCGCACCCATCGCAGAAAGCTCGACAACCGCTGTGGCAGGGGACACCCCCATCATGGTGTGCAGATTCGTGTCGAAACTCAAGGTCGCTACGACGGGGAGATCCGGGGCGACCTCGTGCGCAGCCGCGACGGCCGCGCGGACTTCAGAGAGATCACTCATAGTCTCGATCAGGAAGCCATCCACACCTCCTTCCACGAGCCCTCGCATCTGCTCCGCGAAGAGTTCCTGGGCAGCTTCGGGGGTCAGAGTGCCCATCGGCTCAAGCAGTTCCCCCGATGGTCCAATGTCCCCAAGAACGAACACTCCATCATGCGCATCCGCAACCCTGCGAGCGATTTGTGCGGCAGCACGGTTCAGTTCGATGACTCGATCCTCCAGCGCGTGCATCTGCAAACGCGGTCTGCTCCCTCCGAAGGTATTCGTTGTGATCATTTGGGCACCTGCGTCGGCGTAGTCGCTCAGGATGCGCTCGATGACGTCCGCATGTTCGACGTTCCACAGTTCGGGTGCTCCGCCATCGATCAGCCCAGCGTCTTGGAGCATCGTTCCCATCGCCCCATCGCCTACACGAACATCGCCGTTTCGAATGGCTTCAACAAGAGCAACCATGCACATCCTCACCATTGTTGGGAAGCGTCATCCTTGCACAGCTGATCACGCTCTGCGTGGAACGCTCTCGGTGGTCCATTCGTCGTGGGCGTCATCCAGACGCGACAGTCGCACTACTCCCCCCTTGAACACCAGCCACAAGGAGATCGCGATGAGAAGTGCCCCGGCGATGGCTACCGTGGGGCGCGCCCCGATGGAGTCGACCATCGCACCTTGAACAAGACCTCCGATAGGGGCAGCAAGGGTGAACGCCATGAGCCGAATGGCCAGTACTCGACCCCGGAACGGATTCGCCACGATTATCTGGTTGGCCGTGTTACTCGAGGCGATGACGGCCATGAAGCAGGCGCCGAGAACAACGAGAAGGCCAACGCTGACGAGGTAGCTCGGTGACAGCGCGAAGGCGATCAGCGCGATACCGAAGGTGATGAGGCCACTTCCGGCGATCCTTCGAATCTTGCCTGAGTACCGGGCTCCCCCCACGACAGGAGCGACGGCTATCGCACCCACTCCCAAAGCGGCGTTCATGATTCCCAACTGCACCGGGCCGACGAAGAACACCGACTCGGCGAAGACGACGGTGAGAGCGAAGATTGGATTTCCGAGCAACCCGATGATGAATGCCAGCGCGATGGCCATCACGATGCCCGGTTGAGAGCGTGCGTAGCGCAGAGCTGACGCGAACTGAGCCGTGACGCCCATGTGAGCCCGACGCCGCGTTACTCCTCGCCCAGCGCGCACGAGAGCCACGGCGGCTACCACACAGAAGAACGACAGAGCATTGACGCCGAAAGCGGTTGCAGGACCCAAGGTGGCCAAGACAACCCCAGCGATGGCCGGACCCAGAGCACGAGCGGCATTGATCTGGAGCGAGTTCATCGCTACTGCCGACTGGAGGGCATCACGCGGGACTAGGTCATGGACGAAGGCCTGCCAACTCGGAAGTGAGATGCCGTTGAGCATTCCGACAAGCGCCACGATGCACAGCAATGTCCATGGATCACGAAAGTCGAGAATCCAGGCCAACCACAAGAGTCCAGCCGCTACACCCATCGCGCTTTGCACCCACAGAAGAACCACCCTGCGAGGGAAGTGATCAGCGACGGAGCCGCCGAGCGGGCTCGCCAGAACCATCGGGAGGAACTGCGCCGCCACCGTGGCACCTACCCACACCGCGCTTCCGGTGAGTTGGAAGAGCACGAAGGGTAGGACGAGGTTCATCATCCACGTGCCGACGTTCGACAGTAGTGCACCTGCCCAGAAGATCCGGTAGTCGCGGTAACGGAAAGCCCTCACTTTCCGGAGGCACCGCCCATGGCCACATGACTCGCCTGCTCCTGGTCATGAAGCGAATGCACCCAGGTGTGGAATCGCGGAGTCATCCACCCCAACACCGGGGGCAGCACAACCAAGATTGCGATGGTGCCTAAGCCCCACGCCCCACCCATGACAAGTACTAACGACAAGAGCACGATCACTGTGCCATTCGTCAAACCCGTAACGTCCGCGGACCCGGCAATGAAGGCGTCGCGTGGTGCAACACCCCATGCCGCGCTGAGCATCCACGCAAGGCCGGTCCCCAATAACAGGGCTCCGACCAGCAAAGCCACCCACGCTCGACGATTGCGGTGTGCACCGCGCGTCATCGACAAGTGAGCTCCCATCACGATGCGACTTTTGTGGGTCGCCGGGGGCTCGAACCCCGAACCTACGGATTAAAAGTCCGCAGCTCTACCATTGAGCTAGCGACCCCGGGGGCACTTCGATAACACGAATGTTGCCCACGGTTACGAAGTCTACGACCTCACGCGTTACGCCAATCGCCGCGGGAACCTGTCCAACCGACGTTTGTTCAACGTTCTTGCTTCGCGGGAACCCTTTGCCCTCATGGGCTACGCCCAACTACCGACAAATGCGGCTGATCAACCTCTTCGGATTGATCGCGGCGGATTCTCGCCCACTCTTCCAGTACTCGAAGTGAAGATGAACCGCACCCGGTGAGCCCGTGTCGCCCATGGTGGCGATTACTTGGCCTGCCAGCACGCGGTCGCCTCCGCTTACGAAGACCTCATCCATATGGCCGTAGTAGAACTTGCTGCCGCTCTCGCCCCTCAGCACGATCTGCAGTGAACCGTTCGCCTGTCGTTTGGTGCGATTCACCCGACCGTCCTCGATCGCGAATATGGGGGTGCCGCGATCGGCGGCGAGGTCGATGCCACGGTGCTTGCGCTTGCCGCGATCGGCACCCCAGCCATCGCCTACCCAGAAGTTCTTGGTCGGACACACTCGCCCACCGACCGGCTTAGGCGAGGCCCACCGACCTTGCAGTGTCTCGGGGGCGCCCAGGAATCCGCCGCCCTCACTCGGGTGATCGGCGGAGGCAGGTGGGGCGAGGGCACCAACGACGAGTCCCAAGCCGGCGAGCGTGGCGACTGCGCCGACGAGGCGGCCCGCGGGATTCCTGCGCATGGGCCGTGACGTTACCGTTTCGTTATCTAGGGCGCACCTCGGGGTCAGAGCCTGCCGGCAATGGCCGCGACGAACCGTCCGGCGGCCAGTGGCTCGAACGCGAAGAAAAGCGACGGCTCGATCAATTCGAGTTCCAAGACGACCGGGTCGCCGTTCTCGTCATCGATCACGTCGACCCGTGCGTACAAGGGGGGCCCTTGGGTCATAGAGCTCGGGATCGCGGCCAGCGCGCCCCTCGCCACCTCGCGCTGAGCGTCGTTCGCCAACCGAGCGCCGATGTTCTCCATGACATACAGGCCATCGACCAGCGGTCGTTGCCCGTCGTGGGTCAACATCGCGCCCTTGGTGATCGAATGTGAGAAGACCCCGTCGAAGTGGATGAGCGCGGTCTCCGAGCCGGCATCCACACTCGGCAGATACGGCTGAACCATCGCCGGCCGTCCGGACCGAATCAACGACGCGGCGTGGTCACGAGCCGCTCCAACGTCCGTTGCGGCGAAACGCCGCGCCCCCATCGAGCCCACGCCGATCGCGGGCTTGACGACGATCTCGTCGAAGCCGGCAGGCGAATGCCAATCCTGATCGATTGCCTCGACTACTTGCGTGGGAACGGTGGGGACCCCCGCCGCTGCAATATCGAGCAGATAACTCTTGTTGCTGTTCCACGACACCAGTGCGGGTGGATTGTGGACGGGGATCGGAATCGCTGCTACCCATTGCAGGAAGCGGTCGTGCTGCTCTGGATAGTCCCACGGGGATCGAAGGACCACGATGTCGAAAGAACTACCCAGGCCGCGTGGATCGGCGCTATTCCATTCGACCCACGAGTACGTGACACCAGCCGACTCCAATGCGGCGACCAGGTGGGCGTCGTCCGGATCGCCGGATGGAATGGCCGAGCAGGTGACGAGAGCCACCTGCGCACGGTTTGCGTGGAGAGAATCCGTTGTCGACGTCATCACTCGGTAGCGGTCACCGCGATGTCGTAACTGCTGCCGTCGGGCAAGGTGACGGTGATGGTCGCGTTGCCGGGAGCCAGTACTTCCGCACCCGCGTTGAACTCCGCGCTGGCGTCGTCGTACGCCTGCTGCACGTTCACGATGTCGGGCTTATCCGTGGCGATCGTGGTTCCGAGCCGGTCGTCGGCCTTGACGACGATGAAGTCACCCACCTTCGCGGTGACTTCGGTCTCACCCGGTTCAAGGATGATCGGCGGGAGTACCTGGCTGCCTTCGCTCGCCGTTTGGTTCGCATTGGAATCCCCCGACGACGAACATCCGGCGAGCACGGTCACGCCGAGCAGGGCGGCCGCGACGATAGCGGCGCTTCTAGACACGCTGTTGGGCATGGTGCGCATGATGACATCCCTTCGATTACAGGTCGGTGGCTGTGGCTGTGGCCGCACGCCGTGTCGATTCCTCGGACGCACCGACCTTCCCACCCGTGCCAAGCTTCCGGTGACATTCGGATAACGATCGGCTAGGCCGGAACGTCAGACGCCTTCCCCCCGATCCAATGCAGCCAGCTGGTCGACCCGAGGCTGATGGCGTCCCCCCTCGAACTCGGTGTCAAGGAAGACGGCGAGCGCGGCGACCGCGGTCACGGCGTCCGTAACCCTCTCGCCGAAGCAAGCGACGTTGGCGTCATTGTGTCTGCGGATCATCTCAGCGTCTTGCGTGTCGCGGACCACGCCAGCTCGAACCCCCGCCACCTTGTTGGCCGCCATGCAGATCCCTTGACCACTTCCGCACACAAGCACGCCACGATCGACTTTGCCTGCTGCCACCAAGTTCGCGACAGCGGCACCGAAGTGCGGGTAGTCCACCCGTTCGTCGGAGTCGGTTCCGACGTCGATCACCTCGTAGCCCTGCTCGGTCAGGTAGTTCACCAAGGCTGTCTTCAAATGGAAACCGGCGTGGTCGGATCCGATTGCGACGGTACGTGCCATGGACGTCATCCTTTCGGCTGATCTGCAGTCGAATCGAGCTGATCTCGTACGTACTCAACCAGGCGGGCGCGTCGTTCGGCGAGCAACGGGGCATTCGCCTCACTCGGCTCAACGCTCGAGCGACCCGACGTGTTGGCGTCGCGGGTGGCCCCGAGGGCGAGGAGTGCCGCCCCAACGACGGCGGCATCCGGCTGGTCGGTCGGCGCCAACCGACGCCGCGATGCGTCGGCGATCAACTGCTGGAATCGAGGGTCGACCGCGCCCCCACCAATCAAGGGAAGGGGATCGGGCAGACGTGCACCCGCCGCCTCGACGGCCTCCATACCCAAGGCGACGGCATGGGCCACGCCCTCGACCACGCTGCGCAACATGGCTGGGCGATCGGTGTCCAAACCGAGCCCGAGCCACGCTCCGCGCAGGTGGGCATCAACGAACGGCGTTCGTTCCCCGGCAACGTAGGGGACGAAGATCGGATCACTGGCCCGCACACCGCCGTCGAGCGCCGCGTTCGCTTCGTCGGGTGAGGAATCGAACCACTCCAACGCTCGGCGAAGTGCGATACCGGCGTTCTGCACCGCGCCGATCCGGTACCAGCCCGCACCGGGTGCACCGGCTGTCGCGAACAGATGCGTTCCTCGAGCGATGCCCCCGCTGGGTTCAGCGAGCACCGAGACTGTCTGGGATCCCGAGCCAACGGCTGCGAAGCCGTCGTCTACTCGAAGGCCGAGTCCGCGGATGGCTGCTGCGGTATCCGCTGCGCCGGCAACGCACGACATGGTGCGGCCGGCGAGTTCAACCTCACCCGCAGCGTCGTCCGACGCGACGATCGGTGGCAGCAACGCAGCATCGACGCCCAGGAGAGAGATGGCGTCGTGATCCCACGTGCCCGTGGCGACGTTCGCGAGAAGCGTGCCACTGGCGTCGCTCGGTTCGGTGACAACTGCCCCACCGAGTTTGGCGCGCAGCCAGTCCTTCGGCTGCAGGGCGAAGCGTGCTCGAGCCATGACATCAGGTTCGTGTTCGGCAAGCCACATGAGCGAGGTAGCGGCGAATCCGGACACTGCCGGTGAACCCAGGCGGGCGAGCACGTCGTCTCCCAGGAGGTCGTGCATCACGGCGGCTTGGTCGGCTGCGCGGGTGTCGGCCCAGATGATCGCCGGCCGCAGCGGGTCCAGGTTCGCATCGCACAGCACGACACCGTGCATCTGCCCGCTGAAGCCAACGGCCTCGGCGCTGGCCAGTTGACCGGCGATCTCCGCGGCTGCCTGCTGCGTGGCTTCCAGCCATTCCCGAGGGTCCGTCTCCGCCCAGCCAGGGTGGGGTGACGACAAGCCGTACGGGCGGGTCGCCATGGTGAGGATGCTCCCCTGATCGTCGACGAGGGCGACCTTCACCGAACCTGTGCCCAAGTCCACACCCACAGCCGCACGCGATCGCGCCATGCGTGGAAGTATCGACCATATGCACAATCGCGTCGCAGTCGTCGGCAGCTTGAACATCGATCTGGTCATCGAACTCGACCGGATGCCCGATCCGGGAGAGACCGTGTTCGGCTCCCGACTGGAGCGGCACCCAGGAGGTAAGGGCCTGAACCAGGCGGTCGCGGCCGCCCGGCTGGAATCCGAGGTCCACATGATCGGGGCGGTGGGTGACGACGGCTCCGGGGACTGGCTCCTGGACGTGGTCACGCGTGAGGGGATCCACGCCGAGGGCATTACGACGGTTTCGGGGACGTCGGGTACCGCGCTCATCGAGGTGGACGCATCCGGCGAGAACCGCATCATCGTGATCTCGGGCGCGAATGAACGCATCACCCCCGCAGAGGTTTCGGCCCATGTGCGTTCACTCTCGGCCGTCGACGTCGTGCTGACACAAGGTGAAGTGCCGATCGAGGTGATGATCGCCGCAGCGGAGGCCGGGAAGAAGATCGGTGCGCAAGTTGTGGTGAACCCCGCGCCCGTTCGTGACTATCCGAAGGAACTCCTCACGAACGTGGACATCTTGGTCCCGAATGAACACGAGGCGAAGGCGATGACCGGTATGTCGACCGACAACATGGTCGACGCCGTCGAGGCTGCGCAGGTGCTGCAGGAACGTGGCCCCGGTTGCGTGATCATCACCCGCGGCGAGAAGGGTGCGGTGTGGAGTTCGGCCGAGGGTTCCGGTCAAGCGGCCGCATTCAAGGTGAACGCGGTCGACACGGTCGCGGCAGGCGATGCGTTCTGCGGCGGTTTGGCGGCGGGGCTTGCTCGCGGTGTCTCACTAGCCGAGGCGATGCGGTGGGCTTCCGCTGCCGGTGCTCTCACAGCGACAGCGCGTGGAGCGGTTCCGTCGCTTCCCTCGCTTGCTCAGGTGACCGAACTCCTCGAGCGCTAACTCAACGCGTCGATAGGTTCGACGCCCGTTGCAGCACTTAGCCGCTCGACTCGTTCGGTGGCATTACGCATGGACGGGGACGCTGGACCCAAAGCGAGCGACAAGGCGCCGAGCATTGCCGTCACTGTCGGCTTCGCCACAGCCAAAGGAATACGCGGCAGCTTCAGCAGGCGCCGATGCGTGTCCGGGATGGTCGCGACGGCGCCGGCGAACAGCAAGCTGTACGGGGCCTTCGCTGGCAAGGGCACGGGAGCGGATCGGATGAACTCCACGGTCTTCCACGCGCTCTCGTCCCCGCGCAGGTCCGGACCGAAGTCGCGTATCTGCTCGTCCAACTGCGCGACCGAGCGCGGCGGATCGATCACCCCCACCAACTCACCGGCCTTCGCCCACTCGCGGACGTAGGCGTCCTCGCCTCCGGGAATCTGTCCACCCCATACGCGGTGCGTGGTCAAGAACGAATCGGTGAAGGCCACGTGCACCCACCGCAAGAGGTCCGGGTCCATCGCCGAGTACTCGCGCTGCTCACCGTCGACGGAGTACGTGCCCTGCACCTTGCGGTGCATGCCACGCACGCGAGCGCATTCGCGATCGGCCATCGTGGTGTCTCCGAAGGTGACGACCGTCAGCCATTGGGTGGTGCCAGCCAGGCGTCCCAGTGGATCGGCTTCGTAGCGCGAGTGCTCGCTCACACCGGCCAGAGCTCCTGGGTGCAGTGCCTGCATCAGCAGGGCGCGAACACCACCGACGAGCGTCGGAAGGGATCCATGCACGGTCCATGCAGCCGAGCCTTTGCCGAAGTACCCGGTATCGGTGCCGTGGGCCAGTTGCTTCACCCAGTCCGGGGTGCCCTCCGGGTCGCCGGAGACGATCTTGCGGAAACCCTGCGCGACGCGCGATCGGAAGAAGTCGATCGCTCCGAAGGAGCCGTCAGGAGACGCGGACACCCCTCTAGCGTGCCAAGGGGCTGCGCCGTCCGCATCTTCGGGCCGACGATGCAGGTCGTAGCAGTGACGACACGGGCGCCGGGTGCTCGAGGAGGAGTTCGAGCACCCGGCGCCACGACCTGTCGACGTGTCGATTCCCGGTCGACACTCAGGCGCTATTCCGCCGCGGCCAAAGTGACCGTGAAGTCCTGCGTACGACCATCACGCAGCACCGTGAGGTCGACGCTGTCTCCCGGAGCGTTGGAGCGAATCGACACGATCAGCTCCGTGGGCTCGGCGATGACGTCGCCATTGATGGCGGTGATGACGTCGCCGTCTCGGATACCAGCCTCAGCGGCACCCGATCCGAGGGTGACTTCGGCAACCCTCGCGCCTGGCCCTTCGAACTGCATGTCCAGTTGCACACCGATAACCGGAGTGGTGGACGAACCGGTGGTGATGATCTCCTCGACGATGCGCTTTGCGGTGTCGATCGGGATAGCGAATCCCAAACCGATACTGCCCGCGGCGCCATTGAATGCACCGAGCGAAGCGATAGCCGTGTTCACGCCGATCACTTCACCGGATCCATTGACCAGCGGACCACCGGAGTTACCCGGGTTGATGGCCGCATCGGTCTGGATCGCGTTGATGAACGACGTTTCACCCTGGCCACCGGCCGTCACGGGGCGTTCGAGCGCACTGACGATGCCCGAGGTGACGGTGCCCTGCAGACCCAGTGGCGAACCGACGGCCACGGCGATGTCGCCAACGCGCACCTCCGACGACGATCCCAAATCCAGCGTCGTCAGTCCGGTCCGCTCGACCTTCACGACCGCCAGGTCGTAGCCGGCATCGGAACCGACGAGTTTTCCGGTGGCCGTCGAGCCGTCCGAGAAGACGACTTCAACGTTTCCGTCCTCACCGGCTGGTCCGGCGACATGGTGGTTGGTGACGATGTAGCCGTCGTCGCTGATGATGAAACCGGAGCCGGTTCCCTCGCCTTCGCCGGCGCCGATGTTCAGTTGAACCACCGCGGGTTGCACGGCTGCCGCAAGATCGGCGATGCCCGCCAGTACGGGTACCGACGAGCCGCCGGGTTCGAGGCCAGCCACCGCGGGAGCGGTCGCCACGGCCACCTCGCCAGCGCCGGAATTCTCCGCGGCCAGGTAACCGATGACCCCGCCGAGACCGCCGGCAACCAAACTCACTGCTGCCGTTCCGGCGATCACGCCGGTGATCAACCCGGCGCGACTCTTCTTGCCGGGCGGATACCCGCCAGAACCCGAGCCAGGGGGGAACGAACCAGCGAACGGCGAACCGGCGTAGGGCGCACCTGCGTAGGGGGTCGGGGAACCGCCAGCAGGCGGAACGGACGTGGGGACGGACATGTTTTCCTCCTCGACGAGACCGGGATCTCCCGGTCGTGCACTTCCTGTCGATAGTTGGACTCCCCATCCCCCTTCGTCGGTTTCCCGGCCCGTCTTTCCTAACCGATTCCTTACATTCGGCTGCGTCGAGCGGCGGGTAGGTTCCTGCGGTGGCCTTCGAGTGGACGACCGATCCCGCTCGAGCGGCGCACGCCCTGCACGAGGGCCACCTAGCGGTCCTACCCACGGAGACCGTGTACGGGCTCGCGGCGGTGGCCGACGAGCCGTCGGCCGTGGCCCGCGTGTTCGCGGTCAAGGGTCGTCCCGTGGACCACCCACTGATCGCGCATGTGGTCGACGCCGATGCGGCTCGCGCCTGGGCTCGTGAGATTCCGGCCTATGCCGAACCCCTGATGCAGCGATTGTGGCCCGGACCGCTGACCCTGATCTTCGCCCGTTCCGAGCGAGCTGCCGACTACATCACCGGCGGTCAGGACTCCGTGGCCGTGCGTGTTCCCGGATCGCCCGTGACTCGTGCGGTACTGCGCGAGTTGGCCATCGCGCGACAGGACCCGACAGTTGCGGTTGCAGCGCCCAGCGCCAATCGGTTCGGTCGCGTCAGTCCCACGACCGCGCAGCACGCCGCGCAGGAGATTGGCGACCTACTCGACTCAACGGACGTCGTTCTAGACGCGGGTCCGTGCGTGGTGGGTGTCGAGTCGACGATCGTCGATTGCACCGGCGATAGGCCGGTGATCCTGCGGCCGGGCAAGGTCACCGCTCAGGAAGTTTCGCACGTCAGCGGTTGCGAACTCGGCACGAGATCCGAGGTTCGTGCACCCGGCACACTCGCGGCGCACTACTCCCCGCAAGCGCAGGTTCGACTCGTCAGTGAAGCCGATCTGGCAAAACTGGCGAACAACGCGCATACCGGACTGATCGCCCTAGCCTCGATACCGACCCCGCTCGGCACCGTGCGACTGTGCACACCGCACACGGTGGAGGAGTACGCAACAAGCTTGTACCGCGCACTTCGCGAGGCCGATTCACTGGATCTGACCACCGTTATCGCCGTGCCCCCCGCCGGCGAGGGAATGGCCGAGGCGATCAGAGACCGCCTTGCCCGCGCTGCGGCGACCTGACCTACTTCGGTGGAAGTCTCGTCGCCGCGTCGAGTCGGATGACTTCACCATTGAGATAACTGTTCTCTGCGATCGACTGCACCAGGTGCGCGAACTCGTCGGCGGTGCCGAGCCTGCGAGGGAAGACGGTCGAAGCGATGAGGTGCTCCTTCAACTCCTCACCACCGACCGGACCGTAGATGGGCGTGTCCATCAGTCCCGGAGCAATCGTCATGACGCGAATGCCGACGGGCGCCAGGTCTCGGGACATCGGCAGCGTCATGCCCACCACGCCACCCTTGCTCGCGCTGTAGGCGACCTGGCCGGTCTGACCGTCGTAGGCGGCTAGCGAGGCCGTCATGACGATCGCCCCGCGTTCCCCGGACTCCCCGGGTGAGTTCTTGCTCATCAATCCGGCAGCGTTACGTGCGAAGTCGTACGTGCCGATGAGATTGATCTCCACGACTTTGCGATAGCCATCCAAATCCGCGGGTGTTCCGTCCCTTGCCAACGTCCGCTGCACCCACCCGATGCCTGCGCAAGCGACGGCGAGGTGCAACGCCCCGAAGGTCTCTTCGACGCTGGCTACGGCGGCGGCTACGTCGTCGCTGTTTCGCACATCGCAATGTACGAACGTCGCACCCGATCCGAGCTCTGCGACCAGGGCATTACCCGCAGCGTCGTTGACGTCCAGAACGGCTATGCCGCGCGCGCCGTGTTCCTTGACCCTGCGCGCCACCCCTGCACCCAATCCAGAGGCTCCACCGGTGATCGCTACGACCGAATCTTGAATCCGCATGGCCTCATCTTGGCCTAAGCGGTTCTACCCGTAACCGAGTTCGTGGAGTCTGCGTTCACCGATGCCGAAATGGTGGGCGACCTCGTGGACCACGGTTATCCGCACCTGCTCGACGACCTCTTCTCTGGTCTTGCAGCGGCGCGTGATCGGATTTCGATAAATGGTGATGCGATCGGGGAGGTGCCCTGCGTAGTAGTGGCCGCGCTTGGTGAGTGGAACCCCCTCGTACAGTCCGAGGAGCAGCGGCCGGCCGGGCTTCATGTCCTCCACGAACACCGCGACGTTGTCCATCAAACGCGCCAACTCCGCCGGCAGGGTGTCCAACGCCTCGGACACCAGGTCGTCGAACTCCTCGGGCGTCAGGTCCACCATGACTCCATCATCACTCCCCTCGGTGCGGCCGCCACCCAGGTACCCCCACCCCTCGACCTCTGCCCTATGCTTTCTCGGTCACCGACGGCATTCCGGTCGACGGAGATCGGCAAGAACGTTCTCGGTCCCCATCGTCTAGCGGCCTAGGACTCCGCCCTTTCAAGGCGGCAGCGCGGGTTCGAATCCCGTTGGGGACACGGTCTCAGCACCACCGAGGCCCCGTAGCGCAGTTGGTTAGCGCGCCGCCCTGTCACGGCGGAGGTCGCGGGTTCGAGTCCCGTCGGGGTCGCCAGTACAACCGATCCACACACCGCTCTCGTCTTGAGAGCGACGTCTGCACGATTTCGCGAATTCCCATCGAGTGGTCGCGCGTCGCTGTTACCTTCACAACCGCTTCCATGAACGCCCGTGACACGCTTCGAGGTGGAGACGACGATGACCGACCTATCGGGTTCGACCGCGGTGATTACGGGGGGCGGCCGGGGCATCGGCCTGGCGATCGCTTCGCACCTCGCCGAGTGCGGCGCCGCCATCGGATTGATCGACGTCCT
>CAYLOH010000027.1:0-22056 GCA_964385255.1 uncultured Rubrivirga sp. | reverse complement strand
CACCGACACCGACACCTGCACCGACACCGACACCTGCACCGACACCGACACCGACGCCGACGCCGACACCGACGCCCGACCCCAGTTATCCGAAGCCGGGGGATGACCAGGGGAGTGCAGCACCGTTACCGCAGGCAGGGACGGTTCAATCGGTGATGCGATCGGCAACGGATCAACAGTGGTGGTCTTTCATGGTTACTGCTGACGGCACATATGGAGTGCGGTTGTCTGAACTCACCAGGAACTATGGCCTATCGGTCTACTTCCCGAGCGGTAACTCAATGACGACCAACTCCGGAACCTCGGATCGAGTCCGCACGCTGACCCTGCGTGCGGGAGATCGTGTGACCATCAAGGTTGACGTGGGGTCTGGTGGTCACTCAAGTGCCGATCCATATCGCCTCACAGTTGAGACGGTCAGCGGCTGACACGGCAGTGGGGGGCGCGCAGCGCTCCCCACTGCCCCTTTTGGGATTCAAGATGGCCGGCTTCAACGAAACCAGTCAGGACACTTCACCAACGCGCGCCCGGAAGGACTCGAACCCTCAACCGACCGGGTAGAAACCGGTTGCTCTATCCGTTGAGCTACGGGCGCTCGGGGGTGAGTATCTCAGCGGCCCGTTCGTCGCGGCAATCGCTGGTGGTTCGTCGTGTACATCCAATAGCGCGGCGTATATCGAGTTCGCTTCCGGCTTAACAGAAGATGCTGGAACTGATAACGCGTCGCAGGTAGCCGATCGCTATTCCTCAACGCGATGCCCGTCTCGCCCCTCGTCACAGTCATGCCCCACGAGGCGGCTACCCGGGTGCTGGCTTCGACAGTTGAGTGCTCGTCGAGTTCTCCACCGGGCGAGTGCAGGGCATCAACGGCTGCCGCCACCAGGTCCTGCGTCTTTGGGGGAGTAGGGGACTCCGTTGTCGTCCACAAGAACATGGACGACCACTCCGCGCGCGGCGAGTTCGGCGCGCCCCTTCAAGAACGGCAGGTCCATGACCACGGCAACCGACAGCACCGTTGCGCCGGTGCGACGAATGAGATCCACGGCGGCCTTAGCGGTACCACCTGTGGCGAGAACGTCGTCGATGATGACAACCCGGTCATCGGCGGTGAGCGCATCAGTCTGTAACTCGAGGGCACTGGACCCGTACTCGAGTGCGTACTCCTCGCGGTGCACGGCGCGGGGGAGCTTGCCGGGTTTGCGGAGCGAGACGAATCCGGCACCCAACTCATAGGCCAAGGCTGCACCGAGGGGGAAGCCGCGGGCCTCCACTCCGACGATCTTGGTCGGGCGCTCAGGTTGGAGCGCCTGCATCCACGCTTGCACAACGATTCGCAAAGTCGCTGGATTGGCGAGGATGCCGGATAGATCCTTGAAGGAGATGCCAGGCTCGGGAAAGTCAGGTACGACGACCACTTCGCTCCACAGTTGTGCAAGCGGGTTCGTCACGGGCTCACCGTAGGGGATGCATCCTCCACAAGTGGTGCTGCGCGTCTCCACAACCGACAACTTCCCGGTTACCGGCTGGTCCGGTGAATCACACCCTTGAGGGCGACGGGGACGTTCCCCGAAGAAGGGTGATGGTTGCAATGAATGACGTCATGATGACCTTGGTCGGCAACGTGATCAAGGACGTGGACCTTCGGTTCACGAGTAATGGAGATCCTGTCGCTTCTTTCCGAATCGCGTCGAATACCCGCAGGTTCGATCGGGAGAGCGAGCGATGGATCGAGGGCGACACCCACTACCTGTCCGTGACCTGCTGGCGCAATCTCGCCAGCAATGTGGCGAACTCGGTGAAGAAGGGGATGCCGGTGATCGTCTACGGCCGGCTTCGCAGTAGAGAGGTGGAGCGCCCCTGCGGTGAGGGGTCCCACACGGTTCGTTACCAGGACGTGGAGGCCTACGCGGTGGGTCCGGACCTGTCACGCGGCACCGCTGATTTCAGCCGCGTGAAGTCCGCGGCGGTGACCGAGAACGAGACGCGCATCGTGGCCGACGCGATGGCGGCGGCGGCCCTCGCCGAGGAACTGGACGAGATCGAGGAGGTCGACGAGCCGATCGAGGAGCTGGCCTCGGCATGAGCATTGCCACCTGTTCGGCATGCTTGCATAATGCAAGCATGCCGAACATCCTCATCCGGAACGTGCCGCCGGAGGTACACGCGAGGTTGACCGCGGCGGCCAAGGAGCACGGTCAGTCGCTGCAGCAATACGTGCTCGGCTTGATCTCCACGTCTTCGCAGCGCATGAGCCATGCGGAGACGATCGCCTGGCTTCGAGCCAGTCGCGAGCGCGGGGCCCACGAGGCTCAATCGTCGGGGGAGTTGCCAAGTGGCGCGGAAGTGGTGCGTCTCGGGCGCATTGAGCACGCTCGGGAGATTTACCAAGCCATGGGAGTGGAGTGGGACCCGGAGGATGACTTCCGATGACGGCATGTGTCGTGGATTCATCCGCATGGGTCAGCGTGGTGCTTGCCAACGATGATCGTGGTGACCAAGTGCTCGAACACCTCGAGACATTCGACGATTGGTGGGCACCTGAGGCCTTCGATCTTGAAGTGCTCTATGCATTACGCGGGACTGTCATCCGAGGGGTCCTCACGGCACATGAGTTAGCGCATCAGGCCAGCCGGTTGATCGGTGTTCCCATCGAGCGAGTGACAACGCGATCACTAAACGTGAGAATCGCGTCCCTGGCTTCGTCCGTCTCGACATATGACGCGGCTTTCGTGGCAGTGGCGGAAATGTTGGACGCTCCGCTGCTGACAACCGACACCCGGCTGGCCCGGGCCTCGGGTCCACGCTGTGAATTCTTGTTGGTGGAGGGCAACTAGGCTCTGCCGTCATGGCTGAGTTCATCTACACGCTGCAGAAGGCGCGCAAGGCACACGGCGACAAGGTCGTGCTCGACGACGTGACGCTGGCGTTCCTGCCCGGCGCGAAGATCGGCGTGGTGGGTCCGAACGGAGCCGGTAAGTCGAGCCTGTTGAAGATCATGGCCGGGGTCGACGACGTCTCCAACGGCGAGGCCAAGCTCATGGAGGGCTACACGGTCGGCATCTTGATGCAGGAGCCGCAACTCAACGAGTCCAAGACGGTCCTGGAGAACGTCCAGGAGGGTGTCGCTGAAACCAAGGCCATGGTGGATCGCTTCAACGAGATCTCTGCCGAGTTGGCGAACCCGGACGCGGACTACGACGCGCTGTTGGCCGAGATGGGCACCCTGCAGGAGGCCATCGACCACAAGAACGCCTGGGATCTGGACGCTCAACTCGAGCAGGCGATGGACGCCCTGCGCTGTCCACCGGGTGACGCCGACGTGTCGGTGCTCTCAGGTGGAGAGAAGCGCCGCGTCGCGCTATGCAAACTGCTGCTGCAGTCCCCGGATCTGCTGCTGCTCGACGAACCGACCAACCATCTCGATGCCGAGAGTGTGAACTGGCTCGAGCAGTACCTCGAGCGGTACCCGGGCACGGTCGTAGCCATTACCCACGACCGTTACTTCCTGGACAACGTCGCCGAGTGGATCCTCGAACTCGACCGGGGACGCGCGTATCCCTATCAGGGCAACTACTCCACGTATCTGGAGACGAAGGCCGCGCGCTTGAAGGTCGAGGGGCAAAAGGACGTCAAGTTGCAGAAGCGTCTGACCGATGAGCTCGAATGGGTGCGCTCGAATGCGAAGGCTCGGCAGACCAAGTCCCGCGCGCGCTTGCAGCGGTACGAGGAGATGGCAGCCGAGGCCGAGAAGACCCGCAAGTTGGACATGGAGGAGATCCAGATCCCGCCGGGTCCGCGCCTGGGCAACGTGGTGGTGGAGGTCGATCACCTGACGAAAGCCTTCGGAGACCGGATCCTGGTCGATGATCTGTCCTTCACGCTCCCGCGCAACGGCATCGTCGGCGTTATCGGTCCGAACGGCGTGGGCAAGACCACGTTGTTCAAGATGCTCGTCGCCGCTGCCGAAGGCGGTGCCGAAGACAAGGACGTGCTCCCCACCATGGGCGACATCAAGGTGGGCGAAACCGTCAAGCTCTCCTACGTCGATCAGTCGCGCGCCGGCCTCGACCCCAGCAAGACGGTGTGGGAGGTGGTGAGTGACGGTTTGGATTGGCTGAAGGTCGGAAACGTGGAACTGCCGTCACGCGCTTACGTGTCCGCATTCGGATTCAAGGGACCCGATCAGCAGAAGCCCGCCAAGGTGCTCTCCGGCGGTGAGCGCAATCGATTGAATCTCGCCCTCACGTTGAAGATGGGCGGCAACCTGCTGCTGCTCGACGAGCCCACCAACGATCTCGACGTGGAGACCCTCGGATCCTTGGAGAACGCGCTGCTGGAGTTCCCCGGTTGCGCGGTGATCACGTCCCACGATCGTTGGTTCTTGGACCGCATCGCCACACACATCCTCGCCTACGAAGGCGATTCCCAGTGGTTCTGGTTCGAGGGCAACTTCGACTCCTACGAGAAGAACAAGGTGGAGCGTCTCGGGGAAGAGGCCGCTCGCCCACATCGAGCCACCTACCGCAAACTCACCCGCGACTGACACCCGTCCCGACATGACAGTCTTCGAGGTCGAGGTCGCAAAGCGATTCAAGGATCTGGATCCTTATGACCATGTCAGCAATGCCGTGGTCATCGACTACATCATGGAAGCGCGGGTGCGCACGTACCGACAATTGGGTCAGTCGGATCGGGCAGTCATCGGTCAGGTTGTGGTCCGACAGGAAATCAACTACCGGCGACCGATTCATTACGGTCTGTCGCCCTTGATAGTTCGTTCGTGGATCTCCCACGTGGGGCGCTCGTCCTTCACCATGGACTTCGAGATCTGGGACGAGGGTCACCTGGCTGCGGATGCGAAAACCGTGATGGTGTGTTTCGATATTGAGTCACGCCAGTCTCGCGAGATCCCGGGTCAGTTCCGGCAGGTCCTCGAAGCCAATCTGCACGACCAGACATAGGGAGGGGACGCGGTGGACACCGCACAGATCCCACAGCCTCGCCTTGTCACCTTGGCCGAACCGGACGCGAGAATCCTGGCTCTGGTCGGACGTCGTCAGGTTGAGTGGGATCCGCTGGCAGCGGTTCGACTCTCCGTCGGCCTCAACGCCATCGCCTGCAGCGTGGTGCTGCCCATGGACGTGCTGTGCATGGTGGCCGTCCCGGCGGACGTGGATGCCGTGGCGGTGAACGCGAACGTCACGGTGTCGCTGTCCTCTTTCGTCACCGGCGTCGAGTCGGCCCTGGCCGAGGGGGAGGACATCCGCTTCGACATCGACTCGCTTCCGACGGTGACAGCGCCGGTGGGTCCTGGATTGACCCTCGCGCAACTACCCCCGCGCGATGGCTGGCAGATGCCGATGCACGGAGTCTCGAGCGACGTGACGCCCCTGGTGAAGGAGGCGGTCGAGGAATTCCGTCAGCGCAGCGCAGGCTTGGGTGAACGTCAGGCGGCGGTGATCGCCGAAGAGATCTGGTCGCGGCCGGCGTGGGCGGGCTTGCCCATGCGCACGTTGCACGCCGCTCGTCGCTTGCGCCTGCTAACCGACGAGCCCTTGCGGATCTCGGCTTCGACGAGTGGCCCGTGGAAGCGACTGTCGACCCCTCGCGGGCAACTGTTCACCTACAGCGCTGGCGCCGAGGCTCGCCTGGGTCTGCACGTGGTGCGCTAGGCGCGCAGCCACACACTCGTCTCGGGTCCGAGCACAACGTGTTCGGTCTCGTCGGTCGCGATGACTGCCACGTCTTCACTCGAAGCAGTAGCCACATCGGTGCCCCAACCAGACGGCAGATGTTGTGCGGCGTCCGACATGTTGATGGCCACGATCACCGACCGCTCATCGTGGTCGGGCGTGACCCGTCGTAGCGCGAGAACACCATCGGGGGCGTCTTCCAACCACACCATCGATCCGTCACCGAGTGCCGGCTCCGAGCGACGTTGCCGGAGCACCCGTTGGTACATCCGCCACGTCGATGCCTCGTCGTCGTGTTGCCTCGCAACCGACAGGTCACCCCAATGTTCGGGCTGCGGCAACCACGACTGGTGCGATGGACCGAATCCGTAGCTGGGTGTGCCGTCGGACCAGGGGATCGGCACGCGACAGCCGTCGCGACCGAGGTCGGTCCCCTGGCTGCGCTTCCACACCGGATCCTGCCGAGCCTCGGCGGGCAGGTCGAACACTTCGGGCAGGCCTAGCTCCTCGCCTTGGTAGAGGTACGCCGAACCCGGCAGTCCGAGCATGAACACCGTGGCCGCGCGCGCTCGGCGAAGCCCGCGCTCAGCGTCGATGTCACTCGTTCCGGTAACGGGCTTGCCGTCGGCGGTCGGACTGAAGCGGGTGGCGTGCCGGATCACATCGTGGTTGCTCAACACCCAGGTGGGCGGGGCCCCCACCTTCGCGTGATTGGTCACGGTTGCGTCGATCGACGCCCGCATCTTCTCGGCGTCCCAGCCCGCGGCGAGGTAGTCGAAGTTGAAAGACGTGTGCAGTTCGTCCGGGCGCTGGTAGAGCGCGAGCCGCTCCGCGGTCGGTGCCCACGTCTCGCCACAGAAGATGCGGGGAGGGTCGTACGCGTCGGCAACCGAGCGCCACTCCCGATAGATGTCGTGAACTGCGTCCTGGTCCCAGTACGGCGCACCTGGTGCGAGCCCGAGCATTTCACTCTCGGGGATCGAGTCGTAATCCATATCCGGCATGCCTGGATGTTTGGCGAGCCCGTGGGCGACATCGATACGGAAACCATCGACGCCGCGATCGAACCAGAACCGCAGGATGTCCCTGAACTCTGCGCGAACCTCCGGATTGGTCCAATCCAAATCCGGTTGCGTGCTGTCGAACAAATGCAGGTACCAGTAGTCGGTGACTGTGCCATCGGCGAGGACCAGACGGGACCAGCCCGGTCCGTGGAAGACGCTGCGCCAATTGGTCGGCGGCTCGTCGTGGTTGTCCCCCTTGCCCAGACGGATCATGTATCGCGCCGCGGACTCCTCCCACTGTGGCGACCCTGGCTGGGAGTTCACGACCTTCTGGAACCACTCGTGCTCGCTACTCGTGTGATTGGGAACGATGTCCATGATCACCCGCAGCCCACGCGCGTGGGCCTGCTCGATGAGATTGTCGAAATCGGCCAGCGAACCGAGCCGCTCGTCGACGTCGCGGTAGTCCGCAACGTCGTAGCCGCCATCGTGCAGGGGCGAGGTGTAGAAGGGCGATACCCAGACGGCGTCCACGCCGAGGTCGACTAGGTAGTCCAGTCGATCGACGATGCCGGGAATGTCCCCGATGCCGTCACCGTCGGAGTCCGCGAAACTGCGCGGGTACACCTGGTAGACGACGGCGTCGCGCCACCAGGGGCGATCCTGCCTGTAAGCGCATACATCCACGGGCGCGTTCACTGTTCCTCCGCACTTCTGGGTTGGTTATCGTCGATCAGGTGGTCGGCTCGGCGTCGAAGACCGGGCCGGGCTGGTCGGGTAGTTCCTCGGGCACATTCTGCAGCCCGAAGGCCGCCCCCTGCAGGTAGTGCCACAGCACGGCGTCGAGTTCGGGGGGTAGCGCCTGCTCGTCGAGCGCCGCCCGCATGTGGGTCAGCCAGCGGTCCCGGGCGCGTGCATCGATGTGGAATCCCACGTGCCGCATGCGCAGACGAGGGTGGCCGCGCTGGTCGCTGTAGTCCGTAGGGCCGCCCCAGTACTGCTCGAGGAAGGCTTGCAGTCGCCACTGCGCGGCCTCGAGTGGACCAGGCGGATACATCGGGCGTAGGACGTCGTCGTCGGCTACCCGCGCATAGAAGTTCGCGACCAAGGAAGCGAAAAAGTCGTGCCCGCCGAAAGACTCGTACGGAGTCGGCTCACTCGTCGGCGCTGACGTCACGCCTCGATTGTGGCGGATGCATTCGGCGAACCGTTCACCCGGGCGAGTGATTCGGCTCGCTCGACGATGTGTCGCGCCATGGGTGGGAAAACGAACGCGTGGAAGGGGGCGACCGACCACCAATAGGCGTGGCCAGCTAGGCCGCGAGGCCAGTAGACGGCACGTTGGATCAAGCGGGAACCGCCACCTTCTCGTGGTTCGACAGTGAACTCCAGCCAAGCACGCCCGGGCATCTTCATCTCTGCGCGCAACCTCAGCAGGCGCGGCGGAATGCGTTCCTCCACGCGCCAGAAGTCCACGACCTCACCAACCATGAGTGTGTGCGGATCGCGTCGACCGCGACGAAGTCCGACGCCACCCACCGCGCGATCGATGAGGCCACGCGCCTCCCACAGCAGACTGGACGAATACCAACCGTTGTCACCGCCGATGCACTCCACCGCCGCCCAGAGTTGCTCGGGGCTGGCGGTGGTTTCCACCGTGCGCACATCCGTGTGTAGCGAACCGCCCGCCCATTCCGGGTCTCCGGGCAGCGGCTCGCTGGGTGCACCGGGTGTCGATGCGCCGGTCCAGCGCGTGGCTACGTTCGCTTCACGGATGCGAGTGAGCGCCAGTTCGACGGCCTTATCGAAGGTCACAAGCCCCTCCGGTGGGTCCGGGATCCATTGGGCGATGTCGTGTTCGTGGCATACGGCCGGGTGCTTCAAGGAGCGGACGAGAGGGCGCGCGATCGCGCGCGGAACGGGAGTCACGAGGCCGACCCAGTGACTCGACAACTGCGGGCTGAGCAGGTTGATCGGCAGGATGATGCGGGGTGTCAACCCGGCGACCGCTGCGTAGCGCTGCATCATCTGCTGGTAGGTGAGCACCTCGGGTCCACCGATGTCGAAGGCTCGATTCACCTCGGGTGGTAGGTCGGCGGCCAGAACCAGGTAGCGCAGCACGTCGCGGATCGCGATCGGCTGGGTCTTGGTGCGTACCCAGCGCGGCGTGATCATCGCCGGTAGCCGTTCGGTCAAGTAGCGCAGCATCTCGAAAGACGCAGATCCCGAACCGATGATCACCGCAGCGCGGAATTCGACGGTGGGGACGCCGGACTCACGCAGAATGCGTCCCACGCTGACGCGCGAACGCATGTGGGGTGACATCTCGTCGACGGGAATGTCGGGGGCGAGACCACCCAAGTAGACGATCCGGCGAAGGCCGCTTCCCTTCGCGGCCGTCGCGAACGTGCGTGCCATCGCGGTCTCGGCTTGCTCGAGCCGTGGACCCTCCTGCAGGGAGTGCATCAGGTAGTACGCGATGTCCATGCCCTCGAGCGCTTGAGCGACGGCGTGCGGGTCGTTGGCGTCACCGTGGGCTACCTCGATCTGGTCCACCCAGGGGAAGTCCCGCAATTTCTCCGGCGTGCGTGCCAGGACGCGAACCGTGTAGCCCTTGGACAGCAGTTCGCGCACCAAGCGGCCACCGACGTACCCGGTGGCACCGGTGACGAGGCAGCGAAGACTCACCTCGACAGTGTCGCGTGGATCGAGCAGTTACGCGACTGGGAGGGCGTCACGCGTCGGTCGGTGCGGCGATCAGCCGTGCATGCCCGTCCATCGAGCGAGAAACGCCAACGTGTCGGCAGTCTCCTCCACCGCGGCGTCGAGTTTGCGAGCTCCGTGGCCCACGTTGCCTTCCGATCGCAACAGGATCGGCCGGTCGCCCGTGGTGGCCGCCTGCACCGCGGCGCACATCTTGCGTCCGTGCATGGGGTCGGTTCGGGTGTCGTTGTCGAACACCGCGAACATGGTCGCGGGATAGTCGGTGCCGTCGGTAACCCGGTGGTAAGGCGAATAGCCGTAAAGCCAACCGAACTGCTCCGGATCTTCCGGATCGCCGTACTCCACTGTCCAGGTCGGCCCCAATTCGCTCGTCGTGTACCGGATCATGTCGAGTAGGGGAGCCACGCACACGACCGCATTGAACAGGTCCGGACGCTGCGTCATCGCGGCCCCGACGAGCAGTCCACCGTTGGAGCCGCCGTAGATGCCGAGATTCGCCGGGGTGGTCCACCCGCTCTCGGTCAGATATTCGGCTGCCGCGTGGAAGTCGTCGAAAACATTCTGCTTCTTGTCGAGCATGCCATCGCGATGCCACTGCTCGCCTTCGTCGCCACCGCCGCGCAGACACGCGACCGCCCACACCCCGCCGGCCTTGACCCAGGACAAGATCGCAGCCGAGAAACCGGGTTGCATCGGGATGCCGAATCCTCCGTATCCATACAAGACGGTTGGACGCGGCCGGTCGGGTTCGAGGGTCGGGGAGACGATGAACAGTCGGACCGGGGTGCCGTCCTTGGATGTGTAGGTCACGAGCCTCGAATGCGCGTCGGGCACGTCGACCGAGCCCGGCGGTGACGCGTAGAGCGTCGTCTCCTTGGTTCGAGCGTCGAACGTGTAGATCGTTGGTACGTGCGTGTGATCGGTGTAGGCGAACCACACCTGCGGACCGCCCTCGGGTCGCTCGATCGGCCCGGCGATCGTGCCCGCGCCGGGAGCTGGCACGGACTCGATCAGTGCGCCGTCACTGGCGCGATGCAGCGTCAGACGGGCCACCCCGTGTGAGGTCTTCGTTACGAGAAGCAGATCTTCGCCGAGTTCGGCGCCATCGAGAACGGCCACCGACTCCAGTACCGCCTCGGGGTCCTCGGGAATGAGGTCCACCCAGTGGTCGGCCGCCCAGGCACCCGGTGTGGTGATGGCCAGGCGTCCGCGAGGTGCAGCCAAGTCCGTGGAGACGTACACGCGTCCGTCCCTGCCGAACGTGAGAGAGGTTTGGGCGTCGACGTCGACCTGAACCTGACGGAACGCGGGACTGGAAGGTGGATCCAGAGTCAAGTCTGCGACCCACAGGTCGTTGCGCGGCTCGGTGCCCTCCGAAGCCGACACTTGCAGCCAGCGACCATCGCGCGAGACCTCGACGCCGTAGTAGTTGGTCATCGTCATGCCTGCCCCGAAAACGTTGGCGTCCTCGTCGATAGGCGTGCCGACCGTGTGGAGGTAGACGCGCCGGTGGAACCCCCGCTCCGATTCCGGAAGCACCTCGGGAGGAAGCCGCCGCACGTAGTAGAACGCTTCGGCCCCGGGGATCCACGCGACGGGCGAGTACCGGCATCTGTCGATCGGTCCGTCGATGACCTGTCCTGTGGCGACGTCCATCACATAGAGCACGGATTCCTCGGTGCCGCCCTCGGACAGTTGGTAGGCGAGGCGCCCACCTTCCTTGGACGGTTGCCATGCATCCAGGGTGGTGCTGCCGGTCGGATCGATGACCATGGGGTCTAAGAGCACTCGCTCTGTCCCGTCGGCGTCGCGCACGAACAACACACCGAACTGCTGACCTGGTTGGCGACGGGTGAAGAAGACCCGATCACCGCGGTGGGCGGGCAGCGACACGGCCCCCGAACCCAGCAACGCTGCAACGTCGGCCGCGAACTGGCCGCGCAGTTGCCACTGCGAGCGCTCGCGGTCGAGCAGATCACCCTGGGCCTGCAACCACGCCTGGGTTCGCGGATCCTCGGCAACTTCCAACCACCGGTACGGGTCGGCGACCTGAACGCCGTGCATATCGTCGACTACTGCTTCTCGAATGGCATCGGGGTACGTGCGTGGCATGCCGTCACCTTAGGTGTGAGGGCCCGAGCGTGCGTGATGGCCGCGGTCCGAGCGGAAGAGCGCCGGTAGTGTTGCCGCTATGGATCCAGTCGTGGCTCTCGGACTCTTCGTCGGCATACCGGTCGGGCTCGCGGCAATCATCGCGATCGCCATCTTCGTGCCTCGCACGTACGCGCAGGCAGGCCCGGGGTCCGATGGTGGTGCCGGGTTGATTACGAGCGCAGCCGCAGTACCGAATCCTGCTGCGTTGCCCAGTTCGCCCTCTGCTCGCTCAGGAGCCACCGGGGGTGCCAGGGGGACCGTCTCCATGGCCGATCGTGAGCCGCCGTCGGCGAATGAGCGCAGCGACATCGAGCGCGTGGTTCAGACCGCTCGTGACATTTGCGGGTACGAGTTCGGCGTGTACGTCGGAAAGGTGGCGAACGGCCGAGAGTCGGCGCTGGCGATCCACGCTGGAATGCACGACCCGGACTCCGCGGTTCTCGTCGCGGTCGACGCGAGTGCGGGCAGCATGGACATCGTCACTGGCTCTCGCGTGCACCGGGCCCTCGACGATCGAACGTGCGAATTCGCTCTGCTGACGCTTCGCTCCAGTCTCCAGGTGGACGACCTCGTCGGGGGTGTGCGCGACGCGGTCATGCTGCTCGCCGAACACGCGCGAGCGCCCAAGACCTTGCACCTGGACGAACCCGTCTAGGACGCGTCCTTCCCGCGTGCTCGTTGGGCGCGCACCAGTCCGTCGCGACCTTCGGCTACCAGTCGCGCAAGCGGTGGAGTCGGCTTCGACTCCAGGAATGCCTCGGCACGATCGATTGTTGTCTCGGTGACCGAATAGGCGGGGAACAACCCCATGGTGATCGACTGCGCGATCTCCATCGTGCGCTCATCCCATATCCCCGGCAGTGACTCGAAGTACCGTTCGATGTAGGGATCGGTGAGGTCACAGCGATCCCGATCGAGGAATCCGGCAATGCTCGCTTCGAGCATCGCGTTCGGCAGCTCGGTGTTGTGCATGATCTCGTCCCACGCTCGGGCTTTCGCCTCGGCAGTGGGAATCGATGCTCTCGCCATTGCTGCCTGACGGCGACCTGTTGCGGTGTCGTCCTGCCTCAGTTCGGCGTCGATCGCATCCGATCCGCGGACACCTGCCGTTACGAGTTGTTGGAGCAGGAACCAGCGAAGATCGGTGTCCACTTCCAGGCCGGGCCAGATCGTGGTTCCGTCGATGAGGGATTCGATGATCTCGAGGTGCTCGTTGGTAGTTGCCGCACCTGCGAACGACCGGGTGAACGCCAGTTGTCGGTCGCTACCGGCCTCTGCCTCCCGTGCGAGTTCTAGTGTGCGGAAGGCGAAACGCACGAGATACTCGGTGCGGTGCTGATCGGCCGCGAATTGATCGATGGCCATTCGAGCCTGACGAAGAACTCCCTGAACCACGCCGATATCGGTTTCGGCAGCCACCCCGGACAACACCAGATCCACGAAGTCCCCGGTCCTCACCTCGGCGTCGCGGGTCATGTCCCACGCCGCTCCCCAGATGACCGCTCGCGCGAGGGAATCATCGAGCGTCCCCAGGTGCTCGCGCGCTGTCCGCCAGGAGTGCTCATCCAGACGAACCTTGGCGAACGTGAGATCACCGTCGTTGACGAGCAGTAGATCGGCGCGAGGCTGACCGACGAGTTCGACGATCTCGGTGCGTTCACCGACCACGTCCACCTCGATCCGCTGGCGCAGGACGAGTCGGTCGCCGGATAGGTCATAGAGCCCGACGCCCACCCGATGCGAGCGCAGCGTCGGCTCGATGCCCTCGGGAACGGTCGGCGGCTCCTGACGGATGGTGACCGAGGCGTAGGTGCCGTCGTCGGCGAGGTCGATGTCCGGGTGAAGCAGGTTGACCCCGCTGGTTTGCAACCACTCTCGGGTCCACTGCGACAGGTCGCGTCCGCTGGTCGCCTCCAATTCCCGAAGCAAGTCAGGCAACTCGGTGTTCCCCCATGCGTGCTTGACGAAGTACTCGTGCAGCCCCGCGAGGAACTCCGTCTCGCCCACCCACGCCACGAGTTGTCTCAGCGCGGAAGCACCTTTGGCGTAGGTGATTCCGTCGAAGTTCACGCGAACCGCGTCCAGGTCCACCATGTCGGCCGCAATGGGGTGAGTGGAGGGGAGTTGGTCCTGGCGGTAAGCCCAGGCCTTGCGCAGGTTGGCAAAGGTGGTCCACGCCTCGGAGAAGCGTGTGGCATGGACGTTCGCATGGTGCGCGGCCCATTCGGCGAATGACTCGTTCAGCCATAGGTCGTCCCACCAGCGCATGGTCACAAGATCGCCGAACCACATGTGCGCCATCTCGTGCAGGATGGTGTTCGCGCGCTGCTCGTACGCGGCCTGCGTTACGCGGGACCGGAAGACGTAATCCTCCAAGAACGTGACACATCCGGCGTTCTCCATGGCCCCGGCATTGAATTCAGGGACGAAGAGTTGGTCGTACTTGGCGAACGGGTAGGGAACATCGAACTGTTCCTCGAAGAACGCGAATCCCTGCTTGGTCAACTCGAAGATGTCGTCGGCGTCTAGATACTGAGCGAGTGATGCGCGGCAGAAGACTCCCAGCGGATAGGTGCCATGCGGACCGGAGTATTCGTCGCGAACAACGTGGTACGGCCCGGCAACCAGCGCCGTGATGTACGTGGACATCCGAGGGGTCGCCTCGAATGACCAGGTAGCGGTGTTCTCGCCTGCCGGCTCGGGCTCGGGGGTGGGGGCGTTGCTCACGACCTGCCAGTGGGCTGGAGCGGTGACGGTGAGTTGGAAGGTGGCCTTGAGGTCGGGTTGCTCGAAGCAGGCGTACATGCGTCGAGCATCGGCGGATTCGAATTGCGTGTAGAGGTAGGTCTCGTCATCCACCGGATCGATGAACCGGTGAAGACCTTCACCGGTGTTCATGTAGCGGCATTGCGCCTCGATCGTGACGGTGTTGTCCGAGGCGAGCCCGGGCAGGTGAATGCGTCCACCCTCCACTACCTCGCTGGGATCCAAGTCCGTGCCGTTCAACGTGACCGACTGGACGGAGTCGGCGATCAGGTCGATCCACGTCTGCGACCCCGGTTCGGAGCATTCGAAAATGCAGGTGGTGGTGCTGCGGAAGGTAGGACCGGTGCCGGTCAGGTCCAGGTCGACCGCGTAGGAGTCCACATGGATCGTCGAACTGCGCGCCTGGGCCTCGGCTCGGGTGATGTTCTCGTTCTTCGCAGCAGTGGTCATGTACTGATCCAATCACCCAGGCGTGGTCGGCGCCTCGTGCACTACGTTGGCCGGCGTGAAGGCCCGGTTCTGGTTCGATCCGATGTGCCCGTGGGCGTGGATCACGTCCCGCTGGATGCACGAAGTCATGGGCATGCGCGACGTCCAGGTCACCTGGAAAGTGATGAGCCTGGCGATCTTGAACGAAGGCAACGAAATCCCGCCGCAGTACGCCGAGGCGATGGCCGCGGCGTGGGGTCCGGTGCGCGTGTGCATCGCAGCCGAGCAGCACTTCGGTGCGGAGCGACCCGACATCACGGGAGAGCTGTACACGGCGCTGGGCACGCGACTGCACCTGCAAGGTCGAACGGACTACGCGACGGTCATCGCCGAAGCGGTGGCTGAGGTCGGGCTGCCGGCCTCCATCGCGGATGCCGCGAACGATCCCTCGTTCGATGCAGCGCTGCGCGCGAGTCACGACGAGGGTGCCCGGCTGGTTGGCCCCGATGCCGGGACTCCGATCGTGGCCATCGCCGATCGAGACGGCAAGGAAGTCGGGCTCTTCGGGCCGATCATGACCCCAGCCCCCAGGGGCGAGGACGCAGCTCGCATGTGGGACGGCTTCGTGCTCATGGTGCAAACGCCCGGCTTCTACGAGATCAAGCGCACGCGCGACGTCGAACCACAGTTCGACTAAGGGATGGCCCCCATGAGCGATGCCCCATGGCGCGGATTCGCCAGCGATAACTACGCCGGCGCACACCCGCAGGTGATCGACGCCTTGGCATCGGTCAACACCGGCCATCAAAGTGCTTACGGCGATGACGTCGTCACCGCCCGGGCGACGGACATGGTGCGCGACCTGTTTGGATCTCAAGCGGACTTCTATCCGGTCTTCAACGGAACCGGTGCCAACGTGGTGGCCTTGCAGTCGGTGACGAGTCGGTGGCAGTCCGTGATCGCGTCGGCCACAGCGCATATCCACGCAGATGAGGGGGGCGCTCCGGAGGTTGTTGCCGGCATCAAGTTGTGGACCGTCCCGACCTCCGACGGCAAACTGCGTCCGGGCGATGTGCAAGGTCAGTGCTTCGACATGGAATTCGTGCACCGTTCTCAGCCGGGTGCGGTGAGCATCACGCAGTCCAGCGAAATGGGGACTGTCTATTCCCCCGATGAGGTGGCGGCGATTGCCGAGGTAGCTCATGCCAACGGCCTAGCCGTGCATATGGACGGTGCTCGCCTGTCCAATGCGGCGGCGAGCCTCGATGTGCCGGTTCGCGCCTTCACGACGGATGCGGGTGTCGATCTTGTCTCGTTCGGTATGACGAAGAACGGCGCGATGATCGCGGAGTCCGTTGTCGTGTTGGATTCGCAGCGCGTTCGCGGCATCGATTTTCTGCGCAAGACTTCGATGCAATTGTCCAGCAAGATGCGTTTCCTGAGTGCTCAGTACGTGGCCTTGTTGACTGATGACCTCTGGCTGCGCAGTGCGAGGCATGCGAATGCGATGGCGCGGCGACTGGAGTCGGCCGTGCGGAGCATTTCCGGTGTTCAGATAACGCAAGAGGTGCAGGCGAACGCTGTCTTCGCGGTGCTGCCGGCGGCGGCGACTGCCGCGCTGCAGGATCGATTCCATTTCTACACCTGGAATCAAGTAAGCGGCGAAGTGCGGTGGATGTGCGCGTGGGACACCTCGCCCGAAGACGTCGATGCCTTCGCTGCGGCAATCGGGGAGGAACTCGCTCGTCGTGCCTGAGGGCAACGTCATCCACAACCAGGCGCGCAGATTGCGGAGTCTGTTTCGCGGCTCGAGTGTGCGGGTGGACAGTCCGCAGGGTCGATTCGCGGCGGACGCACGGCGGATCGACGGTCGGGTTCTGGACAAGGTCGAGGCCCATGGCAAGCACCTTTTCCTGCGGTTCGAGGATGTGTGGGTTCACGTACATCTCGGCCTGTTCGGCAAGTGGCGAATCGCCAAGGGGGAGGCGCCGGCGCCACGGGGACAGATTCGGATGCGCCTACGTACTGACGATGGCTACGCCGAGCTCCGCGGCCCGACTGTGTGTGAACTACTCGACGACGCCGGCAAGAAGGCGGCGGTGGCCCGGATCGGTCCTGACCCCATCAAGAAGTCCGATCCGACACCAGCGTGGAATCGAGTGGAGCGCAGCAGCGCCCCCATCGGGGCTCTGCTCATGGACCAACGTGTCTTCGCAGGTGTCGGCAACATCTACCGGGCCGAGGTTCTCTTCCGACACAACATTTCACCGTTTCGACCCGGCAAACAACTCAGTCGTGGCGAGTTCGACGCTATCTGGGACGACCTCGTGGTCTTGATGAGCCAGGGAACCAAGCGCGGACGCATCGACACCGTTCGAGTAGAGCACCTACCAGAGATCATGGGCCGTCGACCGCGTGAAGACCGTCACGGTGGTGAGGTCTACGTGTATCGACGCGCCGGTCAAAGGTGCCACCTGTGTGATGCGATCGTGGAGATGGCCGACATGAACGGCCGCAATCTCTTTTGGTGTCCGTCCTGCCAATCCGCGTGAGGAGAATCAGACGAGATGTGCTCTCACCCATGCCCCGAGTTGTTCGGCGCAGTGATCCACGCTCTCGCGCCAACTCGCGGCGGCTGAATCATCAGCGGTATCGCTGACATGCTTGACCATCCTGAGTGGCACGCCGGCGACGCTCGCCGCGCGGGCCAGGGCGTACCCCTCCATGTCCACGACGTGCGCGCCCTTCGCCAAGTGATCGCGCAACTGCGGATCCGCCACGAATGCATCACCCGTGGAAAGGATCAATCCCTCGTCAGCGAGTGTGATCGGCTCCCCGAAATGCAATCCCGTCAGGTGATGCAGGGCGTCGTCGTCGAGGTCGTGCTGGATGACCGTGCCGATCTCATGAATGCCGAAGACGCCATCGCGAAGCGCGCCGGCGGTACCCAGATTGATCACTTCCTGCGGGGAGTGTTCTCCCAGGATCGTCGCCAATGCCACCGCCGCGTTCACCTTCCCCGCCCCTGTCACCAGGATCGGTAGGTCGTGCACGTGCAGGTGTGCTGCCTCTTCTTCCAAAGCCACGACCAGCAACGGTGCGTCGGTGTCGATCCGACCATGGACGCGCATGGGGTGAGGCTAACGAGGAACTTCCTGCGGCGAGCGAATCCCGGGATGTCCCGCGGGAATGGCGCGCTTGATGATCACCCACGAGCCGAACACCGTTGCGATCACGAGCAGGTAGAAGAAGGCGCCGGATGCCGCCAGTCCCCACAGTGCGTCGGCGGTGATGAGTGGCAGCAGCACCGCTGCCCGCACGAGGTTGAGTAGCACCCACAACCAGGAGGCGCGCGAGTACGCACGCACCAGAACGGGGTCTTTGCGCCACCGCATGCCGGTACCGACGAGCGGCCCGACGATCACGCCGAGCAGCGGCCAACGCACGACGTTGCCGACGATGAATGCCAAGGCCGAGAGCACGTTCAACAGCACTCGTGGCCAGAAGAATGCAGCCGCGCTGCCGGTGCGGGCGGCGAGATAGGCACCGAGCGCAACCACGACGAGGGCGCCCACCACGCGGGTGGGCCGCTTGCGCTCGATGATGCGCCACACGCCGAAGATCACCGCCAAGGCGAGTGCCGCAGCGATCGCCCAGGTCAATGAGTCGGGGTTCTGATCGCCAAGGCCGACGTACACGGCAACGAAGACGATCGGCGGAAGGATGCTCTCGAGCGCTCCGCGGGGGCCACCGATGAGGGCGGCTAAGGGTTGCCTATCCTCCGGGCTCGACACGGAAGCACGATAGCCGCGCTCACCGGCACCCGATCCCGACGCCGTGTCGGTCACCAGGGGGATCCGATACCCTCGGGGGTATGGCAAGCGACGACGGTCTGGACGTGTTGGCTGCTGCGTGGAGTGCCGATCTGGATTCGTGGGCGATCCCCGATGCGATCGTGTCGCAGGCGACTGAGCCCCCATGGGTGCACCCGGTCGCCATGTTCACCGTGGCAGGCGACATCGCCGACTCGCCATCGCATCAACGTGCACGCGAAGTCCTCCCGAACGGTGGCAGCGTTCTCGATGTTGGCAGCGGAGGAGGCCGCGCGACGTTCGCTCTCGTGCCTCCCGCAGGTCTGGTGATCGCAGTCGATCATCACCAGGGGATGCTCGATGCATTCGCAACCGCCGCCGACGAGCGCAGCGTCGCTCACCGGGAGTTTCTCGGGGATTGGCCCGACGTCGCTGATGAAGTCCCCGAAGCCGACGTCGTCGTGTGTCATCACGTTGCCTACAACGTCCGCGACATCGTGCCGTTCTTGCGTGCGCTCAATGACCACGCGCGCCGTCGCGTGGTCCTGGAGCTCCCGATGACCCATCCGATGAGCAACATGAACGGGTTGTGGAAGAAGTTCTGGGACCTCGACCGGCCAACCAAGCCGACCGGCGACCAACTGGCAGCGATAGCGGTCGCGATGGGATTCGACGCGCACCTGGAAGTGTGGGACGACGAGACGTGGGGCAAGCGGGTGGAGATGCCCGATGCCGAGCGGGTGCGATTCGCGCGCGTCCGGCTGTGTCTCACCGAGGAGCGTGACGCCGAAGTCGCGGCAGCGCTGCTCGAGCGCAAGGACGCCCAGCCCCGTCGGGTCGCCACCCTCTGGTGGGACAAGCCCTAACTCCCCGCGAACTGCCAGAACTCGCGGCCCGAACTGCCAGTTTTCTTCGGGTGAGCGGCCAAAGAGCTATCTCGAAGTGGCGTCGGCCGCCCATCCGGTTACAGTCCCGTCGTGCCGTCCTACCGGTCGACTGCGTGGATCCTCCTCGTGGGAGGCGCGTTCGGGTTGCTCGCTGCCTTCCAGCTCACGCTCGAGAAGATCGCGATCATCGCCAACCCCAATTACATCCCGGGTTGCGACATCAACCCGGTGCTGTCCTGCGGATCGGTCATCGTCACCGAACAGGCCGAAGCCTTCGGCTTCCCCAACCCGATCATCGGCTTGGTCAGTTACGCGGTGGTGATCACCATGGGCGTGCTGCTGCTCGCGCGGGTTGAACTCCCGCGCTGGATCTGGCTCGGACTGAACGTCGGCGCTCTCTTCGGTTTCGGCTTCGTCATCTGGCTGATCGTCCAGAGCTTGTACGTGATCGGAGCGCTCTGCCCGTGGTGCATGGTGGCGTGGGCCGCGACGATCCCGGTGTTCTGGCAGGTGACGGCTGACAACGCAGCCGCCGGCCGATTGAGTGGTAGCAGCGGCCCCGGTGCGATCGCCCAGACCGTGGCGTCGCTGCGCTGGGTGCTGATCGGTGCGACGTTCCTGGTGGTGCTCGCGCTGATCTTCATCCGCTGGATGGAATTCTGGCTGGGGGCCTAGAGCCTCAGTCGAGCCAGCGCACTGTCAGAACCGCCGGCTTCCCTTCGTGGACCTCACGATGGACACGACGGCGAACCAGCAGGCGATGCTCGCGACGCACGGGGCTCGCAGGAGACTTTCCGAGTAAGTGGCAGTTCGTGTGGCTTCTGGCGCGAACGTGAAGACTGAATCGTCACCGGGTGGAGTGCTCGGTGGCCCATTGAGAGTGCTCGCGATGCGCCCATTCAGCTGAAACCGATCCCGTGCGCATTCCCGCCCGCGCCTCGGCGTCGTTCAGGGCCATGTAGATGTGACCGACGACGACGATGAAGATTAGGAGGGTCAACCAGTCATGCACGAACGTCGCGCCTGTTCGAATGTCATCGGGGAAAGGCGAGCTGAAGAACATCACCGATCCGGTGCCGAGCATCACGAAGATCCAGCCGAGGGTGAATGCAGAGTTGAGCTTCTGCCCGGCGTTGAACTTGCCCACGGGTATGCGCCCGGAGCGCCTGTCGCGCGAACGCAACCAGCGCCAATCGTCGGGGGAGAAGCGATTGAGCATGGATGCGTCGTTTCGGAACGCTCGCGAGAACAGCGCCAGCACGATGGGTACCGGGATTGCGAAGCCGGCGATCACGTGGATGTCGCTCACCAAGGGTCGATTTCCCACCAGCACGCTGATGTCGGGGAAATACAGCGCGGCGCCGGTAGCGAGCAGCACAAACGTGAGCGCGGCGATCGATCGATGCAGGTATCGCTCGCCTCGGGTGAAGCGATGGAGTCGAGTTCGCGTCTCAGACGATGGGTTCGTCGTTACGTCCATTGGACGCTCCCACCCATGCGTCGATGTCGTAACCGCGCACTTCCCAGTAGCCGGGGATGACGTCGTCGACTACCTCGATGCGGGAAAGCCACTTGATCGACTTGTAGCCATACATCGGTGCGACATACAGGCGCACCGGCCCGCCGTGCTCGCGAGTCAATGGCTTGCCGTACATCGTGGTCGCCACCAGCATGTCGTCCCGGAGGGACTGTTCCATGGTGAGCGATTCCGTATAGGCGCCGTCGAAGGAAAAGAAACGCAAGGCTGTTGCCGAGGCATCTGCTCCGGCGGCGGCGAGGACGTCGCGCAGGAGCACCCCGGACCACGGGACGTCGTCGACCCGCCAACCGGTCACGCACTGGAAGTCCTTGGTCATCTGCGTTTGTGGAAGGGACGAGATGTCCTGCATGGAAAGGGATAGTTGGCGGGTGACCTTGCCCGCAACCTCGAGTCGGTAGACGGTGGGGTCCATCTCGGGGTAGCCGCCGGTGACGGTGTAGATGCGAAAGCCTCCGGCGGCCGGAACGATGCTGCCCAGGCCGGGAACGGTCGCGCTCACCGTTGACTGGATCGCTTCCTGTGCCGGGCGACCGATCAGCACGCCCACCGCGCCTGCGCCGAGCATCCCCAAGACGACGCGGCGGCCCACGGGTGACCCGTCGCGGCGGGCCTGCGTCGTCGTTCCTGTCGGAACCGTCATGAGGTCATAAGAACACGAAATCGGCTCTGCTGCGCTGCGATCACGTGGTTCATGACCACGAGTGGAGCGGGTGACGAGAATCGAACTCGCACAACCAGCTTGGAAGGCTGGGGCTCTACCATTGAGCTACACCCGCGCGGAGCGCACTCATGGTAGCGGTTCACTCGGTGCACAGGAGGCGCGGTCGGTGGGTGCGGGGCTCACCTCTAGACTCCTGCGGAGCCCACGCGGGGCGTAGCGTAGTGGCTAGCGCGCCTGCTTTGGGAGCAGGAGATCGGGAGTTCGAGTCTCCCCGCCCCGACCATGAGCGTCACCTCGGCGCCGTGATCACCAACACTGGAGAAGTACGTGAAGACCGACGTCGAGTCCTTGAGCCCCACCCGCGTGAAGTTGACCGTCGAGATGCC
>CAYLOH010000026.1:18227-23248 GCA_964385255.1 uncultured Rubrivirga sp. | reverse complement strand
GTCTTGTTGACCGCGGTACCGATCTTCTCCTCCATCCACATGCGCGCGCCGCCCGCACCACAGCAGAAGGATTGCTTGCCGTGCCGCGGCATTTCGGTGAGCGTGGCACCGGTATCACCGATGAGTTCGCGCGGTGGCTCGATGACGTCGTTGTGCCGCCCGAGATAGCACGGGTCGTGGTACGTGACCGTCGTGTCGACCGGCTTCACCGCAGTGAGCTTGCCCTCGTCGACGAGTGTGTTGAGCAGTTGCGTGTGGTGCACCACTTCGTAATGGCCACCCACCTGGGGGTACTCGCGACCGAGGGTGTTCAGGCAGTGCGGACAGGTGACAACGATCTTCTTCGCCTTTATCTCATTCAGGACTTCGACGTTCTGCATCGCCTGCATTTGGAAGAGGAACTCGTTACCCGCGCGACGAGCGGGATCGCCGTTGCAGGTCTCACCTTCGCCGAGCACCATGAACTCCACCCCCGCCATGTGCAGGAGTTCGGCGACGGCTTTGGTGGTCTGCTTCGCGCGGTCCTCGTAGGCACCTGCGCAGCCAACCCAGAACAAGTACTCCACGTCATCGGGGATCGCGTCCTCCCCATCCATGCCGAAGACGCGAACGGGGAACTCGACCTCCTCGATCCAGGCGTTGCGATCGGAGGCGTTCATGCCCCACGGGTTGCCCTTAGTTTCGATGTTCTTGAACAACCCGTTCAGTTCACTCGGAAACTCACTGGCCATCAGGACCTGGTAACGACGCATGTCCACGATGTGATCGATGTGCGCGATGTCCACCGGGCACTGCTGAACGCAGGCACCGCACGTGGTGCAACTCCACAGCACGTCTGGACTCATCACGCCACCATCGGTCTGCGCCCATGGATCGCCATCGCCTGCGGCGATGAGTTGACGCTCGGCGATGCCGAGAACGTCCTCGTGCACATCCGCGCGCTTGTCCGTCGGTGCCTGCAACCATGGAGCGGCCGCCTTCGACTGCTCGCGCAAGGCAAGCGTCAAGAGCTTGGGACTGAGTGGCTTCTCGGTGTTCCACGCAGGGCACTGGCTCTGACAGCGACCGCACTCGGTGCACGTGTTGAAATCGAGCAAGGCTTTCCACGTGAAGTCACCGATGGTGCCGACGCCCAAGGAGGCGTCGTCGTCCAGATCGTCGATGTTCTCGAAATCGATCGGCTCACCCTTGATCGAGATGGGTTGCAGCGGACCGAGTGCCGGCTTGCCATCGGCGTTGCGCTGGAACCAGACATTGAAGAAGGCCAGGAAGCGGTGCCACGCGACCCCCATGGTCGGTTGCAGGGCGACGGTGATCAACCACGCGAGCGACACCGCGATCTTGATGAAGGCGACGATCACGATGCCGGTTTCCAGGGCGCCGATCGAGAGTCCGGTGAGCGATGACCCGATCCACGCAGTGAAGGGGAAGTTCATCGTCGTCGCCCACGACTCACCTTGCTGGGTACCGAGCGCGTACTCCATCGCACGCAACGAGATGACGGCGATACCGACGGCGAGGATCGTGATCTCGACGTAGTACGCCTGCCACATGCTCGAACCGAAGAAGCGCGATTCGCGCCCCCGTGAACTCGGGAGCTGGCGCACGCGCGTGATGATCAGGAACAAGATCGACAGGACCATCAGCCATGCGAGACCTTCGACCAACCAGTTGAACGGCGGGAAGTGTCCGACGATCGGCAGCGCGAAGTCGGGGTTGAGCAGTTGGCCGTACGCGGTGACCAGCGTGAGGAACAACACGCCGAACGCCACCAGCACGATCCAGTGGGCGAGGGCGACGACCGCGCCCACGGGCTGCTGCTTGAGTCGACTGGCCAGGAGCACCTCGCGCAGCAGCGTGGTGGTCCGCTGGCCGGGGTTGTCCGTGCGGCTGACCGGTTGTCCGCCTCGATAGGTGCGGACCATCCCCGTGAGGGTCCGGGCGAAGAGAACGACGGCGACGATCGTGGCGACCGCAGCGACGACGGCGACACCCGTCTGCATGGCTGAACTCACGCCCGCACGCTACTAGCCGGCGCGCGGGTGTGCGCCGGCGCCGAGAGTCGAAGCCCTGGACCGCTTGTGAGCTAGATCACTAAATGTGCGGAATGTGCAGGTCCCGCCCGGTGTTCTCCAGTATGAGTCGATAAGGCTCAAAGAATATGCCTCAGGATTTGCATATGTAGCCACCACTAGGGCACACTGGTTCCTCTGACTTGAGCACGACCCACAAACGGACCCCTCTCGAAGGGGAGAACACGAAGGAGATCAGCCACCATGGCTAGAGCAGTAGGTATCGACCTGGGCACGACCAACTCCGTCGTCTCGGTCCTCGAAGGCGGAGACCCCGTCGTCATTGCCAATGCGGAAGGCTCGCGGACCACCCCGTCCGTGGTCGCCTTCGCCAAGAACGGCGAGGTGCTCGTCGGCGAGGTCGCCAAGCGCCAGGCCGTCACCAACGTCGACCGCACGATCCGCTCCGTCAAGCGCCATATGGGCACCGACTGGACCATCGAGATCGACGGCAAGAAGTACACCTCGCAGGAGATCAGCGCACGCACGCTCATGAAGCTGAAGCGTGACGCCGAGGCTTACCTCGGCGACACCGTGACCGACGCCGTCATCACGGTTCCCGCCTACTTCTCCGATGCGCAACGTCAGGCGACGAAGGAAGCCGGCGAGATCGCTGGTCTGAACGTCTTGCGCATCATCAACGAGCCCACATCCGCGGCACTCGCGTACGGCCTCGACAAGGGTGACCAGGAACAGACGATCCTGGTCTTCGACCTCGGTGGCGGAACGTTCGACGTCTCGTTGCTGGAGATCGGCGACGGCGTCGTCGAGGTCAAGGCCACCAGCGGCGACAACCACCTCGGTGGTGACGACTGGGACAACGCCATCGTCGAGTGGATGGTCACGCAATTCAAGAACGCTCATGGCGTCGACCTGTCCAAGGACAAGATGGCCATGCAGCGCCTGCAGGAAGCAGCGGAGAAAGCGAAGATCGAACTGTCGTCATCCACGCAGTCCTCGATCAACCTTCCCTACATCACCGCTAGCGCCGAAGGACCGCTGCACCTGGAGGAGACGCTGAGCCGTGCTCAGTTCGAATCCATGACCGCGGATCTGCTGAAGCGCACGAAGGCGCCGGTCGAGGCCGTGATCAAGGACGCCGGCATCTCTGTGAAGGACATCGACCAGGTCGTTCTGGTCGGTGGATCGACGCGTATGCCCGCAGTGTCCGACCTGGTCAAGGAAGTCACGGGTAAGGACGCCAACAAGGGCGTGAACCCCGACGAGGTCGTGGCCATCGGCGCCGCGCTCCAGGCCGGTGTGCTCAAGGGCGAGGTCAAGGACGTGCTGTTGCTCGACGTCACCCCGTTGTCCCTCGGCATCGAGACCAAGGGCGGCGTGATGACCAAGCTCATCGAGCGCAACACCACGATCCCCACCAAGCGCAGTGAGATCTTCACCACGGCGGAGGACAACCAACCGTCGGTGCTGATCCAGGTCTACCAAGGCGAGCGCGAGATGGCCGCGTACAACAAGCAACTCGGAACGTTCGAGTTGACCGGGCTCCCGCCCGCGCCGCGCGGCATCCCGCAGGTCGAGGTCACCTTCGACATCGACGCCAACGGCATCGTGCACGTGTCCGCGAAGGACATGGCCACGGGCAAGGAGCAGTCGATGACCATCTCCGGCGGCAGTGCGCTGTCCAAGGAGGACATCGATCGCATGATGCGAGACGCCGAGCAGCACGCCGAAGAGGACAAGCAGCGTCGTGAGGAAGCCGAGGTGCGCAACAACGCCGAGGCCCTGGTCTACCAGACCGAGAAGTTCCTCGCCGACAATGCCGACAAGGTCCCGGCCGACGCGAAGGCCAACGTCGAAGAGCCGTTGAACGAGCTCAAGAAGGCCATCGAAGCGAACGATCTGGGTGCGATGAAGAGTGCAACCGACAAGGTGGCGCAGGCGAGCCAGGCCCTGGGTGCGGCGATGTACACCATGGCCCAGCAAGAAGGCACTGCCTCGGCTGAAGGTGCAGCCGACGCGGCAGCCGACGCAGCCGAGGACGAGGTCATCGACGCCGAGATCGTGGACGAGGACGAAGCCAAATGAGCAACCCCGGACATGAAGAGGAGCACGCCGGCGAAGGCGTTCGCGTAAGCGATAAACGCCGAATCGATCCGGAGACCTTCGAAGTCCGGGAGAGCGCAGTTCGTCAAGCCGACGAGGCGCTGGCCGCGGAAGACGCCGCGGCCAGCGCACTCGAAGGGGACGTTGCCGGAGTCGAAGCGAAGGTCGCCGAACTCACCGCCGACCTGCAGCGCGTGCATGCCGAGTACGCCAACTACCGCAAGCGCGTCGAGCGTGACCGGGTAGTCATGCAGGAGATGGCCGTCGCGGGCGCGATCAACGAACTGCTGCCCGTTCTCGACGACATCGAACGCGCCCGTGAACACGGGGAACTCGAAGGCGCCTTCCGCACGGTGGGGGAAGCCCTGGAGTCTGCGCTCACCAAGCTGGGCCTCGAGCGTTTCGGTTCGTCGGGCGAGGAATTCGATCCGACCGTGCACGAAGCCTTGACGAGCGAAGAGAACGACGCCGTCTCGGTGCCGACGGTCACCACGGTGTACCAACCCGGTTACCGGTTCGCCGGTCGCGTACTGCGCCCGGCACGCGTTGCAGTCGCGGGCACCTGACCAGGGCCCACCTGGTTGAAGCCAAGCGATTTGCATAGGGAAAGCAAAGGACGATGAACAAGGACTGGTTGGAGAAGGACTTCTACGCGACCTTGGGCGTATCCAAGGACGTGAGCGCCGATGAGCTCAAGAAGAAGTACCGGAAGCTAGCCCGTGAACTCCACCCGGACAAGAACCCGGGTGATGCGAAGGCCGAAGCCAAGTTCAAGGAAGTGTCCGAGGCGTACGACGTTCTGTCCGATCCGGCCAAGCGCAAGGAGTACGACGAGGCCCGCACCCTCTTCGCCGGCGGTGGATTCCCCGGCGGCGGCTATGGCGG
>CAYLOH010000026.1:14077-18127 GCA_964385255.1 uncultured Rubrivirga sp. | reverse complement strand
ACGAGGCCCGCACCCTCTTCGCCGGCGGTGGATTCCCCGGCGGCGGCTATGGCGGCGGCTATGGCGGTGGCGGCTTCGGCGGAGGGCAGTACAACGTCAACGTCGAAGATCTCTTCGGCGATGGCGGCGGCGGATTCGGCGACTTCCTCGGCGGCTTGTTCAACCGTGGAGGTGGCGGTGGACGCAGTCGTCAACCACGTCGTGGACAGGATCTCGAAAGCGAACTAACTCTCTCTTTCGACGACGCTCTCGATGGAGTCACCGTTCCACTGCGACTCAGCAGCGACGCGCCGTGTTCGGTATGCAACGGCACCGGTGCGAAGGCCGGAACCGTGCCGCGCTTGTGCCCCACGTGCGATGGCACTGGGCAGGTCTCGCGCAACGCAGGAGGATTCGCGTTCGCCGAACCGTGCCCCTCGTGTCGAGGTCGCGGCCTATTCGTCGACGATCCGTGCCCCTCGTGCAGCGGTTCGGGGCGTGGCAAGAGCACTCGCACCGTGCAGGCCCGCATTCCCGCGGGCGTCAAGGATGGCTCTCGAATTCGCCTGAAGGGCAAGGGTGGTCAAGGCGAACGCGGAGGTCCGGCTGGTGATCTGTTCGTCACCGTCCACGTCACCGCGCATCCGGTGTTCGGTCGCAAGGGCGACAACGTGACCATCAATGTCCCCGTCACTTTCGCCGAGGCCGCTCTCGGCAGTCAGATCGCGGTTCCCACTCCGCGCGGGGGCTCGGTCACCGTGAAGATCCCGGCGGGTACCTCGAATGGTCGTACCTTCCGCGTTCGCGGCAAGGGGATACGTGGCAAAGATGGCAAGAACGGGGATCTGCTCGTCACCGTGGAGGTGGCGGTGCCGCAGAACATGTCCGAGGAGGCACGCACCGCGCTCCAGAACTACGCCGATCTGTCGGCCGGAGAAGATCCGCGCAAGGACCTGACCGCTATGGCGGGTGGTTCGAGTGTCTGAGCAGAGAGCAGCGTTCTCGGTGGCATCGGATGCACCGGTGTACGCGATTTCGGTCGCTGCCGAACTCGCAGGGCTGCATCCGCAAACACTTCGACAGTACGACCGGGCCGGCCTCGTCGTGCCGACTCGCGTAGGCGGACGCAATCGTCTCTACAGCGGCCACGACATCGCACGACTTCGTGAGATCGCGCAGTTGTCCGCCGAAGGCCTGTCCCTCGAGGGCATCCGGCGAGTCCTGGAGCTCCAAGCGGAGGTCCAGGAATTGCGGCGTCGCCTCGAGGAATTCCGCGCCGAAGCATCCTCGCGGGCGCTTGTGGTTTGGCAACCACATCGGCGCGCGAGGCGCTCGTAGGAAAGACGAGACTTTCTAGAAATCTTGTGAAAGGTAAGGACCATGGACATTCAATTCACCACCAAGAGCCAGGACGCTCTCGGGGCGGCTATTCGCATCGCTGCAGCCAACGGCAATCCGCAAGTCGAGCCGATTCATCTGCTGGATTCGCTGTTGCAGATGGGCCCGGGCATCGCTACCGCGTTGCTCGACGCCGTGGGCGCGAACACCGCGAACCTGGCGGAGGAAGCCCGCCGCAAACTGCAGTCCCTTCCGTCGGCGCAAGGCAGCACCGTCGCCCAACCCAGTTTCAATCAGGCGTCGCTGAAGGTGCTCAATGCCGCGCAATCTCTCGCCAAGGAGCGCGGGGACGAATACGTCAGTACCGAGCATCTGCTCATCGGACTCGCGCAAGACGGTGGTCCCGGTGTGAGCGACATGCTCGCGGGCGCGGGGGCAACTCCGACAGCATTACTCGAAGCACTACAAGAAGTGAGGGGATCGGCGCGCGTGACAACTCAAGATCCGGAGAGCACTTTCCAAGCGTTGGAGAAGTTCGGTGTCGACCTGACCGCGCGTGCGCGGGAAGGCAAGATCGATCCGGTCATCGGCCGTGACGACGAGATCCGTCGAACGATTCAAGTTCTGTCCCGTCGAACCAAGAACAACCCTGTTCTCATCGGTGATCCGGGCGTCGGTAAGACGGCAGTCGTGGAAGGCCTGGCCCGACGCATCGTCGAAGGCGACGTACCCACATCGCTGGCTGGCAAGACGTTGATCGCTCTCGACCTGGGTGCGATGGTTGCGGGCGCGAAGTACCGCGGAGAGTTCGAAGAGCGCCTGAAGGCTGTTCTCGACGAGATCAAGGAGTCCGACGGTCAGGTCATCACGTTCATCGACGAACTCCACACCGTCGTTGGCGCGGGTGCTGGCGGCGACTCAGCGATGGACGCCGGCAACATGCTGAAGCCGATGCTCGCCCGCGGGGAGTTGCGCATGATCGGCGCCACGACTCTCGATGAGTACCGCGAGTACGTCGAGAAGGACCCGGCCCTGGAACGCCGCTTCCAACAGGTGTACGTGGATCAACCATCCGTGGAGGACACCATCGCGATCCTGCGCGGCATCAAGGAGAAGTACGAGGCGCACCACAAGGTGGTCATCTCCGACAGCGCGCTCGTCGCCTCGGCGACCTTGTCCGATCGCTACATCACCTCACGCTTCCTACCGGACAAGGCGATCGACCTTATGGACGAGGCTGCCAGCAGGTTGCGCATGGAGATCGATTCGTCTCCGGTGGAGATCGACGTCCTGCAACGCCAGGTCGATCGGTTGCGCATGGAGGAACTCGCGGTTTCCAAGGAGACCGACGATGCCTCGAAGGATCGTCTGGAGAAGATCCGCGCCGAGATCGCCGACAAGGAAGAGGAGCTTCGCGGCCTTCGAGCCCGCTGGGATGCCGAGAAGCAAGGCTTGGATCGCATTGGTGAGATCAAGGTGTTGATCGACGACCTGCGTGCCGTGGCCGAGAAGGCGCAGCGCGAAGGTGACTTCGAACAAGCCTCCCGCATCCTTTATGCCGAGATCCCCACCTTCGAGGAGGAACTCGAACGCGTCACCAAGGAGACGAACGAGCGCGAAGCGACGATGGTCAAGGAAGAAGTGACCGCCGACGACATCGCAGAGGTGGTCGCTGCCTGGACGGGGATCCCCGCCGGACGTCTGCTCGAAGGAGAGACGCAGAAGCTGCTGCGCATGGAAGAGGAACTCGGCCACCGTGTGGTGGGGCAGTCCGAAGCCGTTCGCGAGGTCTCCGACGCGGTGCGCCGATCACGCGCCGGCATCGCTGATCCGAACCGGCCGACCGGCTCGTTCTTGTTCCTCGGTCCCACGGGCGTGGGCAAGACCGAACTCGCCAAGGCGCTTGCGGAGTTCTTGTTCGACGACGAGCGCGCGATGGTGCGCATCGACATGAGCGAGTACTCCGAGAAGCACTCGGTGTCTCGTCTCGTCGGTGCACCTCCCGGATACGTCGGCTACGAGGAAGGAGGCCAACTCACCGAGGCCGTGCGTCGGCGTCCCTACTCGGTGATCTTGCTGGACGAGGTCGAGAAAGCGCACCCGGAAGTCTTTGACATCTTGCTGCAGGTCCTCGATGACGGCAGGCTGACCGATGGCCAAGGTCGCACGGTCGACTTCCGTAACGCCATCTTGATCCTCACCTCGAACATGGGCTCGCAGTACCTGATCGACTTGACGACGCCGTTCGAGGAGCGCAAGGAGCAGGTGCTGTCGGTCGTACGTCAGCAGTTCCGACCGGAGTTCTTGAACCGGCTCGATGCGATGGTGATGTTCAATCCGCTCGATCGCGAGGAACTCACTCGTATCGCCGGGATCCAGATCGAGCAGTTGCAGCGACGGTTGGCCGATCGCCGGATCACGATCCATCTCACCGATGAGGCCAAGCAGTGGCTGGTGAACAAGGGATTCGATCCGATCTACGGTGCGCGCCCCTTGCGCCGGTTGGTTCAGACCGCAGTCGGTGACAAGCTCGCGGTGGCGATCCTCTCCGGTGAGGTGAAGGACGGGGATCACGTCGTCATCGGCACCAAGCCCGATGGCGAGGATCTCGTCCTCAATCCCTGACCCGGCTGCCTCGCTGGTTCACGTAGGGCTGGTTCACGTGTGGCTGGTTGCCCTACGGCTGGTGGTGCGGCGCGGGCCGTCTGCGCAAGCCGGCGGCGTGCAGTGCTC
>CAYLOH010000026.1:3109-13977 GCA_964385255.1 uncultured Rubrivirga sp. | reverse complement strand
TACGGCTGGTGGTGCGGCGCGGGCCGTCTGCGCAAGCCGGCGGCGTGCAGTGCTCGGACGACCGAACGAGAGTCCACCGGTACTGCACCCTCGGCTATGGCGCAGTCACGCAATTCATCGGTGATGTCGTAGTGGTCTCCCCCGAAGGCCCGATCGGGGACACCCAGTCTGCGTGCGAAAGCGTGCAGTTCCTCCAACGACGTGTCGCTGACCAGATGCGCCCACAGACGGCCACGCCAAGGCCATGTCGCAGAATCCACCAAGATCGTCACCGCTGGAGTGCTCCGGATAGTCGAGTCAGCGCCTCGGCGAGGACCTCCGGCTTCTTGCAGAAGGCCCAGCGGACATATGGCGCGCCAATGGCCGGGTCGTCGCACAGTGCCTGGTGCGGGATCGCCACCACGCGTGCACGTTCAGCCATGTCGCGGCAGAACGTGAGTCCGTCCTCGTACCCGAGTGAGCGCACATCCGTCGTAAGGAAGTAGGTGCCCTCACACGGGAGGGTGCGAAGCCCTGCCTCGGCCAGACCGCCGGCGAGCAGATCACGCTTGGCAGATAGATCGTGACGGAACTGAGAGAAGTACTGGTCGGGCATCCCGAGCCCGTGCGCGATTGCGTACTGGAACGGACCGCCACTGACGAAGGTCAGGTGTTGACGAATCACGCGCACCGCGTGGATGAGGTGTCTCGGACCGTAGGCCCACCCGACCTTCCAACCGGTGAAGGAAAAGCTCTTCCCACCCGATCCGATGGTGACCGTCCGCTCGAACATGCCCGGAAGGGTCGCGATCGGAATGTGACGATGATCGTCGAACCACAGGTGTTCGTAGGCCTCATCGCTGATGACCAGCAGGTCGTGGTCTATTGCTACCTGCGCGATCGCCTCGAGTTCTGCCCGCGTGAAAACGATGCCCGTCGGATTATGCGGACTGTTGATGATGAGGACCTTGGTCCGAGTGGTGATCGCCGCTCGCAGGGCGTCGATGTCCGGACGAAGCGCATCGCCGGACAGCGGGACGCCCACGCGTACCCCGTCAGCGAGCGAGATGCCCGCCGCATAGATGTCGAACCACGGTTCGAACAGCACCACCTCGTCACCGCGATCGACGAATGCCAAAAGCGTGGACTGAATTGCTTCCGAAGCCCCGGTGGTGACGAGGACGTCGGTGTCCGGATCCACGCGCAGTTCGTAGAACCTGTCGGCGTGCGCGCTGATGGCGTGGCGTAGCTCGGGCACTCCCATGGCTGGTGGGTACTGGTTGCCGCGTCCCTCGGCGATGCACGCACGAGCGACCTCGGCGATCTCAGCGGGACCGTCGGTGTCCGGAAAGCCTTGGCCGAGGTTGATCGATTCCGTCCGCCTAGCGAGGTCGGACATCTCCGCGAAGACGCTGGTCGCGTGCTCGTGCATCCGTGCGACCAAGGGAGATTCCACGAGGGGAACGCTAGTGGGCTTAGCGTGGGGTAATGGACGCTATCGGTCCGGACGGTTCGGTCGGCGCATGGAGGCTCGATGCCGCTCAAGAACGTGTTCTCGAGGGCATAGCCGAGCGCGCGGCGCAGTCGGACGCCGAAGGCATTGCCCGATCGCAGATCGACGCACTTGCTGCAGTGGGTCTCCTGGGCGAACCACTCGAGCCCGGTGCTCGTCAACGCGAGGTTGCCGAGCGCATCGCGATGGCTGACGCATCGGTGTGGTTCTGCTGGGCGCAGCACCAAACGCCCCTGAAGACCTTGGCCGGTGCTCACAGTGGTGACCACGCGCCGTTGGTCGAGGAGATCCAGGGTCGGTGGCTCGAAGGTCTTCGCACGGGTCGGTATCTCGGGGCGGTTGCGTTCGCTCATTTGCGCAGACCTGGACCTGCGAATCCCGTTGCCGAACGCGTTCACGGCGGTTGGGCCATCACAGGAAAGCTGGACTGGGTCACGTCGTGGGACATCGCGGACGTGATGCTCGTGATGGTCCGCGCTTGCGGCCCTTATGCGAACACGATCGTGTGCTGCTACCTGGCGGCGGGACGCGATCCGGCCTATCTGTCCGGCATGCACGTGCATGAACCTTTGCGTCTCCTAGCGATGTCCGGCACCCATACGCGCCCCATCACATTCGACCAAGTCATGGTGCCGGATACGAACGTGGCGGCGGTGATCGATTTCGACGATTGGCAACGCGCGGATGCGCAGAAGACGATCGATGCGAATCCCGCGACGTTCGGTGTGATCCGCGGTGCTGTCGCCGAACTGGCCGAACTCGCCGACAAACGGCACGACTCCCAACTGCAACTCGCGGTGCAGTCCTTGGCTCGGAGAACGTACGAACTACGGCGACGTGCTTACTCCGCAGCCGACTCCGGGGATGATGTGCACGAGCGAGTGTCTATGCGAGCTCAAGCCCTGCGATTGGCCGTCGAAGCGGCGACCGCCGTCGTGACTGCGCGCGCGGGTGCTGCCATGTATTCGGGTTGCAGCGCCGAACGGCGTGTGCGCGAAGCCATGTTCATGCAGGTTCAAGCGCAGACCGAACGGACGCGAGCGGCATCACTGGCCTTGTTGCAGGATTCGTCGGCCGACACCTAGCGATTCACGACGACGGGACTGGATACCGGCGAGCTTCCGGCGGAGTTTCCTGAGATCGCTTCAACGCGAAACGAGCCGCTCGAGGGCAGTCCCACGACGGCGCATGAGGCTGTGCGGCGACCTGCTGCGGGTGCCGTGGTGCAGGAGTAGACCTCACCTGTCGCCGAGTCGGTCATCGTTGCTGCGAACGACTCGATGCGCGTCCCGTCCTTCGCCGCAAGGAACTGAATGCGAGCGCTCGTTTCGCTTGTCGTGGTCACCTCGACCTCGGGCGCCAGGATCGGTGGGCGGTCAGGCAGTACACCACTGTCGATCAGGAATTCGGTCTCAGAACTGATGCGTGTGTACACACCGGGAAATCGTGACGCGCATTGCTGGCCCCAACTGACGACACCGATGAGTCGGCGTGCATCCCCAGCCCCAGCAGTCAAGGGACCACCGCTATCGCCTTGGCACGCATCGATGATGGCACCCGCAGGAGAGGCCCCTGCAGCGCACAGCATGGTGCGCGCATTCGCATCCCGCTTGGCGAAGCCCTTGAAGGAGACTCCGTTGACTTCGTAACGGGCTCCTCGACCGCACGATCCATCGGGAAAGACCCGAAGGTTCCCGACCTGGAGCTCGGGAAGGAACCGGTTTCCTCTCGCACTCGTGTTACCCCAACCGGCGACCTTCGCTGCAGTCCCCGGCGCGTCGTAGGCATCGACCTCCACACCTTGCGCCAGGGCGATGACGGGCAAGTCTGGGACTGGCTGAGCCAGGTACACCACGGCGATGTCGTTCGCGGCCGTCTTGATCCGGTACTCCGGGTGGACCCTGAAGTCCTCCACTGCGATCACCCGCAATGCCGGTGACCGCAGGTTCGACCCGAATCCGATGAGCACATCGCGAGGCTTCAGTTCCCTCCCGGTCTCTTGGTCGACGAGACAGTGCGCGGCGGTGATCACCGTCGTGGGCGACGTCAGGCTGGCGGCGCAGTACTGCGCTTGGTAGGCCCCCGACTGGCGGTAGCGCGGTGCGTCCAGTACCGAGGCCACGAATCCGAATTCGCCAGGATCGGCTTCCTGGCCGCCGATGACCCGAGGTTCGACAGTTCCCTCGGTCGCATTCACGGGCGTCAGCGTCAAGGCGGCGCCCGCCATAACGCACGCCAACGACGAACCCAGGGTGCGCAACAACACGACACCACGGTACGTCCTGCGATGCACCAAGATGGGTGGATGCCCCGTGCATTGATCACTGGTCCCACGTCCGGAATCGGTCAAGGTTTCGCGCAGGCGCTCGCTGCTCAGGGTCACGACCTTGTGCTGGTGAGTCGGGATCGGGTGCGACTGGATGCCTTGGCGCAGGAGATGCACGAGGTCCACGGGGTGAAGGCGGAGGTTGTTCCCGCCGACCTGACCCAGCGCGCGGACATCGAGCGCGTGGCCAGCGCCATCGGTGGACTCGAGATCGATGTGCTGGTGAACAACGCCGGCTTCGGGGTGAAGGGCGGATTCCTCGATACGAGCGTCCATCAGGAACAGGAGATGCTCGATGTCCTCGTCACATCGGTTATGCGTCTCACACACGCGGCGCTGCCCGGGATGGTCGATCGGGGCCGAGGTTACGTCTTCACCGTGAGCAGCGTCGCGGGTTGGATCACCGGCGGCACCTACTCGGCAGCGAAAGCGTGGGCCACGGTGTTCACCGAGAGCCTCGCCGTCGAGTTGGCCGGAACCGGTGTCCAGCCGGTGGCGGTCTGTCCGGGATTCACGCACACCGAGTTCCATCAGCGCGCAGGCATGGAGATGGGTTCGGTCTCGGAGTGGATGTGGCTGGATGTCGACGACGTCGTCAGCCAAGCCTTCCGTGATGCACGTGCAGGACGGGTGATCAGCGTGGCCGGCGCGCAATACAAGGCACTGACGTCACTGTTGCGCGTGTTGCCGCGACCTCTGGTGCGTAGGGCAACGGGCGCTCGCCAAGCATCGTCGAGGTTCCCGCAGTCGCGTTAGCCGTCGACTATGCCCGCAGCAACTCGCGCGACGGTTGCAGCGAGCCCCGATGCTGCGGAGACGATCCGCCACCCGCGCAGGGACGTCCCATCCTCGTCGTGTGTGCTCACCACCGTCACCGGGGCTTCGGGCCAGGTATCGGTCGAGGGTGGGGCATCCGGATCGATGAGGATGTAGCCGGCCGTATCGCGATGCTGGGTGCGCAAGGACAGGGCCACTGCGGGAAGAAGCAGACATGCATCGCCGTGCGCGATAACCACCAACGGGGGAGTCACGTCGGCATCGATGAGTGCAGCGCAGACGGCCTTCGATTCAACGGGTGCAACAACGTCGAGTACTCGGCGTCCGTGATCTTCGATCGTCGCGATGACGTCGTTGCGATCCACCCAATCAGTTGCAGGCAACACGATGATCCGCACAGGATCCTCACTGGCCGATTCGCGCATGTCCCCACGGTAGGGCTCTAGGGTTGCGTCATGTCGCATAGCCCGGCGTGGAATGAGCTCAGGCAGCAGATCATCGACAAGGCCGTCGTGCACGGCAAGGTCACTTTGTCCAGCGGTCGCGAAGCCGACTACTACGTCGACCTACGCCGGGTCACGCTCGATGCAGTGGCGGCCCCGCTGGTCGGTGAGGTGATGCGCGAAACGACTGCCGATTGGGACTACCAAGCCGTCGGCGGTCTCACCCTCGGTGCCGATCCCGTCGCTACCGCGATGATGCATTCGGCCGCCCGCGAGGCAAAGTCCCTGGATGCGTTCGTGGTGCGCAAGGCGGAGAAGACGCACGGCCTGCAGCGCCGCATCGAGGGACCTGACGTCTCCGGGCGCCACGTGCTCGCAGTGGAGGACACGTCCACCACCGGTGGCTCGGTTCTCACCGCCGTCGACGCGCTCATCGAAGCGGGAGCCGTGATCGTCGGCGTTGCCGTGATCGTCGACCGCGGCGCCGGCCCCGCGATTGAAGAACGCCAACTTCCCTATCGAGCCGCGTACACCCTCGCCGACCTCGGCCTCCAGTAGCGGGCGTGCACGAATAGCGTGACGAACGACGACGAGAGCATCGAGGACTTCGAGGTATCCGGTCCAGGTGTCGGACCTTGGTCGGGCCCAACGCCCCAGGATCCGCGACTCGACCCCGAACTGCTGCGCGACGGCGACCACCGCAACGTGGTCGACGACTATCGCTATTGGAAACTCGAGGCGATCGTCGACGACTTGGACGCCAAGCGGCATCCGTTTCATATCGCGATCGAGAACCTCGAACACGACTTCAACATCGGTTCGATCGTGCGCACCGCCAATGCATTCCTTGCGAAGGAGATCCACATCGTCGGCCGTAAGCGCTGGAACCGGCGAGGGGCGATGGTCACCGACCGGTACCAACACATCCGGCATCACGAGAACGTGAGCGAGCTCGCCAGGTGGGCCACCGACGCGAGCCTGCCTGTGATCGGCATCGACAACGTGCCGGGTTCCCAGCCACTGGAGCAATTCGACCTGCCCGAGGCGTGCGTGCTGTTCTTCGGCCAGGAGGGATCGGGGTTGGCGCCAGATTCACTTCAGTCCTGCGACGCCGTCGTGTCCATCGCTCAGTTCGGCTCCACCCGGTCCATCAACGTGGGTGCGGCGGCCGCCATAGCCATGCACGCGTGGGTACGTCGTCATCGTTTCGACCAACGGCCGACCTGATTGCCCAGTCACCTCGAGGTCTCACCGCTGGAAGCGCTTGCACGCTCCTCGGTAGGCTGAAGGCTCACCGACGATCCGGTTGCGTTGGCAAGACACACGGGAAGGACCCCCATGAACCAGGAGATGGCGGAGAAGTTCCGCTCGGGCAAGGGCTTCATCGCTGCACTCGATCAAAGTGGCGGAAGCACGCCCAAGGCCCTGAAGCTCTACGGCATCCAGGAGAGTGAGTACTCCGGCGAGGAGCAGATGTTCGACCTCGTGCACCAGATGCGTTCGCGCATCATCACCAACTCCGCCTTCAACGGGGACCGGGTGCTCGCGGCGATCTTGTTCGAAGGAACGATGGATCGCGACATTGAGGGCGTCGGCACTGCGGAGTACTTGTGGAAGACCAAGAACATCGTGCCGGTGGTCAAGGTCGACAAGGGCTTAGCCGATGAACAGAACGGCGCGCAGGTCATGAAGGCCATGCCCGAACTCGATGCACTGCTCGCCCGCGCCCGTGACAAGGGTGTTTTCGGCACCAAGATGCGTTCGGTCATCAAGGACAACAATGACGCTGGCATCGCTGCGGTCGTCGACCAGCAGTTCGAGGTGGGTCTGCAGATCCTCGACGCCGGTTTGGTGCCGATCATCGAGCCCGAGGTCGACATCCACAGCGCCACCAAGGCCGCAATCGAGGAGTCCTTGCGCGACAAACTCGCTGCCTGGCTGGACCGCGTGCCCGAGGGGCAACAGGTGGTGTTCAAGTTGACGTTGCCCAGTCACAATGACTTCTACAAGCCGCTGATCGATCACCCGAAGGTGATGCGTGTGGTGGCGTTGTCTGGTGGCTACTCGCGCGATGAGGCGTGCGACATTCTCACGGCCAACCACGGAATGATCGCGAGCTTCTCGCGGGCGCTGAGCGAAGGCTTGACCGCGCAGATGAGCGAGGCCGAGTTCACCGCCACGCTCGACGCTGCGATCGCCGAGATCTACGCCGCCTCGATCACCTGATCGTGGAGCTAGGAGAGAACCTGCTGGGGGGTCCGCCGCCAACGTTGTTGCCGGCGGACCCTGCGGTCGATGCCGAACTCGAAAGAGGGGTCGATCCCGACCAGGTGGTTCGCGATCACCCGAGCAGTTCACTGGCGTGGGCGGTTTTGGCGGACCAAGCGTGGGCCGAGGGTCGAGTGGTCGAGTCCTACGCATTCGCCCGCGTGGGCTATCACCGCGGCCTCGACGCCCTGCGTCGCAACGGGTGGAAAGGGCACGGCCCCGTCCCGTGGAGCCACGAGGGCAATCGAGGTTTCCTGCGTTGCTTGGCGGCGCTCGGACGCGGTGCGAACGCGATCGGCGAGCAGGCGGAGGTCACCAGGATCGGGGACTTCCTCACCGATTGCGATCCGCAGGCACCCCGCTGGTAGGAAGCCCCAGTCAGTTAACGGGTGAGAAAGTCGATCACCAGTTCGGCGAACTCGTCGCTCTTCTCGATTTGTGTCCAGTGTCCGCACCGACCGAACACGTGGAGTTGGCTGTCGTCGATCAACTCCAGCAGTCTCAGTGACGTCGCCAAAGGGATCACTTGATCATCGCGTCCGTGAACGATCAATGTCGGTGCTGCGATGGAGCAAATCTGTTCCTCAGGCACAGACGTAGCGTCCAGTGCCGCTTGCCGCGGTTCTGGAAACATTGATGCAAAGGCCTCCTGGACGCCGGGACGAATGCTCGCCTGATATCGCAATTGCGCTAGTTCACCGTTGAACAGTGATTGGTCGTAAGCGAAATACTTCATGATCGCGAGCATGTTCTCCGGGGAGGGCTGGTAACCCCACACGGCGTCGAGACCCTCCGTTATCTCGTGTGTCACCCCCACTGCACCCATCAGCACCAGGCGATCAACTCGTTCGGGATGACGAGTAGCCAAGGACAGGGCGATCGCACCACCGAAGGAGTTTCCGATGACATGGGCTCGCTCGACACCGAGAGCATCCAGAACGCCGATCGCATGGCGTGTCCAGGTGTCGAGATCGTAGGAAACGCTCTCGGGGCGTTCGGTGAAGCCGAAGCCGACCAGGTCCGGTGCAAGCACCGTCATGTGCTTGCCCAGTTCCGGCATAGCCAACCGCCAGTTTGCGAATGCGGACACACCAGGACCGGAACCATGCAGCAGCAGAACAGTGTGCGCCGATGACTCGCGCCGCAGGACGTGGATGTTCGTCTGGATACCACCTGCGGTGATCGTCTCGCCGATCTCGGGTGACTGCGTTGGTGTGTTCACTGGGCAATCGTGGCACTAGCCTGCTGACGTGAGTAGCTCATCGGACCTCCTTGTCGTGGGCGCGGGGCTTTCAGGAATCACAGTGGCCGCAGAGGCAATACGCAGCGGAGTCTCGGTCCAGGTGGTCGACAGAGGTCGTCGCATCGGTGGGCGCATGGCGTCTCGACGTCTGCGCAATACCGGAACGGAGTTCGACGGTCGCGTTGTGGACTACGGAGCGAGTTACTTCACCGCGCGCGATCCGGACTTCCTCGCAGTCGTGAAGGAAATGATCGAAGCGGGCGTGGTTCGTCCGTGGACCGACACCTTCCACGTTCACACCGAGGGCGCGATGGCCGGGGTACGAACGGGCCCGATGCGCTACGCGGCGCCTGCGGGACTGCGTTCGGTGGTGGAGCACCTGGCCGCATCGGTGCCGGCGATCGACACGGAAACGCACGTCGAACAGATCGAGGTCACGTCGACGGATGTGCGTGCAGGCGAGTACTCGGCGCAGCGTGTGGCGTTGTGCATGCCGCAACCGCAGGCCGAAAGGATTCTGGCGAATGACGTTCTCCCGGATGTCGGCATCACCTGGGAACCGGTGATCGCGGTGACTCTCGTCTTCGAGGACAGGCAGTGGCTTGAATTCGATGGGGTCTTCGTGAACGACGATCCGATCATCACGTGGATCGCCGACGACGGCAGGCGACGTGGCGACGATGCACCGGTACTGGTTGCACACGTCAATCCAGTGTTCGCAGCCGGACACCTCCTGGAGCCCAGTGGTGTTCTGCCGAATGCGATCGCCGCGACGATGCGGGTCTTGGGGCTATCCGTCTTCCCTACGTGGACATGGGCGCATCGTTGGTCCTTGGCGAGGCCGATCGCCGCGCTCGACGAGGAGTTCTGGATGCACCCGGAACTTCCCGTTGGCCTCGCCGGTGACGCATGGGCTGGTGGGCCACGCGTAGAGGCGGCCTGGTTGTCCGGGCGAGCTCTCGGGCGGGCGATGAGCGCGAGTCCTCGTTAGTTTCCGCGCCTTATTCGAATCCGATAGCCTCTCCGCTCGTGCCCGCAATCGTGCTCGTCGGCGCCCAATGGGGTGATGAGGGCAAGGGAAAGGCGACCGACCTCCTCGGTGGTCGCGTCGATTACGTGGTCCGTTACCAAGGCGGCAACAACGCCGGTCACACGGTCGTCATCGGTGATCGAAAGTTCGCACTCCACCTGTTGCCCAGCGGCATTCTCACCCCCGAGGTCACGCCGGTCATCGGCAACGGTGTGGTGATCGATCCCGCAGTGCTACTCGAAGAGATCGCCGGCCTGCAACAGCAGGGAGTGGATACGTCGAAGTTGGTGATCAGCGCCAACGCGCACCTGATCACGTCGTATCACGTGACCTTGGACAAGGTGACGGAGCGATTTCTCGGCAAGAGCAAGATCGGCACCACAGGCCGGGGTATCGGGCCGACCTACAGCGACAAGATCGCCCGTATCGGTATCCGCGTTCAGGATCTGTTCGACGAATCGATCCTTCGTCAGAAGGTCGAAGGCGCTCTGACCAACAAGAATCAAGTGCTCGTCAAGGTGTTCAACCGTCGGGCGATAGATGTGGATTCGATCGTCGACGAGCTCCTGCAGTTCGCCGCACCGCTCGCACCGATGGTCGCGGACACGTCTTTGCTGTTGAACACCGCACTCGACGACGGCAAGGTGGTCCTCCTCGAAGGCGGCCAAGGAACACTCCTAGACGTCGATCACGGAACGTATCCATTCGTCACCTCGAGCAACCCGACGGCTGGTGGTGCGTGCACGGGCAGCGGCATCGGGCCCACCCGCATCTCCCGGGTGATCGGCATCCTGAAGGCCTACACGACGCGCGTGGGCTCGGGTCCCTTCCCCACCGAGTTGTTCGATGCCGACGGTGAACGTCTGCGCACCATCGGCGGTGAAGTGGGTGTGACAACCGGCCGCAACCGCCGGTGCGGATGGTTCGACGCGCCGATCGCACGTTTCGCCACGCGGGTGAACGGTCTGACGGACATCTTCTTGACCAAACTGGACGTGCTCACCGGTTTCGAGCGGATACCGGTGTGTGTTGCCTACGACATCGACGGCACGCGCGTGAACGAGCTGCCCGAGACCCAGACTGCCTTCCACCACGCGACCCCCATCTACGAATACCTGCCCGGCTGGAGCGAAGACATCTCTGGTGCGCGGTCGCTGGAGGAGCTCCCGGCGAATGCGCGCACGTACGTCGAGTTCTTGCAGGATGCCTCGAACTGCCGCATCAGCGCGATCGGCGTTGGTCAAGATCGCAACGCGACCATCTCGGTGCATGACCTCATCGACTGACGC
>CAYLOH010000026.1:0-3009 GCA_964385255.1 uncultured Rubrivirga sp. | reverse complement strand
TACGCAGCCAGGCAGCGATCGAGCGGATGGGCGCCACCCGCGAAGGGATCTTGCGCATGTACCAACGGCGTCAGGATGACTCGATCCGTGACACCGTCATGTACTCGGTGCTCGCGCAGGAGTGGCCCGGGGTCAAGGAGCGCCTTGTCCGTCGATTGACGCCCGCATTGTCCTGAACATTTGAACGGCTCTACGCTTCACGTACCAGTTATGTGACGAGGAGTTTCCATGTCGTTTTCCCCTGACCCGGCCGAAGGCAAGCGCGTCTACGACCTCGACCGTGAGTACGTGTTCCACTCGTGGAGCGCGCAGGCAACGTTGAATCCCATGTGCATCGCCGCAGCCGAAGGTTCGTACGTCTGGGACTACGACGGCAACAAGTTCCTGGACTTCTCCTCGCAACTGGTCAACGTGAACATCGGCCACCAGCACCCGAAGGTGGTCGCAGCCATCCAGGAACAGGCAGCCAGGCTCTCCACCATCGCGCCGCAGCACGCCAATGACAAGCGTGGTGAGGCCGCGCAGCGAATCGTGGAACTCGCCGGCCCGAACATGGCGAAGGTCTTCTTCACCAACGGTGGCGCTGATGCGGTTGAGAACGCCATCCGGATGGCGCGCATCCACACCCACAAGCACAAGGTGCTCTCGGCCTACCGCTCCTACCACGGCAACACCGGCGCAGCGATCACCGCGACCGGTGACCCGCGTCGGTGGCCGAACGAGTACGCCTCGCAGCACGTGCACTTCTTCGGGCCGTATCCCTACCGTTCACCGTTCTGGTCGGACAGCCCCGAGCAGGAGACCGAGCGCGCACTGCAGCACCTCGAGCAGGTGATCCAGTTCGAAGGACCGGGGACGGTCGGCGCGATCATCCTCGAATCCGTCGTCGGCACCGCCGGCATCCTCGTTCCCCCGCCCGGCTACCTCGAGGGCTTGCGCGCACTCGCCGACAAGTACGAGATCGTCTGGATCGCGGACGAGACCATGTCCGGCTTCGCCCGCACCGGCAAGTGGTTCGCGTTCCAGAACTGGCCCGCGCAGCCCGATCTGATCGTGTTCGCCAAGGGATCGAACTCCGGCTATGTGCCGGTGGGCGGTGTGGTCATTTCCGCGGACATCGCGAAGACGTTCGACGATCGCGTGTTCCCCGGCGGCCTCACGTACTCCGGTCACCCGCTTGCTGCTGCTTCCATCGTCGCGTCGATCGATGCGATGAAGGAGGAAAAGGTCAACGAGAACGCGGCCGAGATCGGTGAGAAGGTGCTCGGACCCGGGCTGCGCGACCTGCAGTCGCGTCACAAGGTCATCGGTGAGGTACGTGGGCTCGGCGTCTTCTGGGCTTTGGATCTGGTGAAGGACCGCGCCACCCGCGAACCACTTGCTCCGTACGGAGGAACGTCGCCTGCGATGGCCGAACTCGTCGGCGAGTGCAAGAAGCGCGGACTGTTGCCGTTCACGAATTTCAATCGGATGCATGTGGTGCCCCCGGCGACCGTCACCGAGACCGAGGTCAAGGAAGGTCTGGCGATCCTGGACGAGGTGTTCAGCGTCGTCGACGCCCACTACACCGGTTCGTAAGGGAAATCAGGCCCGCGGACCAACCACAGTTGGCGCCGCAGCGCACGGGATGCGGCACGACAACGTCGTGCCGCCGTTGTTCGATCGTTCACGCGACCAGGTGGTGCACATCGAATCGAGCATCGATGTTCCCAAGCCGGACTGTGCCCCCGCGCTGAACGAACCATTGTCAGTGACCATGAGTGTTAGGCCTTGACTGTCACGGTCAAGGCGGACGAGCACCGAGTCAGCCTTTCCGTGACGTATGGCGTTGGTTATCCCCTCGCGAGCGATCTCGATGGTTGCCTCCGCAGCACTCGCATCAACGGTGCATGCCTGCTCTGCCGATTCGGTCACGTCGATCGTGATCCCAGCCAAACGAGACCACACCTGTGCGATGCGATCCAAGGTCTGTGAAATAGCGGCCACGGGAGGGCTGGGAGTAATGGATTCCTGCGTACTGTCGAGGAGAGCTCGCAACCGAACGTAGGCCTGCTGGGCGATTTCCCCAGTATCAACCCCCTTCGCGATCGACGTGTCGATGAGCAGCGCGGTCGAGGTCAACGATGACTGGATGGATCCGTGCAGGAAGCGACCCAGGCGCGTGCGCTCGGCCCAGACCTCTTGATTGAGTCGTTGGGTTTGCCACGTCAGCGTCGCGATACGCGATCGACGCGCATCTCCGTCGAGGGCCCACGCCTGGGTGATCGCACCCGCGATCGCCAGACCGAGACACATGACGGGAACGTAGGCGAACAGGGGGATGCCGAAAACCGCCCACGCGTCTGCGGGCCCGAGTTGCCCCGCGGATGCGATGGCGACCGGCATCGCCGACGCAGCGGCGGCGATGAACCAGACCGCCACGACCAGAATTGCCCGAATCGTTACGGGAATGTGGCGAAGGTGCTGCAGCAGGCTTCGTTCGGCCACAGTGAGGACGAGTGCAGCCATCCCGGCGATCCAGAGCGCCCCGAGTGCGCCGAGCAGGATCCCGTACCCGCGCACCGCGGTCATCAGAATCGACGGCAGGAGCAGTGCAAGAGTCCACCCAGGTCGGAACGGATCGACCGTCACTGCATCACGGAAGATCGTGGAGTAGCCGCGGCGCCTCCCTGTCACTGGCATGGGCGTGGGTGATGTCTCGGGTAGCGCGGCCTGGTGACTTAAGGGTCGAACGACCTGCGCGGATAGTTCGTGCAGGCGCTCGGCCGTCGCAATCAGTTGCGCAGTAGAAACGTCAGATGTCTCCAGGTGCAGGTCATCCGTGATCTGCGCTATCTGCTGATTGACATCGATGTGCGCGCGCGTATTAAGACGGGCTAGATCCTCGACGGCGGCCTGACGTTCCGACTCACCACGTTCCTCGAGCTCCTCCAGCTCCACTCGAGTCGCCCGGTGTCGACGAAAACCATCCACGATCAAGGTGGCGACAGACAACCAGAACACGCCCAG
>CAYLOH010000025.1:0-25680 GCA_964385255.1 uncultured Rubrivirga sp. | reverse complement strand
GACTGCGGTCGGGTCGAACGAGTATCGCTCGCCACCACAGCTCCCTTCCTCGTGCGCAGCAGGCGGTCGTGACTGCACATGCGACAACCCCCGGCTCGTATCGTGGCATAGCCCTGGGCATTGCGGGTACGAGCCGGGGGTTGTCGGCTGAACTTTCAGTTGTGTGTTGAACGCAATGGCAACGAGCGCCTAGCGAGCGCCTGCTTGGCTGCTCACCGTTCCCGGTTGATACGTACGCACCGAGGCGCGCGAGGCACTCCACGTCCAGCCAGGTTCCCGGTTGGGTGATTCCTCGGAAACGATCTCCAAACCCGAGAATGCCGCGTTTGGGAAATCGTCATCGACGTGGACGATGTTGTCGAATCCGGCGTTCTGCAAGACCGACGCGACAGCAGCCGCGCGGTATCCGGATCCGCAGTACACGTAGACGTCCACGTCGCGCGGCAACTCGCCCATACGATCAAGAACCTCGTAGAAGGGCATGAATGTCGCACCCTTCACGTGGCCGGCTTCCCACTCCAAGATTTGGCGGGTGTCCACCACCACAGAGTCTGGGTTGGCCTTCCATTCCTTGGCCATCTCCTCGAAATCGACTCGCCGCAAGAACGCCGGCTGTTCACCGTTCTCCAGCCAGAACTGCGGCCCACCGACTGCCTGACCGGCGGGTCGATCGATACCGATGCGTACCAATTCCCGCTGCGCGGCCTGGACCTGTTCCGTTGTGGCGCCGACCAAGGTGATCGGAGTGCCCCAGGGAACCATCCAGCCGAGGTAGTTGATGAAGGCGCCGTCCAGGTCGAAGTTGACTGCCCCGGGTACGTGGCCAGAAGCGAAGACTTCACGGGAGCGCAGATCGACGACCCACTCACCGGCCGCTACGCGACGCCGCAACTCCGCCGGATCGACCGGCTCGGGCAACGACAAGTCGATCTCGGCCGGACCCGCGGCGTTAGCCGGACCCATGTGTGCGTAGTAGGCCGGGAAAACGTCGAGTCCGGCGAGCAGCATCTCGACGAAATCCGCTTCTGCTTGTGTGAGCGCGGGGTTGATGTCCTTCTCCTGGCCGAGGGACGTCTGGACTCCCTCGGTCTGAATGGACGAGCAGAACGACCCGAATCCGTGCGTGGGATAGATCTGGGTCTCGGCGGGCAGCGCCTCGACCAGCCGGTGGGCGGAGTGCCATTGATCGTGTGCCTGCTTGACCGTCAGGTCCGGAGCGACCAGGTCGGGACGGCCGACGGTTCCGTACAGCAGCGAACCACCCGTGAACACCGCGCCGGGGTGGTTGTCACGGCTCACCGCGAACGAAATGTGGTGTGGCGTATGGCCGGGAGTGTGCACAACTCGCACGTCGAGGTCACCGACGCGGAAGGTTCCTCCCTCGCCCAATGCCATGACGTTGGGTTCGTTCAGGTAGGCGAGTTCCACATCGGCCGGCACGACGTAGGTGGCGCCATGCTTCTTGGCGAATTGATAGCCACCGTTGACGTAGTCATTGTGGATATGGGTCTCGCCTACATGCGTGACCGTCAATCCGTGTTCGGCGATGAGGCGCTCTACGCGATCAGTGTCTCGCTGCGGGTCGACCACGAATGCGTGGACGCCATCGTGAACGATGTAACCGCGGTCCCCCAAACCGGGCGTATCGATCACGATCACATGGGGGGCGCTCGTAGCTGTCATGCCGTTGCTCCTACTCCTGCTTCTTGTGGCAGGCCTGCTGCGCGCCAGGCCGCCATTCCTCCATCGACGTTGAAAGCGTCCACCCCGTGACGGGACAGGTAATCGGCCACTTGCCAGCTTCGGTTTCCCGATTCGCAAACCACCCACACCGGTCGGCTGCCCCGAATCTCGTCGATGCGCAATGGCACGAGCGCCATGGCGATGTGCTCGACTCCGGGAATGTGTCCGCTGGTGAACTCGAATCGCTCGCGAACGTCGATGATGCGCTCGCCACGCTGATGTGCCGCGACAAGCTCCTCTACCGAAAGCGTGGTGACCATGTTTCCTTCCTGCTCCTTCACGCGGTGGACGTACGGACTGTTGGTGCCGTGCTCCCAGACTAATACCCCTGGGGGTATATGTCCAGCGAGGTTCGACGGGTGTCCGGATGACGGCTCGGGAGCCTAGATTTGTGAATTCGCGCACAAACGCCCTTTTTTGTTTGGCACACATACAAATGTGCGACATAATCGTTATGTGCCCGGGAGACCCCCGAGCCTCACAACACAGAAAAGGGAGTGACCCTCCATGAAGCAGCTCGGAAGCATCTTCGGCTCCGTGTTCGGACGCGTGGATTCCGAGACCGCCGCGCGTAAGGAGATCTACCGCGAGTGGGATCGGCAGCGTCGTAACGCTGTGAGCCCGACCGATCTGGCAGAGATCGACGCGATCTTCTCGCGCGCCCTCTGATCCAGAGCCCCCTCAACTCCCCGTTGCGGCGGCGGTTGTGGCGGTGAATTCACAAGATTCGCCCCCACGGCCGACGCCGCATCGGGCTTTGTGGGGTACATGTGGTGCGTGTACCCGTGCACTCAGGCGAAGTCCACCGTCACCGGGGCGTGGTCACTCCAGCGCTCGGCGTAACTGGGAGCTCGGCCAACGCGAACCTTCGTCGCTCGGTCGGCTAGAACCGGAGTGGCCACGTGGTAGTCGATGCGCCAGCCCGCGTCGTTGTCGAAGGCCTGTCCCCGCCACGACCACCACGTGTACGGCCCGGGACCGTCCCCCCCGAACTCCCGACCCAGGTCACGCCAGGCGCCGGCGAACCATGTGTCGAGATACGCACGTTCCTCGGGCAGGAAGCCAGCACTGTGCAGGTTGCCCTTCCAATTCTTGATGTCCACCTCGCGGTGGGCGATGTTCCAGTCCCCGCACACCAAGGCCTGCACGCCGTCCTTGTCGGCCCGTTTCGCCAAAGCCCGCAACCGCAGATCCATGCCGTCCAGGAAGGCGTACTTGGCGTCCTGCTTGGGTGTGCCCGCTTCGCCCGAGTGCACGTAGACGCTCGCCACCGTCACCGGACCCACCGTCGTGTCCAGGTCGACCTCGACCCAGCGTCCTTGATCGTTGATGGCGCCTTGCCGAAAACGATCGCGCACCTGCACGGGTGCGGACTTCGTCACAACGGCAACCCCGGCGCGACCCTTGTCAGGTGCCTCGGCATGAGCCACATGCCAAGAGGAAAGGGGGGAATCAGCGAGTGCTTCGTCGAGTTGGGCTCGCGTAGAGCGCACTTCCTGCAAGCAGATGGCGTCGGCCTTGGCCGCTGCTAACCAATCCAGGCCGCCTCTGCGTTGTGCTGCGCGGATGCCATTGACGTTGGCGGTGACGACGCGAAAGCCCATGGGCGTGGACCCTACGTGGTCGTCACCTGGAATTCGATTCCCACCCACTCGAAGTTCTGCGCTGCACCGAGCCCGTACCCGAAGGTTCCGGGGACGTTCAGCTCGAAGGTGAGTTCGAAAGTGCCATCGGACTTGACCTGGGTCGTGATCGGCAGGTCTTCGAAGTGCCCGGAACCCTTCCGGTCGGTCGGCACGAAGCGCGTCAACCTCAAGGTGGTGCCGGGCTTGACGAACTCCGGGGCGGTGCCCGAGATGGTGATGGGCGCACCTGCCGGCGCGGAGGACCGACTGATCGTGGCGGTGCCACCCCAACCGACCACGTTGGGTGTGCTGGTGAATCCGCTCTTGGTCAGTTGCTTGCTGGTCAACTGAAGTGCACTCGCCGAACCTCCCGGCGCAGCGCTACCACCAGTACCTGTGATCGTGACCTGGAACTGGAATCCGACGAATTCCGGGGAGAAGCTGTCCGTCAGGTAGCCGATCCGGTAGCCGAACGTGCCCACGTATCCCAGTTGCATGCGAAGCGCGAACGTTCCATTGGGGTTGACGTGCGTAGTGATGTTGAGGTCCTTGAACTCCCCCGACCCTTGCTTGTCGGAGGGCACGAAGCGCTGCAGGGTGAGCAACTGCCCGGCAGGGGCGTAATTCGGTGCCTTACCCGTCACCAGGATGTCCTGCCACTGCTCCGCGGTGCTGCTCGAGAGCTTCGCGGTTCCGGGCTCCCACCCCACCAGATTCGGCTTCTTCGGGAATCCCGCGGCGGTGAGCTGCTTCGACGTCAGCACCACACCGCTATCGGCGCGGGCGGGTACGGCCACCACGGCCACACCCAAGGACAGGGCTGCAAGGGCAACGACGAAGCGCTTCATGGAGCTCCCTAGATCGATTGTCTGGTCACGGTAGGTCGGCTCCGGGGTCGAGTCAAGCAACCACGGCCAGGCGCGCGGATCTGGCCGGCTATTCCCAGGTCACGAGATCAGCCGGTCGACGACCTGACCGAGGTCGGCACCCGTGACATCGGGTCGCCCGAAGTTCTCGTCGAAGACCCCCTCGAGCCGTGACACCCATCCGGTTCGCATGCCGATCGCCGCGGCTCCGCCGATGTCCCACGAGTGCGCGGCAATCATCCACACGTCCTGTGGTTCGTGTCCCAGTACCGCGCATGCATGCAGGTAGGGCTGGGGCGCCGGCTTCCAACGCTGCACCTCTTCGCAGGACAGATGGGTCTGGACTAGGTCATCCAACCCTGCGCGCTGGAACAGTCGTTCGACGTTGGCGGCGTTACCCACGCTCAACGTGGCGACGGGGACGTCCTCGTCCCGCAAACGCTGCAGCGCGGGGGCCACATCGGGATGGGGTTCCAAGGTGGCGAGGCCGGCCATCAACGCATCCTGTTCCTCTACTCCGATGCCCGTGGGGTTGAGGCTGCGCAGGCATTCGCGCGCGACGTCGGCAAATGACCGGTAGGAACCCAGGCTGGTCAGCGCGAAGCCGGACCGCAGTGTGCGAGCGAACCACAGGTCCCGACCACCGGGCAGACCAACCTGATCAAAGACTGCGTCTAGCGAGCGGAGCGAGAAGAGCGTCTCGTTGACGTCGAGGACGACAGCGTGGGGCTTTCCCATGGAGGTGAGCGTAGAAGCACGAACTAGCGCACAATGAACCCATGAGCGAATCCGCATCTTCCATCTACGACCTGTCCTTCACCTCCAACGCCGGTGAGGAAGTGTCGCTCAGGCAATTCGAAGGTAAGCCCCTGTTGATCGTCAACACCGCGAGCAAGTGTGGCTTCACGCCGCAGTATCAGGGTCTTCAGGAGATCTACGAGGAGCTCGGCCCTGATCTCGTGGTGATCGGCTTTCCGTGCGATCAGTTCATGCATCAAGAACCCGGCGACGACGCCCAAATCAAAGAGTTCTGCGAGATCAACTACGGAGTCACTTTCCCTCTCTCGACCAAGGTGGACGTCAATGGTTCGAAGACCCACCCCGTGTTCGCGTTCCTCAAGGAGCGAGCCGGAGGGCTGCTCGGATCGACCATCAAGTGGAACTTCACGAAGTTCCTCGTCGCACCCGATGGCGTAACCGTCAAGCGTTACGCCCCGAAGACCGATCCCCAGATGGTGCGCATGGACGCAGAGGACTTACTTGGTCGGGACTGAACAGCCCGAAAGCCAAGGGCCCCGAGATGTCATCCCGGGGCCCTTGGACGTGGTAGCGGGGGCAGGATTTGAACCTGCGACCTCTGGGTTATGAGCCCAGCGAGCTACCGAGCTGCTCCACCCCGCGCCGCTTCTTGCGAAGTGACGCAAGGATACGTCACCGGTTCACGTCACCTGTTCGTCGGGTACCGCTTCCTGCCCGCCCTCGGGGGGAGGAACGCCAGCACCCGAGAGTTGCGCCTCGGCGGCCGCGGCCCGCTGAAGGGCCTCGGCCAACCGATCCTGCGCCTGCCCGTACGCCCCGAAGTCGCCCTGGGCCAGGGCAGCTTGCCCGTCGGCGTAAGCCTGCTGGGCATCTTGGATGGCGATCGTCAGATCGGTGAGCGGATCTCCCGTGGACGGAATGGGTTGCGGCGGTACGTCTTCGGGTATCGGCAGCGGTTCGGAGCCATCTTCGGGGATGAACTCCGGGTCCACCGTCGGCGCCGGAGCAGATCCGAAGACCTGGTCCAATGCACCGGCGAGGGTGTCGTCGAGCGCGACGTTCGCTCCGTAACCAACGAGTACCTTGCGGAGCAACGGATAGCCTTCCGACGCCGCGCGAAGGTACACGGGCTCGACATACAACAGGCCACCGTTGAACGGAAGCGACAGCAGGTTGCCGAACTGAACTTCGGAACCACCTCGACGCAACAACGACAACTGCGACGACACGATCGGATCAGACTCGAAATTGTTCTGCACCTGCTGCGGACCCGGGATGGTGGTGTTCGACGGCAACTGAAGGACGCGGATCTTTCCGTAGTCCTCTCCTGGCGCGGAGTTCACTTGCATGAAGGCGGCGAGTGTCTGCCGTCGTTGCGGCGCAAACGTGGTGGTGAGTGAGAACACCGGTCCGGCCTCACCCGGCATCTGCAAGGTCAGGTAGTACGGCGGCTGGAAGACCTGGGCGGGTGTGACAGTCGGGTCGAAGGGAACGATCCAGACCGCTGTGCCGTTATAGAAGGTGTCTGCATCGGTCACGTGGTAGCGCGACATGATGAACCGCTGCACCTTGAACAGATCCTGCGGATAACGCACATGCTGCTCGACCGCATCCGGCATCGCCGACAGAGGTTCGACGACGTCGGGGAACGCCTTCTGCCATGTCTGCAGCACCGGATCGGACTCATCCCATGCGTACAGCGTGACCGACCCCTCATACGCGTCGACCACGGCCTTGACCGAGTTCCGTGCGTAGTTGATTTGGTCGCGCGCCACCAACCCCGCCGCGAAGTTCGCTCCGCTGATCGAGTCGGCCGTGGCCTCCGAGAGTGAAACTCGACTGGAGTTCGGGAAGTCGTTACTGAGCGTGTAGCCGTCCACGATCCATTTGATCCGACCATCGATGACCACCGGGTAGGGATCCTGGTCCAAGGTGAGCCATGGAGCCACCTTGCCCACGCGGGTGAGCGGATCGCGATCCCACATGATCTGGGATTCGCTGTTCACGAGATCGGACAGGAAGATATTCGAATCCTGGAACTTCGTGGCGAACAGCAACCTTCCGAAGAACGACCCCATCGGCACGCCACCGTCGCCTTCGTACGTGCTGTTTCGTTGCCCCGACGGACTTTGATCGTCCGGGTAGTCCAATTCGACCGGAGGGCTGCCCTCGGGAGCGCCGACGATCGAGTACGGCGGCGAGAACTCACCGAAGTAGATGCGTGGCTGCTCTAGGTCCAGGGCGCCTACCGACGGAATGTCACTCTCGAAGAAGTCCGGGTTGCCGTTGGAAAGCGCCGTGTTGTCGTACGCGGCAACCACGCCGTATCCGTGGGTGAAGACGGCTACTTCGTTCGTCCAGTTGCGCTGACCATCCGGGATACCCGCCAGGTTGATCTCTCGCGCAGCGATGACTGCACCGCGCTGCTGATCGTCGAGGGTGTAGCGATCGATGTCCAAGCGTGAATTGAAGGAGTAGTAACCGCGGATCTGCTGAAGTTGGTTGTACGTCGGCGAAACGACGGCCGGATCGAGAAGACGAATGTTGTCCAGCGTGCCTGCACTTGCCTGAAGGACTTCCTCCGAGGGAGGAGAAACAGAACCCGCGTACTCGTCGATCTGCGCGTCGGCTATGTCGTAGGCGGTTCGCGTTGCCTCGATGTTGCGTTCGATGAAGGGACGCTCGCGCACGAGTTCGCTTGGGCGTACCTGGAACTGCTGCACGATGACCGGATAGACCCCGCCGACAATGACCGAGGTCAGGACCATCAACCCGAGACCGATGACCGGGATGATCCATTGGCGGATGAAGACGTTCACGATGAAGAGCAGTCCGACGAGCAGCGCCACGAAGGTCAAGATGTTGAGCGCGGGAAGGACGGCATTCACGTCGGTGTACTGCAGGCCGGTGAAGCCGCCGGCCAGATCGCTGCTTCGAAGCACGAGCTCGTAGCGGTCCAGCCAGTAGGCCGCGGCCTTCAGCAGGACGAACACGCCCAGCAGCGCCGACACTTGAACCTGAGCGGCTCGGGTTGCCCGGTCACCCTTCGGCTGCAGGCGCAACCCGCCGTACAGGTATTGGACCACCACGACAAAGCCGAGGGCGATGAACGTCGACACGAAGGCGTAGCCGAGCAAGAACCTCAGGAACGGCAGTTCGAATGTGTAGAAGGAGACGTCCAGCCCGAATTGCGGGTCGGTAATGCCGAAGGGCGTCGAATTACGCCACTGAAGGTAGCGACCCCACTCCCCCGCGGCCGCCAAACCGCCGAAGAGTCCGAAGACGATCGTCAAGGCCAGCGCGATCCGACCGCGGTACGGCTCCACCGCCTCGCGGTACCGCTCGAGCGAGGCCTGCTCGGGGGTGGTGCCGGCAAAGGCCGGTCGCGTTCGATAGGAGATGAACAGCGCGAACAGCACCACGAGCGCCAGGAAGACACCGAAGGCAGCGAACAAGATCCCCCGGGTCACGATCGCGATCGTGTACACCTGCGGCTTGTCCACCGAGGTGAACCACAGCCAGTCGGTGTAGAAGCCGGTGAAGAGCACGAAGCTCACCAGGAGCGCAGCCAAGACGCCGATGGTCGGAAGCAGCACGCCGCCGCGCCGACGTTCGGAGGTGTCCGATCCCATGCCCCCGGACGGGAAATTGAAAGTCACCTTGCCAACCTACGACACGGCCCGCGATCAGTCCTGAGCAGGGCAAGTCCGAACGTCCGCACCGGCAGTCCATGACCGGATCGCCTCGATGCCCTCGGCCAACGAAGTGACCGGCACCACCGTCAAGCCCGCGGGAACGTGGCCTTGGGCCTCCGCGCACTGGCGTTCAGGCAGGAGGAAGAGTTCCGCTCCGGCGTCTCGCGCACCAGCGAGTTTCTGCCTGATGCCTCCCACTGCTCCGACGTTGCCGTCCGGGTCGATCGTGCCCGTTCCCGCCACGTGTCCACCACGCGTGAGGTCCTCCGGCGTCAACTTGTCGACGATGCCGGTGGCGAACATCAATCCCGCGCTCGGCCCACCGACGTCTTGCAAGGTGAAGTCGATCTCGAAGTCCGGAGTGAAGAACAAGCCGACGGTCACACCCAGGTAGGGAGTCCCCGGAGCCGTCGGATTCTCTTCCGACGTTATGTCAAAGGCGAGAGGCTCACCCTGTCGCTCCACCTCGAAGGCGAATGAACTGCCGATCGGCTTCGCGCGGACGATGTCCACGACCTGTCCCGGTTCGGTGATGGCAGTGCCGTCGATCGAGATGATGGAATCTCGAGGCTCGAAGAATTCACCAGCGGGAGCGTCTGCGAGCACCGCGGTCGCCACCACTTCCGTCGACACCGGTATTCCGAGGTATCCCAACGCGGCACCGACGGCGTCGGATTCGGAGGTGCTGAAGAGCGCAGCTTGGCGCTGTCGAACTTCCTCGCCGGTGACGTCGTCGGGGTAAATCAATTCGCGAGGGACGACCGCGTCGGCCGTACTGAACCAGGCTCCGATCGCCTCCACGAACGTCAATCCACCCCGCGGGCCTCCGGATTCGCGGACCGTCGTCATGTCGAGGTTGCCCGTCACGGGATACGTGGTCGTGCCCTCGATGCGAATGAACGGCTCACCATCTTGCTCGCCGATCACATTGAAGGTCGGGCCCGGAGCCAACTTGACATAGGGAACAGGCAGAACGAGTGCGACGGTGATGAGCCCCGCGAGCGCCACCACACTCCACACCAGTGTCCGGGTGCGCTCACCCATGCCGCGGAATCGTCGCCACGAAGAGTGGGCAACGTCGTTCAGGCGCGTCACCGCGGGGCTGGTCCGCGGGGGCGCCGGGGTATCGGTCGCTCCATGGCCTCGCGAAGTCGTGCCCGATCGGCCATGGGGTCGGTTCTGGGGTCACCGATGCGTGAACGCAAGCCGACGACGGCCACGGCAATAGCCGTGATCGCGATCGGTATCGCCCACCACACCAGCGCAGACACGAACCCGGTCCCTTCCTCGAGGTCTCACCCGACTACCGCACGAGGGTACGACAGCGACGAACGGGCGGCAGCGCTGGGCGAGGGGAAGCGTGAAGCCCCCGGGTCGCGTAATGGATGTTCGCCTTCCCCTTGCGCACATCCACCCGTTATCCCGGGGGCTTCGACCCGCAGAAATTAGAGACCAGCCATTCCCCGAGTCAAACGAATCGCGAAAAATCTCGACGATGCTGTGGATGACAATGAGGACAACCTGGGCACAACCACGGGAGCGAATGTGGAAGAAGGGTGCATCGAGCTGTGCACAACGTGAGGAAGACACCCGCCAAAGCCGCGCTGACTAGGGCTTTTCTCGCCCCCACGGTGTGGACAAATATTGGTGAACGATGGGTGACGCGCGTTTACCCGAAGGACACCCAGGTCATCGGAGTCCGCAAGGCTGATCGAGCGTCGGCGATTAATGCTCGTACGGAATCGTCCACGTCGGGAATCGAATCGGCCGCGAACCAGCGCAGATCGTCGCTCTCGCTACTGATTCGGGGACGGGGGGTGCCCATCACCCGCACCGCGTATTGCACATCCCAATGAACGCTTCGAGCCACGGTTCCATCGACGTTGCGGCCGCAGGGAACCGGGTGCCGGTCGAGTCGAATCGGCGAGGACGAAATGTCCCCTATCGCCAGCCCACTCTCCTCCTCGACTTCGCGGAGTGCAGCTTCCCGCAAGGAGACGTCGCCCATCTCCAGGTGACCCCCCAATTGAAGCCAACGCCCGACCTTGGGATGCAGCGTCAACAAGACGGAGTCAGAGGTGGCGTCGATCACCAGGGCGCTCGCCGTGATGTGCCCGACCCTGCACGAACGCCAAGGTGAATCCGTATGTGTTTGCACGAAATCGCGATAAGCATCGGCGAGTTCCACCTGACGTAGATCCGCATGCTCGAATCTGCTGAGTACCGACTGCACGTCGGTGCGCAGATCCACCTCGGCCGTCATGGGCGTTCAGTTCGAATCAGGTGAGTCGCCGTGCTCGCCTTCCATACCCTCGAGCGTGTCGGGTACGAGTCCGCTGGATTGCGCGAAGCCGAGGGGATCGTCGAGATCTTCAGGACCGGGCAGCAGATCCGGATGGGACCACAAAGCATCGCGCGCTTGCGCCCCGCGCGCAGTTCGGATGGCCGCGAAGACGGTGTGAGCCTCCCGCAGCCGACGTGGGCGAAGTTCCATTCCGACCAAGGAGGCGAAAGTCCGCTCTGCTGGACCTCCGGCGGCGCGGCGACGTCGCATTGCCTCCACCAGGTTCGGCAACGTCGGCAGCCGATCGGCGACGGCCGTTTGGACGACGTCGTCGACCCAGCCCTCGATACAGGCGAGCAGGGTCTCCAATCGAGCGACGGCCGCCTTCTGTTCCGGGGTGTCCTCAGGAGTCAAGACTCCCCCGGAGAGCACCTGCTGCAGTGCCATCGGATCGGACATGTCAACCCCACTCATGGCCTCGTTGAGTTGTTCCATGTCCACACGCATGTAACGCGCATACTGCTCCACAGCTCCGATGACTCGCGCGGCGAGCCACGGGACGTGCACGAAGAGACGTTGGTGGGCTGCTTCGCGGAGCGCGATGAACATCATCGCGTCAGACGTGGCTACCTCAAGGCCCTCGGCGAACTCGTTCACGTTCGTCGGCACGATGGCCATCCGCGGCGGATCGGTCAGCGGAATGCCGACATCGGAGGCGGCCACTACCTGGCCCGCGAGACCCGCAAGAGCTTGACCCACTTGCATCGAGAACGCTGCCGCCCCCAGTTGCTGAACCATCCCGAGCATCGGCTGCAACATCTGCAGGAACTCCGGGGGCAGTCCTTCCGGCAGCATCTGTCGCAACTGTTCGGGCAAGGCTTCGGGCGACAACTGCTGCAGATCCGTCGAACCCATGCCCGATACGGCTCCCGTCACGTGCTCCGCGATCGGCGTGACGATGCGCTTCCACGCGGGACCGGTGTTCACCAACCATTCCGAGCGCGACCAGGCCTGTGCCGTTCCGCCGGATGCAGGGAACGTGGTTGCCACATCAAGCCACACGTCCGCCAACGCAGCGGCCGAGGTAACGGCCTGGCGCTGCCCCTCGGTGATGGACGGGTCACCCGCGGAAACAACGGCCTTACGAGCGACGTCCTCCACCACAGCCCAGTTGACCGGACCTCCCTCGCCACCACCGGCTTGCATCATCTGACCCAACTGCTGGAGTGCTTGGCCGAGGGCGTTCATGTCGAAGGGGCCGCCCGAGGAACCGGGGGCGCCGAAGCCGAAAGGGATGGACATGTCACCACGGTAACGGCATACGAAAGGCCCGGAGAACCACGGCGGTACCGCCGAAGCCTCCGGGCCTCTCGATCAACTCGTGGGCGACGACGTAGACCTACTCGTACGAGAGCGAGTCCGCGCCGCGCGTATCGAGGCCTAGGCCTTGCCCAGGATGCGCGTGACCTTGGTGCCGCACACGGGGCAGATGCCCTTGGCGAACCGGCGACCGTTGGTCTCCTCGACGTGGCCAGTGAACTGACGCTTCTCCTTGCACTTCACGCAGTACGCCTCACCGGTGTATTCCTCGGCCATGGGGCCCTCCTCTTGCCGTTCTACCGCTGTCGCGGTCGGTGGCAGGCACCACCTGGTGCCCCAGGGGCACCGCTTCACCCTAGGGCAGGAGGCGGACGCCTCACGTGTGTCGAGGCGTCGCGCCGCATCGAATAAAGGAATAAATCGGACATATGACTGCCTTTGGCTGTCTCAGCGCCCGGTTCCATGCGCCAGAATCGGCCCGTGACGACCAGCGCCTCGCCCCCGAGCTACACCGGGCGCGCGGACCGTGCCCGCGTCGCCTCCAACCTCGAAGCCCTCATCGCCATCCCCTCCATGGGTGGGACGCCCGCCGAAACGGAGGTTCAAGAGGTCCTCGCCGCAGCGTGGGAACGCGAGGGCCTGTCGGTGGAACGCTGGGAAATTGACGTCGCCGGATTATCGACTCGACCGGATTTCCCGGGCATGGAAGTCGAGCGTTCGCGGGCGATCGGCGTGGCTGCTCGTCGTGTCGGGACTGGTGGCGGGCGAACACTGATGCTCAACGGGCACACCGATGTCGTGCCCCCGGGAGACATAGCCGCCTGGAGTTCTGATCCCTTCGCTCCCCGCCACGCCACGATCGATGGTCGCGAATGCATCGTCGGACGCGGTGCATGCGACATGAAGGGTGGACTCGTCGCAGCGTGGGAAGCGGTGCGAATGATCGACGAAAGTGGCGTGGAACTGCGCGGCGACGTCGTCTTGTGCCCCGTCAGTGGCGAAGAAGACGGTGGCCTCGGCACCTACGCAGCCATCGAGCACCTCGTGACGAACGCAGGTCTGATCTTCGATGCCTGCATCATTCCCGAACCGACCAACCTCGACGTCGTGCCTGCCAACGGCGGCGCCTTGACATTCCGACTCCGTGTCCATGGGTCGGCGATCCATGCATCACGCAGATCGGAGGGAGTGAGTGCGATCGAGAAGTTCTGGCCGATACATGCCGCGTTGATCGAACTCGAAGAACGCCGGAACGCCCGCGTGGACAGACTCATGCAGCGCTGGCCGATCGCGTACCCACTGTCGATCGGCACGATCCACGCGGGTGACTGGGCGTCGACGGTTCCGGATCTGCTGATAGCCGAGGGTCGCCTCGGGGTCGCGCTCGACGAATCCGTGGAACAGGCTCGATCGGCGTTGGAGCAAGCGGTAGCCCACGCCTGCGAAACAGACGCGTGGCTGAAGGACCATCCGGTGAGTGTCGAGTGGTGGGGTGGTCAATTCGCGTCCGGTCGAACTGACGAGGATGCGCCGATCGTCTCGATGGTCCGCTCCGCGCACGAGCGATCCACCGGCCACCCACCAGACACGTACGGGGGCCCGTACGGATCGGATTTGCGATTACTTGCCGGCATGGCGGGAATACCGACTCTTCAATACGGTCCCGGCGACACGATCGTGGCCCATGCACCCGACGAATACGTCTGTCTCGACGACGTAGTCACCTGCGCCGAGGTTCTCGCGGAAGTGATCGTCGACTTCTGTAACTGACGTTCGGTCTCTACCTGAAAGTCCCTGTGGATTGCATCTGTCCTTCCACAGAGCGCGCGTTACACGCTCCCGACATGAAAACCCCATCGGCAGATCACGGACTTCGATGGCGTGATGGGATTCCCATCATTCGTCGAGATGACACCTCCGCCGTCATCGGCGGGGATCCAGGGCACCTGTCCTTGACCGCTGAGGAGGCGCGCTGGCTGAAGTCGATCGGGCAGTGCAGCTCATGGGGCGACGCGCGGCGCAACTGTCCGACCGGTGAGGCCCGAGCCGATGTCGTCATCGAGCACGCCCGCGCCGCCGGAGCCGTGACGCGCGCCGGTGAATGCTGGTGGCTCACACCGGATCAGCGAGCCTCGATGCAACCGCTCTTGCTGTCCTTGTCACAGTGGCACCCGGACCCCGAGAGCGCCATCGCAGCTCGCAGCGCTTGGGACATCGCGGTCATCGGCACCGGAGACGTGGCCGACGCCGTTCGGATCGTGACGCAGGCGAGTGGGTTGAAGAGCGCAGTCGGCGTCACCACGAGCACCATCGTGATTCTCGTCGGCACCCGCGGTATCGAGGCGCCCGAAACCCTTCTTCCCTTGGAGTGCCGCGACCAACGAGCGGTCAGCGATCAACCACACATACCCGTCAGCACCTACCGTGCCCACGCGAGCATCGGACCGCTGGTCCTGCCTGGAAGTACGCCGTGCCTTCGTTGCTTGCACCTGCATCGCCTCGACGCGGATCCTCGATGGCCTCGCATCGTCGAGCAATGGCGTGACGTCGACGAGCCGTCGACGCAGAACGCCGACCCGCTCGTGGCCTGGCAAGCGGCGGTGACCGCGACGGTCATGGTGCGCCGGTGGATCGACTCTCCCGCCACCGCAGAGCCCGAGCGCATTCGCTGGAACCTTCCGCACGGCTCGTGCACCAAAGACTCGCCCACCTGGCACCCCTCCTGCGGGTGCCGGTGGCCACTGCTGAGCAGGGGGCCGGACCCGCAACAGGCATGAGCGGAGAACCTCGGTGACAATGGGTTCATGCCGGACATCCCGAAGAACGCCTTGACTCGGGGTGTGCGCATCGCGACGTTGCCCGCCTCCTACGCAGGGCGCGCGGCCCTCGGGTTCGGAAAACGTGTCGGTGGTCGTCCGGCCGAACTAGTCACGGCCGAGATTCAGCAACGCACCGCCGAACAGATCTTCTCCGTGCTCGGTGAACTCAAGGGCGGCGCCATGAAACTCGGGCAAGCCATGAGCATCTTCGAAGCGGCGTTGCCCGAGGAGGTGGCCGCCCCCTACCGCGCGACGCTCACAAAGTTGCAGGATGCGGCGCCAGCGATGCCCGCCGCGACCATTCACGCGATACTCGCCGACTCACTCGGTCCGAACTGGCGAGACCGATTCACACACTTCGACGACAAGCCCGCTGCCGCTGCGTCCATCGGACAGGTGCACAAGGCGGTGTGGCATGACGGTCGTGTCGTCGCGGTCAAGGTGCAGTACCCCGGAGCCGACAAGGCACTGATCGCTGACCTGAACCAGATGGCGCGCATGGGTCGCCTCTTCGCATCATGGATACCAGGACTCGACATCAAGCCCCTCGTCGCGGAGTTGAAGGCACGGGTCATCGAGGAACTGGACTACCTCGGCGAATCCAACTACCAGCGACAGTTCGCGGTGGCGTTCGATGGCGATCCCGACTTCCACATCCCGCACGTCCTCGCGGCGGCTCCGCACGTCCTCGTGAGCGAGTGGGTGGACGGTAGACCCATGTCCGACATCATCGCTTCGGGCACGCAGGAGGAGCGCGACCACATCGGCTTGCTGTACGAGCGCTTTCTGTTGTCCGGACCAGCACGCGCTGGTCTCTTGCACGCCGATCCGCACCCCGGCAACTTCCGGCTCACCGACGATGGACGCTTGTGCGTTTTCGATTTCGGAGCGGTCGCAGTACTGCCCGAGGGGCTACCCACCGCCATGGGATCACTGCTGCGCATCGCACAAAGTGGCGACGCGGAGACGGTCATGGCAGGGCTGCGGGAGGAGGGATTCGTGCTCCCCCACGTAGACGTCGACCCCGAGCAACTGCTCGACTACTTGAATCCTTTCGTGGAACCGACGCGGCATGAGTTCTTTCGCTTCAGCCGCGAATGGCTGCGGGGCCAGTTCACCCGCATCAACGACATTCGCAGCCCCGACTTCGCGATCGGGTTGAAGATCAACCTGCCACCGTCCTACGCCCTCATTCACCGGGTATGGCTGGGAAGCATCGGCGTTCTATGCCAACTCGAGGCGACGGTCCCCGTCCGGGGAGAACTCGAACGTTGGGTGCCCGCGTTCGTCGAACCCGCACCGCTGGTCGACTAACCGCTCTGCGAGGCCTCCACCTTCGCTTGTGCGACGAGCGAGAGCACCGCATCGCCGTAGGCCTCCAATTTCATCGGGCCCACACCGGGAATGGAACCCAGAGCTCCGATGTCCACAGGTAACTGCTCGGCAATCGCGATGAGGGTTGCATCGGTGAAGACGACGTAGGCGGGAACGCCACGGGAGTTCGCCTGTTCGATCCGCCAGGTACGCAGGCGTTCGAAGAAGTTCTCGTCGAACGTCGCCGGACAACTTCGACATCGTCCAATGGTCCGCTCTCCCGCAGTGACGAGCGCTTTGCCGCAGGCTCGACACGACGCCGGGCCACGACGCTTTCGCGTACGTTGCTCGCTCGAGACACCCCGTCGAACCGAGGACTGATCGGCGGGAGACGGCGCCAAGGCCGTGAGAAACCGACTCACCTGACGACTTTCTCGCCCGCCCGGCTGACGCGAACGCGCCCATGACAACGTCAAGTCGCGCTCCGCGCGTGTGATTGCGACATACAGGAGTCTGCGCTCTTCTTCCACGCTCTCCGGGGTGTCGGCGTGCTGCAATGGAATCAATCCGTCGCTACAGCCGACCACGTAGACCGATGCCCACTCCAGACCCTTGGCCGAGTGAATCGACGCCAAGGTCACTCCATCGGCCACCGGCGCGAACGAGACGGAGGCACGCTCATCGAGTTCCGCGACGAACTGCGCGAGGTTCTCAACCGACGTTTCGCGAGCTAACTCGACCAGCGCGGCCAACGACTCCCATCGCTCACGAACAGCTCCGGTCGTGGACGGTTGCTGCGCCGACCAACCCATGGCGCTGAGCACATCGACGACGGAGTCCGCAACGGCCGCGGAGGTATCCGCGGTCCTCGCCGCACCGCGAAGGCGCGTCAGTGCCTCACGGACCTCTGGCCGATCGAAGAATCGCTCCGAGCCACGCACCGTCATCGGAATCCCCGCTTCAGCGAAGGCGGATTCGATCTCCACCTGCTGGGCGTTGATTCGGTACAGCACAGCGATGTCCCGCGGGCGAATTCCGGCGTCTATCGCGGCGCGGATACTTCGTGCGACCGCTGCCGCCTCTGCCGGGTCGTCGTCGTGCACCTCGATGGAGGGTGTTGGCCCTGGAGGACGCTCCGAGCGCAGCGTGACGGCATGTCGGGCAGAGGCACCCGCGTGAATGACGCCGTTGGCCAAGGCGACGATCTGCGGAGAACATCGATAGCAACGCACCAGCCGGATGGTGGTAGCAGACGGAAAATCACGTGGGAAGTCGATGAGGAACTGTGATCGAGCCCCCGTGAAGGAGTAGATCGTCTGACTGGGATCCCCGACCACGCACAGGTCGTCTCGATCACCGAGCCATAGCTTCAGCAACGCATGCTGCACGGGGTTGACGTCCTGGAACTCATCGACGGTCAACCAACGGTAGGCACTCTGAACTTCCCGAGCGATCGAATCGTCCACACTCAACATTCCGACCAGCATGATGAGGACATCCTCGAAGTCGATAACGCCCTTGTCAGCCTTCGCCTGTTCGTAGCCCCCCAGGACACGCCCGAAGAGAGCGGTATCCAGACTCATAGTCCGATCGATGGCGCTCGATCCGAGGGTGTGTTCATCGATGAAGTTCACGCGAGCCCATTCGATGTCCGCACTGACATCGCGCACCATCGAGGTGTCTACAGACACGTCGTTCGCAGCCAAGACGCCGGCCACCAAGGACGCCTTGCTGGCAATGAGCGTCGGAAACGAACGGTCGGACATGCGGGGCCAGAAGTAACGCAGTTGCCGCAACGCGGCGGCGTGGAAGGTACGCGCCTGAACGCCCTCGACACCGAGGTGCCGGAGCCGAGCGCGCAACTCGCCCGCGGCGCGGTGCGTGAAGGTCACGGCCAAGGATCTGCGTGGATCATGAGCTCCCGTCAGCACGCCGTGGGCGATGCGATGGGTGATGGCTCGGGTCTTTCCGGTTCCCGCGCCCGCAAGCACCATCACGGGTCCCTCGAGTGTCTCGGCAACGGCCCGTTGCTCGGCGTCCAGGCCGGCGAGAACTTCCTCGACACTCACGGGCAGATGCTCGCACGCGGGCCCGACACGGTGTGTCGGCTGTCCACAGCGGTGCAGCGCCTACCCGTGGACCAGAGCCAACTCCACGGCGACGATCATCAGCCCGACGAGGCCGTAGATGAGGGCGAAGCGCATCTGCGCCCAGGGGCCGAGCCCGGCCGATCGAGCGGCGAAGGCCCCCCACAGGAACAAGCTCGCCACCCCCAACCCTTGACCCCACTCCGTCGCCTCGCCCGCTTGTCCTCCCGCGAGTTCGTAAAGGACGCCGATCAACAGCACAGGTATCCCGACGCTGAGGTACTGCAAGGCGGCGCCGAGGAGGTGGCGACGGTCTGCCGAGGTCAATCGGCGCTTGGTCTTGATCTGAATGTCCAATGCATCCGCGAACGCGTGCGCACAGGACAGAGCGAACAAAGGCAACATCACGATGACGAAGAGGTCCACGAAACGGGTTCCGCTGAACGCCTGAACGTCATCGTCGTAGATCGCCAGGGCAACGAGAAGCATGATCGTGGCGTAGATCAGCCGATGAGCGTCGAAACGAATGCCCAAGAAGGTGATCAGCGTGTGACCATCGGGTCCTGTCGTGGTGGCCATGCGCGGCAGCATGCCAGAACCGGACAGCGGTGAACGCCCGATACCCTGCGCGGGTGGACGACTATCTTCCAGACGCGGGTTCGGTGCTGATGTTCACGACCGTGTGGTGCGGTTACTGCCAACGATTGAAGGCGCAGATGATGAGGGGGGATATTCCCTTCCGCGAGGTCGATATCGAGCACGACGAGAAGGCTGCGAACTTCGTTGAGAACCACAATGGCGGCAACCAAACTGTTCCCACGATCGTGTTCTCCGATGGAACGACGATGACCAACCCGCCGTTTAAAGAACTTGTGGCGAAACTCGAGTCATTGTCGTCCTGATCATCGGCGCGCTGGTGCTCGACTCCACTCGCCCGGCAAGGGCGCTCCGAACCAACGTTCGATCAACTTTCGAGCGATGCTCACCGCAGGAGGCAAGCTGACCTCGCCGGCATGACAGGCCGCAGCCAACTCCTCGCGAGAGAACCAGCGGGCCTCGGCTATCTCGTCTCCATCCACATCGATGGTGGCGTCCTGTGCCCACGCGTGGTAGCCGAGCATCAACGATGACGGAAACGGCCAGGGCTGGCTGCCCAGGTAGACGAGGTCGGATGGCTCATCCCCGATACGAACTCCCGACTCCTCCCGAACCTCGCGTCGAACGGCGGCCTCGGCCGACTCACCCGCCTCGACGAAACCGGCGAGGGTCGAGAACCAGGTGGGCTGCCACCTCACTTGGCGGCCCAGGAGCGCTCGGTCCTGCTCGTCTCGGACGAGCACGATCACAGCCGGATCCGTTCTCGGGAAGTGGGTCGAGCCATCGGCCGCGCAACGGCGGGCCCAGCCCGCTTCATGCCACTCCAACTCTCCGCCGCAACGTGGGCAATGACGGTGGGCTCGCGACCAGTTGTCCAAGGCAACCGCCGCCACCATCAACCCCGCGTCAGTCGCGTCCAGGTCTGACCCGCTCATGCGCAGGTCGGACCAGAACCCATCCGCAACGACCGGAGCCGTCGAGACTCGATCATGGTGGACGCAGAAGTAGGCGGTACCGAGATCGTCCACTCCGAGCAGGGTGACGGGAGACTGCTCAGGTGCCTGCGACGTGACCACAAGGCCCGAGGTGGTCATCAGAGCCGATCCGTCGAGCACGTGGACGAACGTCGACGTTCCGTTCTCGATGACGCCGCGCACCCACGTCTCATCGGATCGGCGCGCCGCGGCCCGATCTATCGTGGATCGAGCCAACACGAGGTCCTCGAGCAACCACCATTGGGGGTCCGACATTCGCACGCTATCTCCCGGTGTACAGATGGCGCGAGCCTAAGGTGTCGGGGTGAGCGTGTTCATCCGGCAGTTGACGGGTATCCGCTTCGTCGCCGCGTTCTGGGTGCTCGCCTATCACCTTCAAGGGCCCTTCAACGTCCTCGGCCTGCTCGCAATCCCCGTTCTCGGCGATGTCATGCGGGTGGGGCGCCTAGGCGTGGACCTGTTCTTCGCATTGTCCGGGTTCATCTTGACCCACACGTATCTCTCGCGCATGGGTCATTCGATTCACGTCAAGCAGACCCTCAAGTTCTGGTGGCTGCGCCTCGCACGCATCTACCCGGTTCATTTGGTGATGTTGATCATCGCGGGCCTGGCCGTGTACGCCCAGGCGCGAGTTCGTGGAGGGTCGGTAGAACGGGACTGGTGGAACCCGATCGACTTCACGAAGAACCTGCTGCTCATCCAAGAGTGGGGACCCGATCCCCAGCGAGGATGGAATTTCGTCGCCTGGTCTTTGTCGATGGAGTGGCTCGCCTACCTCGTGTTCCCGCTTCTCGTGCTCGTGCTGTGGCGTCTGCACAAGCACGTTCCGACGTCCGTGCTGGTCATCGCCTGGATCGCCGTCCTGGCACCTCTCATCGGATACGGGCTCGGCACGAGCGATCCGTACTACACCGACAACTGGGGCTCCACGTACCGGATCGCGAGTGAGTTCACCGCGGGCGCGATCACGTATCTGATAGTCCTGCGGCTATCGGACCGCGGCCGAAGGGTCGAACGATCGGCCATGTGGTTGTCGGCTCTGCTGCCGCTTGCTGTGATCGCCGGCTCGGTTTTCCTGGCTCGCCTTCCCGCGGCGCAGCCACCGGCCAATGCGATGAACCCGGACGCCGAACCCCTGCCGCCCTACTTCCACCTCACGCTGATCCCGTTGCTCGTCGCGTGGATCGGTGCACTGGCCCTCGCACAGGGCGGCATGGCGCGAGCGCTCTCCACCCGGGTGCTGGTCTTCGGCGGATTCATCTCCTACTCGTTGTACATGACGCACTTGGTCTGGATGGGGCTGTGGCGCGCGGGCATGGACGCGGCGGGCATCGACGGGGGGCCGCTCTATGCGGTGAGCGTGGTCGGCCTGATCGCAGGTGCGTTCGTCATCGCATGGTTGATGTGGAGGTGGGTCGAGGAGCCAGCTCGTGAGTGGATGCGAGGGCTCGTCGGCACCCGTCCGACACCGACCGAGGAAGCCGGAGAAGCAATCGTCGAGGGCTCGCCGAATTCGAGCCGCGATGAGCCGATCGAGCCAGTGCCGGTACCCGACGAGAACACTCGCTAGTCGAACCTGGCTCCCACGTTCAGCAGTGCTTCGACCTCCGCATCGGTGTCGGGGCGAATCTCCTCACCACGCGCCACCATGAAGAAGGCAGCATCGACATCGCGCCATGAAACTTGGGCGATGTGCGCCCACGCCAAGCGGTAGACCGCCAACTGGCGCGGGTCGACGCTCGCGGTACCTCCGGTCTTCCAATCGACCACTTCGAATCCAGTCTGGGATTCGAAAACAGCATCCATACGACCATTGATGACTCGGCCACCGATGACGAGCGCGAAAGGTTGTTCTATCGCTACAGGTTGCATCGTTGCGAAGCGCGACTGCAAGAAGGCCGTCTTCAGTTCCTCCAGTTCGGCGTCGGAGGCGATGTCGAAATCAGCGGCACCGGGCAGGTCATCCACCTCCCAGAAGGACTGCTGTCCGAACACACTCTCGACCCATGCATGCCAGGCGACACCGCGCGCGGCCGCGCGCGAAGGTTGACGCGGCATGGGTCGGAGGACGTCGAGCGCCAGCTCATCGGGCTCCTTCAGCGCGCGCAGGAACGTCGTCGCGCCGACGTGCGGGCCCAGGCGAACGATGCGTTCGGCGGATTCCTTCCGCTGCTGCTCGACGAGGGCTGCATACGCGTCGTGCCACTGGGCGATCTGGCCATCCCACGCGTCGTTCGGCGTCGTCGACTGAACATCAGCGAAAGGTGCCGCGAGTTGGGTACCGGTACCCCGTGACGTCCTGACGGCTTCGGCTGCTTCGAGGAGGGCGTTACGGCGATCGGCATCGACGGGCTGCGGCCACACCGAACGCGAGGACGCTGCCGCAGGATTCCTGTCGCCATCGCCCGGCGGATCAGCCCACGTTATGACGTGGCACCTATCCGGATCGCCCTCCAGCACGGCCTGCTGGACCTGCGTCAAGAATCGATGCGGTCCCCGGATGGTGTCCTGACCGAGCCCCCACCAGTGACCGGTCACCGTCACAGCGCGCTCGGCGCGGGTGACCCCGACGTACACCAGCCGCTCGTGGTCCACGTCGATCAGACGCTGCAGAGTTTCCTTGTATCGCTCATGCTGCTTGTTGAGCGAATCCGAGCTTTGGTCCGGAAACGACTGCAACTCCACCGTGGCGTCATCGCGCAGGGGCCACGGAACGATGCTCGCGCCGGTGGTCCATCGACCGCGGGACTTGCCCCCGGGGAATGTGCCCTCGGACACGAAGGGCAGGTAGACACTGGAGAACTCCAGTCCCTTCGCGGCGAAGACCGTCATGAGCTGAACCGCACCTTCGCGCGCCGGGCGGTTATGGGGCACGACGACATCGAAGCGCTCGGCGTCGCGCAATCGCAGCAAGAATCCGCCCAGTCCGAGGCGACCCTCGGCCTCGGTCATCTCGGCCGCGAGGGCTAGGAAGTCGGTCAACGCAGCCGTCGACCCGCCGCCGGGGTCGTTGATTCGAGCCTCGACGTCGGCACCCAGGAGATCGACACTTCTGGCGATGACGTCCACAACCGACTCTCCTGGAGTAGCCCGCAAGCCGTCGATGATCGAGGACGTCTCGTGGAAGGCGAGCAATGCCTGAGCCGAGTAGCGTCGAGCGTCCCCCGGGTCGGCAGCCGCGTCGGAGAGCGAGACGACATCGACCGGATCGCTGCCGGCGACGGCGGCACCCAAGGCCTCGTCGATGGTGGTCGCATCGACCCGCCCACCCCCACCGGCGAGCTCTCGGGCCCGCGAACCCAAGGCGGCGAGATCCCGCGTCCCGACTCGCCACCGCGCCCCGGTCAGCAGGCGAACCATGGCGGGATTGGCGGTGGGCTCGTGGACCACCTCGAGTAGCGCCCGGACGTCGGCCACGGCAGGGTCGGCCAGCAGCGCCGCGGCACCCGAAACGTGGGTGGGCACCCCGAGTCTTTGCAGCGCGCGATCCACGCGACGGACATCGGCGCCCGTCGTGCACAGGACGGCGATGGTTTCGTGGGCGCCGGTCGAGCGCGCTCGCTCGGCTTGTTCGTGAGCGTCCTTGACGCTGTGAGCCACGAACTCGATCTCGTGATCGATCGTGTCGAACAGGCCCACCGAGACCGACGCGGGCGGTGATTCTGCGGCAGGTACGAGGGGCTCGGTTCCAGCATGCTCGGCTCGTAGTCCCGCAGCCAGGTCGTTGGCGACGTGCAGCACGGCCGGACCCGATCGCCGGTTCTCCGCCAGGGCGTATCGGGGGGCGGAGCTGCCATCAGCCCGCGGGAAGTGACGGGGGAAGGAGTCGATGTTGTCGACACTCGCACCGCGCCAGCCGTAGATGGCCTGACACGGATCGCCCACGGCGGTGACCGGGAAACCGTCTCCGAAGATGGCCTGCAGCAGGGCGCGCTGACTGATCGACGTGTCCTGGTATTCGTCTAACAAGACGACGTCGTACCGGTGTCGAATCTGTGTGGCGACGTCAGGAAAGCGACCGATGATCTCCTGAGCCAAACGCACGTAGTCCGAGTAGTCCCACAGATCTCGACGCGCCTTGTACTCGCGCCATTGCTGGACGAGTCGAGCCACGATGATGCGCTGCTCGGCCGCTTCGCGAATCTGCTTTCCCGTTCCCCGCTCGGCACCCAGGCCGGTCACGTAATCGATCAGCTTGCGGTCGAATTCGATCAACTCAGCTGGATCGATACCGACTTCACTCAATTCACCATCGAGGTCGAGCATGTTCTCGGTGATCGTCTTCGGTTGCTTGTCCAAGCGAGCGAGTCGCATGCCGAGGGAATCCGCTTCGCTGACGTCGGCTCCGCAGACCACTCGATAGGCGTGCATGTGTCTGACTCCGTCGAGGAGCAACGTCGCATCCGGCTCGCGGCCGATCCGGAGACCGAATTCCGCGACTATGCGACCCGCGAACGCGTGATAGGTGGAGACCGTCGGTTCCTCCGCCGATCCGTCCCGCGTGATCGTGGTGCCCAGCGCAGCGATGCGGGACCGGATCGCCGTCAGCAGTTGCCCGGCAGCCTTGTTGGTGAATGTCAGACCGAGGACACGATCTGCGCGCACCTGCCCTGACCCGACGAGGTAGGCGACACGTGCCGACATCGACGTGGTTTTTCCGGTCCCCGCACCGGCGACGATCACGGCTGGCTCCAAGGGTGCGCTGACCGCACTCCACTGTGAATCGCTCAAGGTGAATCCGAGGGTGTCCTCGAGTTCCGAGCGGCCGAACTCTTGGCTCATGGCCGCTCCTGGGGTGATGCGAGTTCGACCAGGCTCACCTGGGGGTTCTTCTCCGGACAGATGGCGGTGAACGCGCAGTGGTGGCACTGCTTGCCGACGGAAGCCACGATGCGTTCGTCCCTGATGATGTGCGCCGCTTCGCCCAGAGCGCGTTCGATCCACGATGGTCCGGCGTCGTCGGATCGGGTCAACGGTTGTTGATACTGCTCTTTCGGCGCCGGATCCAAGGTTCCTGCGTCCTTGCGCAACTGGATCAGTGCGGCACCACCAACCTCGGCCGAGTCCTCGAAAGCCTGGCGCAGGAGCAATTGGTAGACGCCTAGTTGGCCGTGGTTGTCCGTCTCGGCCTTGGTGGGAACGGTCGCGGACGTCTTCAAGTCGATGGCGACGAGCCGATCGAGGTCATCGCGCTCGACCCGGTCAACGAACCCCCGAAGCCGAACGTTCTCGGTGCTTCCGTCCGGACTGGGGACCTCGATCGTGGCCTCCAGATACCTCTCCGTGTCGACTAATTCGCGCAACCCTGCCCGGTGATAGGCGAGGAAGCGCTCCAAGGCACGTCTCGCCTGCAAGCGCTCGGAGTCTGATCGCCAACGGGCATCGAAGTCGACGGCCGACCACACCTCGTCCACGAAGGCATCCATGGCGTCGATGTCGGCTGGCACGTCGCCCTTGGCCACGTGATCGGCGATGGCATGGACGATGCTGCCGAAAGCGGTGCTCGAACCGCGCACGCTCTCCGCGTGCACTTCGTGATCGAGGAACCACTTCATCGAGCACTGGCGAATCGCATC
>CAYLOH010000024.1:0-25879 GCA_964385255.1 uncultured Rubrivirga sp. | reverse complement strand
CTGACCAACGTGGGCGGTACGCCGGTGCGCGCCAGTGCTGTCGAGCAGGCGCTCGTCGGTGCAAGCAGCATGGCTGACATCGAAGCAGCTGCAGCGAAGGCATCCGACGGCATCGAGCCGTTCGCGGACGAAGACGCCGACGTCGAGTTCCGCAAGCACCTAGCCCGCGTGCTGACCAAGCGCGCGGTGGCGAAGGCGGCCGGCATCAACTAGTCAGATTGCAGGACCGAGAAGGGTGCGGAGACAACGTCCGCACCCTTCTTGCTTGTTTGGGAGTTTCAGCCCGCAGCGGGGGCAGCCGCAGCCAGATCCACGGGTGCTGCGAGTCGATAACCGACGGCACGGACCGAACAGATGATGACCGGTCCACCGGCCCGAGAAACCTTCTTCCGGAGTCGACACACATGCGCCTCCAGCCTGTGATGATCGACGGTCCACGGGTCGTCCCATAAAGACCGTGAGATCTCTTCATGGGTATAGACACGCCGCGGGCTAGCCATCAACAAGGCGAGCAAATCGAATTCCGTCTTCGTCAGTTCCACGGGGCTTCCACCGACCGTGACCCGGTGCTCTTTAGGGTCCACCCGCAATCCGAGGTGACACAACACGGCGTCGGGGATTTCGGATCCAACTCGGCCTATTCGATTGGCGAGTTGGGCCGCCATCACCCGTGATCGAATCGGTAGGTAGGCGATGACGCATGCGCCCGCGACCACAAGCCGCAGCTCGTCGACTTCGTCCATGTTCTCACTGATCACGGTGATGGACGCGAGAGACGTGACTCGCACTTCACGACAAAGCTCCAACCGCGTATGACCGGTCACACCGGATCCGATGATGACCACGGCCGCTTGCTGCACGACACGTCGATCCAGAGGTGAAGGGGGGCCAGGCCTCCGCACGGCCAGAAGACCTTCGTCCTCCAGACGTCTACATAGGTCGAACCACACATCATCGGCTTCACCCACGAAGACCACGTGCGGGTTATTCACCTCGACCTCTCCTCGTGCCGGCAGACCTCGTTGAAGCTCGAAACGGGCATCAGATTGGCCGTGACTCTTGGACGGTACGGACATGACCTCACAGAGGTGATCATTGACACGGCTAAAGCACCGATTGTGAGCAAAACGCAAGGTGTTGCCTTCAATGCTCACTGATGTTTCCGGCATTGCCGACTACTGTGGGGTTACCTCCACCCGAGGCCAGTCACAGACTCGCGCATCACGTTCAACGAGGAGGTAAGCACGATGGACCCATCGCGGCGACGCCTGCTCCTTGAACAGGTCTCGAGCGTTTCTGGGCCCACGATCGCCCACAGGCTCTGTTCACTGAGTTTGAACTGTGGCATGGATGGAGCCGCCATCGTGCTGCAGACCGACCATGCCCCCACCGGCATAGCCGCCACAGCAGGGATGCAGGGGGAAGAACTTGCGCGACTCGAACTGACACTTGGCGAGGGACCCGGACACGAGACCATCAGACAACGAACGACCGTCTTCTCCGATCAACTGCTGACCGGGCCCAGCGAACAGTGGCCCGTGTTCGCCGCCCAAGCCAGGGCGCTAGGCATCGGCGCCGTCTTCACCTTCCCTTTACACCTCGGCAGCATCAGCGTAGGTGCCTTCGAGGTCTGTCGAATCACGCCAGGCAAGTTGTCGGTACCAGAGCTCATCGACCTCTCGCACCTGGCATCGTTGGCCACCTCGGCACTGCTGCTCATGCAGTCCGGACTGCAAGAAGGAGACCTCATGGATCTCTTGGAGGCTCGTGATCCGAATCAACTGCGTGTCCACCAAGCGATGGGCATGGCAGCCGAGCAGGCTTCGGTGTCGCTCTCGGACGGCCTTGCCCTCCTGCGCGCCTATGCCTTGGCCAACGATCTTTCGTTAACCGAAGTAGCGGAATTGATAGTTACACGGAGGATTCGGATGGACGCCTCATGACGAATGCGAAAGAACTGCCTGCTGCGGGGCCCTCGCTCGCCGGCACGGTCATCGAGGCCATGGAAGCCATGGTCCAGGACTTCGACTACGTGGACTTAGCGTCGTCCTTGGTCTCCTCGGCCATCGATCTGCTCGAGGCCGATGCCGTGGGTGTCATGATCAGCGATACCACGAAATTACTGCACGTCGTGGCCGCGTCCGATGAGGATATGCGCACGCTTGAGATCTTCGAGATCCAAGCCGACGAAGGACCCTGCTTGGACGCCTGGTACTCCGGGCGCTTGGTCACCTCGGACGATCTAGCCAATGACGATCGCTGGGACACATTCCGTTCACGTGCACTCGACCTCGGTTTTCGCTCTGCGCTCGGAGCTCCAATGCGGCTGCGTGATCACAACATCGGTGCCTTGAATGTGCTGTGGCGGAAGCCCGATGCCGCTACCAGTCGGGTGATTCAAGCGGCCCAGGCCCTTGCAGACCTCGCCGCCCTCGGGCTGACCAGCAGGGCGGTGCCGTCCGAGGCCACCTTCCTGGCCGAGCAGATCCAGCAGACCATCAACGCTCGAGTGACGATCGAACAAGCCAAGGGAATGCTGGCCGAGCAGGACAACACCGACATGAACAGCGCCTACAACCTGATGCGTGACTATTCACGCGTGAGCGGTTCCCATTTGATCGATACCGCCGAAAGGGTTACTCGTCGTGAACTCAACGCGGCAAGCATGCGGGATGCAGCGCGGTCTTCGCGTTAGCTCCATGAAGGGCAAGCACGAGCACGTTGCTTCAGCTCTTGGGCACACTTACCCCGACGAGTTCGACGATCTCACCTGCATCGTTCGCCACTGGTAACGCCATGACTTCGCACAGCACGGTTGAGCCGTCTGCACCTTCGCCTTGTCGGGTGTCAACCCTCGGACGTCGACTATCGAGTCGCTGATGTCGGTGACCGCAGCAGACAGTGCCATGGTCCACAGGACGGCATCGGGGCGAGTCGAAAGGGCCTCGAAGGTCGGGTCGGACATGGCCGCTGACACCTGCTTCCGTTGCCATGGGTGACTTCCTTTCGAGGTCTCCCGAGCATGGCAGTAGAGCCCACGACGATGACTCAGAAGGCGGGGAACACCCCGTATTCGGATGTCCCCTCTTCGACTATGAAACGGGCACCTTGTTGGTGAGGGGCAAACGCAGGGCGCCTGGCGCACTTTCCGGAACCACCGGGCGGTCGGGGGCCACCGCCGGTACTGGCATGTATTCCGAGCCCAGGGGCGGCCGCTGATCGGCCTGCCCCTTATTCGGCCACATCGCCATCGCGCGTTCGGCCTGGGCCGTGATGGTCAGTGACGGGTTTACTCCCAGGTTCGCGGTGATAGTGGAACCGTCCATGATGTGCAAACCCTCATAGCCGAACACCCGGTGGTAGGCGTCCACCACGCCGGTGTCCGCATCGGCGCCGATGACGCATCCTCCGACGAAGTGTGCGGTCAAAGCCGCGTCGAAGTTCTCGAACACGCTCGCACCTGGGATGCCGCCGATCTTCTCGGCGACCCGGCGCACTACGTCTTGGGCCACGGGCATGTACGTGGGTGCGGGCGTGGACTGGCTCTGGTCGGTGGTCAACCGCCATCTGGAAAAACGCCCGAGACGTCCGCGCTTACCCGTCAACGTCAGCGAGTTGTCGACCGGCTGCATGATCAGTGAGATGACGGTGCGCTCGGACCACTTGCGCACATTGAACAATTGCGCGGCCACCCCCGGCTGGCGAAGAAGTTCCTCGGCCCACACCCGCCACCGCGGCACCCCTGGCCGCGGCTGGGTGAGCACGGACTGCAGAAGGCCCATCGAGTTCGAACCCTTGCCGTAACGCACAGGCTCCACGTGGGTGTTCTCGTCGGGGTACCAACTCGAGGTGATCGCCACGCCCTTGGTGAAGTCCTCGCCGAAGGTGGTGACGGTTCGCGCAACAGCGCCAAGGATCGATTCGGAGTTAGTGCGTGAGAGCCGACCCAGCATGCGTGACAGGCGTGGGAGTCGGCCCTCGTCCTTCATCTTGTGCAGCAACTTCTGGGTGTTGTAGGTCCCGGCCGCAACAATTACCTGCTCGGCGGTGTGCCACCGGCGGATTCGATTGCCGATCGTTCCAGTGGCCTGGGTCTCGATGCGATAGCCACCACCCGGGAGTGGGTCGATGCCCACCACTGTGGTCATCGGATAGACGCGCGCACCGGCGAGTTCGGCCAGGTGCAAGTAGTTCTTGGGCAGCGTGTTCTTGGCACCCCAGCGGCAGCCCGTCATGCACTCCCCGCATTCGATGCACCCGGTGCGAGAAGGTCCGCGGCCACCGAAGTACGGATCGGGAGCGGTCACGCCCGGCGTTCCGAAGTACACCCCCACCGGAGTCATCCGGAAGGTGTGGCCCACACCCATGTCGTCGGCCACCTGCTTCATCACGATGTCCGAGGGCGTCATGGTCGGGTTGTCCGCGATGCCGAGCATGCGTCCGGCTTGGTCGTAGTAGGGAGCAAGTTCACTCGCCCAATCCGTGATGCCCGACCACTGCGGATCCGTGAAGAACCGATTGCCGGGTACGTAGAGCGTGTTCGCGTACACCAGCGATCCACCGCCAACGCCGGCACCAGCGAGCACCGCCACGTCCTTCAGCACATGGAAACGCTGGATACCGAACATGCCCAGCATCGGCGCCCACAGGAACCTTCGCAGGTCCCAGGAGGACTTGGCGAAGTCCTGATCCCGGAAGCGACGGCCGGCTTCGAACACCCCGACCCGGTAACCCTTCTCCGTCAACCGCAGAGCGGAGACCGACCCGCCGAAACCCGAGCCGATGATTGCAACATCCAGGTCGAACACGACCGGATCGCTTTTCGGCGCAGCCACGAAACCTCCTACTTCACACCCAACTTCTTCATCAGACCCATCGCCCCCGCAAGGGTGTCACCCCAGCGCTCATCGGACCACCCGAATTGCGGACCGAATCCCAAAGCACGCTGGGTGGCGATCGTCTGAGGCTCGGTGTACTTGAGCATGCCTTCGTCCCCGTGCCGGCGCCCGAGGCCCGAGGACCCCATGCCACCCATCGGCGCACGCTTACTCGCCCACGCAGCGGCATAGCCCTCGTTCACGTTGACCGTTCCGGCCCGCAGTTGCCGGGCGATTCTTTGGGCCGCGCGATGATCGCGGCTGACGACGGAAGCGTTCAGTCCGAACTCGGTGTCGTTGGCCCGCCGTACCGCCTCCTCGTCCGAGGCCACCGGGTACACCGCCACCACCGGCCCGAAGGTCTCGACAGAGCACAGCGTCATCGAATCGTCTACGCCAGTGAGGATCGTCGGCGCATAGAAGTACGGACCCACGTCCGGGCGGGCTTTCCCGCCAGCGACGACGTCGGCCCCCCGCTCCACAGCATCGTCGACGTGAGCTGCAACGCGATCGAGTTGCTTCTGCGAGATCAGGGATCCGACATCCGCGCCCCACCCCACATGCGCGGACAGTCGCAACCCTTCGGTCCTACGGGCGAAGGCCGCTAGGAACGGCTCGAACTCGCTCTCCGCGACGTAGATCCGCTCCATCGAGATGCACAGTTGTCCGGAGTTGGAGAAACTTCCCCGCACTGCAATCGAGGCAGCCCACTCCGGCTCTGCATCCGCGCGAACGATCATCGCGTTCTTGCCACCGAGTTCCATCGAGCAGCCGATCAACCGCTCGCCGCACCGCTGGGCCACCTGGCGGCCCACTGCCGTGGATCCCGTGAACATCACATAATCGGAACGGTCGATTACCCAGGGACCCACGACTGGCCCTTCCCCGGACACCACGGTGAAGACGCCATCGGGCAGTCCCGCCTGCGCCAGCAAGTCCGCGATCCACAAGGCCGACAGAGTGGTCTGCACATCCGGCTTCAACACGATCGCATTGCCGGCGATCATCGCCGGAATCGCATCACTCGCTGCCAGCGTGACCGGATAGTTCCACGGGGAGATGACTCCCACCACGCCCTTGGGGACGCGCAACTCCGTGACACCGACTAGTCCCGGAAGTGCGCCCAGGTGCCGACGCGGGCGCAACAGCCGATGAGCATCACGCGCGTAGTGCCGCGCCGTGATGCACACGTCCAGCACTTCCTCGTTCGCGTCCTTGCGCGCCTTACCCGTCTCACGTTGCACCAGGTCCAAGCCCGCATTCCGGTTCGTCAACAGAAGATCGTGGAATCGCAGCATCACCGAGCAGCGGGACGCCAGCGACATCTGGGACCAACCAGCTTGAGCGACACGAGCCCGCGTGAAGGCCGCATCGACATCGGCTTCGGTGCAGGTCGGGAGTGCGTAGAGGACATCGGCAGTGAACGGCTCGATCACGTCGCGGCTGGGGCCCGAAGCTGGCAGGCGCGTGAGCAGACTCAGCGATTCCATGGCGATTGTCACAGTCGTTTAGGAGGTAACGACCATGTCGACGCGTTGGAACTCCTTGAGATCGCAGTAGCCGGTGGTGGCCATGGCCTTGCGCAAAGCGCCGACGATGTTGACCGTTCCATCAGCACGATGCGATGGACCGTTCATGATCTCGGCGAAGGTGCCGACCTGATCCATCATGTGGCGCTCGCCGCGTGGCAGTTCCGGGTGCCAAGCCTCGGCACCCCAGTGTGCGCCCTGTCCGGGTGCGTCGGTTGCGCGCGCGAAAACGGAGCCGACCATTGCGGCATCCGCCCCACAGGCAAATGCTTTGACGATGTCGCCGCTCGAACCCATGGATCCGTCGGCGATCACGTGCACGTACCGACCGCCGGACTCATCGAGGTAGTCGCGGCGTGCGGCGGCTACCTCGGCAACGGCCGTCGCCATCGGCACGCGCACACCGATGACATCTGCGGTGGTGTGACTCGCACCACCACCGAAACCGACGAGCACTCCCGCGGCACCCGTGCGCATCAAGTGCAGCGCTGCTTGACGTGTGCTGCACCCACCGACGATCACCGGCACGTCGAGCTCGTGGATGAACTCCTTGAGGTTCAGTTGCTCACCGTTGCTCGTCACGTGTTCGGCGGAGACCGTCGTGCCACGGATCACGATGATGTCCGCACCGGCCTTGGCAGCGATAGGGGCGAGTTCGGCGGTGCGTTGCGGGGAAACGGCGACCGAGACGGTGATGCCCGCGTTCTTCATCTCATCGATTCGCTGTTTGATCAGCCCGGGATCTACCTTCGCCTGTGAGTAGATCTGCTGCATGTGGGCCGTGACGGTTGCCGCGTCTTCGGTGGCGATCTGTCCGAGCAAGGGCGCGGGATCGGCGTAGCGGGTCCACAGCCCCTCGAGGTTCAGCGAGGCCAGTGCACCGAGGCGGGCGAGTTCTATCGCACTTGCCGGGGAGACCACCGAGTCCATCGGGGCGACCAGCAGCGGGGTCGGGAAGGAGTAGGCGTCGATATTCCACGTCGTGGATACGTCCTGGTTGTTGCGTGTGCGCCTACTCGGAGCGATAGCAACCTCGTCGAACGAATAGGAACGTGCGGCCTCTTTCGAGCCGCCGATGAGCACGTCGGCCATGGTTACCGCCCTGAGTAGTTGGGGGCTTCGAGCATCATCTGCACGTCGTGCGGATGGCTTTCGCGAAGACCGGCCGCGGTGATCTGAACGAAGCGACCACGTTCGATGAGTTCTGCGATGGTGGCGGTTCCGGCGTAGCCCATCGCCGCGCGCAAACCCCCGACAAGCTGGTGGGCAACGGCCGCAAGGGGTCCGCGGTAGGCGACCATGCCCTCGATACCTTCGGGCACGAGTTTGTCGTCGCTCAAGACGTCGTCCTGGAAGTAGCGGTCTTTGCTGTAGGAGCGAGCTTGGCCACGGGACTGCATCGCACCGAGGGAACCCATGCCGCGGTAGGACTTGAACTGCTTGCCGTTGACGAACACCACGTCCCCCGGTGCCTCCTCGCAACCGGCCAGGAGCGAGCCGAGCATCACGGTGCTGGCGCCCGCGACGATCGCCTTGGCGATGTCGCCCGAGTACTGGATACCACCATCACCGATCACCGGAACACGCGCCGGCGCGCACGCCCGGTACGCCTCGTTGATCGCGGTGATCTGCGGCACTCCCACACCGGCCACCACGCGAGTTGTGCAGATGGATCCCGGGCCCACACCCACTTTCACGCCATCGGCGCCGGCATCGACGAGGGCCTTGGCGCCTTCGAACGTGGCGACGTTGCCTCCGACGATGTCGATGCTGGTTTCCTTCTTCAAGCGACGAACCATGTCCAGCACCGCGCGCGAGTGTCCGTGCGCGGTATCGACGACCAGGAAGTCCACGCCGGCTTCGACCAGTGCGCTCGCGCGCTTCTCGGCGTCCTCCCCCACCCCGACGGCAGCTCCCACCACGAGTCGGCCGTCGGCGTCCTTCGTTGCGTGGGGGTACTTGTCGGACTTGACGAAGTCTTTGACGGTGAAAAGGCCCTTGAGTTTGTTGTCCGCATCGACGATGGGCAGTTTCTCGACCTTGTGTTCGGCGAGCAGCGCGAGGGCAGCGTTGGGATCGATACCCACGGGTGCCGTGACCAGCGGCATCCGGGTCATCACTTCATGGACCGGACGGGACATGTCGTCGACGAAACGCATATCGCGGTTGGTCACGATGCCCTGAAGTACACCTGACTCGTCAACGACAGGCACACCAGAGATCCGGTAGCGACCACACATGGCGTCGACGTCGGCGAGGGAGTCATTCGGGCTGCACGTGATCGGATTGCCGACCATGCCGGCCTCGGAGCGCTTGACCAGGTCGACCTGACCTGCCTGTTCGTCCAGCGGCAGGTTGCGGTGTAAGACGCCCACACCACCTTGACGCGCAATGGCGATCGCCATCCGGGCTTCCGTGACGGTGTCCATGGCGCTGGAGACGAGTGGCATTCTCACGGCGATGTTCCGGGTCACGTAACTGGCGGTGTTGACGTCGCTGGGGACGATGTCGGATTCGCCGGGGAGCAGCAGGACGTCGTCGAATGTCAGCCCGGTGAGGGCGAATTTGTCGCCTGAAGCGCCTGCCACGGAGTCAGGCTACTCACATGCCCAGGGCACGAGAGAGCCGTGTCACGGTCTCGGTCAGGTCGCTCGCGACTCCTACCCCGGCCGGAGGGGTGCCTGCCCATCCCGGTCCGCCGGCGATCACGGTGGGTGCCGGGCGCAAGGTGGTCAGGTCTGACAGAGACTGGACGCGAGCCGATCCTGGAATCTGCGCCCACACGAAGACGGCTGCGGGTCCGGTACGCCGAACCGCTTGGGTCAAGGTCTCCTGCGGAACCCGCGCACCGAGCATTCGCGTGCCTATGCGGCGCTCGGCGAGCGCGGCTGCAACAGCCCATAACGGCAGGAAGTGCGTCTCCTCGTCGGAAGCGGCGAGGAGCACCAACCTCGCGTTCACCGGCTCCCTCAACTCACGGGTTCGCTCGGCGAGCACGGAGTGCACAGCGTCGCTCAACACGTGCTCCACGTCGATACCGCGACCGCTGGTCTCCCAGCGTTGACCGACACCGGTCAAGACGGGCACCAGCAGGTGATCCCAGGTGGAGATGACGCCTCGTCTATCGATGGCCTCGCGGATGATGCGCTGACATGCGGCGCCGTCGAGGGCGAGGGCTGCACGCGCAAGCCCACGGGAAGCGGGCGTTCCACCCGGGATCGGAATGACTTGCCCGCCGCCGCTACGACCCACCGTTTCGGTTTCGAGCGCTAACGCGTCGAGGCTCGTGATGATGTCGGTCACCGGCGCCAAGGACGACGGATCCACGTCTAAGGCGATCGCCTCCTTAGCGGCATCGCCCGGTGGAATTCCCGCCAGGACCAACTTGCGCATGTGCTCAAGCCGCGTGAGGTCCACGGCGGTGTACCGACGATGGGCGCCCGCCCGATGCTCGGAAGGACCCAATCCGTAGCGGCGATCCCATGTTCGCAAGGTCGCGGGGGCCACGCCTAGGCGGCGAGCGACCGCGGCGACCGTGAGACCGGGGCCGGAGGGGCGTTCGTCCGCCTCCTGCATTCCACTTGTCTCACTGGCCACCGCGTCATTGTCCGAGGGAACGCGTCATCCCGCATCTGCAGGAGCCTCCCGGCCTCGGAGCGAGGAGCTGCCCGGCGAAAATCTGAATGTGAGGCAGTTCATAGATTGTTCAACTCTGAATATTGACGAAGGTATGAAGCGATTGCTATCGTTGCATCACCTAGTCGGGAGGGTAACCATGGCTGATGTTTCACGGCTTCCTGGTCCAAATGCGGACATTTGGGACTGGCAGCTTCAAGGAGCATGCCGGGGCGAGGATCCCGGGATCTTCTTCCACCCGGAGGGCGAGCGCGGTCCCGCGCGGGCTGCTCGTGAGGCCGCTGCCAAGTCGATCTGCGGACGCTGCCCGGTGCTCACCCAGTGCGCCGCCCATGCCTTGGAAGTCCGCGAGCCCTACGGCGTCTGGGGCGGCCTGTCCGAGGACGATCGCGAAGCGATCTACGCGGGGCGTCGTCGTCTTCCCCTCGCCGTCTAGATCGGACACTTCGAACTTTTGCATCCCTCCTCACACAAGTGAAGGGCGCCGGAGAACCCGGCGCCCTTCACTGTTTCGAGCGTTGATTAGTGGCTGTGCCCGTGATGCGAGTGACCGTGTCCGGCCGGTTCGTCCTCCTGCTCGGGCTTTTCGACGACAAGTGCCTCGGTCGTCAACAACATGGCAGCGATCGACGCTGCGTTCTCCAGAGCAGAACGAGTGACCTTGACCGGGTCGATAACCCCTTGCGCGATCAGATCGCCGTACTCACCTGTTGCGGCGTTCAAGCCATGACCAGCCGGCATGTCGGCGACCTTGGAGACGACCACGTATCCGCGCTCGCCCGCATTCTCGGCAATCCAGCGCAACGGTTCGGCCGTGGAACGCAGCACGATTCCCACACCCGTCGCCTCATCGCCTTGTAGTCCCAGGTTGCCTTCGAGCACTGCAGAAGCCTGCACGAGTGCGGTGCCGCCGCCGGAGACGATGCCTTCTTCTATCGCCGCACGCGTAGCGGACACAGCATCCTCGATGCGGTGCTTCTTCTCCTTGAGTTCGACCTCGGTGTGGCCGCCAACGCGGATCACCACAACGCCGCCTGCGAGTTTGGCCAGACGCTCTTGGAGCTTCTCGCGATCCCAATCGGAGTCCGAGTTCTCGATCTCGCGCTTGATCTGGGCAACACGATCATTGACTGCGGAATGATCGCCGCCGCCATCCACGATCGTCGTGTTGTCCTTGGTGACCACGACGCGACGAGCGGAACCAAGGACATCGAGCCCGACCTGGTCGAGCTTCAAGCCGACCTCGGGAGAGACCACCTGGGCACCGGTCAGAATCGCGATGTCCTGCAAGATCGCCTTTCGGCGATCGCCGAAGGCGGGCGCCTTGACCGCGCACGATGTGAAGGTGCCGCGGATTCGGTTGACGACGAGCGTCGACAAGGCCTCACCCTCGACGTCTTCGGCGATGATCAGCAAGGGCTTACCGGCTTGCACGACCTTCTCCAGCAGCGGCAGGATCTCGTTGACCGCAGACACCTTGCCCTGGACCAAAAGGATGCGAGCGTCCTCGAGGACGGCTTCCATACGGTCGGCGTCGGTGACGAAGTACGGGGAGATGTAGCCCTTGTCGAACTGCATGCCCTCGGTGAATTCCATCTCCATGGCGGTGGTGCTGGACTCCTCGACGGAGATGACGCCATCCTTGCCGACCTTGTCGAAGGCGTCGGCGATCATGCCGCCGATCTCGGCGTCCTGACTGGAGATAGTCGCGACCTGGGCGATTTCTTCCTTGCCGTTCACTTCCCGAGCCATGTCGACGAGCTTGTCTGTGACGGCCTTGACAGCCTGATCGATGCCACGCTTCAGGGACATCGGATTAGCGCCCGCCGTCACCTGCTTCAAGCCGTCGTGCACCATCGCTTGCGCCAGGACGGTGGCGGTGGTGGTGCCATCGCCGGCGATGTCGTTGGTCTTGGTCGCGACTTCCTTGGCCAACTGCGCGCCGAGATTCTCGTACGGGTCCTCCATCTCGATTTCGCGAGCGATGGTGACACCGTCGTTGGTGATCGTGGGTGCTCCCCACTTCTTGTCGATGACGACGTTGCGGCCTTTGGGGCCGAGGGTCACTCGGACCGCATCGGCGAGGGCGTCGACGCCCCGCTCGAGGCTGCGGCGAGCCGCTTCGTCGAATTCCAGGATCTTGGACATGTTGTTCCTTGGTCTAGGGATGGTGAACTGAGGCTTCGATAAACCGTGAGCCCCGGCCCCGCGTGGGGACCGGGGCTCACGGCATGGATATCGGTGGGATTCCTACTTCTCGACGACGGCGAGAACGTCGCGCGCCGAGAGGATGAGGTACTCCTCGTTGTTGTACTTCACTTCGGTGCCGCCGTACTTGCTGTAGATGACGACGTCACCGACCTTGATGTCGAGCGGGATCCGCTTGTCCCCGTCCTCGTCGAAGCGTCCCGGGCCCACTGCCAAGACCTTGCCCTCTTGGGGCTTCTCCTTGGCGGTGTCGGGAATGACGAGACCCGAGGCAGTGGTCTGCTCGGCGTCCAGGGTCTGGACCAGGATCCGGTCCTCGAGGGGCTTGATGGAAACCGACACGGTTGCATCCTCCGGATGAGTCGGCGGCCGCCCTTGCGGGCGGGATTCGGTCAGGACTGTTGGCAGTCTCGCGGGGAGAGTGCCAACGCCAACAGTACGCGGCCGTTAGCACTCTGTCAATTCGAGTGCCAGGCGCGTCGCCCTGCCAGGATCTCCCGGTGAGTGACACCCCCGGTCTGGTCGAGCTAGCCCGGCTACCCGGGGAGGTCCGGGCCGACCTGCTGAGCACGGGTATCGGCCTCGACGACCCGCTACGCGCGGTGAGCGCCCTACGCCGGGACCGTCCGGACTTGTCCCCGGCCCTGGCCTCTGCGGTCATCGCCCAGCAGGGGTACCGGGCCAAGGGGCAGGTCACCGGAGCGCTGCCGAGTGATGGGCCGTGGCTCACTACCGAGGTGGGGCTCGAGCAGGCCACGCGGCCCGAGGTCGCCGAGCACCGGGCCCGCACTCTTGTGGCGGCTGGGGTGCGTGGCGTGGTCGACGCCAGCGCCGGAATCGGCATGGATGCGCGGGCCTTCCTGGCCGCGGGGCTGGACGTCGTGGCGTTCGAACATGAGCCCGTGACTTTCGAGGTGTGCAAGGCGAATCTGGAGCACGCGCAGAGGTTGTTCGCCGGCCGAGCCCGCGTCGAGTTCGAGGACTCCACCCGGACGGGGGTGATTTCCGCAGCCGTCGAGGCATTACCGGCGCCGGTAGCCGTTTTCGTCGACCCAGGTCGGCGTAGCTCGAGCCGACCGGTCGATGGAACGCGCTCGCGCAGCGAGCGCGACCGGGAGTTGTGGTCCCCGCCGTGGTCCTTCGTGGAGAGCATGCGAGCGCAGGTGGAGCATGTCGCCGTCAAGACTCCACCCGGATTCGTACCCGATGAGCGCTGGAAAGCGGAGTGGGTTTCGGTGGGCACTTCAGTGGTGGAGTGCGCGTTGTACTCACCTCGGGCGTCGATGGACGCCCCACGCGTGGTCACGATCCTCAAAGACCAGGAGTCGTGGTCCCTGGACTTCGACAACGACGCCCGCCGGCCTGCACCGTCGGGAGTACGTGACTTCCTCGGCGAGGTACATCCGGTAGCGCGGAGAACCGGAGCGATCGCGCGTTTGTGTGACGACCATCCGAATCTGGCTCCAGTGACCGATGTGACCATGTGGCTGACATCGGATGAACCGGATCCGAGGAGCCCAGCGCTGCGGTGGTTCGAAGTGCTCGGATTCGGCTCCCCCGAGGAGCTCGTATCGCTGTGTCGCAAACGCGGTATCGAGCGCGTTGCGCTCAAGACAGCCGAATCCAAACGGCCACAGGGTGATGTTCGTGCACGCGTGGGATTACCGGACGGCGATGAGTACGCGATCGTCGTGGTCGCCGGACTTCGCGACTACATCCTGGTCAGGAGAACGCGATAGTCGTAACGGGCATGCTCGACGTTGCAGGGAATCCCGCGGTGGTGGGTGCCACCCCGTGCCGAATGAGTCGACCGCCTAGGGCAGCGACCATCGCACCGTTGTCGGTGCACAGGTCCGCTCGTGGGACTCGCAAGGTCAAGCCGGCGGACTCCGCACGACGAGTCGCAAGAGAACGCAGGCGGGAATTAGCCGCTACTCCACCGCCCAAAACCAGGTGATCCACTCCGTAGGTTCGACACGCATCGACAGCCTTTCGGGACAACACGTCAGCCACCGATTCCTGGAAACTCGCCGCGACGTCGGCCACCTGACGGTCGGACAACGGTTCACCCAGCGATGCGGTCAACCGGGCAACCGCTGTCTTGAGTCCGGAGAAGGAGAAGTCGAACCGGTGATCGGGGTCGTGAGCCAGTCCCCGCGGCAGATCGAAAGCCTCCGGATTCCCCCCGAGAGCGGCTCGGTCGATGTGCGGACCTCCGGGGAAAGGTAAGCCGATCAATCGCGCGACCTTGTCGAAGGCCTCACCTGCGGCATCGTCCAGAGTTCGTCCAAGAGGTTCGATGCGATCACCTTCGAGCATCACCAGCGAAGAGTGTCCGCCGGACACGAGGAGTGCAATGACCGGATCGGGAAGCTCACCGTGCTCCAGCTCATCGACCGCAACGTGCGCAGCGAGGTGGTTGATTGCGTAGAGGTCCACGCCCAAACCACTGGCCAGACCTTTTGCCGCAGCGACTCCCACGAGCAGCGAACCGACGAGCCCAGGTCCAGCGGTGACGGCAACAGCGTCCACGTCGGTGAGCGCAATGCCCGCTCGCTCACAGGCGGCATCGATCGTGGGCCCGATCGCATCGACGTGCGCGCGGCTCGCGACTTCGGGAACCACACCACCAAAGCGAGCTTGTTCATCGATGCTCGAGGCGATCACGTTCGCACGTAGTTCGCCGTCGATGACCACGCCCACACCCGTTTCATCGCAGGATGTCTCGATACCCAGGACCACCGGAGAGCTCATCATTTTCAGGCCCTTTCCGGCGACCGCGGAACGGGCCGACATCGCATAATGAGGGCGTCGCCGCCATCGGGGTAGTAGCGAGATCGTGTGGCGATGGATTCGAAGCCTGCGTCGGCGTACAACGCACGAGCGCGGGAGTTGTCCGTACGGACTTCAAGGATCATCGAGGTAGCCCCCCGATTGCTTGCACAGTGCAGCATTGACGCCAAGAGGTCTCGACCAACACCGGACCCCCGAAACTCCGGATCCACGGCGAGGGTTTGTAGATCACTATCCGGCGGGATTGTGGAGATACCCGCGTAACCGATCACTGTGCCGTCACTATCCGCCACGCAGTAGTCGCGCGTCTGACCCGCTAACTCTCGCCAGAACTGATCCAGGCTCCAGCAGTCCTGTGGGAAGCACACCTGTTCGATGTCGTGCACGCGCGGAATGTCCCACCAGCGCATCGGACGTACCTCGATCATGGTCACGCCCTCGCAGGATTCGTCTCGGACAACGTCACGTCCGGCACCCGAAGGTAAAGCGGACGTGGTGTGAGCAACGGGCCGGATGGGACCACGACGTCCGAAGCGTCGGCACCATGAGGGGCCCATTGGTCGGTAGCGACGGTCGGCGTGAGTCCCTCGGCGAGGTAACGCGCAACGCGAGCGGCCATGATGGCGGGATCCACCGTCCGATCGCTGACAACGGGAACACCGAAGTCCCCGGGACGCGTCACCCGTGGTCCGGCGATCCGAAGGGCCGACGCGTCAAAGCGCGCCCAGTAGATCTCCCCTCGCCGGGCATCGGTCGCCACCACGAAGTCCGAGGACGCTTCGCCCGCATCCGAGACCGCCCATGCGATCGCGTCGAGGGAGCACACACCCACCACCGGACACCGCCAGGCTCTACCGAGACCTATCGCGAAGGCGATTCCCACCCGAAGTCCCGAATACGGACCTGGACCGACTCCCACCGCGATGGCGTCGGGACGATTACCAGCGAGGCGTGCAGACACCTGGAGCATCAGTCCATCGATAACCTCGGCGTGCTTGCGTCCACCTTCTTCGGCAACGGCGAATCCTGGCTCGCCCGCGCGTCCGATGCCGATGCTGGTCACCGGGCCGGACGTATCGACTGCCAGCACCGTGGTCATGACGACTCGCTGAGCGCGAGCAGCAGTCGGGAGGAGCGAGCGCCGCTCGACGACATCACCAATGTGCGCAAGTCGCCATTGCTGCGGGAAATGTGAACCTCGAGTCGATCACTGGGGAGGGCATCCACCACGCGCTCTCCCCATTCGATGACCGTCGCGTGTGCCTCCATATCCACATCGAGATCGTCCCACTCGTGTAGCGAGGAGATTCGATAAGCGTCGACATGCAACAGGGGGATGCCAGCGCGCCCCGCCGGCATCTCCCGTGCCAGGACGAACGTTGGACTGGTAGCCGGCTCATCGATCTGCAGTCCCCGCGCAATGCCCTGGGTGAGCGTGGTCTTTCCGGCACCCAGCTCGCCATCAAGCACCACGACGTCGCCCGCAGTTAGCGAGTGACCGATGTGCTCTCCGATTCGACGCGTCTCTTCAGGTGATGAGGACTGCAGCACTACCTGCGCGGTCACGCGGCACCGCGTGCCGCACTGAGGTCGCGTCGAACGCGCGTCATCAGTCCCAAGATCAATTCACTCACTTCATGATGACGCTCGAGCATGACCATGTGACCACTGTCGCCCAGCACTGCAAACTCAGCACCGGGTACCGCAGCGACGATCTCTTCGCTGAGTTCCGGTGGCGTGAGTCGATCGGCAGCGCCGACGATCACGAGCAACTCCGCATTCTGGAATATGGGGAGCATGGCGTGCTTGTCATGCTCATGGAGCGCAGGCAGGAAATCGGCTACGACTTCCAGTGACGTTCCGGCGAGCATGCGTGCCACGAAACGACCGGCTTGATCCGATGCTGGAGAACCGAACGAGTACACCCGGGTGAGCAACAAGCCCAGGTCACTGTCGGACCAGCCTTCGATGAGATGCTCACGCTCGGCGAGGAACTCTGCGATCGGCGGCGCCCAGGAGTGCACCCAGCGTCCCAGGGGTCCAGGTATGCCGAGGGTGTTCGCGCGAACACCGCCGGCGGTAGTCGCAACAAGCGCTACTCCTCGGACACGCGAGCCGATTTCCTGGGGATTCTGCTCCGCGTACGCCATGACGGACATGCCACCCATCGAATGGCCGACGAGCACGATCGGCCCTTCGGGAGCAACCGCCTCGATCACCGCTGCGAGGTCGTGTCCTAGTTGGTCGATGTGGTGCGTGTCGAACTCCGCCTTCGTGGATCGGCCATGACTGCGCTGGTCGTAGAAGACCAATCTCGCGCGACCACGCAGATCCTTGCGCTGGTAGTGCCAAGAATCCTGCGTCAGGGCATAGCCATGGCAGAACACAACGGTGAGGTCCGCCGCTGACGGATCGTCAGGCTCATCGACCTCCACGTGAAGGCGTGTGCCGTCGGCGGTCGTCAACTCCCGAACCTCACCGCGCAAGCTGCCGAGATACTCCTCGCCGTCATCGACGCGGACCGAACGTCGAACGAGCGCCCGCTCGGCCAACACGCCTACCGCAGCGCCAGCCGCGATGACGCCGGCGGCAGCCACTCCGCGGCCGGCGACACGAATGGCAGAGGTCAGATCCATCGGCGCCATTGTTACCGATCGACCAGGGAAAGCGGCGTTCGGAGTGTCGCCTAGACGTATCTGCGTGGAACGCGAGGGCCAATCCTCGTCACGATCTCGTAGCCGATCGTGTCGGCCCATCGGGCCCAATCCTCGGCGGTGGGTTCGCCGTGCTCACCCGTCCCGAAGATCAGGACCTCATCACCCGGGCGATCGCTCGCCTGCGGACCGAGCTCCACCACGAACTGATCCATGGCGATGATTCCCCGGACCGGGCAGCGTCGGCCATTGATGAGGACCTGTCCGGTGTTCGAGGCGGAACGCGGGATGCCGTCGGCATAGCCGACCGGCACCAAACCGACGACCGTCGACGAGGAGGCCGTCCAGGTACCGCCGTAGGAGACCCGGTCGCCGCCCTCGATCCCCTTGACATGCGCCAACCGTGAGCGCAGGGTCATGGCCGGGCGCAAACCCAGGGACTGCGACGTTCCTAAGCCGGGGCCGGGCGTCACTCCGTAAATCGCTATTCCCGCACGAACGAGGTCGAAGGTGCAGTCGCGCCGATTGATCGCGGCGGCGCTGTTGGCGATATGTCTCAGCTCCGGCTCCACACCGACACCGGCGGCGACATCGAGCGCCTGGAGGAATGCCCCCACCTGCCGATCGGTCATCGGATCATCGGGCTCGTCTGCGCTAGCCAAGTGCGACCAGATTCCGACGATCTCGACGGCTCCATCGTCCTGGGCTTTCCGTGCTGCCTGGAAAACCGGTTCCCACGCCGATCGGGGGACCCCGTTTCGCGTCAAACCGGTGTCGACCTTGATGTGGATGCGCGCTCGCTTGCCCAGACCACGGGCCGCGTCGACGACATCGCTGAGCGACGATTGACCAGAAACCGACAGGTCAACATCGGTTGCGATGCAATCCATGACCGCGGGATCACCCGGTGCCCAGAGCCACGCCAGGAGACGCCCCCTGTCCCCCTCCGCCCGCAGCGCCAGGGCTTCGGAGGGCAGCGCGACACCCAGCCACTCGGCCTGTGATTCGCGCAGGGTTCGGGCCACGTGCGTGGCACCGTGGCCATACCCATCGGCCTTGACGATCCCCATGACGGGTACGCCCGCCGAAGACAGACGCGCGTAGTTGGTGGCGATGGCACCCGCATCAATAACTGCCTCGGCCCGGGGTGGGTTGTCGATCACAGTTCGAAGTCTCCCAAGTCGCCAGTTCGCACTGCGGCGATCGCCTGGGGCAGCACTGAACAGATCTCGACCGCGGTGACAGGACGTTCGCCTGCGCAGGCGAGTCGTCCGCACAATCCGTGCAACCACACGGCGGCAGCTGCGACTTCGTGTGGATCATCGTGCGGATTAGAGGCAAGTAGTCCCGCGATCATTCCGGTGAGGACGTCACCACTGCCGGCACAAGCAAGTGCCGACGTTCCCATCGAGTCGACGACAACGCTGCCGTCGGGGGCGACGACGGTGGTGGATGGCCCCTTGCGTACGACGATTACTCCCCACGACTCGGCGACATCGATGGTGCGCGTGTGCGAACCAAACAGCCGCGCGTACTCACCATCATGGGGTGTCAGAACCGTGGTCAGGCCTCGATCCGCTCGACTGCGAACCGCGCTGCACAGCTCATCACTCTCGGCCAAGCACGCGAGCGCTCCTGCGTCCAGGACGATCGGCGTCGGCTCGCTAATCATCATGGCCACCGTCTGCGCATCGGCCTCCGTGAATCCCGGGCCGCACCCCCAGGCGCGCACACGATCGTCCGCGCGGGGATCGCGTGGGTCAGCCACCACGTCCGGGTAGGACTCGATCACTAGCGACGCAACCTCATCACCCCTATCGAGATAACGCACCATCCCGACACCACAGAGCCGTGCCGCACCCGTCGCCAAAACGGCCGCACCCGGGTATGCCTGACTACCGGCGGTAATGCCCACCACTCCGCGGCGGTACTTGTGGTCACTCGGCTGCGGACCTGTCACGAAGTCGGCAACGTCGAGCAGGTCCATGACGCGCAGGGTGGGTTCGGGCAAGTCATCCTGGAGACCGATATCCACGAGATGCACGGCTCCGGCACACTCGCGCCCCGGGTGCAAGAAGAGCCCCGGCTTGTAGCCGCCGAATGTGACGGTCACATCCGCCTCGAAAGCGACGCCATCGATGGAACCGTCATCCACTCCTATGCCACTAGGGATATCGACGGCGACTCGCAGAGCATCCGATCCGTTCGCCAGAAGGACTACCGCTGCTGCAGGCTCACGCAAAACACCTCGAGCACCGATTCCAACGATGCCGTCGACGATCACGTCCGCTTGGTCCGCCAGGACATCGATTTCGTCCACCGATACGAGACGGCCACCTGCTTGCACCAGCGCCCGTGCACCGTCGACGTGCCAGGAGTCCGCGACCGGAACCGCGGTGACGGCCATTCCTCGAGTGCAGAGGTAAGCGCCCGCATAGAGCGCATCCGCTCCATTGTTGCCCGCACCCACCAGCAGCAGCACTCGTGCGCCGGTGACCAAGCCACGAATGTCCCCCACCAGACGCAGGATGTGTGTGGCCAGACCACGCGAGGCGATCTGCATCAGTGACCCTTCGGGAACCCGTGCGAGAAGGGAATCCTCAGCCCGACGAATGACATCCGCGGGGTACAGCCCGAGCATCACTCCACCGTGACGGACTTTGCGAGGTTGCGCGGCTGATCCACGTCATGACCCTTGACGGTCGCGAGCTCACACGCGAAGACCTGTAACGGAACGGTCGACACCAACGGCTGCATCAAGGTGGGTGTCTCCGGTACTCGGATGATGTGATCAGCGAATGCCACGATCGACTCATCCCCCTCTTCAGCGATGGCGATGACAACCGCTCCGCGAGCACGCACCTCCTGGATATTGGACACGATCTTGTCGTGCAACACAGCTCGCCCGCGCGGTGAGGGAACCACGACGATTACCGGCAGGCCGTCCTCGATCAGGGCTATCGGTCCATGCTTGAGTTCACCCGCCGGGAAGCCTTCAGCGTGCATGTAGGCGAGCTCCTTCAGTTTGAGCGCACCCTCGAGAGCCACGGGGTATCCCACATGACGGCCGATGAACAGGACCGAGGTCGCCTTCGCGAACTTCTGCGCCAGGGCCCGCACCGGTTCGACGGTGTCGAGCACCAGATCCACTTTTTGGGGCATGTCGCTCAGATCGGCCAGAACCGCACGGATCTCGTCTTCGAACATCGCGCCGCGCGCCTGCGCGAGATACAGACCTACGAGATACGCGGCGACGATCTGCGTCAAGAAGGCCTTCGTCGAGGCAACGGCGATCTCCGGGCCGGCGTAGGTGTAGACCACGGCGTCTGATTCGCGCGGAATGGTCGAACCAACGGTATTGCAGATGGCGAGAGTGCGAGCACCTTGGGCCTTCGCATGCCGTAGCGCCATCAGGGTGTCCATCGTCTCTCCGGACTGGGAGATGGCGATGACGAGCGAATCCGGTCCCACGATCGGATCGCGGTAGCGGAACTCGCTGGCCAGCTCCACGTCCACCGGCAACCTGGTCCAGTGCTCGATCGCGTACTTGGCGATCATGCCGGCGTGAGCTGCAGTGCCGCAGGCGATAACGACCACCTTGGTGATGTCGCGCAGGACCGCGTCGTCGAGATTCGCCTCATCCAGCTGGATTCGGTGCTCGGAATTGATCCGTCCACGCAGCGCATCGGCAACCGCCTTCGGTTGCTCGGCGATCTCCTTGAGCATGAACAGGTCGTAGCCACCCTTTTCGGCCGCCGACGCATCCCAGTCGATGGAGAAAGGTGTCGCCTCAACGGAATTGCCGGAGAAGTCGGTCACCTCGACACGATCAGAACGCACCACGACGATCTGGTCTTGCCCGAGCTCAAGTGCGTTGCGCGTATGTTCGACGAAGGCTGACACGTCGCTTGCGAGGAAGTTCTCGCCTTCACCCAGACCGACGACCAACGGTGAGTTTCGTCGAGCACCGACCACCAACGTGGGATCGTTCGGGTCCATCGCGACGAGCGTGAAGGCTCCCTCGAGTCGATGACACACAGCTTGCATCGCGCGAGGCAGATCCCCGTTCACACCGGGCAGCGCCCGGGCCAATAGATGGGCGACCACCTCGGTGTCGGTCTCCGAGGACAGATGCACACCATCGTCGGTGAGTTCGGCTCGCAGGGCCGCGAAGTTCTCGATGATGCCGTTGTGGATCACCGCCACGCGCCCATCCTCGCTGACATGCGGATGCGCATTGTGGTCCGTCGGACCACCATGGGTAGCCCATCGGGTGTGCCCGATTCCTGTCGTGGATTGCGGGAGGGGATCTTGTCCGATGAGCGTCTCGAGGTTGGCGAGCTTGCCCGCCTTCTTGCGGACTTCGAGTCGACCGTCGCTAATCACCGCCACGCCAGCGGAGTCGTAGCCGCGGTATTCCAGGCGACGCAGACCGGCAACCACGACCTCGAGGGCCTGCTTCTCACCGACGTAGCCCACGATTCCGCACATGCCCGCAAGACTACGCCCGAGGTGACAAGGTAGGGCCGTGCTGACGGTGCGGGTCTCGTGTCCCCGAGATCTGACGGGGCAATGCGAGCAGATACTGCGCTCGGCCCCGAGCCTTACCTCCTTGTCCCGCTATGTGGGTGCGAGCGTCGATCCCCCTGGAGACGTGTTCGAGGCTCAAGTGGAGCGCGACGCGGTGAACGATCTCATCGGAGCATTGGTGCAGTTGGGAGTCCAGGAACAGGGCACCATCCAAATCCTGCAACCGGGTTCCTGGGTCTCACAGCGGGCACTCGAGGCTGAGCAGAAGTCTCCCGACGCGGACAACGTCGTCTGGCCCCAGGTGATCGAACAGGCCTATGAACAGTCCAAGATCACTCCGATCTTCCTCGCGTTCATGACGATGGCGACCCTGCTGGCAGCCATCGCCGTCATCACGGACTCTCCGATCCTCGTCGTCGGCGCCATGGTGCTCGGCCCGGAGTTCATGGCGGTCGTCTCCTTGGGCCTTGCGCTGGTTCGCAAGCGACCTGGATTACTACGTCAGGCCATTCGAACGCTCGTCGTCGGCTTCGCGTTCTCCATAACGCTTACTGTGGGCTTCGTCGCACTAGCGCGCGCGACGGGCTTGGCAACGTTCGCTGATATCAGCGCACCCCGTCCGGGCGTCGCATTCATCTACACGCCCAACGTCTGGTCATTGATCGTTGCCGTGATCGCCGCCGCTGCAGGGGTATTGGCCCTGACGTCCTCGCAATCAACGGGCATCATCGGCGTATTCATCTCGGTTACGACTATTCCCGCATCGGGCAACATCGCCGTAGGCATCGTCTTCGCACAGTGGGACGAGGTGCTCGGCAGCGCATGGCAACTAGGGATAAATCTCACCGGTATGGCCATCGCTGGATGGATCGCGCTCGCGCTGCGCCAACGGATGTCGACAAGGACTAGTCGAGTGCTAGCTCAGAACTCACCACGGCGGCTATGGCGCCGGCGATCCTCTCGGCATCCTCACTCGTAGCCGCTTCCACCATCACGCGGATCACCGGTTCGGTTCCCGACGGACGCAGCAGTACCCGTCCGCGCCCTGCGAGTTCCGCCTCGGCCTGGATCAGCACCTCCCGGACGGCAGCATTCGAATCCAAAGCGCTCTTGTCCACCCCGCCGACATTCACCAGGATCTGCGGGAATTTCTCGACGATCGCGGCCAGTTCCATCAAGGACATGCCCGTTTGAGCCATGCGGGCGAGAAGGTGCAGAGCGGTCAGCACTCCGTCGCCCGTAGTGGCGAACTCGCTCATCACGACGTGGCCGCTTTGCTCGCCGCCGAGAGTGAAGCCACGAGCACGCATTTCTTCCAGGACGTACCTGTCCCCCACGGCGGTTTCGACGACGGCGATGCCAGCGGACTCCATCGCGATCTTGAAGCCGAGGTTGGCCATGACGGTCGTCACGACGGTGTCGCCCGACAATCGTCCGCCATCACGCAGCGATGTGGCCAAGATCGCAAGGATGTGATCACCGTCGATGAACGAGCCATCCGCTGCTACCGCGAGACAGCGATCGGCGTCACCGTCGTGCGCGATGCCCAGGTCCGCGGAGTTCTCGATGACTGCTGTGGCAAGTGCATCAAGATGGGTTGAACCACAACCATCGTTGATGTTCCAGCCATCGGGTGAAGCATGGATCGCGATAACGTCGGCGCCTGCTCGACGCAGAGCTTCGGGCGAAACTTTCGACGCGGCACCGTTCGCGCAATCGACCACAACCCGCAAGCCGGAAAGATCGACATCGATGGTGCCGAGCAGGTAATCCACATACGACGTTGCAGCGTCCGGGTCCACGCGCACGCGTCCCACATCGGCGCCCGTGGGTCGATCCCACGACTCCCCGAGACGCTTCTCGATCTGATCTTCGATCTCATCGGCGAGTTTGTGACCACCACGGGCGAAGAACTTGATGCCGTTGTCGGGCATCGGATTGTGCGAAGCCGACAGCATCACCCCCAGGTCCGCGCCGGTACTTGCCGTCAACCATGCAACGGCGGGAGTGGGCACAACCCCCACGACCGTGACGTCCACGCCTGCGCTCGCGAGTCCAGCCACGACCGCGGCTTCGAGGAACTCTCCGCTAGCTCGGGTGTCGCGACCGACGATCGCCGTGGGTCTATCGGAAGCACGCCCTTCGAACGCCCCGACATCAGCGAGCACATGTGCGGCGGACACCGCAAGATCCACCGCCAGTTCGGCCGTGATGTCCCGATTGGCGAGGCCACGAACCCCGTCAGTGCCGAAAAGTCGGCCCACAGGCTTAGCGCTTGCTGTACTGCGGAGCCTTACGGGCCTTCTTCAGGCCGTACTTCTTGCGCTCCTTGGCCCGGGGGTCACGCGTGAGGAAACCCGCCTTCTTCAGCGAAGGACGGTTGTTCTCCTCATCGATCGCACTGAGTGCACGGGCAATGCCCAAGCGCAGCGCACCCGCCTGTCCGGACACACCGCCACCGTGGATGCGGGCGATGACGTCGAAGCGACCTTCGGCACCGAGGGTGACGAAAGGCTCCTTGACCTCCTGCTGGTGCACCTTGTTGGGGAAGTACTCGTCGAGTGAGCGGCCATTGATCGTCCACTGACCGGTGCCGGGAACCAAGCGCACGCGGGCGACGGCTTCCTTGCGACGACCGATTGCCGCACCCGGTGCTTGCTTGATCTCGCGTGCGACCGGTGCAGCCGCGGGGGTCTCGGTGGTGTACTCCGAAGGAGCGTCGTCCTCGGTGATGTCTTCGTCGATGATGTCGACAGTTGCCTCAGTCACGGTTGTCCTTTTCTGCTTCTTATACCCGCGCGGCTACTGCGCGACCTGGGAGATCTGATACGTCTGGGGATTCTGGGCGGCGTGCGGATGAACATCGCCGGAGTAGACCTTCAGTTTCTTCAGCTGCTGACGGCCCAACTTGTTGTGCGGGAGCATGCCCTTCACGGCCTTTTCGACTGCGCGCTCGGGATTGGTCGCGAGTAGGTCTTCGTACGTGGTGGACTTCAAACCACCGGGATGACCGGAGTGACGGTAGGCGATCTTCTTCTCGCGCTTCTGGCCAGTCAAGGCCACCTTGTCGGCATTGATGACGACGACGAAGTCGCCTGTGTCCACATGCGGCGCGAAGGTGGGCTTGTGCTTGCCACGCAGCAACGTGGCGACGTGGGTGGCGAGTCGACCGAGGACTACGTCGGTCGCGTCGATGACGTGCCAGCTGCGGGTGATGTCGCTGGACTTAGGGGTGTAGGTGCGCACGGGACGCCGCCTCTCGTAGGGACCGGTTTCTGTACTCGCCCGGGTCAGGCGAGCCGTACTGAACGCCTTCCGAGCGCCCAGGCTGCCTCCCCCGAGGGGGCCGAGCAGCAAGGGGAAAGGCTACCGGAGCCGAAAATGCCCGTTACGCCAGGGTGATCCAGACCTTGCGGAGCGGCTCGGTGATCGTCCAGGTGGTCTTCGCACCCATCGGCAGCAGGCCCACAACCCCGGGGGCCAGGTCGATCCGTCCGCCGTCCTCGCAGGTGACCGTGCCTGCCCCTTCGAGGACCACGAACACCTCCTCCACCTCCACGTCGGTGGAAGTGCCCACGGAGTGCTCCCACACGCCTACTTCCATGTCGCCCTCGGTGGCCTGGGCGGAAACCGCCGTGGTCACGTCCCCGCT
>CAYLOH010000023.1:0-26430 GCA_964385255.1 uncultured Rubrivirga sp. | reverse complement strand
ACACGGTCGGTGTGGCGGTGCTCGGCCCGAAGGGCATCAACCTCGCCGAGACAATCGCCCGCGTTCCGGAGGTCAGCAACCATCTGGAAGGTGCCCTCCCTGCCTCCACTCTTCGCGGCGCCGGTCCCTTCCCCTACCGCGCTCGCCGGGCGCAGGTGCGCCGCGTCCTGCTCGTGGGCGATGCCGCCGGTTACGTCGACGCCATCACCGGAGAGGGCTTGCGAGTCGGGTTCGCCCAAGCGCACGAAGCCATCACCGCGCTGCAGGCCGGTGACCCCTCCTCTTACCCCAAGCGGTGGCGAAAAGTCACGCGGGAGTTTCGAGTACTGACCAAGGGCTTAGTAGTGGTCGCGTCCTCGCCACTCCGTCATGCCATCGTCCCGGTATCGAGCAAGACGCCGCGGGTGTTCGGCGCCATCATCAACCGCCTGGCCCGGTAGCCATGATCGGCACCATCGTGCGGTCAAGTCACCCAGTTCCCACGTTTGCGGTGACAACGCTGTCGCTGTTGTTGGCTATCGCCTTCGGCGTGCCGCTGGATCACACCATTGTGATCGTCATTGCCGTCTTCTTCAATCAGATCGCGATCGGTTTGAGTAACGACGTCCTCGACGTCGCGCGGGACCGGCGAGCCGGACGAACCGATAAGCCACTGGTAACCGGAGCGATATCCCTATCAACGGCATGGGTGGTTGTGGTCGGTTCTTCCGTCGCGTCGCTTGCGCTGTCGGTGCTCGTCAATCCCTGGGTGGGCGTGTGGCAGGCGGTCTTCCTCTTCTCCGGCTTCGCCTACAACGCGGGACTGAAAGCAACTGTTGTGTCGGCCCTTCCGTACGCAACCGGGTTCGCCGCTTTGCCCATCCTGGTGAGTTTGGGAACGGAGCCACCCACGTGGCCCGCGTGGTGGGTGGTCTTCGTCGGCGCGAGTTTGGGTGTCTCAGCCCATTTCGCCAATGTGTTGCCCGATGGTGACAGCGATCGAGCGGAAGGAATCCGTGGACTTCCGCAGCGACTTCCCAGGGTCATCACCGTGGCCGCGTTGGTCGCCATCACGACGTTGTCGTCAGCGATCTTGATCTGGCAAGGCGGTGCTTCCGTCATGTGGGTGACGGTTCCCGCGGCTACTGCAGCCGTCGCCGTCTCGATTGCCGCTGCTGTGAAGGCACGAAAGATGCCCGTCACAGCCTGGCCGTTTCGGTTATCGATGCTGGCTGCAGGGTTTCTGGTCGTGGGCTTGATCGGAGCTCTGTAGAACGGGTGAATGCTTGCTGCTAACGGCGACTCGCGCATACCGAATAGGCGCGCACCGGGCGTCCTGATGCCAACCGGCACCACGGATGAGCTGTCAGGAACGTCATTCCCCTCAGTGCCCGAGCGGCCATTCGGCGGTTTTCGTGTGATGATGTCAAGGTGATGAGGGACCCTCAGGCAGCACCGATGTGGCAGCGGATCGTGCCGTTGCTGGTGGTTGTTGCCGGGCTAGTGGGAATGCATCACCTCACTGCCCTGGGTTGCAGCGCACCGCCGACACAACACACGTCCGTCCACCATATGAATGACTCGCCATCACCCGAAACTCCCAGTGAAGACGCTGCAGGTGATGCGATTGTCGATGATTCGATGGCATGGGCGGTCTGCCTGGCTCTACTGATCCTGTTGGGAGTGATCCGACCTGCCAGCGCGGTGCTGTTCACCCGTAGGTCGCGAACCAAACATCTTCGCGAAGGCGTCACGTCCCGTCCCCGTGACCCAGATCCCCCCGATCTGTACGCACTGTCGATTAGTCGCACCTAAAGGTCACGTCAACCGATCTCGTTCGCTGATCGATTCGTACCTTGACCGACTTATGACAGGAGTAGACATGAGCCTTACACGGATGAGGAAGAAGGCCGGTGCTGTCGCACCGGTGGTTGTTGCTGTTGCTGTGCTTGTTGGGTGTTCACAGGATTCCCACAACATGGATTCCATGGGCGACAGCATGGAATTCAGTGATGCTGCAGGGGAAGCCAACGCTGACGATGTCATGTTCGCCCAAATGATGATTCCGCATCACGAGCAGGCAATCGTCATGGCCGATCTAGCTGTGGATCGAGCCGAGGATCCGCAGCTGCTTGCCCTCGCTGCCGAGATCAAGGCAGCTCAGGATCCGGAAATCGACTTGATGGAGTCCTGGCTGAATGAGTGGGGCGTGCCTCGGATGTCCGGGGACGAAGCGATGATGTCGCACGGTTCCCACGGCATGGAAGGCATGCTCTCTCAAGCACAGCTGGATGCACTCGCGTCAGCGCAGGGCGCGACATTCGATGCGATGTTCGCCCAATACATGATCGAACACCACGAAGGTGCCGTAGCCATGGCGGAAGATGTGCTGGCTCGCGGATCCGATCCTGCGGTTGCGGCACTGGCACGCGAAATCATCGTCACCCAGGAGAAGGAGATCGTGCAGCTGCGGGCATTCCTGTCGGGAGAGAGCACAGCTGCCCTCATGGAGATCGAACCGGCGCTCAGCCACGTCCACGGTGTAGTTCTGCAGGGTGGTCGGCTTCTCCTGGGTACCCACGATGGCGTTCATAGCGTTGACCCAGACACCGGTCGCTCCGAGCGGATTGGTTCATCGCGCGACGACTTCATGGGCTTTGCGGGTGACGCTGCTGCGACTTTGGTGGCGAGTGGACACCCAGGACCCGGGTCGTCGCTCCCCAATCCTCTGGGACTCATCACAAGTCGAGACGGGGGTGAGTCCTGGACTTCCATCAGTTTGTTGGGCGAAGTCGACTTCCACGGCTTGGCTGTTCAAGGCGATGAGATCGTCGGTTGGGACACTCGCGGTCCGCTCCAATGGTCCTCCGATGGTGGGGAGACGTGGAACGCCGGACCACTCGTCACGCCGACCTCGTTGGCGTGGTTCTCGGACCGCGTATGGCTCGGAACACCCGATCGGGGATTGCTCACGTGGGAACCAGGTAGCAACGCTGTAGAAGAGATGGGTGTCCCAGGAGTCCTTGTATCGGCTTCGCCGAGCGGATCGGCTCTCTGGCGTTTGGATGGCGATGGCACCGTTCACCGCAGCACCGATGGTGCCGCATGGAGTGACGTTGGTCGGGTAAGTCGCGTAGAAGCCTTCGCTGCGAGCGATGATGTGGCGTACGCGGCCACGGGTGCTTCGATTGAAAAGCTGATGGCCTCCCAGTGATTCGCTAGCGTGTTTGCGTGGTTGCCGCCCTCATCGTCGTCGATGTTCAGGAAGGCTTCGCGGACGAGCGCTGGGGTCCAACCACCAACGTCGCGTGCGAAGGCAATATCCGATCTCTGCTGGGTGCCTGGCGCGGCCGAGGCTGGCCCGTCGTACTCGTCCGCCACGACTCGAGCGACCCCTCGTCACCGCTACGCCCCGGCCAATCGGGGAATCGGTTCATGGAGGGAATCGACGGGTCTTGCGATCTCCTCGTCGTCAAGTCCGTCAACTCCGCCTTCTATGGGGATCCTGATTTGGATAGCTGGCTTCGAAGCCAGGGACTGGCTGAAGTCGTCATTTGTGGGATCACCACGAATCATTGCTGCGAGACGACTGCGCGAATGGCCGGCAACCTCGGCTATCGAGTCACCTTCGTCCTGGATGCCACGAGAACGTTCGATAGGTCGATGCCCGATGGAAGTGTCATCTCGGCAGCTGAGTTGATGAGAACGACTGCTGCCAACCTCCACGGGGAGTTCGCTGAGGTTGTCACTACGGACGAGGTTGTGGCCAGGTTCGACGGGTGAAGCTGCGCCGATAAGTCCCGTAGGGTTTCGGGGTGAGAGTCGAATCCTTGACCGTAGGTCGAGGGCGTGCTTTGTCGCTCGTGATTCTGGGTCTACTCACGACTTTCGGTCCTATGTCGATAGACCTGTACTTGCCAGCCTTCCCAGACGTTGCCGCGGACCTCGGGATTCCTGTCACCACCGTTCCCTTGACACTGACTACCTCTCTTGTCGGCATGGGAGTCGGCCAGATTCTCTACGGTCCGCTGTCCGATCGTTTCGGACGCAAGAAGCCGCTACTGGGTGGCTTGATTCTGTTCACCATTGCCTCTGTCGCCTGCGCGCTTGCCCCGTCGTTCCAGGTTCTTCTGGGGTTTCGGTTCCTCCAATCACTGGGAGGCGCCGCGGGTGTCGTGATCGCTCGCGCGATCGTTCGAGACCTCTACCACGGAAAGGACCTGGCGAAAGCCTTGTCGATAGTGGTCATGGTCTTCGGACTCGCTCCCGTTTTATCGCCGGTGCTGGGTGCTGGGTTGCTGGAGCTGGGTGGCTGGCGAACACTGTTCTACTTCCTTGCCGTATTCGGCATCGGGTGCATCGTGGCGAGTGGTCGAATACCGGAAACCCTCCCCGCGGACCGCAGGACAGGCCACGGACTGGGGTCGGCCGTCGGCGTGTACGTCTCGTTAGCCAAGGACCCACGTTTCCTCGCTCCTGCGCTCCTCATCGGATTCACCTACGTCACCTTGTTCGGGTTCATATCGACAGCGCCGGCGATCCTGATGGACTTCTTCGGCCTGGGCGAGTTCGCCTTCGCCATCTTGTTCGGTCTGCTCTCGTTGTCCTATGCGCTAGGCGCTCCAATCAATAGACGACTGCTCAACACCTTCTCCATGCAACAACTCATCGCTGCAGCCGTCCTCCTTCAAGTCATTGCCGCAGCTGGTCTTCTGTGGTCGGGATTGGCCGGACCTCGCCTCGGGATATTCGTCGCATGCGTTGGGCTGGCCATGTTGACGGTAGCCATCGTCAGCGCCGATGGCACCGCACTCGCACTCGACCCCTTCCCGGGATCCGCCGGATCGGCTGCGGCGCTCGTCGGTCTCTTCGGGATGACCGTCGGGGCATCCATCTCATCCCTGTTGGTCCTGGCGCACTTCCCGGTCGTCACCGAACTGGCGTCGACGATGCTCGTGGGAGCCCTCGCGGGCCTGGTGATCCTGCCCTTCATCACCGATAGACGTCGTCGAGCGCGTGCCAACGCCATGGATGTGGATCCTGGGGTGTGATCCTCGCGAACTGATGAGTGTTACTGCCGCTTTGTTCGTATCGGGATCGATGAGGCGACCAACACGAGGATGCCGGCAGCCACCGTCGCGAGCAGCCGGAGATCCATCGTCTCGACGACTGGATCACCGACCATGGCGAATAGGGACACCACCCACACCGTCACGCCGGTGACGGCGATTGCGTAGTTGGCCCAGATGAAGGCGATAGCGAGAGCCACGCCGATGAGAGCCAAAGGCAGGAATCCACTCCCCGTGGGCCGAAAAACGACCACGGCCACGAACGCCACAAGCAATCCGAGGATGGTTCCGACCACGCGGTGGAGAACGCGAACGACCGTCCCATCGTGATCGGGTTTACTCATCCAGGCGACAGACATCGGTAGCCAGTAAGGATGCGGAACCGACACTGTCTCGGAGATCGAGGTGGCGATCATCATGATGATCGCCAAGCGAATTCCGTGCATCAAGAAGGTGTGATCCCCGCGCCAGAGATCCGAGAGGGGGGGAAGTTTCTCGCGGTCGGGTTGCGGTAAGCGGTGTTTTCCGCGTAGTAGGCCCATGCCCGTGCTGGCAACCGCCTGGATGATTCCACCCAGCCCGACGAGAGCAGCCGTTGTGAAGGCATCGTCCAGCGGCACGGGAACGCCCACATAGATGGAGAACAACACGAGCGCGAGCAGTCCGCCCACTGCCACCCGGCGCCCGAGGAATCCCAAAGCCCCGCAGACGAAGGCGACCACACCTGTTGCGGCTACCGCCACCCAATGCACGTTGGACAAGGCTGCACCCAGGCCCACGGCGACCATGAGTGCGACGGTGGTCCACAGCATGGTTCGCCAGCGCTGGGAAAAGGGTTGACCGGCTTCACTGACCGCGATGAAGGCCGCACCGATCGATAGCGGTATCGCCTTCTCGAGTTCTCCACCGAGAACCGGAACGACGGTCACGACTCCGGTCACGAGTGTCCCGCGCACCGCATCCGGCCAATCGGCACCGGAGAAGTCGAAGGCGATCAACGTCGCCAATCGAGAGCGCGCTGTGGGCATCGCACCCTCCTGAGCGGTTCGGGCAGGCGCTCAGGAGTCTAGGGTGAGGCGCTATGGAGCCATTGCGCATTGGGATTCTGGGAGCCGCCCGGATCAGTGGACGGGCCATCGTCGAACCCGCTCAACTGACCGGCCATCGCCTGGTGGCCATCGCTGCGCGTGATCGAGGACGTGCGGAGGAGTTTGCCGAGCACAGCGGCGTAGAGAGGGTGCTGGATTCCTATGAGGCTGTGATCGAAGACCCGGAGGTCGAGGCGATCTACAACCCGTTGCCGAACGGCTTGCATGGTCCGTGGAACCTGCGAGCCATCGCCGCGGGCAAGCACGTTCTCAGTGAGAAGCCGTCCGCCAGCAACGCCGTCGAGGCACGAGCCGTGCGCGACGCTGTTGCGGGTTCCGACGTCACATTCATGGAAGCGTTCCACTATCGGTATCACCCCGTGATGAAGCGCATGCTCGAACTCGCCGGCTCGGGGGAGTTGGGAGAGCTCGCCCACATCGACGTGCACATGTCCTTTCCCAACACCGATCCAACCGACCCACGCTGGGACTTGTCCTTGGCCGGTGGCGCAACGATGGACGTTGGCTGTTACGCGATCCACAGTCTGCGTACCCTCGGCGCGGTGGGCGGCGGTGAGCCCTCGGTGGTCTCTGCCTCGGCGATAGAACGAGCAGGTTCTCCGGGGATGGACGAGACGATGGAAGCCGATCTTGTCTACCCGTCTGGCCTGACCGCCCACTTCGTGTCGAGCTTCACGGTGCCGGAAATGGATTTCACCATGCGCATCACCGGGAGCAAGGGTGAGGCGTTCGCGCACAACTTCTGCGTCGCCTCCTTCGACGATCGAATAGAGATCAGGACCGACGAGCACGTGCGCACCGAGGAACTGGGCAGAAAGACCTCGTACACCTACCAACTCGAGGCGTTCGCCGATCACGTGCGCACAGGAGCTCCCATCTACAACGATGCCGACGATGCCCTCGTCCAGGCTGAGTTCATCGACTCGGTCTATCTCGCGGCTGGATTACCCGTGCGACCAGCGACCGTCATCTGAAGGCCCAGAGGACCAGGTCGTGGGCCTGCTGGGGTTTTCTCGACCCGAATGCCTTGCCCCCGCTACGTCGTGACGTCGTCGCGGGTCCCGGCGGCGGACGCAGCGTCGATGAACCACGAGTCGTTCTCCAAGACGACCACGTACACCATGATCGTCGCGGGTGAGCTGGCCACTTCCACGCGCAGTAGAGCCGAGTCGCCGCGCCGTTGACATTCCGCGAAGGTGAGCGCGGGATCGTCCAGCAGGAATGCGTAGCTGCCCTCGATGATCTCTCGAAACTGCTCGACGGAGACGCTCGAGCGGAATTGACGGGAGGCGAAGGCACGCGCGGCTTCGAAATCGGAGTTCGCGAGGGCACTTTGCTGCGCGCGAATCGTGCCCTGAGCGCGCTGGAACATGACGTCCTCGCAGGGCATCGGTTGGCTTGAGGGTTCCGGAGAGGGTTCGGTCTCGGGTGTGGACTCGGCCTCGGGCGTGGGCGCACTCGGCACCGCCGGTGATTCCAGCGGCTGCTCGCCCGTCGCGGTGGTCCCACCCACACACCCGAGGAGTAGGAAACCAGCGGCGACGAGACCGATCACGCGCATGGCTAGACGCTAGTTGTGATTCGGGTGAACCACATGTCGGAAATGCTTCGACCCTCCCGAATCGCGCGCATTTCGAAGTGCGTCGTCGGGCGCCATGTGGGCCGCTCGATAGCCCCACCGCTCCAATGCGGATCCGCGTCGAATGCCTCGAGCATGGCATCCGCATAATCCGCCCAGTCGGTGGCCAGATGCCAGAAGCCGCCAGGTGCAACGACCTCGGCCATCGCATCCAGAACCGCTGGCTGCACCAGTCGTCTCTTGTGGTGACGGGCCTTGGGCCACGGATCGGGAAAGAACGAACGCACACCTGCCAGGGTTCCTGGAAGTTGTGGCAGTAGCTCCAAGGCGTCGGCTTCCACGACGAAGACTCCCGGCAAGCCGTCGGTCTCGATTCGATCCACGAGGTCGCCCACGCCGGGGGTGTGCACGTCGACAGCCAGAATCACCTGGTCCGGGAATTCACGGGCGAGCTGGACGACGGGCGGGGCGGAGCCGAACCCGATGTCCATGATCACCGGTGCACCGAACGACCAGACGAGGTCCAGCCCGTCGATGTCCAGGAGTAGCCCGGGGGTGATCCGCGCCTGATCCAACGCTCGCTGTTGTCGAGCGGTGATGCGACTGCGACGAGGCTTGAACGTCCGGATCCCCGGCCGCAAGATCCTCGACATCGCGTCAGTGTGACTCATGATCACCCGGGCTCGTACGGTGGTCGGGTGAGAACCCTGTGCGGCAGTGTCACCGTCGTCGTGTTGCTGGTGGCCGGCTGCGGGTCGGCTCCTTCCATGGAAGACGCCGCCGTTGCATGCGGATGGAACGAAGCTGTCGAGCCGGTGGTCTCGCCGCTGGAGGCCAACCCCGACCAGTTGGCGCAGTATGCCGACCGCGCGCGGGTGCGACTGGCGGCCGCGCAACGCGTAGCACGGGCGGACGAGCGCTTCGGATCACTCGTCGCGGCACTGATGGAAACCTCGGAACTCGCCGACGAACTCGCGGCCATGTCGCGTGAAGAGATCGAAGCCGTACCGACGTCCACATGGGACTTCGCGAAGTACGCCCAGGCGGCAGCACGCGATCAGTGCGAACAGTTGGCAGCGGTGGTGCAGGCGCGGTGATGTCGGGCGAGCAACCAGTGGTGCTCTTCGATGGTCGCTGCGGCTTTTGCACGTGGAGTGTGCAATTTGCGCAGCGTGTAGTCGGAGCCAACGCACTTTTCGTCCCGTATCAGTCCGTGGATGTCACCGCCTACGGACTGACCGAGCAGGAGTGTGCTCGGGCGGTGCAGTTCGTGGATGTCTCGGGTAGTCGGTCCGCGGAACGCGCCGTCGCCGCGATCATGCGCTCGGGCTCGGGCGTATGGAGACCGATCGGTCAACTCGTGGATAGCGCTCCCGTGCGACCGCTTGCCGGTGTGGTCTATCGCTTCGTCGCCCGGCATCGCGGTCGACTGTGGGGCGTGCAGCCTCCGCTCACGTAGTGGCCACGGTCAGTGCGATCGGAGAGTTCACGCGGTGCTTGCGGTCGTAGTCGATCCGCCAGCATGAACCCCGTCCCACCCCTCGGAAATCCCAGTGTGCGCGCGGATCATCCGGTGCTTCGGCTCGAAGTGCTGTTTGCTCGTCGATCCCGACGACCACGGAATCGGGCGTCAAGAGCGGACGCATCACCGTGTCGGGAATCCACTTGGCGAACGCGTCGAAATGTGGAAGAACTCGAAGAGCGGGAACCAGTGCCAGTCCTGCTTGGCCGCCGCGACGTGGGTGGCGAATGTCGGGTACGTATCCACCCAAGGCCATCGCGCCCGCGGAACAACCAGCTATCGAGGCGCCGCTTCTCCACGACGCATGTATCGCCTGCCACAACGGTGTGTCGATGAGCGTGCGTGCCAGGTGCTGCGGGTTGCCGCCGGACAGGTAGATGAGGCCGGCTCCGGTGACTGCCTGAGCGTGAACTGGATCGAAGGCGTCCTCTCGGACGCGGACGTCGACGACCACCTGCTCGACACCGAGACGTCGGGCTGCTTGCGCCCCGAGGTCGTGCCAGCGCTGAAGTGACGCGTCACCTTCGAGGGATGCGGCCGTTGCGAGTTGGACGTAGCGAGGTGGCTTGTCCTCCAATAGCCACGCCTCAAGATCGTGCATGGCAGGTAAGTACTCGCCGCTACCGACGAGGGCGATCTTGCCGGGAACGTGGTTCAGGTGTCCCGCCCGTGCTGTGCGTCGTGGTACTCGCAGAAGGCGTCGAAGGCGCGTGGTCCGTAGACGGTTGCCGGCCCGCCCTGCATCAAGAAGGTCACGCCGATTGCCTCGGCTGCCTCCTCTTTGGTAGCGCCAGCCCGTGCGGCGCCGCGCGCATGTGCGGCGATGCAGCCGTCGCACTGAGCGCCGACCGACAGTGTCAGTGCGATGAGTTCCTTGACTTTGGTGGGCAGGGCGCCCTCGGCCATCGCCGCGGAATGAAGATCCTTGAACCCGTTGTAGACCTCGGGGATCACCTGGCGAAGGTTGCGTGCAAGGGGAGCGAGGGGTTCTTGGACGGCTCTTCCGTGGTCGTGGGGCATGTCGCCAAGGATACCCCAGAGGGTATTGAGGTAGCATGACGTCATGGACATCGATCCGGTCATCAGTAAGGACGTGCTCATGCGTCTGAAGCGGGCACGCGGTCAACTCGACGGTGTGATCAACATGATCGAAGAGGACCGCAGTTGCGGGGACATCGTCACCCAGCTTGCGGCGGTGTCCAAAGCCCTGGACCGGGCTGGCTTCAAGATCGTCGCTACCGGGCTGAAGCAGTGCTGGGAGGACGGGGAGAAGGCGCCCATGTCCGCCGAGGAGCTCGAGAAGCTCTTCTTGTCCCTCGCCTGAGATTGTTTCCCCCGGGTGCATCCAATCCAGCCACCCGAAGCGAACTCCTAGGTAACCGGCCGACCGGCCGGGGTCGAGCACGTTTATCTAGGAGCCGAACATGAACGACACCCCCACCCGGGCGCGCCTGATTGCCCGCCGCGGTGCGGTCGCCGCGGCCGCCCTCGTACTCCCCTTCGGTGTGGCCGGCCTGGCCGCCGCGCCGGCCTACGCGGCCGACGCCACCGTGTCGGTTTTGCACGCCATTCCGGAAGGATCCGGGGCCGACGTCGTCGACGTCTACGCCGGTGATGCGATGCTGATCGACAACTTCACCCCGGGATCCCTGGAGACGCTGACCGTCCCCGAGGGCACCTACGACCTCGCGGTCTTCGCTGATGGCGAGGGTCCGGGTACTGGCACCGCCGTGCTGGAGGCGGCGGGCGTCGAGGTTCCGGCAGGTGCGAACGCCACCGTCACGGCCAATCTGGACGCCGACGGCAACCCCGCACTCAACGTGTACGTGAACGACACCTCCGAGGTGGCCGCCGGTGAGGCCCGCTTGACGGTTCGCCATATCGCCGCTGCCCCGGCAGTGGACGTTCGTGCGGACGGCGCGGTGATCATCGAGAATCTGGTCAACCCTGATGAGGCGATCGTGGCCGTCCCGGCGGGCACCTACAGCGCCGACGTGGTGCTCGCGGGTACCGACACCGTGGCTCTCGGCCCGGCCGACCTGACCCTCGACGAGGGCACCAACACCATCGTGTACGCCTGGGGATCGGCTGAGGCGGGCAACCTCGCCCTGGCCACCCAGGTCATCGACGGCCTCGACGGTGCGCCGACCGGTGTTGCTGCCGGCGGCGGCTCCACGGCTGCCACCGGTGCGCTGCCCGCGTGGACCGCTGGCCTGATGGCTCTCGGCGCCCTGGGCGCCGCGGGCGCGATCGCCCGACTAGCCCGCAGCCGCGCATAACGCGCTGTTGACGGTCCGATAGATCACAGGAAGTACACGATGCGACGACCCCGCCCCGCGTTGATGGTGCTGATCGGCAGCCTCGCGCTGCTGATCGGTGCACCACTCGCGTGGGCGGGGTTCGTCGCGTCAGATCAGCGCGTTCAGATCGAATCGGTGGGTCAGCGTCCCGACGCACAGGAAGTCGGGAGGTCCCAGACGGCGGTGCAAGCGCGTTCGCCGCAGATTGCCGGGGCGAGTGTTCCGCGCATCGGCACTCCCCTCGAAACCATCGTGCGAGTCGCGCCGATCGCGCCGATCGGAATCTCGATAGCGAAGCTGGGTGTCCAGGCTCCCATCGACCCGGTGGGTGTGTACGACGACGGTTCGGTCGAGATCCCCGAGGACATCACTCGCGTGGGCTGGTACCGATTCGGCTCGGGGCCCGGACAGGGCGCGGGTTCGACTGTCATCGTCGGCCACCGTGATGGTCGTGACGAAGGGTCTGGTGCGTTCTATGCCATCAGTGCACTCGAACCCGGCGATCTCGTCGCGCTGGACTTGGCCGACGGCAGCACCCGTACGTACGAGGTTGTCTCGCGCGAGGCGATCGACCGGGAGTTGCTGCCGTCGGATGATGTCTTCGACGAGGTCGGCCCAGAGCGGTTGACGCTGATCTCCTGCATCGGATACTTCGATCGCGAAAACGGCGGTTACCAGCAGAACGTGATCGTGACGGCTAGCCCTGTGAACAAGCAGGTGGACTCATGAGAGACACTGGCTTGACGACCGGTGAGGCACTCGAGGGCCACGCTGGAGGGGAATCGATCATCGGGGAGAAGTCCGTGCGTTCAGGTGCAGACGCGGAGATCATCGCCGCGTTCGCTCGGGGGGACGACGGATCTCTGCACGAGGTGTACACCCGGTGGTCTCCGTTGATTTTCACCGTTGCTCGGCGCAGCGTCGGAAATGCAGATGACGCAGCGGACGTCACGCAGGCGGTCTTCGTTGCGGCGTGGCAGGGCCGACAGGGGTTCGATCCTGATGCGGGGAGTTTGCCCGCCTGGCTGTTCGGCATAACCCGGCGGAAGGTGGCCGACCATTACCGAAGCCGCGCTCGATTGCCCGAACCCAGTGCGGACGTGCCCGATCACACGGCGACGGACCCGGCAGTGGAGTCGGTGATCGACCGGGTACTGCTCGCCGACGAGATCGCTCGGCTAGGTGACCCGCAGCGCCGCATCCTCGAAATGTGCTTCTTTCAGGACATGACACATGCCCAAGTCGCTAGTCTCCTCGACCTGCCCTTGGGAACGGTAAAGAGCCACGTGCGTCGTTCGCTAGGACGGCTGCGAGAACGATTGGAGGTGGACGGTGTCCGGCCTTGATCACGTGAATGACGAGACGATCGCACTACTCGCCCTCGGTGAGGCGGTGGCTGGTGCAGATGCCGACCACCTGCACACGTGTGCGGCCTGCCAGTCCAAGGTCGATCAGTTGCGTGCCGTCGTCGACACCGCACGCACCATCACCGATGACGATCGCCCGATGACGCCGCCGGACCACCTGTGGAAGTCGATCACGGATGAGATCGAATCCGATGGAGACGTCTTCGCCAAGCGACCACCGGTGCGTGGCGCTCGCATGGGGTGGTTCGCTCTCGCTGCGGCGGTCGGCGTCCTGATCGGCAGCCTGGGAACGATCGTTGCCCTCGACCGACAGAATCCTGCACCCACCATCGCGCAAGCGGAGTTGGCGCCGTTGCCCGGCAAGGACGCTCGTGGCGTGGCGCAAGTTCGTGAAACCCCCAACGGACCGGTCTTGTTGGTGGATGTTCCCGACCTGCCCGAACCCGACGGCTATTACGAGGTGTGGATGCTGTCCCCGGAAGCCGATTCGATGATTTCCGTGGGTGTCCTGGGATCCGGTCAGGTCAACGAGTTCCCGTTGCCCGCCGGGATGGACATGCAGGCGTTCCCCGTCGTGGACATCTCGGTCGAGCAGTTCGACGGCGACGTCACGCACAGCGCCGACAGTGTGGTGCGCGGCACGCTCTCCACGTGAGGTGATCGGGGGATCCGTGCCCCGTGAGCATCGATGGTGAGGTTCTCTTGGTCCGCCGCGAGCGCCCATGTGCCCCGGGGGTCGGAACCCATGATGAGATCATCGACCGCGTGGGAGCGGTTGTCGATGCCGGACCGTCGTAGTGGCGTGACATCTCGATGGTGGGCTGCCACGCTCGTGGTGGCCATGCTGACCGCAGGTATTGCGGTTTCGCCGCGCGTGGCAGCCGCCGACCTCGATGCGATTGCCATCGGTGACTCGGTGATGCTGGGGGCGAAATCCCAGCTCCGTGAGCGTGGGGTGGACGTGGTCGATGCCGCGGTGAGTCGTCAAGCTGCCACGGGGCCGAGTCTGTTGCGAGAACGAGGGGAGAAGCTGCCTGAGCATGTCGTGGTGCATCTGGGCACGAATGGCACCTACACGTTGGATATGTGCAAGGAGCTGATCCGCACCGCCGGCAAGCAGCGCCGCGTCTATCTGGTGACCATCAAGGTTCCCAGGAAGTGGGAGAGCGTCAATAACGAGATGCTGCGTGCGTGCGATCGGGCTTTTCGCAGTGATCGCGTGGTGTTGTTGGACTGGTACGCAGTGGCCACGGAGAACCCCTCCTACGTGTACGCGGACGGAGTTCACCTGCGTCCAGAAGGTGCGCGGGCCTTCGCCCGGATGATCGAACGGGCCGTCACCGCGCCCCGAGCCCCCTACTCGGATCGGTTGCCTGCCACGACTCAGGGCTGATTGGAGCGGTCCAGAAGGACCCCGAGTAACGCCCATCACATCGGCCCTGTGCCGTTGCTCACAGGACAGCGTTTACACGCCTGTCTCGCCTCGCTTTCGTGGCGAATTGGGTCCATCCTTCACGGATCTTCCCCGCACGGAAAGTCTTCGAGACAACGGCGTCACGAGCGGAGTTGCCATGGCAATCGTGGACCAGGCCCCCACACGCAACAAGCAGTTGTTGGAGTGGGTGGAGGAAGTAGCAGCGCTGACGCAGCCCGATCGAATCGAATGGTGCGACGGCTCATCGGACGAGTGGAATCGACTCACCGCCGAGCTTGTAGAAGCGGGAACCTTGATCCGCCTCAACCCCCAGTTGCGTCCCAACTCCTTCCTCGCCCGCAGCGACCCGCGCGACGTAGCGCGCGTCGAGGAACGAACCTTCATCTGCTCGCACCGGGAGATAGATGCCGGTCCCACCAACAACTGGGCCGATCCGAACGAGATGCGCGCAACTTTGAAGGGACTGTTCGCCGGGAGCATGCGCGGGCGAACCATGTACGTCATTCCATTCTCGATGGGTCCGCTGGGATCGCGAATCTCCCAGCTCGGGGTCGAGATAACCGACTCCCCATATGTGGTCTTGAGCATGCACATCATGACGCGCATGGGCACGGCTGCTCTTGAGCAGATCGGTGAACACGGAGACTTCGTTCCCGCACTGCACTCAGTCGGATACCCGCTCGTGGATCACGACGGTCACTCTCGACCCGATGTCGCGTGGCCGTGCAACGACACCAAGTACATCGTCCATTTCCCGGAGACCCGCGAAATCATGTCCTTCGGTTCGGGCTATGGCGGGAATGCGCTCCTGGGCAAGAAGTGCTTCGCCCTGCGAATCGCGTCTGCGATGGCACGGGACGAAGGCTGGCTGGCCGAGCACATGCTCGTGCTGAAGCTGACGTCCCCTGGTGGGGACGTCCACTACGTCACCGCGGCTTTTCCCTCGGCCTGCGGAAAAACCAACTTGGCGATGCTGGAGCCGACGATGCCCGGCTGGAAGGTCGAAACGATCGGCGACGACATCGCGTGGATGCGTTTCGGAGAAGACGGCCGCCTGTACGCCATCAATCCGGAAGCGGGTTTCTTCGGGGTTGCGCCTGGAACCGGCATGCAGACGAATGCCAATGCGATTCGAACTCTGACCGGCAACAGCATCTTCACCAATGTCGCCTTGACGGACGAAGGCGACGTCTGGTGGGAGGGTCTCACCGAGGAACCTCCTGCCCATCTGATCGACTGGAAGGGTCGGGACTGGACACCGGAGTCGACCGAGCCGTCCAGCCATCCGAATGCGCGTTTTGCGGTGCCGGCGGCGCAGTGTCCGACGATCGCACCCAACTGGGAGGACCCGGCCGGAGTGCCGATCGACGCCATCTTGTTCGGCGGACGCCGCGCCACCAATGTGCCTTTGGTGACCGAATCCTTCGATTGGACCCACGGCGTGTTCATGGGTGCCACCATGTCCAGCGAGAAGACCGCGGCGGCCGAGGGCACCGTCGGGGAACTGCGCCGAGACCCCTTCGCGATGCTTCCCTTCTGCGGGTACAACATGGCCGACTACTGGGGTCATTGGCTGAAGATCGGCTCCTTCGCGGCTCCCGACAAACTCCCGCGCATCTACGCCGTCAATTGGTTCCGGCGGGACTCGGACGGACGCTTCATCTGGCCCGGCTTCGGCGATAACTCGCGGGTGCTCGATTGGATCATCCGCCGTCTTCAAGGACACGCGAACGCGGTCGAAACCCCGATAGGTCGGCTACCTGTTCTGACGGAACTGGATCTGGAAGGTGTCGACCTCTCGGACGATGATCTCCAGGAACTCTTCCGCGTGGACCGAGGTTCGTGGAACGCCGAAGCGGACATGACCGCGGAGTACTTCGAACAGTTCGGCGACCGAGTTCCCCCGGCGATGCATGAGCAACTCGCCGCCTTGCGCGACCGGCTGGCCTGACGGCGACTAATCCCGGGCAGCGAGAGTCGCCACCAACACTGCCTTGATGGTGTGGAGTCGATTCTCTGCCTGATCGAAGACGATGCTGGCGGGGGAGTCGAAGACTTCGGAAGACACCTCGACCCCGTCGGTGAACCCGAAATCCGCTGCGAGGGAACGGCCGACATCGGTGGCGGTGTCGTGGAATGCCGGCAGGCAGTGCATGAATCGCGCCTGCGCACCCGCTAGACGCATGACGGCACTGTCGACCCGGTAGGGGCGCAACAGTGCGATCCGCTCAGCCCAGACATCCGTGGGCTCGCCCATCGAGACCCACACGTCGGTGTGCACGAAGTCCACGCCCGTCACGCCCTCGGCGACGTCCTCGGTGATGGTGATGCGCGCACCCGACTCCCTCGCCCGCTCATGGGCGAGTGCCTGGATGGCTTCCTCCGGCCATAGCGACCGAGGCGCCACGATCCGGACGTCAGCGCCCAGGATCGCCCCGGTGACCAGAAGTGAATTCCCCATGTTGTTTCGCGCGTCGCCCATGTAGGCGTAGGTCAGTGGTTTCGATGATGGTGGCTCGCTGGAGTATTCGCCCATGGTGAGGAAGTCGGCGAGCATCTGTGTGGGGTGCCAGGTGTCGGTGAGTCCATTGAAGACGGGCACGTCCGCGTAGTCGGCTAGTTCCTCGACCACACTGTGCGCGGACCCCCGGTACTCGATTCCGTCGTAAACCCGCGACAACACTCGAGCGGTATCGGCGATCGATTCCTTATGGCCGATCTGGGTAGACGACGAATCCAGGACCGAGGAGAAGCCGCCTTGTTGTGCGATGGCGGTCTCGAAGGAGATTCGTGTGCGGGTGGACGTCTTCTCGAAGATCAGCGCGATGCCTCGCCCCGACAGGCGCGGACGCTCCTGGCCGCTGAGTCGTTCCGCCTTCAAAGTTGCCGCGAGGTCGAGCAGAAAACGCAACTCGACGGCAGTGAAGTCCTTCTCGGCGAGGAAGTCACGACCTCGCAGATCCACGGTGCTGTCCACCCGTGGAACCCTAGCGAGATGTGCTCACGCGGTGATGCCGAGCGCCCCGGGGGAGATCGCGGAGTCCACAACCGCACCTGCTGCCCGCAAGCCTTCACCCCGCCCGCGTGGGTAATGCCGCGAACCCACACTGCGGTAGATGTGCTCGCGCTCCTCTTCGGTCAGACCACCCCACACCCCGTACGGCTCACGCGCCCGGATCGCGTAATCCGCGCACTCCAACCGCACGGGACACGACGCGCACACCGTCTTGGCCCGCCTGTCTCGGCGTAGCCGGGAGAGCCCACGCTCGTTCTGAGGGTGGAAGAACCACGACGGGTCGACGCCACGACAAGCTCCCCGCTCCTGCCAGAACCAGGTCACGTCATCAGGCACGAAGGCCAGGGGTTGTTGTGGCATACCGTCCTCCGGCTCTCCCACGAACCTTCGTGGGTCGACACCTCAAAAGTAGGTGGCGCGATGCCATGTCACGACCGCCAAAGGTCCCGACATTGCGGGACCCTTGCAGGGGGCTACTCGGATGCCGAGCCGGATTGGCCCTCGGCGATCTTGCGACGAACGTCGTCCATGTCGACGTCGCGGACCGCTTGAACGAGATTCTCGAGCGCAGTTTGCGGGAGCGCGCCGGCCTGGGAGTACAAGACGACCCCGTCCCTGATCGCCATGAGGGTGGGGATCGACGAGATCTGAAAGTACCCCGCGAGACCTTGTTCAGCCTCGGTATCGACCTTGGCGAAGACGATGTCCGGGTTGTCCTGCGAGACGCTCTCGTATACCGGGGCGAAGGAGCGGCACGGTCCGCACCAGGAGGCCCAGAAGTCGACCAAGACGATGTCGTTGCCGCTGACGGTCTCGGCGAAGGTCTGTTCTGTGAGTTCGAGTGTGGCCATGCCTATACCCTAGGGGGTATTGAACCCCTCTGTCCAACTCGGCTTCCTACGACGCGAACGTCGGCGACCTACACTTCCTCCATGTCGGAGATGACGCCCCTCGAATCACCCGAACTCGGCGGCGGGACGCTGCTCGAGGAGCGCGTTACGAACGTCGACGAGGGCGATCACGAGCGATTCGCCCACTACGTCCAGAAGGACAAGATCGTCGAAAGCGCGGTCACCGGCAAGCCGGTAACGGCATTGTGCGGGAAGAAGTGGATACCCGGACGTGACCCCTCGAAGTTCCCGGTCTGCCCCGAGTGCCAGGAGATCCACGCGTCCTTGCCGCGCGGCGGTGAATGAGCGCGTGAGCCGCGGCCGGGCGCTGAGTGCCCTTGGATTCGCCGGCATGGTCCTGTTCACCGCGTGCGCCGACGCTTCGGGGGAGGAGACGACCGTTCCCACGGCGCAGACCGCCGAGGACTCGGACTCACTGTCATCGATGCTGGACCCCTGCGCCAAGCCGAATCTGACCACGGTCGAGCCGGGGGCCCTGACCTTCGTGACCTCGGCGGTCCCCGCACCGCCGTACTTCCTGACGGACGAACCCGCAGATCGCCTTGGCCTCGAGGCCGACCTGGCGTACGCGCTTGCGGAGGAACTCGGTTTTCGCCCCGGCGAGGTCACGTGGGAATTCGTCCCCACCGAACAGGTCCTGGCGGGGGAGTTCACAGACTTCGACGTCGCGCTCGGCGGTTACACCGCGTCGAACTCAGCCGGTTCGCCGATCGAATTCACCCGTCCGTATCTGGCATCCGATCTCGTCCTACTGTCCGACTCACCGAGCGTTGCCGGCGCGCTGAATGGCGTGACGGCTGAGAATTCGCCGAAACTCGATCCTGCGCAACTGCGGTGGGCGACGCGAGGCAACGATCCGACCGGTCTCGCTCTGATGGGTGACGGACAGGTAGTCGGTGACATCGTGAGTTTCGACGGTGCAGACCAGTTGGTGGCCGACGCGCAAATCAGACGATCTGCCGATGTGTTCATCGCCGATGAGTGGAGCGCTTTGTGGTTGACCGATGTGGCCAACGAAGACGCTCCTGTAGTGCCGGGAGTCGATGCGGGGACCGCCGAGTACGTCATGGGAGTCGTCGCGGGGAACCCCTTACTGCCGTGCGTTGATCGGGCATTGGAGGAAATGTCCGAAACGGGAACGCTCACACTGTTGCGTGACCGGTGGGCCGATACAGCACAGTGGCGTCAGGACTGAATGGCGGGGAAACCCGCCGTTGACGTCCCCCCGTTGCGTTCCAGATGGGCCTACCATCTGTGCGGCACGAAGTGAGCGGCTCATGGGAGACACCCCGCCGTGAAGCACCAGGAGGATGCGCATGTCTAGTAGTGAAACCGTGATTGTGGAAGAGAACCCAGACAACCTGATGACTGCCATCGGTCGCAACTGGTGGGTTCTACTCCTCGCAGGAATCGTGAGCTTGGCCGTAGGTGTCGTTGCGCTCGTTTGGCCAGGCAAGACGGTCATCGTGGTTGCGATCGTCTTCGCCATCTGGCTGATCGTTTCCGGCATCTTCAGCATCGTCCGGGGCTTCGCCCATGGCCTGACGGGTGGGATGCGAGCCCTCTTCATCATCACTGGCATCTTGTCGTTGGTGCTGGGCATCTTCGCCATCCGCGGTGAGTTCCAGGAGTTGTACATCCTGAGCCTGTTCATCGGCATCGGATTCTTGTTCCGTGGCTTCGCCTCGTTGTTCCTTGGTTTCGAGAACAAAGACGGTCGCGGTTGGAACATCTTCTTCGGCATCGTGATGATCATCGGTGGCGTCGTCGTACTGGTGTGGCCTGGCATCTCGCTGATCACGTTGACGTGGGTTGTCGGAATCTGGCTGATCATCATCGGCATCTACGAGATCGTGGCCGCGTTCGGCGTGAAGCGCATGGCCAGCGCCTAGGAAGTTCACTCTCTGTTCCTCGCAAGGGGCGGTCAACCCGATTCGGGTGGGCCGCCCCTCGCGCTTTTTGCGGGACGTGGTTTGCTGAAGGTATGGCCGCGGAAACTTCTCAGACTCTGGATCGCGGGTTGCGGGTCCTCGAAGAAGTCGCGGATTCCAGCGAAGGTCTGACCATCACCGAATTGGCCGCTCGACTCGGCATAGGTCGCACCGTGGTGTATCGGCTCGTCGTAACCCTCGAGCAACACGCCCTGATTCGGCGTGGCAGCGATGGCCGGTGTCGCTTGGGGCTCGGTGTCCTCGCCATGGGGCGACAACTCCAGCCCGTCGTACGCGATGCTGCATTTCCGGCGCTGCGTTTGCTGTCCGACGCGGTGTCCTGCACCGCGTACCTTGCGCTGGTCGACGGAGGAGAGTCGGTGGCCGCGCTGGTAGCGGAGCCCAGCCGCTCTGACATGCATGTCACCTATCGGGTGGGCAGCCGCAGCGCCTTGGAGGCGGCTGCCGCCGGTAGAGCCATACTTGCGGCCCGCACCGCAGGCGCGCGTCCCCTGGATCCGCCGTGGGTGGTCGCCAGCGAGGACATCTCACCCGGGATTTTCGGCCTTGCGGTACCTATCCAGGGAGTCCCGGGGCTTGAGGCGAGCGTGGGTGTGGTCTCGTTCCGGGAGATCGACGAAACAGAGGTCGGACCCCGCGTAGCCCGGGCGGCAGGTGACATCGGGCGGGTACTGCGCTGAGGGACACTCCAGCCGACCCCGGGTGCGCAGGACCAGGGCACCCGTCACGCAGAATGAAACGATGCGCCGCGCCGTACTTCCCCTGTCCATGGCCGTCACCATGCTCGCGGGCTTGCTCATCGGGCAGACAGCCTCCCCGGTGGCCGCGAACGCGCCGGATCGTGTCCTCAGTGGGTGGATGCCCTACTGGATGACGTCGCCCGCGCGCCCTTCCGGGGTCGACAGCGCGGTGGCCAACGCCGATCTGTTCGAGGACGTCTCGCCGTTCTGGTACTCGGCCATGGGTCGTCCGGGCGGGGGCATCGAGGTCCGGTTGAATCCGAACTTCACCAACGCGGCAGCCAACGTGGCGTGGGCTATGCCGCGCTTCCGGGGCGCGGGGTTGACCGTCATTCCCTCCGTCACCGACGGGTCACCCCAGGGCAGGATGGCGGCGGTACTCGCCGATCCCGCGGCGCGGGCGCAGCATGTGGCCGAACTCGTCGCCCTTGCCGTCAACAACGGCTTTGACGGTCTCGACATCAACTATGAGAACTTCGCGTTCAAGGACGGTCGAAGCACGTGGGATGCGACCCAGCCGAATTGGACGGCGTTCGTTGCCGAGTTGGGTGCGGCACTACGGGCGCAGGGGAAGTTGCTGTCTGTCACCATCCCCGGTCCTTGCGATACTCGCAATCAGTGTGGAGGCCGAAACGGGTATTGGGTGTACAACCTTCCCGGAATCGCCCCTCACGCCGATCGCATACGGATCATGGCCTACGACTACACGGTCCAATCCATCGGTCCGATCGCTCCCATCGGCTGGGTTCGCGCCAACGTCGAGTACGCGGTGACGGTGATGGATCCGGGCAAGTTGCAGATCGGCGTGCCGACGTACGGTCGAGCGCGCACCCGCACGGTCTCCGGGGGCGGTTTCCGGCTTAGCGGCGTGTGCCCAAACAAGGACGGCTCCTCGGCCGAGCGAACCGCTTGGCGCTCCGCGACCGCGATGTCTGCCATCACTGCGCGAGAGATCCCCGAGTTGCTCGCCCGGTACGGACTGACGGACGCAGACGTCACGTGGGATCCCAATACTCAAGAGAGTTTCTTCCGCTACGTCAAGGATGTCGAGTGGATCGATGGCGCTGGTAATCGCCAGGTGTGCAACGCCGAGCGGCAAGTGAATTTCGTTGGCCCGGATGCGGTTCTCGCTCGTACTCAACTCGTGGGCCAGTACGGACTGAACGGCGCTGCACTGTGGACTATCGGAGGAGAGAATCCTGCTCAGTGGGGTGCGCTGCGTAGTTACGCCCAGTCGCTTGCACCCGCCGAAGCCGCAATCGCGATCGACGGGACGCCGGCCGTCGCCTTCGGTCAACCGACCTCGGTGACCGGCAACATCACGCTGAATGGCGCGCCCGTCGCAGGCGCCATCGTGACCGTGGAGTTCCAGGCAGTCGGTTCCGATGATTGGCAAGCACTGCAAACTGCGACCAGCGGGGCCGATGGATCCGTGGGCTTCCAAGTCGTACTCCCTGGAACAGGTCGCCTGCGCTTGACGATTCCCCAAACGGGGGCAGCAGCCGCGTCGCAGAGTGGTGCATTCGACGTGTCCGTCGCAGCCACGGTCTCCGCGCAGGTGAAGACGAAGCGAGCGACTCCAGGTGGATCCATCCGGGTACGTGCCGTTGTTCGTCCCGCGCAGGCTAGCCAGAAGGTGATCCTCCAGGTTTACCGCGACGACGCGTGGCGCAAAGTCGCCGTCGCTCGGACGAATGCCAAGGGAAGAGTGACCATCAAGGGTCGGGCGGAGGACTCGCGTCAGCGTTGGACGTACCGAATCATCTCACGACGAGCCAACGGGATAACGGCAGGCGTCTCCCCGGAGTTCACCATCCGGGTTCGCTGAGCTATTCAGTGGCGCGCGACTTCGAACCATCGCAACTGCTCGAAGTCCACTGATCCTCCGGGTACGGCATCGAGAAGCTCCGGTTCGGCGAGTGAATCGAACAGTTCACGCGCGCTGTCGAGGTAGCCGCCCAAAGCCGCTTCGGAAGCTCGATCGTGGTGGACCGGGTAGGTCAATCGCCCATCGGCGTCGTAGTGAAGTTGACCCAAACGCAAGGGTGGTTCGACGGCCCCTATCCGGTGCTGCCACAGCCCCGATGAGGCTTCGAATCGATAGAGGGGTAGCAGGCGGTGACCGAACTCGGCCACCAGGTGCACTGCGGTGACCAGATACTCGAAGACCGCCTCCGAGATGAAGTAGTTGAAGTTGACGCGAGTCCAGCCCGGCTTGATTCCCTCGCATCCATGACTGATCTCACGTTCGAACTCGTGGGATCGTTCGACGTCGATACCCAAGAGACGATGGCCGTAGGGCCCCGCGCATGAGCAGCCGCCACGCGATTGAATGCCGAAGAGGTCATTGAGCACGGCCACGACGAAGTTGTGGTGCAGGAACCGACCACCTGGTCGTCGTACCACGAAGCTGATGATCGAAAGCCGCTCCGCGTCGGTGTTCCCGAGAACCTCGATGGCAGGACTCTCCCGCCAACTGGCTATTGCGCGCCGAACGAAGTCCTCTTCTCGTGAACGGATCACATCAACGCCGACGTTCTCCTTCAGGTCGAATACCAACCCCGCACGGATGGATTCGATGATGGCGGGGGTCCCGCCCTCCTCGCGATGCTCGGGGTCGCTGAGGTAGAGGTGCTCCTCGGGATTGACGTATGCGACGGTTCCGCCCCCCACCACGTCCGGAACCGAGTTTCTCAGGAGCTCTCGGCGAACGAGCAGGATGCCCGGCGTTCCGGGACCTCCGATGAATTTGTGTGGAGACAGGAAGACTGCGTCCTTGTAGGACGACGGGTGCTCGAGGCACCGCGGCTGCATGTCGATGTCGACGTAAGGACCGCACGCTGCGTAGTCCCAGAACGCGAGGGCACCGTGTTCATGAAGCACGGTGCTGATGCCGTGGGTATCGGTCAGGATGCCGGTGACGTTGCTCGCCGCGCTGAAGGAGCCGATGAGGAGCGGACGATCGCCATACTCCTCGAGCTTGTGGCGGAGCACGGAAACGTCGAGATGGCCATCGGCATCCTCGGGAATGGCCACGACATCGGCGATGGACTCACGCCAGGGGAGTTCATTGCTGTGGTGCTCGTATGGCCCGATGAACACCACGGGTCGCTCCTGCTTCGGGATGCATGAGCTGAGGCCGTAGCGCGCGTCGAGGTCTGCTGGTATCCGAAGGTTCAAGATGCCAATCAACTTGTTGACCGCTCCTGTCGAACCGGATCCGCAGAAGATCAGGCAGGTGTCGGAGTCGGCGTTGACCGCGGTCTTGATTCGAGCTCGTGCATCTTCACGCAGCCGTGTGGTCTGCAGTCCGGTACCGCTGGATTCGGTGTGCGTGTTGGCGTACCGGGGAAGGACCTCGTCACGCACGAAGTCCTCGATGAACGAGAGGGCTCGACCCGATGCCGTGTAATCCGCGTACGTGACACGGCGGGCACCGAAGGGCCCCCACATCACCTGATCGTCGCCGATGACCGACTCGCGAATACGGTCGAGGATCGGCGGATGGGGCAACTCGCCCCGTGCGACGGGGATCGGGTAGAGGGCCGAGCGTGCCTGAGTTGGGCGATTGGGTCCCGTCATGGAGACAAGGGTACGTCGCCGATCGCCGTCGCAGGCGATGCTGCGAGACTTGAACGCATGGCGGCCCTATCGGTGCCGGTGGAGATATCCCCGGAAGCGGATGAGCAGGTCGAGGAATGGACCCAGATTCAGCGACCGTGGGTCACCATCGTGTGGAATGACCCCATCAACCTGATGTCGTACGTCACCTACGTCTTCATGACGTACTTCCAGTACTCGCGAGACAAGGCCGAGAAGCTCATGCGAGACGTCCATTACGAAGGCCGAGCCGTCGTCTCGAGTGGTACCCGCGAGGAGATGGAGCGGGATGTCACCGCTATGCATTCCTATGGCTTGTGGGCCACCTTGCAGCGGGACGAGTGAGCTGATCGGCATGTCATACGGATTCCAGCGCACGGCCACCGGTCGAATCGTCCTTCGCGTGGACCAGGTGGAAAGGGGACTCCTGGCGTCGGTCGCACGACAGGTGATCGACTTGATCAAGCCGGAGGAGCCGGCGAGCGATGTCGATCCCTTGGCCGCGCAAATCGGTTGGGTCGACGGAGATGTGGGCCCCTCGGATGATCCGGCTGTGGCTCGACTCCTTCCCGATGCCTACGCCGACGCGCAGGAGGCACGTGACTTCCGTCGGTTCACTGAGAACGACCTGCGCCAGACGAAAGTCCAGCACGCCACCACGGTGCTCACCGAAATCGAACGATCGGGAGACAAGATCAGCGTCGGTTCGGCCGATAGCTGGTTGGGCACGTTGAACGACGCACGGATCGCGATCGGCACTCGCATCCACATCGCTGAGGACAATCACGAGGAACTCGCCTCACTGCCCGACGATGATCCAAGAGCCGGCCTATTCCACGTTTACGACTGGCTGACCTTTCTCCAAGAGTCGCTCGTGCGATGCCTGGATCCGTCCTTGTATGGCTTCACCGAGGACGACGCCCCCGTCATCGACGACTGAGACAAAGAAGACGGCGGATCGGATGCCGGGAACATCCGATCCGCCGTCTGGTTACGGGGTGGAGATGAGTCAGACGCTCGAGGGCGCTTCCTTCATCTCGCTGTCCTTGAACTCGGCGGAGTCCACGGCACTCTTCTCGCGAGCGATCTTGTAGATCAGCAAGCCGAAGAGACACTTCGCGAGGACGTCGGCGAGTGAGTAGCCGACCTGTCGCCACACGAACGCATCCGCGCCGTCGAGCCCGAACATCGGGAACATGTACGAGATGGGGTAGACGCCCCACGTCGCGAGCAGCAGCCAACGCAGACCGTTGACATCCTTGGCAACCTGCCCGGGCTGGGTCTTGGTCGCCTTGGTGAGTTCCACGAAGAGCACGTACAGGATGTACAGGAACGGAATCGTGGACAGCGCGCCCCAGATCGCCTTCGGAGCGGTCTCTACCGCGATCTCGCCCGGGTAGCCCAGGACGATCATCAGGACCGAGGCCGGGATCAACTTCATCATCAGCGACTTGCGAACTGCCTGCGGCAGCGCGAGAACCGCGATGGCTTCGAAGAGCAACAGCGGCACGGTGAGCAGCCAGTCAACGTAGCGGTAACCCTCGTTGAAGCCTTCGCCGTTGACGAGGACGTACGTCATGGCGTTCATTGCGGTGGCGGGGTCGCCCTCACCGACAGCAACGTAGGCGCTGCTGAAGGATTCGAAGATTCGCCAGTAGTGGTATGCCGCGATCAGGGTGACGATGGCCGAGACGACGATCGCCTGGCGGTACCGCGGCAGCACGCGGCCTTGGACCGCGAGCAAGAAGACCGTCGTCGCGAGCATTGACGCCAACGCGAACGACAAGATGTTGTAGACAGTCTGAAATTGCGAGTAATCAAGTGTGAGCGGACCCACTCCAGCCTCCATGA
>CAYLOH010000022.1:0-28842 GCA_964385255.1 uncultured Rubrivirga sp. | reverse complement strand
TCGTCCAGGTACTCCGCTGCCACTTCGCGCATCTGTTCGGTGATGCGATCGACGTGCTCTTCCGCGTCCCGCAGCAGGTGGTTGGCGTTGGTTGCGTCGTCCAGTGAGTGCCAGAGGACGCCGGCGTAGGTGCGCTGGTTCAGGCGCGGGCTTCGGGTGCATTCGGGCAGACGCTCGTCGAGCCAGGACCGGAAGGCGTCGACGGCTTGCATCGCCGGTTCGACCGATGCCGGCACCGGGGTGGAGTGGTCGTGGCACGCCTGCCCGACCACGTCCGAGATGAGGTGTCGGGTGCCCCCCAGCTGCGCGATCGCGGTCTCGGTATGGATGTGCGGCATCGAATCCAGGGCTGTACGGGCCTGCTCGAGGAAGCGGGGCACCTCGCGGAGTCGTCCGTCGATACTCGCCCATCGCTCCTCCCACGGAGCGAAGTCCCGGGACAACAACAGGTGGATCGCCGTGCCGGGATTCCACACCATCGGGTTCCATTCAGCGGCACGTAGTTCCTCGATCTCGAAGGCTTCACGTTGCAGACGTGACCGCAGGATCTCCAGGTCGACGAGGTCCTCGAGGTCCAACTCGACATCGTCGACCGCATCGATTGCGGTCAGTTGATCATCGATCGCACGAGCACGGGCGTCCAACGCGGAGGACGAGTAGTCGGGAAGCGAAGCGTCGAAGCGGTGGTCTCCCAACCACGTCGCCGCAACGGGATCGGCTTCGAGTGCGGAATCGATGGACTCCTCGGCCAGCCGTCGAAACTCACGGGTCGCGTCGTTCACCGCTCACCCTCGATACTCCGGATCTGCTCGATCCGTCGCCTGACTGCCTGCCGAAGCGCCCGTTCCGCGTCCCAATGACGACTGTGTGCGGTCGACGTGATGGCGAACAGCACATCCCCGAGGGCATCTTCGCTTTCGAGAGACGCGACCAACTGTGCCGCGCGCTCCTGAGCGGGCATGTCGGGAAGCCGCTCCTGGATCACTTCACTGCGCGAGTGAACCTTGCTAGCTCTCACCAGGGCGGGAAGGTTCTCGGGGATGCCTTCGGTAACCGACGCGCGGCCCTTTTCCTTCGCTTTGAGGGCATGCCAGTTCGCCTCGACCTGCTCGGCCGTCTCGGCCTGCTCATCGGCGAACACATGCGGATGACGTCGTATCAACTTCTCGACGATGCCTTCGGCCACGTCGTCGATGTCCCAACCTTCGTCACCTCGCTCTTGCGCGATGCGGGCGTGGAAGACGACTTGGAGCAAGAGGTCGCCGAGTTCCTCGCGCAGACCGGGATCGTCGTCGGACTCGATAGCTTCGACGGCTTCGTAGGCTTCCTCGATCAAGTATTCGACCAGGCTCGCATGGGTTTGCCGCGCATCCCAGGGGCAACCGCCCGGAGAGCGCAATCGATCCATCACCGCGACGAGTTCGAGAACCTTCTCTCCACGGAGGCGTTCACGATCGGTCACGGCATTGACGGAACGGCTACGAGGAGGTGCCGGGAATGGACAGGTCGTCCGGTAACGCTCCGATGGTCAACTCGCTGGGGTCCCACGTGCCGTACCGAGGGCTCACCCGCGTGCCGATGTCGGCGCTGAAGGCGGAAACGGCGTTCAAGACCGCCAGCGTCTGGGATTCCGGGCTGCCCGCGGGGTCGAGTTCCGCCCCGAGTTTCTGCGCCAGGATGTTGACCCGGAAGAGGTCCTCGATTCCCTCGGGCGCCAGATCCTCCTGCAGCAGCAGCTCCTCGAACGCCTCGCGACCACCCGAGCCCTCTGCGTAATTCGCCACGACGGCGTCGAGTTCACCTTGGGTGACCTCGACCCCCTCCAAAGAGGCGAATTGCTCGACCAGACTCGTGGTGATCATCCGGTCCAAGGTGGTCACGACCAAGGCCTCCGAAGCGGAGTCGACCGGACGCCCTTGGGCTCGAAGGACCTGCTCGACCCGCTCACCGAGTTCACGTTCGGAGATTCGCTCGTCGCCTACCACGGCTGCAGCACCGGGTGCGGCGGAGCCACAGCCGCTCGTGACCACGGCGACCATCACGGCGGCGCCGACGATCGTCCACTTCGACTTGCTCGTCATCTGCTCTTCCATCTCCCGGTTCAGGGCGTGCGTCAGGTCCGTGCGGTTGGTGCACCCCGGACCACCGAGACCAGCTCGTCCGCCCAGGCGAGCAGCTCCCGATCCTTCAACGGGGCCGCACCTAAGGCCGAACCTGCGGTGGGTCGAGGCACGATGATCGTACGGAGGGCGGGCTTGAGCGTGGTGCGTGGGTACAGCCGCGACAGCCGCATTTGGGCGGACTCGGGGAGGTCGACCGGGTGCAGCCGAATTGCATTTCCCTGCGCGATAACTTCCTGGATGCCCGCCTCGCGGCAGTGGACTCGAAAGCGAGCAACGTCGATCAGCGTCTGTGCCTCGTTCGGCAGCGGACCGTACCGATCGAGCAGTTCCGTGGCCACGTCGTCGACCTGATCGTCCGTGTGCGCATCGGCCAGGCGCTTGTATGCCTCGAGTCGCAGACGTTCGGCCGGGACGTAGCTCTCCGGTACGTGTGCCGTGATGGGTAGCTCCACCTTCACCTCGGCGGTGACCTGCTCGGCGTCCCCGGCCTTGTGCGCGGCCAGGGCTTCTCCGACGAGGCGCACGTAGAGGTCGAAACCGACGTCGGCGATATGCCCGCTCTGTTCGCCGCCAAGTAGGTTGCCCGCCCCTCGGATTTCCAGATCCTTCAGAGCGATCTGCATGCCCGACCCGAGATCGGTGCGTTGTGCGATGGTGGAGAGTCGTTCGTGAGCCATTTCCGTCAGTGGCTTATTCGGGTCGTACAGCAAGTAGGCGTATGCCCGCTCGCGCCCGCGTCCCACACGTCCGCGCAATTGGTGGAGTTGCGACAGGCCGAAGGTGTCCGCGCGATCGATGATCAGCGTGTTGGCGTTGGGTATGTCGATTCCCGACTCCACGATGGTGGTGCACACCAGGACGTCTATCTCCTTGTTCCAGAAGTCGACGATCACCTGCTCGAGCCTCGCCTCGGGCATCTGTCCATGGGCGACGGCGATCCGCGCCTCGGGCACCATCTCCCGCACACGCGCAGCCGCACGTTCGATGGACTCGACTCGGTTGTGCACGAAGAAGACCTGGCCGTCGCGCAACAGTTCACGTCGAATCGCCGCCGTGATCTGCTTGTGGTCGTACGGCCCCACATACGTCAGCACCGGATGTCGCTCCTCCGGGGGCGTTTGAATCACGGACATCTCTCGAATACCGGTCACCGCCATCTCGAGCGTTCGGGGAATGGGAGTCGCCGACATGGCCAGTACGTCGACGTTCGTGCGCAAAGCCTTCAAGTGCTCCTTGTGCTCAACCCCGAAGCGTTGCTCCTCGTCGATGATGACCAAGCCAAGGTCCTTGAAGCGCACGTCGGGAGTGAGCAGTCGGTGCGTTCCGATCACCAAATCGATCGAACCGTTATCGATTCCCTCGAGGATCTCTCGTCGATCCTTGTCTGACGTGAAACGGGACAGAGCCGCGACACGAATCGGGAACGGGGCGTAGCGATCACCGAAGGTGGCCAGGTGTTGCTGGACCAGAAGCGTCGTGGGTACCAGGACGGCGACCTGTTTGCCGTCCTGGACGGCCTTGAAGGCCGCGCGAACCGCGATCTCGGTCTTTCCGTACCCCACGTCTCCGCAGATCAATCGATCCATGGGGGTCACCCGCTCCATGTCCCGCTTGACCTCATCTATACACGCCAACTGGTCCGGGGTCTCGACGTATGCGAACGCGTCCTCGAGTTCGCGTTGCCACGGAGTATCGAGCGCGAAGGCATGACCGGTGCTGGCTTGACGCGCGGCGTAGAGACGGATGAGTTCCTCCGCGATCTGCCGGACCGCCTTGCGCGCACGTCCCTTCGCCTTGCCCCAGTCGCTGCCTCCGAGTCTGTGCAGGCTGGGTGACTCTCCGCCCACATACCGCGTGATCAGGTCGAGTTGGTCCATCGGCAGGAACAGCCGGTCGGCAGGCTGTCCGCGTTTGCTCGGCGCATACTCGATGATCAAGTACTCGCGTTCTGCTCCCTGCACGGTTCGGCGAACCATCTCGACGTAGCGACCCACCCCATGGTGTTCGTGGACGATGTAGTCGCCGGCCTTCAGGCTCAGCGGGTCCACCGTGCGTCGACGCCGGCTGGGCATTCGAGAGTCGCTCTTGCCCGCCGACCGTCGACCGAGGAGATCGGACTCGGTGAGGAGCACTACGCCTGCGTCGGGGAACACGAAGCCATCGACGGCGGCGCTGCGAATCAACGAGACGACCCCGGCCTCATCGTCCGATGACTCATCGACCGCGGCATCGACGCGCGCCGCGATGTCGGCGTCGGCCATCTCCTCGGCGATCCGGTCGAGCGGTCCTTGACCCCGTGCGGTCACGATCACCCGACTACCGGACGCCAACCACTCGCGTACATCGGCGAAGGCGGCCGTCGCATCGCCTCGGTACGCCTCGGGGACGACGGCTCCCAGATCGACATCGGGGTCCGCACTCCGCAGTGACGAAACCTCCCACCAGCGATCACCTCGACCCATCGCGGTCGCCAGGACCTCGTCGACGGTTCGATAGGTGGCTGCGTCGACCTCGATCGGTACGTCCGCACCGACGGCGGCGCTGTGCCATCCGGCTTGTAGGAACTCCTCGGCCGTTCGCATCACATCCGCGGCCCGCGCCTTCACCCGTTCGGGCTCACTCACGATGATCTGGGTTCCCGACGGCAGGAGTTCGACAAGCGTCGCCATGTGCCCGGACAGCAGTGGCGCGAGGGACTCCATGCCCTCGACGGCCACCCCTTCGGCCAGGTTGGCACACATCTGCGCTATCCCCGGCGCGCGCTCGGCCAGCTCGCGTGCTCGGGCGCGAACGTCCTCGCTCAAGAGCAGCTCTCGCACCGGTCCTGCCAACAGGCCGTGCTCGAGACTTTCCAACGACCGTTGATCCATGACCGCGAAGTAACGCAGGCTCTCAACTTCGTCGCCCCAGAACTCGATCCGGACGGCGTGTTCTTCCGTCGCGGGGAAGACGTCGACTATTCCGCCGCGTACCGCCACTTGGCCGCGGCGTTCCACCAAGTCGACCCGTTCGTATCCGAGTTCGACCAACCGATCGACCACCTCGGTGAGCGCGACCGGATCCCCGACGCGCAGGCGGACGGGTCTCGCATCGGCCACCGCTCGGATCACGGGCTGGATGACCGCGCGGATGGACGCCACGACGACGTCGATGGGCTGCACGAGCGGATCGGAGTCATCGGGATCCACGAGCCGACGTAGGACCGCCGTTCGGCGGCCGACCGTGTCGGCTGAAGGCGATAGACGTTCATGCGGCAACGTCTCCCAGGACGGGAAGACGGCGATTCGGGTATCGGGTGCGTAATCGCGCACCATGGCGGCCATGTCGTCGGCACCGTGACCCGTCGCCGTGACTATCAACAGTGGTGCACCGCTCGAACGTCGGATTGCGGCTGCGACGAGTGGGTGAGTGCTCGTCGGACCATGCACGTCGATCTGCGATGCGGACGCATCGTTCGCCAGTTCGCCGAGGCGAATGAACGGTGGCTGCCGAACGAGGGTGTCGAGGACGCCGCGCAGGCTCACGTTGTGGACGCCTCCGAGATCGCCTGACGCAGGAAGGGATACAACTGGGCTTGCGACACGATCAGATCCTCGACGTACGGAGGCATGTGGTTGAAGGTGATGGGCTCGCCGGACACGTGCGAACACATCACGCCGTAGTGCTCGGCTACTCCGTATGGTGCTGCAACGTCCCATTCGTAGAAGCCGGTGTCGTGGATGTAGGCGTCCGCACGACCACTCAAGATCTCGTTCACCTTCGCTCCAACGGAACCGACGTCGACGATCTCCACTCCATGGTCGTTCACATTCGCTTCGGCGAGCAGTCGAGCCAAGACATCCCGAACGCGATCGAGTACCGCCGGCGGTCTGCTGCGTGAGGCGACGATGCGGATCGGGCGATCGGTGGTCATAGGGCTGTGGTCGACGACGTCGAGCACCGAGCGCGTTACCTCCTGTGCCGGCAGATCGACGGTGCAGGCGCTCAGGCTCCCGCCTGCCCACAGAGCGATGTGCACAGCGAAGTCGACGCGATCTTGGCCGTATTCCCACGTACCGTCGAGCGGATCGACGATCCATACCCGTTCCGCTGTCAACCGACTGGAGTCATCCTTGGCTTCCTCACTCAAAACCGCGTCGTCGGGTCTGGCCTGGCGCAAGAGGTCCAAGATCAGATCGTTCGAAGCGGCATCGGCGTGGTCCCGGAGTCGATTGGCGACTTCCCTGTCCTGCACCGGACCGTTGGCCGCCATGAAGTCTCGGCGGATGTCGAGCAGCAACCGCCCCGCTTGTTGTGCCACATCGCGCGAGATTTCCGCGTCCGATCGTGGATCGTTCATGCCTCATCCCCACTGGCGGTTCGATTGAACTCATTCTGCGCTACTTCCAGGCCTCGACGAACGAGGGTCTCCACCGCAGTCTGGGCACGATCCAAGAAAGCTGGCAGCGCCGGTCGTTCCGTCGAGTTGAACGGTTGCAGGACGAAATCGGCAGGTGCCTGACGCCCTGGGGGGCGACCGATGCCGAGCCGGATTCGGTAGTAATCACCGGTGCCGATCGATGTGCGGATGCTCTTCAAGCCGTTGTGTCCGCCGTCGCCTCCACCCTTCTTTATGCGGATGGCGCCGAAATCAATATCGAGTTCGTCGTGCGCCACGACCAGACGGTCCGCTTCGACGCTGTAGAAGGACATTGCCGCTGCCACCGGGCCCCCGCTTTCGTTCATGTACGACAGCGGTGCGCACAAGACGATCGGCTCTCTATCTCCGGGGAATCCGACGTGGGTTTCGGCAATCTCCGCGAGCACTCGCTTGTGCCGCGACAACTTCACCCCTGCATCGGACGCCAACTGCCGCACGAGCATGGCGCCGATGTTGTGGCGCGTGGTGGCGTACGCGGGCCCGGGGTTGCCCAGCCCGACGATGAGCCAGGGACCGGACACCGCGGTAAGAAGTCGGGCCTACTCGGCCGCAGGCGCTGCCGACGTGCCGCCTTCGGCGGCAGATGCCTCGCGTGCGGCTTCCCGGGCGGCGGCTGCCGTCGCCATTTCCAGTGCGTTGGCCTTGACGTCGGCCACCGCGTGGTCGACAGCGGCCATCGGTTCCTCGCCACGGGCTATCGCTGCTTCGAGGGCCTGGATGACCGAGGCGGTGTCGTACCCGGCTTCGGCCGCCGCGATTTCGGCCTTCGCGACCGCGTCGGCGTACGTGCTGCGAATCGCAGCCTCGCGCTCGGTGATGATGATCAAGTCGATGTGTTCGAGGTTCTGCTTGACCGGATCGCGCTGCACGTCGCGCGGCTTGGTCAAGAAGACATTGCCACCGTAGGAGATGCTGAGCACCACACGCGGCTTGCGCAGGGCGAGGTTGATGTCGTGCTCGGGGATCGCCACATGGGTCAACTCCATGCCCGAGCCGTAGATGACCGCGGGGATGAGTCCGGATCGACGCAGGCGCCGGGCTGCGCCCTTTCCGAAATCGGAACGGGGCTCGGCGTTGATCTCGACCTTAGACATGGTGCTCCTTCGGCATCGGTGTTCTCATCGTGCGGTGGTTCTCGCGGGGGCGTGGCCGACGGCGCGGCGCTTCGCCGCCCGCGTCGATCACGGCGGCGCTCCGAAGACGGCGCGCCTCCCTCGCCGAGGACGGCCAGAGTCTAGCCAGGCCGCTGCTGGCTAGTGCGACGAGGCCTCGTCGGCGATGGCCGGCTCGAACATGGAGGTGACCGATCCATCGGTGAATACCTCGTTGATCGCCTTGGCCAAGATCGGGGCGATGGACAGGATCGTCAGCTTCTCGAAAGTGCGATCGTCGGAAATCGGCAGCGTGTCGGTGACGACGACCTCGGAGATCCTGGACTGCTGGAGTCGCTCCTTGGCCGGGTCGCTCAAGATGCCGTGGGTCGCGGCGACGATCACATCCTTGGCACCGTTCTCGAACAGCGTCTCTGCAGCCTTCACGATCGTTCCACCGGTGTCGATCATGTCGTCGACAACCACGCACACTCGATCCTTGACATCACCGACCACCTCGAACACGCGCACTTGGTTCGGGACGTCCGGGTCGCGACGCTTGTGGATGATCGCCAGCGGCGCACCGAGCACATCGGTCCACCGTTCGGCGACCCGCACGCGACCGGCGTCTGGCGAGACCACGGTGATCTCGTCCCGGGACACCCTGGACGAGACGTGTTCGGCGAGCAAAGGCAGCGCGAAGAGATGGTCGACCGGCCCATCGAAGAAGCCCTGGATCTGCGACGTGTGCAAGTCCACGGTCATCAGTCGATCCGCGCCGGCCGCCTTGAACAGATCGGCCATGAGACGAGCGGAGATCGGCTCGCGACCGCGGTGCTTCTTGTCCTGACGGGCATACCCGTAGAAGGGCACGATGACCGTGATTCGTTTCGCCGATGCCCGCTTCAACGCGTCGATCATGATCAACTGCTCCATGATCCACTTGTTGATCGGCGTCGTGTGGCTTTGCAGGACGAACGCGTCCGTGCCGCGGACGGATTCGCGGAAGCGGATGAAAATCTCACCGTTCGCGAAGTCGTACGCCAACGTCGGCGACAAGTCCACACCAAGTTCACTCGCCACCGACTCGGCTAGCTCGGGGTGCGAGCGCCCACTGAGCAGCACCAAGCGCTTCTGGGTGGGTACGGACTTCTCGGCCACTCATTCCTCCTGGACGGATTCGTCGGGCGCAACCCTTCCAGATACCTGCTCGGCTTCCCTCGCCGCCCTCGCCGCTGCCGCCGAGGTCGAGTCGGGTCGGCGCCGTTCCACCCAACCCTCGATGTTTCGCTGCTTGGCGCGCCCCACCGCCATGGCACCCGGTGGGACGTCATCGGTGATCACTGAACCTGCGGCCGTGTACGCGCCGTCGCCGATCTCGACCGGGGCGACCAACATCGAATCGCTACCGATGCGTGCATCTCGTCCCACCACCGTGCGGTGTTTGGTCTCGCCGTCGTAGTTGACGAAGACAGTGGCCGCCCCGATGTTGCTGCCATCACCGATCTCTGCATCGCCGACGTAGGAAAGATGCGGCACCTTGGCGCCCTCGCCCAGCCGAGAGTTCTTGATCTCGACGTACGCCCCGGCCTTCGCGCCGGCACCCAACTGGGCACCGGGGCGCAGGTAGGTGAAGGGCCCCACGTGGGCGCCGTCCCCGATCACGGCGAGTTCGGCCCAGGCGTGGATCACTTCTGCATCGGCACCCACCTCGCACGAGATCAAGGTCGTGCCGGGGCCGATGCGAGCACCGGAGGCGACGGCCGTCGGTCCTCGAAGGACCGTTTGCGGGAGCACCGTCACGTCGGGTTCGATCTCCACGTCCACATCGATCCACACCGACGTGGGATCGGCCATCGTGACGCCATCGCGCATCCACCGGGCATTGATGCGATCTCGCATGATCGCCCCCGCCTCGGCCAACTGCAATCGATCGTTCACGCCACGGATGTCGTCGGGGTCGGGGGCGATGAACGCATCGACTCGAAGACCTCGGGCCGTCATCAGACCGATGACGTCAGTCAGGTATTCCTCGCCTTGGGCGTTGTCGGCGTTCAGGCGCTCGATGTTCTCCCCCAAGGAGACCGCATCGAAGGCGTACATACCCGAGTTGATCTCGTCGATCGAGCGCTGATCAACGGTTGCGTCACGTTCTTCCACGATCGCGGTAACCGCATCGCCGCTGCGCACGATGCGTCCGTACCCCGATGGATCGAACAAGCGGGCGGTGAGCACTGTGCAGGCGCCCGCATGAGCATCCATCAGGCCAGCAAGCGTGTCGCCTGTCAGTAAGGGTGTGTCGCCGGTGACCACCACCACCGGACCCGTCAACTGCACACCTCGAGCGGCGAGATCGTGCAGGGCGATGCGCACCGCGTGCCCGGTGCCGCGCTGCTCTTCCTGCACCACCGTGAGTACCCAGGGTGCGACTTCGGCCACGTGCGCCGCGACTTGCTCCCGACCGTGACCGATCACCACCACCACGTGCTCGGGCTCGATATGGGCAGCCGCTTCGATGACGTGCCCCAGAAGGGAACGACCGGCCACTTCATGCAGCACCTTCGGCACCGCGGACTTCATCCGCTTGCCCTCGCCAGCCGCCAGAATGATGACGACGGATGGCCGGATGGTCACGGCGTCATCCAATCACCCCGCGCAGCCCGAACGTGCGGCAACGGGCGAGTTGTCCTCGGTTGCCCGTTAGCGGACGTTGTAGTTGCGCGTGATGGAGAACGGTCCCCACTGACCGGGGACAGCAGGCGCCGAACCCCGGACGGTGCACGAGCCCGTCTTGACCAAGTTCACCTTGAACGATCGCCCGGCTTGAACGACCTTGCACGACGCCTTACCCGAGGTGACCTTCCAGGTGATGGGCTTGCCGAGGTTGGTCCGTGCGTTCACCGGGGCCAGTACGAGCTTCTTGCCCTTCGCGTAGGTGCCATCCGCAGCCGGGTTCACGGTGGCCGTCTGCGATCCCACTCCCTGGGCGATGGTGAAGACGACCGAACCGGGCGCGAAGCCATTGCCTCCCGCGGTCGAGGCCGTCAGCGTGCACGGTGCACCGACACCGTTCACCACCAAAGTGTTGCCGTTCAACGAACAAGGCGGGGTGACGGTCAAACTGACCGGAGCACCGGAGGCACTCGAGGTGTTGAGTTGCACCTGTTGGCCATTGCCCAGCCCTTGGGTGGAACCCGCGGGCCAGGCGCCGGGAGCACCTGCCGGGTTGACGGTGATCTGATCGGGCTTCAAGGGAACGTTGACCGTCACGTCATTGGACGCGGTTCCCCCGGCAACACCATTGCCTCCGCTGTACACCGCCTTGAGGGTGAACTTGCCGGTCGAGGGAGGTGTCCAGGTGATCGTCGCGACGCCGTTCGCAACGTTGGCTTGTCCGAGATTCGTTCCATTCGCCGAGAACGCGACGGTTCCGGTGCCACTGGCTGGATTGATCTTCGCGGTCAATTGCACCGGTGATCCTGCGTAGTTGGTTTGGGGTGCGACCAGCGAAACGGTGGGGGTTCCCTGCACCACCTTCAGCGTGTCGGCTGCGCTTCTCTTGGACGCACTTGCGTTGGCGTCGCCGTTGTAGATGACGTAGATGTTCACGTTTCCGGGATTCGCCGGGGTTGTGTAGGCGATCTGTGCTTTGCCGTTGCCGTCGAGGTTCGACGAGCCGATCGTCGAACCATCACCTGTGTAGAAGGTGACGGTGCCCTGGGGCACATACGAGCCCGTCTGTGCGCGGACTGTGGCGCTGAGCGTGACCTGGGTCGATGTCGCAGCCGTGCCGGGGGTTGCCACCGAGGCCTGGGTGTTCACCGTGGATATGCGCACGTTGGTGCTTTGGGTCAGCGTTGAACCATCCGATCCGGTGAACGTCACGGAGACGTTGACGTTGTCGCCGGCTGAGGACGGAGTCCACGAGACGGATCCGGTCTCGCCCGTTTGCAGACCGACATCGGCGGTACCCAGATTCTGGCCACCCGCGGTGAAGGACAAAGTTCCATAGCCGCCACCGACGTTGACGTCCGTCACGGTGGCGGACACCGACTGGGCCACACCCACCACTCCGTTGTGCACGCTCAGGTCAACGCCAGCGGGTGATGCCTGCGCCGGGCTGACAAGCCCGAACGAGACGAGGGCGATGATGGATAGGACGGCCGCAGGCATGCGCATGGAGTTCCTCCTCAGGGATTCACCGCACACTAACCCTGCGTTAGACGCCGTGTCTAACGGCTCCCCGGGGAGGATTCGAACCTCCGTTGACGGATTCAAAGTCCGCTGTCCTGCCACTAGACGACCGGGGATCGCTTTCGCGGTGCCTAACCCTAGGACGTTTCCGGCAACCCACCGACTTCCTGGATTCGCTGGCGTTCGGTTGTGGGTTACGCTACCGTAACTTACGCAACCGTAGGTTCTACAGGAGAGGCTTCCCATGGCGCTGGTGCAGGACTTCGAGAAGGTCGACGACGGCGACGCGATCTTCCTGAGTACGCCGATGAAGATCACCATCGGCATATTCGTGATCGGACCGACGATCGCCCTGCTCGGCGTGATCCCGATGATCTATTGGGGCTTGGTCTCCTGGGTCGACCTGGGCCTGTTCGTCGGATTCTGGGCTCTGACCGCCATCGGCATCACGGTCGGCTACCACCGCTACTTCACCCATGGTTCCTTCAAGGCACCCCGTCCCGTGAAGATCGCGCTGGCCATCATGGGCTCCTACGCCCTCGAGGGGTCGATCAACCAGTGGGTCGCCGACCACCGCAAGCACCACAAGTTCTCCGACGAGATCGGAGACCCGCACTCTCCATGGCGCTTCGGCACCTCGCGCAAGGCCATCGCCAAGGGCCTGCTCTTCGCACACATGGGCTGGCTTTTCTCCGAGGAGCAAGCGACGGTCGATCAATACGCGCCCGATATCCGCGACGACAAAGACCTCCAGCGCATCAACAAGTCCTTCCCCTTCATCGTGGTCATGACGTTCCTACTGCCTGGCATCATCGGTGGTCTCATCACCTGGTCGTGGCTCGGATTCCTCACCGGCATGTTCTGGGGAGGCGTGGTTCGCGTGGCATTCGTGCACCACGTGACCTGGTCGATCAACTCCATCTGCCATGTGTTCGGTAAGCGCCCGTTCAAGAGTCGCGATCTGTCCAGCAACGTCAACTGGTTGGCGATCCCGTCCTTCGGTGAGTCGTGGCACAACCTGCACCACGCAGATCCGACGTGTGCACGCCACGGCGTACTGAAGGGTCAGATCGATCCCAGCGCCCGCGTGATCCGCATCCTCGAACAACTCAACCTCGCGACCGATGTCCGCTGGCCCAAACCCGAGCGGCTCGCCAAGAAGCTCGTCGATCCCTCGATGGCGCCACGGCTGCGTGGCTACAACCCCGCGGTCGAGCTCGAAACCACCCAGGCGTGACACCGCTACCCACCGAAGCAGCGGGCGCTGCGGATGAGGCTGCCAATGCGGCCCTCGACGGCACCGTCGTCGACCTGAGCACCGCCGTCACGCGCTCCACTCGTGCGGCCGCGCGTTCTGGTCGGCGGGCGAACACTGCTCGCTCGAAGGTGCGCATGACGGGCCACGAGCGGCGTGAGCAACTGCTGGACGTTGGTCGTTCGCTGTTCGCGGACAAGGGTTTCGAAGCGGTCAGCGTCGAGGAAATCGCCGCGAAGGCCGGCGTCTCCAAACCCGTGGTGTACGAACACTTCGGTGGCAAGGAGGGGCTGTACGCCGTCGTCGTGGATCGGGAAATGAATGATTTGCTGCACTCGATATCCGACGCGCTCACCGCGGGCTCGGCGCGCGCACTCTTGGAACAAGCGGGCATGGCGCTGTTCGACTACATCGAGACCAACCCCCAGGGTTTTCGCATCCTGGTGCGCGATTCTCCGGTTTCGCAGTCCAGTGGTTCCTTCGCGAGCTTGATCGTGGACATCGCGGCCCAGGTCGAGCACCTACTCGCGCGCGAATTCGACAGTCACGACATCAGCACCAAGTACGCCGGTGTGTATTCCCAGGCCTTGGTCGGCATGGTCGCCCTCACCGGACAGTGGTGGTTGGACGTTCGCAAACCCGGCAAGGAAGACGTGGTCGCGCACCTTGTGAACCTCGCGTGGAACGGTCTGGAGCACCTCGAACCCAAACCCGGACTCCGGACGGTCGGTAAGGCGGCACAGAAGCGTCGCTGATCGAGAATCTTGATATCGAGATTCTTGATCTACGATTCCGGGGTGCCAGCAGACGACGTCGACCTCATCGTCGAGGCGTGGCACCGAGAGCGTCCCGACCTCGATGTCCAACCTCTGGCAGTCCTGTCCCGGGTAACCCGCTTGGCCCGCCTTCTCGACCAGGCGCGTGCCGAAGCATTCGCCTTGCACGATCTCGACGGCTGGGAATTCGACGTACTCGCCGCACTGCGGCGCGCCGGCGACCCGTATGCACTCTCCCCCGGCCAACTCGCGACCCAAACGTTGGTCACCAGCGGCACGATGACCAACCGGGTCGATCGCCTCGCCGCGCGCGGGCTGGTTTCGCGCGCACCCGACCCTGACGACCGCCGCGGAGTGCGCGTACTCCTCACCGAATCCGGCAAGCGGACCGTCGACGGAGCCTTCGCCGATCTACTCTCACGCGAACATGCGTTGCTGGAGTCGTTGAGCACCGGTGAACGCGCCGAACTGGCCGAACTGCTCAAGGCCTTGATGGGTCAGTTCACGATTCGATGATCTTGGCTCCCGGCGCGGGGCCGTAAGCCCGCTTCACTGTTCGACACACCCCGATCGCCGTGAGGGCCACCGCCACGTCCAGAGCGTGTTCGTCATCACGGGCGAGGAACGCACACGTCGGTCCGCTACCCGAAACCAGACCGGCTAGCGCCCCGTACTCCACTCCTGCATCCAGGAGACGTCGCAACGATGGTCGAAGGGACAGCGCCGCCGGTTGGAGATCGTTGTGCACGGCTGCGGCGAGTTGGTGCGCGTCACCCGAACGCAGAGCTTGCAGGACGTCGTCGAAGGCGTGTGGTTCGCCGATCTCCTGACCTTCCCGCAACTCATCGCAGCGCCGATAAACCTCGGGGGTAGACAAGCCCTGATCCGCCAGTGCCAGCACCCAATGGAATCGCCCCTTGCCCAGTACCGGGGTTATCTCCTCGCCGCGACCGCGTCCGATCGCGTTGCCGCCATACAGCGCGAAGGGGACATCCGATCCCAGACGTGCACCCAATTCGGCGAGCTCCTCCCGCGACAGCCCGGTGCTCCACAGTGCGTCGCACGCGACCAAGGTGCCGGCCGCGTCCGCACTTCCCCCAGCCATGCCCCCCGCGATGGGAATCGACTTATCGATGTGCAACGTCACATGAGGTTCGATGCCCACGTGCTCTGCCAGTAGAGACGCCGCTCGATACGCCAGATTGGATGGGTCAGCGGGCAAAGATTCCGACCCTTCGCCCGCCATAGTCACGGTGATGCCGTGACCATCCGACGCGGTGATCACATCCTCGAGGGAGAGTGCTTGGAACACGCTCACCAGTTCGTGATACCCATCGTCGCGTACCGGGCCGACGGACAACTGGACGTTGACCTTGGCCGGTGAGCGAACGACGACGGACACCACGACAGATTACGTCGAGGCCTGAGCGAGGGCACGAGTGATCGAGACGAAGTCCGCAACCTCGAGTTGCTCACCGCGAGCGCTGGGATCCACCCCCGCCATGGCTAGCACCTCGTCCACCCGTCCGGGAATATGCCCGCTAAGCGCCGAACGCAGCTGTTTGCGTCGTTGAGCGAACGCGGCGTCGACGGTTGCGAACACGGCGGATCGATCCACACCCGTCGGCTCATCTCGGCGGATGATGGACACCAGCCCGGAGTCCACGTTGGGTGCCGGCCAGAAGACGGTGCGCCCCACGTCACCGGCATAGCGAACGTCCCCGAACCACCGTGCCTTCACGCTGGGAACGCCGTACGTCCGCGAGCCAGGCTCGGCGCACAGTCGATCGGCCACCTCGCGCTGCACCATGACCAACGCGCGCTGGATCGACGGGAACGACGCGAGGGTGTGGAGCACGACCGGGACCGCGACGTTGTACGGCAGGTTCGCCACCAATGTGGTGGGCTCGATGGGCAGCTCACGTACCTCCATCGCGTCAGCGCACAGCACGTGCACTCGATCGACGGCTTCGGGTGCGAACTCGGCCACTGTGGTCGGTAACCGACCAGCCAACCGTGGATCGATTTCCACGGCCACGACGCGCGCGCCGGTCTCGAGCAGGGCCAGCGTCAAACTGCCGATGCCCGGTCCGACCTCCAGCACCACATCATCCGCGCTCACATCTGCCACGCGCACGATTCGGCGCACCGTGTTGGGGTCGATGACGAAGTTCTGACCCCACTTCTTGGTGGGTCGAACATCCATTTCCTGCGCGATGCGCCGCACATCGGCCGCACCCAGCAATGCGCTCACCAATGCCCGAATGCGCGGTGGGTGTTGGCGGTGAGTCGATCGCACAACTCTGCGACATCCATGCCCCGCTCATCCGCCATGCAGCGAACCGTCCACGGCATCAGGTAGGTAGCGTTCACCCGACCCCGGTGCGGTTTCGGAGTCAAATACGGAGCGTCGGTTTCCACCAGAAGCAGCTCCTCGGGGGCAACGCGCAGCGCAGCACGCAAGTCGTCGGCGCTGCCGAAGGTGACCACCCCTGCGAAGGACATGAACCAGCCGTGCTCGGCGCAGATCCGTGCCATCGCCGCATCTCCGGAGAAGCAGTGGAACACGACACGCTCGGGCGCGCCCTGTTCCAGCAGAACCGAGATCACGTCGTCGTGGGAGTCACGATCGTGGATGACCAAAGTCTTGTCGAGGTCTTTCGCCAGTTCGATGTGCCAACGGAAGGACTCGTGTTGGAACGCTTGCCCATCGGCCTCCGGGGTGCGGAAGTAGTCCAGGCCGGTTTCGCCCACGGCCTTGACCACGTCGTCACGCGCCAACTCCGAGATACGCGCCCAGGCCCGCTCCAAACCTTGACGCCCCTGGTGCACCCCGATGCGAGCGGCATCATTCGGGTGGAGCGCCACACCGACTGCCACGTTCGGGTGCGTGTGCGCGAAGGGAACCGACCATTCCGCGGACTCGACGTCGCATCCGATCTGGACGACCTTGGGGACGCCAACGTCGGCTGCGCGGCGCAAGAGTTCGTCCGCATCCGGGGCAACGTCACCATGCAAGGAGCGATCATGAACGTCCAGATGGGTGTGCGAGTCGATCACCGGTCGAGGCAATGACTCCGGTGCCTGCGGCCATTCGTCGGCGCGGCCCACGCTCACGCCTCGGGGACGTCGTCGGGTAGCCGCGGGAAGAGCGAATCCCCCTTCGTCACGTGCGTTCCTGCGGGAAGTTGCCCCCAGCGACCAACATCACCGATGCGCTGCGCCCCGAGATCACCGAGCCCTTCGTGGGCACCGAGTTGTTCCCACAGACTCGACATCGCCTTGGGCATCAGCGGGTTGTAGAGCACGGCGATGGCACGCAGCACTTCGCACATCGTGTACAGAACCGTGTCCAACCGCTCTGCATTCGCCTCATCCTTGGCGAGCACCCACGGTTCAACCTCCGTCACGTACTGGTTGACCAGTTCCACCACGCCTCGAATCTCGCCGATCGCAGATGCGAAATCGAGTTCGTCCATCGCGCGATCGGCAGTCGTGGCCGCACTCGCCAAACGCTCCACCACTGCATCCTCGGCGGGTGTGAGCGGACCGGGCTCGGGAAGCACGCCATCGCGGTAGCGCCCGACCATCGCGGTTGCCCGCGACGCCAGGTTCCCCAGACCGTTGGCCAATTCGGAGGTGTAGCGCGCTGCCATGTCCTCCCAGGAGAACGATCCGTCCTGGCCGAAGTTGATCGCGCGCAGGAAGTAGTAACGGAATGCGTCCGATCCGAAGTGATCGATGATCTGCTCCGGTGCGATACCGGTGAGCTTGGACTTGCTCATCTTCTCCCCGCCCACCAGCAACCAGCCGTGTGCGAACACCTGCTTGGGTAGTGGTTGTTCGGCTGCGAGCAACATCGCAGGCCAGTAGACGGCATGGAAGCGCAGGATGTCCTTGCCCACCAGGTGCACGTCCGCCGGCCAGGTAGTGGCGTACTTTGCGGCTTCGTCGGTGCCCGGTTCGGAGCCGTAGCCCACCGCGGTTGCGTAGTTCAAGAGGGCGTCGAACCACACATACACGACCTGCTCGGGATCCCACGGCAACGGGATTCCCCAGTCCACGCTCGAACGCGACATGGAGATGTCCACGAGCCCCTGCCGCAAGAACGCCATCACCTCGTTGTAGGCACTTTGCGGACGCACGGCGTGCGGGTGCGCCTCGTAGTGCTCGATGAGGCGATCCCCGAAGGCGGAGAGTCGGAAGAACCAGTTCTCCTCGCGCAATTCCTCGGCCGGACGACCGTGCACCGGGCACACCAACTGCCCAGCGAATTCGCCCGTGCCGTCGACGAGGTCGCCGGGGAGTTTGAACTCTTCGCACCCCACGCAGTACGGGCCTTCATAAGGCGCCGAATACACGAAGCCGTTATCGCGGACCTTTTCCCAGAACCGCTGCACCCGGTCCACGTGGCGAACCTGGGTAGTGCGGATGAAGTCGTCATTGGCCGCGTCCACTGTTTCCAGCACCGGCAACCATGCTTCGGCGACGAGTCGGTCCACCCACTGCTGCGGCGCGACTCCCCCCGCATCCGCCGCGCGCTGCACCTTGGTGCCGTGTTCGTCCACCCCGGTCAGGTACCAGACACTCTCCCCGCGCTGCCGGTGCCAGCGAGTCAGGAAATCACCAGCCGTGGTCGTGTACGCGTGCCCGATGTGCGGCGCATCATTCACGTAATAGATAGGCGTGGTGACGTAATAGGCCTTCTCGCCGGGCGCGGACATGCCCCGATCCTAGGAGCCGGGCTTCACCCGCAAGGAAGCGTCGTACACCCGACGTTTGGGCAAACCTGCCTCGACAGCCACCTGAGCCACCGCATCCTTCCGCGATTGCCCCTGCGCCATCGATGCCGCGACCGCAGCGGCAATCTGCTCATCCGTCGTCAATCCCACCGCGCTTCGACGATCCTCGCTGGATGCGCCATCCACGACGACGGTGATCTCACCGCGCACGTCACCGCCGGCCCATGCGTGCAACTGCGAGAGGGGGCCTCGAATCACTTCTTCGTGCACCTTCGTCAATTCGCGGCACACCGCCGCTTGGCGACTGCCCCCGAACGCCTGCACCATGTCGGCCAGCGACGCCTCGAGACGATGTGGTGCCTCGAAGAACACCATGGTGCGCTCTTCCACGGCCAATGAGTCCAAACGACGACGACGTTCCCCCTGCTTGCGCGGTAGGAACCCCTCGAAGGCGAATCTCGCCACCGGCAACCCCGACAGCACGAGCGCGGCAAGCGCCGCGGACGGCCCGGGCAGGCAACTCACCGGGATGCCCGCCTCATTCGCCTCGCGCACCAACCTGAAGCCCGGGTCACTGACCGAGGGCATGCCTGCGTCGGTCACCACGAGCACCCGGGCACCGCCGCGTGCTCGCTCGATCAACTCCGGTACTCGCGCCGATTCGTTGCCTTCATAGAAGGACAGGATCTGCCCCCGCGGTTCAATCCCCAGTCGCGAGGTGAGTGCGCGCAGTTTGCGGGTGTCCTCTGCGGCGACGACATCGCAGTCGCCCAGCGCAGCCACCAGGCGAGCAGACGCATCGTCGGCGTTACCCAACGGAGTAGCAGCGAGCAATATCAGCCCTGCTTCCTCGTGACCGGTCACCTGACCATCCTGTCGCACCTACGATGAGGCCGTGCCCGCCGACGCACCCGAACCGAGTGCACCGGACCGCAGCCTCGCCACCCTCCCCGACAGACTCGCACCGCCGATGCCCTCGCACGGCATCCGCGGGTGGATAGGCCCACTCGGCGTCGGAGCACTCGCAGCGTTGACGCGGATCTACGAGTTGGGTCGACCGAACGCGGTGGTCTTCGACGAGACCTATTACGCCAAGGACGCATGGTCGCTGTTGCGATTCGGAGTGGAGATCGACGAGGTCGAAGACCACAAAGAGCTGATGATGCTGGCCGGTACCGACTGGCGCACCGTCGAGGCCTTCAGTGGCGAACCAGCGTTCATCGTGCACCCACCGGTAGGAAAGTGGACGATCGCCTTCGGGGAGTACCTCTTCGGGGTTACGCCTTTCGGATGGCGAATAGCCGTCGCGGTGATCGGAGTGCTGGCGGTGATCATCACCGCACGAATCGTCCGCCGACTCACCCGATCGGATGTGCTCGGCACCATCGCTGGCTTGCTCCTGGCACTGGACGGCATCCACATCGTGCTGAGTCGCACCGCGCTTCTCGATGTGGTTGTGGGGTTCTGGGTGCTAGTCGGTTTCGGGCTGCTATTGATCGACCGAGACAGAACCCGACAACGGGTGGCCGATCGAATCCGAATGCTGGGAGTCGATCGGGTAGCCGATGGCCTCGGACCACACCTGGGCATCCGCCCATGGCGGATAGCCGCGATAGCCGCACTCGCGTTGGCCATCGGCACCAAATGGTCGGGGCTGTACTTCCTCGCCGCATTCATGGTGATGTCCTTGGTGTGGGACGCGCTGTTGAGACGAGCCATCGGCGTCGACCATCCATGGTCGTCTGCGCTGGTACGCGACCTCCCGCTCGCCGCGGCTTCCACGATCGTCGTCGGCACCGGTGTCTATCTGCTCACCTGGACCGGCTGGTTCGCCACCTCGACCGGCTGGAGTCGAAACTGGGCTGCCGATCAAGGTGACTCGATAGTCCCCGATCCGCTCCGATCACTGTGGCACTACCACTCGGAGATGTGGAACTTCCATACGAATCTCGACGCCGAGCACAACTACGCGAGCAATCCTTTGTCCTGGCCATTCATGACTCGACCTACGTCCTTCTACTACGAGTCGCCCATGGGCTGTGGTGCGGACCGGTGCGCGAGCACAGTTCTCGCCGTCGGGAATCCGATCATCTGGTGGGCGGCGGTACTGGCGGTCCCCTACCAGTTGTGGCGCTGGATCGCCGCGCGCGATTGGCGTTCGGGGGCGGTGCTGGTCGGAATCGCCGCCGGTTGGTTGCCGTGGCTGCTGTATCTGGACCGGACGATCTTCACCTTCTACACCGTGGTCTACGTGCCGTTCGTCGTCATGGCGGTCGCGTTGACCTTGGGAGCGATCGCGCGCAGCCTCGACAAACGTCCGAGCTGGGTTCCCGCCGCGATCATCGGCGGATATCTATTCGCGGTGGTGGCAGCGGCCTGGTGGTTCTATCCGATCTGGACCGCGGAGGTCATCCCCTACGACGCCTGGCGGCTACGCATGTGGCTACCCACGTGGATCTGACATACGACGCTCAACTTCCCAGCGCGGCCGCCAAACCGAACCCACCCATCACGATCATCATCGCTCCCCACACACTGATTCCGATGATGGGACCGATCTTCCGTTGGCGTGCGTCGGGTGTGACGATCACGAAGACGGCAACGAAGGCGAAGTACAGGCCACTGATCAAGAACGACGACGACATCGCGATCAGCCCCCAGTCGAAGATGACCGTCAACAGGGCGAATACACCCCAGGCGAGATTGGCCAGTCCCACTTCGATCTGGAAATTGTTGCGCTGCCCGTAATCCCAACCGCCATTCACCGCATCGGATCGGTTGTAGATCGCGTGTCGAATGAAGGAGAGAACCCCGGTCACCGTCACCGCGAGCAATCCGGCGACCGATAGCGACGGTGGATCCTGCTGGAGCGTGAAGATTCCGACGAAGTACCCGATGCCGCCGATCACATAGGTCAGCAGCATCAAGATCTTGGAAGGTCGTGGGCTCACAGCCGTTTGCTCGCTCATGACACGAGGGTAGTGACGATTTCTCTGCGCAGGCTTACGACGACACACCCGCCCACACAACATGCGCAAGCCACTCGGCGATGACGGGTTCGGCGATCAGCCGGACGTCATCGACATCGTCATGGCGGTATCGCAGTGTGTAGGCAGCACCGTCTGCTTCGCCGCCGACCACGACCACGGTCGACTCGCGTTGCCGACACCAGTCCAGGAGTTGGGCTTCCCACGCGGAACCGGAGAACAGCAACATGCGGTAGTCGGTCGTCTTGGTCAAATAGACGTCGATGTGGGACCAGTCACCGGTCTCGCAGGCGATGGCGGGGAGCCGTGGTCCTTCGCGCACCATGAGTGCGCTCTGTTGCGCACTGGAGAGACGACGGGCGGGTGCGACGAACGCAGTCCCATCAGGCCCCAGCAGCAGCGACGTCAGCGGTCCGATCCACTCGTTGCGTCGATCCAGCAGGTCGGCGATCGCATCGGCGGCCGCCTCGATCATGATGGGCGCATCCACACCCTGCGCAACCACCTGTTCGAGCGCGAGATGCAATCCCAGTGTGTGGGCGAAGGAACGGCATGCCACTCCGCCGATCTCCAAGCCGGCGAGCATCGGCACGTGCGCATCGCACGCTGCTTCGATCTCCGAGTTCTCGGTGTTCGTCACCGCGATCGTCGAACACCTACCCGAGTACTGGCGGATGGCGTTGATCGTCTCCACCGAGCCACCGCTCGCCGACACCGCGATGACAACGTCCTGGGATTCGACCAGGGGCAGCGGATCGGCGCTTGCCAGGACCGCGTAGGCGTTCACGCCCGAGGCCTGAAGGCGCGCGGCGAGGACGCAGTTCGCGAAGTGCGAGGAGCCCATACCCACGAGCACCAGGCGGCGTCCTTCGCCGAACCCCGCGAGCAGGTCCGTCCACGGATTGGCGGACCGAAGCGACGCTGCGAGTTCGCGCAGGGTCTCGGGTGTGCGCTCGATGTCGCGGCCGAACAGGTTCGGATCCACTAGCCATCTCCTTGCTCGGGGAACATCTCGGTGAGCACTGCATCGGGAACGTACCGCCAGTGGGGCAGATGTCGAGCGGAGTAGACGAACTCACGGCATTCCTGATCCACGATCAGTGGTCTGATCAATCGATCATCGAGAACGGAGCGACGACCCGCTGCCGTGAGTGTCGATTGATACGCGGCCAAGAATGCGTCTTGCGCATGCGGAACCCAGATTGCGGCGGGGCGCGGATCCAGACCTTCGGTTCGGTAATTCACCACACGCGCGATGTGATCGATCGATGCGAGCATTCCCGCAACATCCCGCGCCGCTGGCTGGCGAAGCTTGCGTTGATCCGGAGCCAAGACCGGATTCCCGTCGAAGTCCACGAATGCGTAGCGGGTCCTGCCGTCGTCATCGAAGCGCAGCACCTGGCCGATGTGGAAATCGCCGTGGATGTCGATGATCGGTGTGGAGTCGATGCCGGCAAGGGTGTCCATCTGCTGCGCGATCGCCGATTGGCGGGCGCGCAGACGCACTCCCTCCTCTCCGTCGATCAGGCGTACTGCCTCATCGAGATCCGCGCGGCACGACTCGTGTAACTCCGACATCGCACGCCGGTCCCACTGATCGACGCCGTCGGAGTGGCTCCCGATGAACGCCACGTGCATTCGCGCGGTCATCTCACCCAACACCGCGAACGGTTCGATCGCATCGACACTCGCGCCGAGCGCATGTTGCCGGACGAGATCGACCGCCCACGTCCAACCGTCCTCGGCACCGGGAAGGTAGTTCGCTGCAGTCAACACCGTGCGCTCGATGCCATCGCCATCTCGCCAGCGGACGATCGCCCGAACATCCGGCGTGATTCCGGTGCCCGCAAGCGACATGAGGCGCCTCGGCGCTGGGGATTCGACCGCATCGACCTGCCACTTGACCATGACGGCCGAGAGCTCGGACCCCATCACCACCGAGTCGTTGCTTTGATCGACATCGACCACCCGCACCGGACCCGCGGGGATGTCCTCTCCGAAAACTTCCACGGTGAAATCGTCGAAAATTCCCGATCGCAAATTTGCCGCAACACTCGGGTCACGAACGAACGCTGAATCACGCATCACACCCGGGACGACCACATCACGCGACCCCGATGCAGTCTCGACACGCAGCACGAGGATCCAAGCAATGCCGCCGTTTGCGGTTGCGCCGAGGTTCAGAGCGTCCACAATGGCCGCGCGGCCATCGAGGGATTCGGCTCGTGCCTGCCTGCGCGGGGGTAGCAGGGCTGGCACGGGCACAGCCTCGATGGCCGCGCGGGTCCGTGGATCGATCACCTGCGGATCACGCCGAGAGTTCCGCGTTGATCTTGGTCACTACGTCACTTCGTTTCCGAATACTCGCGTGCTACGCGCTCGATGACGTCCGCGCCGACGACTAGACCCTTTCGCGACTGGATCTCCTTGCCCATCTCGGCCATGCGTGCACGAAGTTCTTCATCACCGAGAAGCGCATCCAGCGCGTCGAACATCTCTTGGTCGGTGAATGCATACGTGGCCAGCCTCTTGCCGAAGCCGAGTTCATCCACGCGCTGCGCGTTGTCGTACTGATCCCAGAAGAGCGGGAGCACGATCATCGGCTTACCGAAATGCAAGGACTCGGTCGTGGTGTTGTTTCCGCCATGCGTGATGACCAGATCCACCTCGGGGATGATGCGAGTCTGGGGAACGAATTCGGCACCGACCATGTTGTCCGCGAGTTCGTATTCGCTGTGCTGCGGGCCCTTGGAGACGATGTACCGGTGCGGGGTACGTCCCAGGACCTCGATCAGGCGCTTCATCAGACCCACATCCGCACTCCCCAGTGAACCTAGGGATAGGTAGATGAGCGCTGAACCTTCGGGGCGATTCGCCACCGCTGCGGGGATCTCATAGGGCTCGTCGGTGGTTCGAACGGAGGAATCCATTCGCGTCCATGTCGAGTCCAAAGGTCGCTCCGCTACGTAGTCGGCCTCCTGCGGATACACGTACAGATTCGCCTTATCGGATACGTGGATGAACTCCAGGTCCGGCAGAGCGGGAGCGCCCGAGGCGATCACGAAGTCGTTGAACGTGTTCCACATATCCCGGTGGGTCTTCTCGTACTCGGCCCGGAAGGTTGCCCAACCCGAGGAATCCGCCTGCGGGTACCCCGAGAAGGTCGGCGCAATGCCTGGGCCCTTCACTTCGAGCGGATTGCAGGACACGATCCGAACGAACGGTGCGTCCGCGGTGACCGTCGCCGGGAAACACAGCACGTTGTCCTCGACGATCACATCGGGCTTGACCTTCTGAATGATCTCCCGCAAGCGCGGCTCGCAGTACACAGCACCGTCGATGAGCGCCTGGAACGTGGGCTGGATGAAGGTGGTCAACTGCTCGATGGTCGGCTTACGGAACTCCGGCGCGGTCTCGCGGATGAACTCTTTCCAGAATGCGCCGGCATCCTCCTCGGCACCATCACCGGCATCCTCGGCCGGAGGCGCGAGATCCACGAGCTCCTCCTCGAACCCAAGCGGCGCGAGCCGTCCCTTCCAGGAGGACTCGGCCGCGAAGACCACGCGATGCCCACGGTCGAGCAGCACCTTGCCGATACCGATGCACTGGTTCGTGGGCCCATAAGCGGATTCCGGCCAGAACAGGATCGTGAGCCGTTCGGTCATCAGCGTTGCCCTTCCTTCGTAGCGGAACCTTCACCGGTAAGCGGATGGCCTGTTGCCATGCGCGCATAGTCCAAGATCAATTCGACCGCCGTGGCGTAGTCCAACGTGGGGTGCTTGGCCATGATGCGATAACCGTAGGCATCTTCGAGCGCCACCACGTTACGGGCGATCGTCTGCGGTGGTTGGGTCAGCGAGAACACCCCGAGAGCCGCACCCAACTCCAGCACTGAGCCGTACATTCCCACCTGGCGGTCGTACAAGCTGGTGAGCAATAGCGCGTACACGGTGTTCCGCGCGGCTTCACCGCCCAGTGAGCACAGCAACCGCACGCCCTCGTCATCCGGTCCCTGCGGAACCCCGAGTTCGATGAGCACCCGGAGTCGATCGGCCGGGTCCTCGACCTCGGCCACAGCCTCGAGCCTTTGGTTGTAGAACCGCTCCATGCCCGCCTGGTTGGCCTCGACGAGCAACTGGTCCACGTTCGGGTAGTGATAGAGGACCGCGCCGGAGGTCACGCCGGCAGCATCGGCGATCTGGTTCAAACGGACGCCGGTCCCGTGCTCGGCGATGGCCCGCTGAGCAGCGGCGATCAGGTCGGCCTTTGTCCGTCGCCCCACGCGTGCACCCTAGAAGTAATTGAATTGAGATTCAACAAAACCGACAAACTCTGGAAATCCGGCTGTCATGTGATGTTCCATAGGCTGAATCGAAATGCAGGGTCCCGCACCGACGGGCGAGCAAAGGAGTTATGCATGCATCGGAACATCAGCAAGGCCGGGCTGGCCGTCGCCGGCTCCGTGGCCGCAGCGCTGGTGCTGTCAGCGTGCGGGGGAGGCGACGAGGGGAGTTCGGAGCTCGATCCGAACGCCGATCTGTCGCAGCAGACGCTGACCGTGTCCAACTGGGCCGGCTACTACCCGGAGGACATGGCGGAGAAGGTCGAAGCCGAACTGGGGACGCCCTTAACCATCACCAACCACGCCACGAACGAGGAGATCATGGCGAAGTTGACTGCTGGCGGCGATTCCGGCATCGACGTCGCCTTCGTCTCCGGTCAGTTCGCCCAAGCACTCAACGAGGCCGGTCTGGTCGAGCAGATCAACCCGGACTTCGTACCGAATCTGGCGAACCTGTACCCCGAGGCGCAGGAGCTGTCCTACGACCCGGGCAACAAGTTCTCGGTTCCTTATGCCTGGGGCACTACCGGCATCTGCTACCGCAGCGACCTCGTGGATGAGCCCACGAGCTGGAACGCCATCCTCGAGCCCAGCGACGAGAACAAGGGCAAGGTCACCGCGTTGGCGACCGAGCGTTGGCTGATGCTTCCGGCGCAGAAGGCGCTCGGCTTCTCGGCGAACACGACCGATGAGGGCGAGATGCAGCAGGTCAAGGAGAAGCTGATCGCGGCGAAGCCGAATCTGCTGGCCTACGACGACACCACCTTCTACTCCCGCCTCGTCAGCGGCGAGGCCACGATGGTCGTCGCATGGGATGGCTGGTGCAACTACGGCACCGCGGAGGATCCGAACATCAAGTTCGTCGTTCCCCAAGAGGGATCGGACCTGTGGGCGGACACCATGGTCATCTTGAAGACCTCCAAGAACAAGGAGGCCGCGCACGCCTACATCAATTACATCCTCGACCCGGCCAACCACGCCTGGGTGGCGGAGAACATCCTGTACAACGTGCCGAACAAGGCGGCTGTGGAACTCATCGGGCCGGCGCTGGCCGAGTCGTTCCCACCGCTGGGCGTAACGCCGGCACAGTTGCTGAAGGGTGAATCGCTGGTCGACCTGGGTGAGGCCGGCCCGCTCTACACCGAGATCGCAACCGAGGTCACGTCCAGTTAGTCGATGGCAACACCGACAACGACGACGCGATCGTCGAACGCCTCAGGGCGCGATGCCACCCGGCATCGCGCCCTGAGCGCGCGTGGTCCGAGGTGGGTTTTCGCCGGTCCGGGCCTTCTCTACATCACGGCGTTCATGACGATCCCGTTGTTGCTGATCGTCGTCTATTCCTTCTTCACCCGCGGTCGCTTCGGCGGCATCGTCTGGGAGTTCACCCTCGACAACTACGGCAGACTCTTCGAACCGGTGTACCTGAAGGTCTTCGGCACCTCGGTACTCATCGCCGGCATCACGACGATCCTGGCTCTGCTGATCGGCTACCCCACCGCGTACGCGATCACCCGACTCTCGCCCAAGTGGCGGACCGTGGCACTGGTCATGGTGGTCTTGCCGTTCTGGACGAACTTCCTCATCCGAACCTACGCCTGGATCATCCTGCTCAACTCCGAAGGGCCGGTGAACTCATCGCTGGTGAACATGGGGATCATCGGAGCACCCATCGGCCTGCTCTACACACCCGGCGCGGTGATCATCGGACTGCTCTACGCCTACCTGCCGCTGGTGGTGCTTCCGGTGTACGCCTCGATCGAACGTCTCGATCGCCAACTCCTGGAAGCCGCGAGCAACCTAGGCGCTAGTCGTGTTCGCACCTTCTTCGACGTCACACTTCCGCTCACCTTGCCCGGAGTCATGATCGGAGCGATCTTCGTTTTCGTGCCGAGCCTGGGTAACTTCGTGGTCCCCGAATTGCTCGGCGGCGGCAAGACCGTGATGGTGGGCAATCTGATTCGCGATCAGTTCCTGGAAGCGCGCGACTGGCCTTTCGGTTCGGTCATCGCGCTGTTCGTCATCGCATTGCTCGTCGTCCTCTTCGCGATTCAGGCGGCGATCTCTCGCCGCATCAACGGTAAGCAGGCCGCCCGTGTCTGAGGTATCCGTGAAGAGGAAGTCGGCAATCGGCTGGCTCCGCGCGCCGCTGATAGCCACGTACGCATTCCTGTACATCCCGATCGCCGTACTGGTGGTGATGAGCTTCAATGCCAGCAAGACACCCTTCGTCTGGCAGGGCTTCTCTACCCGCTGGTACGGCGAACTCGCGAGCAACGAGTTAATCCGCGAAGGCTTCATCAACACGATGATCGTGGCGCTCAGCGCGACCGTCCTCGCAACCATCCTGGGCACCCTGCTCGCAATCGGCGTCGCCCGCTACTTCCGATCCGCGATCGTCGAGGCTTATTCCCTGGCGCCCGCGATCATCCCTGACCTGGCACTAGCGATCGGCCTGCTCGCGTTCTTCTCCCTAGTCGGCGTCACGCTGAGTCTGTTCTCGGTGTTGCTCAGCCATGTGGTGTTCGGCATGGCATTCGTCGCCGCCGTCGTCATCGCCCGACTGAGCCAGTCCGATCCGAGCCTGGAAGAGGCGAGTCGCGACCTCGGCGCCGGGGCAACCACCACCTTCCTGAAGATCACTTTGCCCAATCTCACGCCGGGCATCATCGCCGGCGCGTTGCTCGTCTTCACCCTGAGTCTGGATGAATTCGTCATCGCCTACTTCACCAATGGTCCCGCTACCCCCACACTGCCGATCGTCATTTACTCCTCGGTCCGCTTCGGCGTGACCCCGGAGATCAACGCTCTGGCTGCCATCTTGTTGTTGGTCAGCTTCACCATCGTGCTTTCCGCTCAGCGGATCACCCGACTCACGGATGCCGTCTAGGAGAGATGAGCCAGCGCATGAA